>CAZLMW010000077.1:0-38544 GCA_964560875.1 uncultured Enterobacteriaceae bacterium
CTAGTGGTCCGTTTCAGGAGTTTTGATGAACTGGCGGGCGCCGCTGTATTTGGCTACTCGGCGTCCTCTGCGAGCGCCTTCGAGACCACCACCTGCGCCGGCCTGAGCAGCCGATGCTCGAGCAGGTAGCCGCGTCCGGTTTGCCGCACACAGGTTCCGGGTGTGATTTCGTCGGTTTCGACTTCCGAGATCGCGCTGTGAACGACCGGATCGAACTTCTGCCCCACCGCGTCGAATGACGAGAGCTGAAGGTTGGCGAAGGTCCGCTTCCAGTCCTTCTCGAGGATCTCCACGACGCGCTTTGTGTCGTCGCCAATGGTCTCGCTGCTGAGCAGGTGTTTGAGCACGCTGTCGAGGCTGTCGAGCGCCGGCAGCATCTTCTTGAGCAAGTCGTGGGAGGTCTTCTGCGGCAGCTCAAGCCGGAGCCGCTGGACCATGGCGTTGGCCTCGTTTTCGCGCTCGGCGACCTTGGAAAAGCGGGCCCTTGTCGACTTGAGGTCGTTCTTGCTGATCTCGGCGATGCGTTCGGCGCGAGCAGCTCGCTGTTCCTCGTCCTCGACGCGCGCGCGCAGGTGCTTGACCTGGTTGCGGAGCATGTCGAGTTCGCCACCGGATGCGATCTTGCGAGCACGTTCGGTCGCGTGGGCGATGGCGCGGGCTTTGACCTCTTCCTCGTCGATTTCGTCTTCACCCATTCCTGCGAAGAGATCGTCGGGCTGCTCCGGTGCGAGCTCCTCGCGGCTCAACTCCGGTGTGGGCGGCGGCGCATCGTTGTCTGCGCCGTATTTTTCGACCGCGAGCGCCTGGAGTTCGGCCAAGGCGCTCTCCATTGCGTTGGTCAGGCCAAGCGCTGGCTGGCCACCAGCGGTGTCTTTGTCGTTGGGCCCGGGCATGCCGACCTCCAGGATGCGTACCAACGGAGCATAATGCAGCGGTGGCTGGGCGCAATTTCGGGGTCGATGATGCCGACTCCGGTCAGGGCACGCCGCTGCCGATCACGACGGCAACGAGCCCATAGCGCATCTTGGCGGTGCCAGATCCGTCGAACGAAAGACGCGCTGAGCCTACGACGACGGCCTTATCGCCAAGGCTGACGAGACCAGCCGAGAAGCCGGATGCGGCGGTCGACGACAGCGCGAAAGGAGCGGTCACGGTGCCCTTGGCGGTCACACGGACCACGTACAGCGATACCGAGCGCGTATCCTGGTACGCGATCACGACGCCGCCATCGGGTGCTCGGACCATTTTTGCGTCGGCCCCAACGCGGTGGTGTCCGTCTTTGCGCACGCCCGAGTCGACGATCTTGGACGACCATGTGCCGTTGGCGGCCTCGGTCAGCAGAACCAGACGGCCCTTTTGTGCGTCCTGGCAGGTGATCAGGGCTTTGCCGTCCGAGCCAACAAGCAACGCCGGAAAACGGCCGAGATCCGACGACCCGCCATTTACGAGCTTTCCATCAAGCGTGCGCGTCGACAGCGTGCTGCCGGGGGCGCCACGAGCCAGGACGAGATGACCCTTTTCGCTGTCGTAGGCCGCGATCGATGCCTTACCGTCTCGGACTGCGAGCGCGAGATGAGCCCCCACTCCGCGACGCACAGCCGGCCCGATCGGGGTCGGCGCTCGGGCTGGCAATTCGGCTGCGAGCAGGTCTTGCGACGTCCAATCCTTCGTCGTTGCGGGTGCGCTATTTGCCGCCTTGAGCAGAACGATCTTGCGCGTGCCTGCTACGGCGTCGCCTTCTTTGGGATCGGCGAAAGTGGCGATCCATGGCACCCCGACGGCATCGGACGCCAACGCGACGGCCCTCCCGGCACCGGCGACGATGAGATGGTCGCGGGTCACGGCGTTGTCGACGCTGATATCCAGGTACCGAAGGGCATGATTCGTGACGTCGTAGTACGCGATGTGCAGACCGTCCTTGGCGTCGCGCCCGACCGAAAAACGTGAACCGGCGTCCACACCGGGCGCGCCAACACCGCCTCGGGGCCCGGTTGGGTCGGCGATGACCGGAGCGTCGGTCGGCAGGCCAGCGATCGTCTTCAGAAGCGTGCGGTCATGCGGGGGCGCCGCTCCGTGCCGTGCGAGCACCAGGTCGCCCCACGTCCGGTCATACGCGATGACAGCGAGCGATTTGCCCGACGATGCGACGACGCCCGGCTGCCCGTATTGGCCCGCTACCAGGCGCGGAAGCTTGCGGCACTGGACCACCGATGCGATGGCTCCGCAGCCCTCTTCGAAGCGCGCCAGCTCATTGGCCACAACAGCGAGATCTCCAGCCGCACACGTCTTCGCCATTTCGCCGACATGCACACACTTGTCGAGCAGCGCGGCGCAAGCCTGGGACTTGGGACAGTAGCCCCCACAAGGCGGCTTGGCGCGACAGGTCCCCATCACGCAAGCCAGCGACTTGGCGCAATCGGCGTCGCTATTGCAGGCCTTGGACACACAAATGCCGCGCTCGCAACGCTGGCTTGGCCCACCGCACGGAGACGCCGTGGAGCACATCTGGCGGCGCCTGCATCGCCCGTCCTGGCATCGCTGGGCGAGGCAGCAATCGCCATCGAGCTCACACGCGACATCGCCCAGGCACGTCCCCAGCGGTCCGCAGTGGTAGCCGCTCGGGCACGCCGCATCCGAGGCACAGGTCAGCGGTGGCTCGGGGACATCGCGCTGGCAGCCCGCGCAAACGGCGACCGAGAGGCTCAACGCAAGGACGACGCCGCGCTTCATGGAGTCGTCCCCTTCGCGACCAGCGTGATACCAATAACCAACCAGTCCTGCGCATCGCCGCCGGCCTGCAGTCCCACAAGAGCGGCGCTTATCGGCAGCTTGATAGCGCTCGCCAGGATGGCGTCGAGGTCCACGTCGAAGGTCATTGGTTCGGTCAACAACACCGAAAGGCCGAGGTCCGCGAGCGGCCCCGCGATGGTCTGCATTTCCGCCTTGGGAAACAGCGCGCTGCTCGCCACCGTTACCGTGGGGACCTGGACGTCGGTGATCTGGACGCGCAGCTGGCCATCCGCGTCGATCCGCAACGAAAACACCGCGATGGCGTCGGCGTCGAGCTCCACGAGGGTCAGCCAACGGTCGTAGGCGGCGGCCTCGATTCGAAGGCCCATCTTCTTGAGCGACGCGCGCATGGTGACACCGCCGGCGCCATCGCTCGTCAGATGCACCCGCGGCACACCGGACACCGAAGCGCTCGGTCCGATCGTCAAACGCAACGGCGCGTCCGGCGGCACGAGTTGCCTCAAACCGGGCAGCGCGAGATCCATCAATGCCGCGACCAGGACCAGCTTCTTGCCGCTCAGGGCGTACAGTCCGTGGCCATCGATCGACGTGCACAACAGCCCGCTTCGCATCGCGGACCAGAAGGCTTGCTCGACCAGTCTGCGCCCGATCAGGGCACCGGCATCGATCGGCTTGTCCACGCTGCCACCGGACGAATCGGTGACCTTGAGCGACGCGGGCAGCGGTGGCGCGGGTCCTTGAGGCAACTTGCCGAAGACAGCGGCGTCATCGGGTCCGGGATCGACCACGCAGCCGTGCGCTTTGGCGAATGTCGCGCCGTCGAGTTTGCCCCGCAGCGCCTTGTCGGCGACCGAAAACGCATTGGGACTGGGCCGCACCCGCAGTCGGATCGGATTCGCGTCGCCGAGCAGTGCACCGAATTGAGCGTTTGCCGCCGCGACCAACGTCTTGAGATCGAGCGGGATCTCGAGATCGAGGGGCTTGCCGTTGATGGTCGGCTCGATGATGGCCTTGATGAGCAGGTTCGCGACGAGCTGGAGCAAATCGCTGAGGATCGGTTCGAGAAACCCCTTGAGCGCGTTGATTACGTCGCTGGTGATCTTGCCGGTCGCACACAACTCGCACTCCAAACAAGGGTTTCCGACGAGCTGTTTGTCCTTACACTCGCTGAGCCCACAGTCCTTGCCGAGCGCGAACCCGATGGCGTGCAAGATGGGCTTTTTCACCTCGGCTTTGACGTCCAGGGCGCCCTTGGCGTCGACACCGAGCACCAGGTCGATGGTCGCGGACACGGTCGCAAGTCGCTCGTTGCTCTTGCCGACGTCGACACCGTTCTTCAGGTGGCAGGCCGCGTCGGACTTGATGCCGAGGACCTTGGTCTCACCGGACAAGACGCCCTTGTGGACGCCCAAGTCTGCCTTGTCGATGACGATGCGGATGCGAGCGGGCGCAGACGGATCGACCAGCTTGATGGACAGCTTCGCCATATCGAGCGTGAGGACCAGGTCCCGCACCGACACCTTGCTCGAAAACAGCCCGCCAAGGCCGCCCCCGATGCCGAGATTGGCGCCTGGCAGGAGCTTGCTGACATCGATGAGCGCGTCGCCGGACTTGGTCGCGCCAAACAGCACCTTCAGCAGGGCCACCATCTCGTTGGCGACCACGTCGAAACCGGCCTGGGTCACCCGGAATTGAACGGCCTCGGGGGTAACGAGCGCGTTGGGGGTCACCGGCTTGGGCACAGCACCGCTGCATCCATTGCAGCCGCCGCCGCCGCAAGCACCGAGCGCGACGGGAAGCAACCAGATCACAACACGCCGAATCAACGGCGCGACGAACGCGCGACGACCGCTGCCGGCCGGGCGAGCAGCGGCGGACACGACCTACCCGACGACCTGGTTTCGGCCGTTGCGCTTGGCTTTGTAGAGGTTTTCGTCCGCGGCGAGAATCAGTGCCTCAGACCGCGTCATCGATTGGTCGGCCACCGCGACGCCGACGCTGATGGTCACGTCGATCGAGTTGCCTTCGAACTCAAAAGTGTTCTCTTCGACGAGCTTGCGCACATCTTCGGCGAAGCGCATCGCCCCTTCGAGCTCGACTTCGGGCAGCACGGCGCAGAACTCCTCGCCGCCATAACGCGCGAACATCTCTTCCTGCCGAACCCGCGCCGTCACAATCCGCGCCACTTCGCGCAACACGTAGTCGCCCATCAGGTGGCCGTAGTTGTCGTTGACGGCCTTGAAGTGATCGAGGTCGAACATCACGCAGGCGAGGGGACGCTCGTAGCGGCGTGCGCGGGCGAATTCCTTGTCGAGAAACTCCATCAACGCGCGCTTGTTGCTGATCTTGGTCAAGCCGTCTTCGATGGTGAGCCGGTAGATCTCTTCGTGGTACGACGCTTCGATGTTGTCGCCGCACAGGTACTTGAAGATCGCCTCGCCAACCTGCACGAAGTCGCCGCT
Organism: uncultured Enterobacteriaceae bacterium; assembly: GCA_964560875.1. Taxonomy (GTDB): domain Bacteria; phylum Myxococcota_A; class UBA9042; order UBA9042; family UBA9042; genus CAZLMW01. The sequence continues at coordinate 5,214 of CAZLMW010000077.1, forward strand.
GCGCAAGGTAGACGAGCCGTCGATCAACTTGTGATTGAGGTACGTGCCGTTGGTCGAGTAGTTGTCGACGATGCGGTGGCCGGCGCCCTCGGCTTCGATGCTGGCGTGGCGGCGTGACACACTGTCGCTGGCGAGAGGCAGATCGCTGTCTGGGTCACGGCCGATCGTGACGGTAGCCTGGGTCAACTCGATTCGGCGCCCCATCTCCGGTCCGCGCAGCTGCACAATACAAGCCTCACCCGTTGCGTTCGCCTTGGCGATCTCGCGAACAGAAGTGATCCTTGTTTCAGCGTCGAGGTGGTCGTTGGGAGGCATGTCGATCCGTAGCGGGGCCCGTCGATCGGGGGGCTCTGTTGCGCAGTGAAGGCAGGGTCGCAGGCTAATGCTCAAACGGCCGCAAATCAACGGCGCGATCGCCGGCAAAACCGCGGAATTGTGGGTCCGGTCGCCCGATCAGGTGGCGTGGTCGCGCACGTATCGAACCAAGACGTCGACGTAGGACTGCACCGGCGGACACGTGATCCCGCTGCCGGCGAGCAAACGATCGGCGTTGGTGGCGTCGAACCGCACCTCGCTGTCCAGCCACTCGACAAACTCGAGGTCATTGCGCGCAATCGCCCGAATTCCCGGCAAATTCAAGACTGCGCGGGCGACACCGCCGGGCAAAATGGCGGTGGGGCGCGGACGGCCTGCTGCGTCGGCGACCGCGTCGAAGAATCGGCCCGCTGAGAGCGGTTGGGAGTCGACAAGGTGCACGGTCGCGCCGACCGCCCCCGGATTGCGAGCGAGGTAGCGTGTGGCCCGTGCCACATAGTCGACGGGCACCACATGCATGTCGAAGCGGCCATGTCCGGGCAGCGGCACCGACACGTTGGGCGGCGCGGCGACGATGCGACGAATGGCCAGGTACACACCGTCGAAGCGATCGACGCGGCCGGTATCACTCGCGCCGACGAGGATCGATGGCCGCACGATTGTGATCGGCAGCTTCGACATCGCGTTGCGCGCCAGGACCTCCGCAGCGGCTTTGGTCTCTTCGTAGTCGTTGCGGAACGCCTGCCCGACCATCAGCTCATTTTCATAGACCACGCCGCCACGAGCGCCGGCGACAAAGGCGGTTGACCAATGGCAGATGCGGTCGAGCTTCTTCATGCCGAACGCGAACTCGAGCACTTCGCGCAGCCCCTCGACGTTCACAAGCCGCTTTTTTCGCGTCGGCGTGCCCAGGTAGTTGACCGCAGCGATGTGGTGAATCTCCTGCACATGGGCATGAAGATCGCGCACTTCGGCGCCGGTGAGCCCGAGGTCGATGTCGAGAATGTCGCCCTCGAGGACGCGCACCGGCGGGCCCTGGGGAATGTCGGCGGCGAGGCTCGCGACGAACTCGTTGGCATCAAGAAGGAACTTGTTGCGGACCAGCAGCCACACTTCGTCGCCGCCCGCGACCATCTCCCGCACGAGGCGCCGCGCCGCGAACACCGGAAATCCGGTCACGAAAACGATGCGTGGCTCGATGGTGGTGCCCGCGTTGTCGCTGGCCGGTACGTCTGGCGGCATGCTGGTGGATCCTCGGCGTGCGACCCGTCGCGGTCACGGCTCGGCGTTCTCGTGGGCGGCGGCCGATGCCTGCAGGGCGCGCCACACCTTGTCGATCTGGGCCTCAAGCTCTGCTAGCCCTGCGCCGTTGTCAATCGCGTGGTGGGCGTGGGCGAGACGCTTTTCGTGGCTGGCTTGTGAGGCGATTCGGGCGCGGGCTTCGGCCTCGGTCAACCCGTTGCGCGCGATGAGCCGCTCGACCTGCAGCGCCGCGGAACAGTGAACCACGACGACGGTGTCACAAAGCGCCGCCAAGCCGATGTCGACAAGCAGCGCCGCATCGATCACGACGACGGCATCTCCGCGCGCTCGGGCGGCGGTCAGCCCATCAACGATCGCCCCCTCGATGAGGGGATGAAGCAGTCCGTTGAGCACCGCGAGCTTGGTGCTGTCGGCGAACACGATGCGGCCAAGCACCGCCCGTCGCAGACGCCCATCTTCGTCGATGACGTCCTGTCCGAACGCATCGACGACAGCGACAAGACCTGGTGTGCCGGGTTCAACAACGTCGCGAGCGATCTTATCTGCATCGATCAGCGTGGCGCCGTGCGACACGAAGCCGCGCGCGACGGTCGATTTGCCGCACGCGATGCCGCCGGTCAGACCGACCACGAGAGTCATGAGCTGTTTGGTTGCGCTGGGGCGCTACGACTTGGTGAAGACGTACGACTGCGAGAAGCTCTGCGGCGAGCTCAGCAACGGCAGGCCGCGAACACGAGCGAACTTCTTCTTGATGCAGCTGGCGAATTCACCGCTTGCGCCGATGACGTTGACGCGCGTGATGGTGCCGGCTGTACCGACCGTGAACTGCACTTTGACCTTGCCGGACAGGCTCGGGTTGTTGCGCAGCGCAGCCTCGTAGCAGCGACGGATCGCCGAGTTCTTGCGACGGATAACGCGGGAGACGCCGGACTTGCCCTGGCCGCTGCCGCCGAGCGAACCGGCAGACAGGCTGATCTTGACGCGTTTTTCGCGCTTCTTTGCCTTGACCTTGGTGTCGGCAGAGCTGCGCTTGCCAAAGCCTTTGCGACCGCCGGCGACCTTTTCGATGGTGCCGCCACCGCCGCCACCGCCTGCGAGCTTCAGCCCACCCCCGGGGCCGCCATCGGCTTCGTCGCCGCCGCCGCCAAACGTCTTGGCGACAACAGTTCCTTCGCCTTCGCCACCGGCCGCAAAGAGCTTGGAAGCCATACCAGACTTATCCATGAACGCGCCGGCGATCGTGCGCTTGGACACGACCTTGCGCGCGTTGCGCTTGCGCTCCTCGGGATCGACCTGCTTTTCAGCGGTCTGCTGGGGCTTTTCCTTCTTCTTCTTAACCTCTTTCTTGATTTCCTTCTGCTCTTCCTTCTTGGCCTGCTCGGACTTGATGTCCACCGTTTCCTTCTCGGGCTCCGGCTCTTCCTTCTCTTCGATCAGGACTTCGTAGGTGTCGTGCGACAGGAATTCTTCGAGATGCTGTTTCTTGAGGTACTTGCCGGTCGTGCTCTGGAAGATTACGGCCTGCGCGACGATCGAACCGATCAGCAGGACAGACACCAGAAACGAGATGCTCCACACCGGGTCGTTCATCAGCGGCGCTGCGATCTGGCCAAACAGCGTGGCGCGCGGCATCTGGGGCACAGTCACCGTGCGGCGAATGACCTGGAAGAGCAGCGTGTACGGCCCGAGCGAGACACGGCCACGGCTCTTCAGCCCGACGCTCAGCTCGACGCCGTCCGCGCCGCGCTTGGCGATCCCTTTGCGGACCGCCTCTTCTTCGTTGATCGGCGCGCCGTCGCTGGCGAGACGCAGGCCGCTCTTGTTGGGCAGCTTCACGCGGACGCGAGCGTCTTTGCCAATGTCGAAGGTCGCCGAGGGACCCTTGTAGTCTTCGGCGTCCAAGACGAGCGTGTCGTTCTTGCCCGCGCCGATCGTGACCGTCTCGCCGAGGTGGTAGATGCGATCGCTGAGCAGCCGCGACTCGTGAACCAGGCCGATGCGAAGCACGGTCTCTTCGTGGGTGACCGTGGGAACCGCGTCGCCGCGCACGAACTGGAACATCAAGATGATGTCGCCGATGGCCATCGAGCCACCGGTGTAGCCCTCGATCGGCACGCACCGCTTGCCGCGAACCTTGACCACGTCCTGGGCTCGAATGCCGTCGCCGCCCGCGCCCCCGCGCAGGTTCATCTGCACGTTGGGATCTTCGGGCAACACCAGGTGGTAGGTGTTTTGGTGCAGCACCGCGAGCATCATGTGCTCGGGGAACCTCGGATGGTCTTTGGCGCTGATTTGCACCGACGCGTCTGCGCGTGTGCCGACTGAAACAGCGGCGCGACGATCCATGACCCGTTCGGCCAGGATCTGTCCGTTGTATACAACGCCGAGGCGCAGCACGCGGTGTGTATCACCCGCCATGATTGCTCCGTTCACCCTCATGCCGCTTGAGCGACACGAACGTTCAGGCCCTGTGCGTCACGGTGCAGGTTCGGGGGGACGCGACAAGAGTCTCGGGGCGCGCCAACAGCGGCGTGACCCGGCTACCTAGAGTGCAGCGATTCGCCGGTGATGGGAAGATCGCGTAGGCCCTGCAATGATGAAAGACGATGAACGACGTTTCACATGGCGCACGAAATCGCGTCCTCGTTTCGTCTTTTTCGGCGTGTTTTCAGCCGGTTGATGTCCCTACGACTTGGTGAAAACGTAGCTCTGCGCGAAGCTCTGCGGGGTGGTCAACAGAGGCAAACCACGGATCCGCTTGAACTTCTTCTTGATGCAATTGGCAAACTCGCCAGCTGCACCGGCCACGCGAACCGACGTCACGGTGCCCGCGGTACCGACTGTGAACGACACCGTGACCTTACCGCTGAGGTTGGGGTTGCTGCGCAGCGCCGCTTCGTAGCAACGACGCACCGACGAGTTCTTGCGGCGGATGACCTTGGCGACGTCGCCCTTGTTCGAGCCGGAGCCACCGAGCGATCCACTCGACAGCGACACCTTGATCTTCTTTTCCTTCTTCTTCGCTTTGACCTTCGTCGCGGCCTTGCTGCGCTTGAAGCCCTTGCGTTTGCCGGCTTTGACCTCCTCGATCGAGCCACCACCGCCGGCGCCCTCGAGCTTCAGACCGCCGCCAGGACCTTCGCCTGCACCGTCACCAGCGCCGCTGTCACCGCCGAACGCTTTGGCGACAACCGTGCCTTCGCCCTCGCCACCGGTCGCGAACAGCTTCGTCGCTGCGCCGCCCTGCATGAATGCACCGGCGATCGTCTTCTTGGCCACGACCTTGCGGGCGTTGCGCTTCCGCTCTTCAGGCTCGACCTGCTTGGTCGCTGTGTTCTGCGGCTTCTCGGGCGCCTTTTCGACCTTCTTGGGCTTCTCCTTCTCCGTCTCCTTGGGCTCTTCTTTGGCCTGGATCTGGGTGGTCGGCTCCTTTTCGGGCTCCGGCTCTTCGGGCTCGGGCGGCGGCTCTTCGTTTTCCTGGATCTCGATCTCGTACGTGTCGCGCGCCTGCTCTTCTTCCTTTTTGACCTTGCCCTGGTACTTGCCGGTCGTGTGCTGGTAGATGAGCGCCTGGCCGATGATGCCGAACGCGAGCAGGATCGTGATCGCGAACGAAGCCGTGTACACGACGTCGCCGAGGAAGATGCCGAGGAACTTCTGCAGCGGCGTCTTCTTCTCCATCGCAGGCACGGTCACGCGCTGGCGGACCACCTGGAAGAGCACGGTGTAGGGACCCATAGCGGCGCGACCGCGGGTGCCCAGCGTCAGGTGACAGTGAACGTCGTTGCCTTCTTTCTTGGCCTTTCCGCGGCTGATCAGCTCGGCCAGATCGCGCGGCGCGTCGTCGCCAACAGCGGCCTTGATGTTCATGTCGGACGGCGCCTTCATGGTCACCGAGCCGTCCTTGTTGTTCGCGAAGATGACCGACGGGCCTTTGTACTCAGCCTGGTCGAGGACGACCGTGTCGGCGGTCTGACCACCGATGCTGACGGCGTTGTCATTGGGGTAGATGCGGTCGGAGATCAGGCGCTCGTCGTACACGAGGCCGATGCGCAAAACCGTGCGCTCGTGGACAATCGACGGCTGCTGGTAGCCGCGCACGAACTGGAACATGACGGTGACGTCACCGACGACCATCGAGCCGCCCGCGATTCCTTCAACCGGGATACAGCGCTTGCCGCGGATGTCGATCACGTTGTCGGCGTTGGACGCGCCGCGGATGTTGATGCGCGCGTTCGGATCGGACGGAACGACCAAGTGGTAGACGTCGTTCTCGCAAAAGAGCACGTCGAGATGGTCGGGAAACTCCGGGAATTCCTTGGGTTGGAACTGCACAGTCGAGTCGGCGCGGAGGCCGACGGAGATGTCGATGCGTCGATCGACGATTTCTTCGCGGATGATTTGGCCGCGGTAGACAACGCCCAAACGAACGTTCCGGTTGCTCATCGTTACCCCTCGATTCGTGCCCTGCGGGCCACGTCATGACCTCTTGGAAGGTCTTCTCACAGCCGCTTGTCGCGATCGGTTGTCCGGCTCGGGGCTTCCGTGCTCGGCTTCTCCGGTTCGCTCGACGATTGGCCTCCGGGCACGCTGTTCACGCGCCCAGTCAGGATCTACGTACAGGACAGGACCGAGACTATGCGATGCTTTCGGCGGGTGTCAACGCAATGACGGGTCTTTGTGAAGGCCGGTGATCGGCTTTTCCTCTCGCGTTTTCGCGCCGCGGCGAATGCGCTTGTTGTCGCGATTGTCGGCGCGTAGACTCCGCCGTCCTTCCCGTGGGGGCCCCCTATGCAGGCAGTGATTTGCTGCGCCACCGGGCGCGCAAGCTTTCGTTTAAGTGCGCCGATCGGTCGCCCTGTGGTGGCGACCGCGCTCCTCGCCGCGGCGCTGGCAATGGGCTGCAGCGACGATGGTGGCGATGACGACGGCAAAAAGGTCGCGACGGTGCCGTGGTTGGCCCAAAACGACCTCGATGAGAAGGCTTGGAAGACCGAGCTGGGCGCCGATGACGCCCTCGCCGCCGAGGCGAAGAAAGTCACCGCGCCGTTCTTGGCTGCCGGGGATATCGAGGACACCGCGGGCGCCAAGATCGTCTGGGCCGAGTTCGCCAAGAGCGCCATCACGGACCGCAAGGAAGTCAAAGTCGTCTTCAAGTCGTGCGACAAGGACGCCAACTGCACCGTGGGCTCGGGTTCGTACACGGCCACGGGCGCCTCACTGGTCGCCTCGGACGGCTCGGCGGTGACGTCGCTGCCCATCGGTGTGCCATCGCTGGCCAAGCGCCTCAAGACGAGCAACTTGGATGCGGGCACGGTCATCGCGACTGGGCTCAACCGCAACGGGGTCGTCGAGCCGAAGTTGGCGAAGTTTCAGCTGGACGCGAGCACGTGGGGCAAACGCCGAATGCTGATCATCAACCGTTTCGGCGAGCAGATGGGTGTGCCGCTGACCGACCTTCTTGCCGCTGCGAACAAGACCGGACTGTTCACCGAGATCATCCACCTGCAATACGCACGCCGGCGGGATATCGACGCGATGTTGCCGCAGATGACGCCGCTCGATGTTGTCGTGTGGGTCGGAGCTGGCGTCGTCAAGCCGTTTGGGAACAAGCCCTACCGGAGCGTGGGGATGACGCTGAGCCGCGGAATCGTCGGCGACGTGCTCTACCACCATCAGCACCTGGGCAAGATCCTCGACCAGCCACCTCTTGGTGGCCCCGGACTCGTGCTTCTCGCTGGCAGCAATTCGCTCACCGCAAACCTCGCCCACAACGATGTGCTCGGCAACCAACTCAACCTCTCGCCGGCCCGTCCCGTGGTCGGAATCGAGGGCGAGGTCACCGTCGCCGAGGCAGAAGCTGGGGCGATCGCGATGCTCAACGCGCTGGCTGTCGGGGACACGCTCGACAAGGCCATGAAGGCCGCGGAAGGCAAGCTCGACGGCGCCCTGATGCGCACACCAATGCTCGAAGAGACGACCGAGAAGTGGAAACTCGCGCCCAGCGCCGCCAAGTTCTGGGACAAGGCGCCGTCTTCCGCGAAGCTCGAGATGTATGTGAAGGTCGACCCGGCCTGTGCCGACATTTCCGGCGCGGGCGGGAGTTGCGACGAAGCAACGTTCAAGAAGGGCGTCGCGATTCCGCCCGCTAAAGTGACGCCGATCCTGGACACCAAGTTCGTTTGTGAGCTCAAGTTCACTGGACCCTACTTCGAATGCACGGTGCTCAACCCGACCATCAAGGCCGATTTCTCGCTCAAAGGCGCGCTGGTCGGCCGCAACGTCGGGGAGTCGGTGTTCCTCTTCGCGCAGGGGCAGTCCGATGGCAAGGTGCGTGATATGACGGTCATCGGGGCCGGCGAGATCAAGAAGGTCGACGCGGGTGGCGGCACAACCGTCATTTCGTTTAGCGGTCCGGCAGCGGCGAGTACGTTCATCAACCAGGACGGGCAATGCTGCATCGCGAAGGCGCCGCTCTTGTCGGGACACTCATCCAACCTGCTGAGCAAGCTCACCATCAAGCCCTGACCCGGGCACGAGGACAACCAGATGGCGCAATTTGATGGCACCTTGATCGGCACAGGTATGCGCTTTGGCGTGGTCGCGGCGCGGTTCAACGGCTTTATCGTCGAGCGGCTCGTGGACGGAGCGACCGACGCGCTCGTTCGCAGCGGTGTGGATGCTGACGCCGTGGATGTGGCCCGCGTGCCGGGAGCGTTCGAGATCCCCATGGCGGCGCGCGCGATGGCCGAGTCGGGCAAGTACGACGCGATCCTGTGTCTCGGCTGCGTGATCCGCGGCGCGACGGCGCACTTCGACTACGTGTGCAACGAAGCTGCCAAGGGTGTGTCGCGCGTTTCGGAGGCGAGCGGAATTCCGGCGATTTTCGGCGTGCTGACGACCGACACGATCGAGCAGGCAATCGAGCGGGCGGGCACCAAAGCCGGCAACAAGGGCGCCGAGTCCGCGCACGCCGCGATCGAGATGGTCGACCTGTTGCGCAAGCTGCGTGCCGGTAACTGAGCGGACGGGGAAACAACCATGGGGGCCAGGCGCCGAGCGCGCGAATGTGCGCTGCAGATCCTGTTCGGGCTGGATTGGACCGGCGGCGACATCGACGACGCCGTCGAGCATTTTTGGTCGCGGTTTGCCGGGGAGCGTCCGGCGGCGTACGAAGATATTCGCCTGAGGTCGACCCAGATGGTGCGCGGCGTCATAGCCCAGCGCGACAAGATCGATGACTCGCTGCAGTCCTGTTCGCACAACTGGAAACTCGACCGGATGAGCGTCGTGGACCGCAACCTGCTGCGGCTCGGCGCGTTCGAGTTGCTGATGAGGGAGCCCCGGCCGCCTCGCAATGTCGTGCTGAACGAAGCGGTCGAGATCGCCAAGAAGTTCGGCTCAGCGGAGAGCAGCGCTTTTGTTAACGGTGTGCTCCACCAGCTGGCCGAAGCGCACGGGGTCAAGGGCGTGGACGATCGCAAGAAGGGAAGACGGCGTCGTAGCGGCACCGGAGGGTCAGAGGCGTGAGGATCCGATTCGCGGCCCCATCGCTGCGGTCCCTGGACCGGGAGGAGGGCGGGACCCTCGTGATCTGCGCGTTCGATGACGAGCGCCCGCTGCGAGGCGTTGCGGGACGCGTCGACTGGCGGTTGTGCGGCAAGCTGTCCGCGATGCTCCTCGACGGCGCGCTGGGATCGCGATTCGGCGACGCGCTCTTGATGCCGATCGGGGCCCGACTGCCGTTTTCGCGCCTGATGTTCGTGGCCCTGGGCAGCCGCGACGAATTCGACAACGAACACTACGGTGAGGCCTGCCACATCATCGCGTGGAAGCTCGCGCGCATGGGCGAGACCGATTTCGCGATGACCCTGCCCGCGCGGGTCGGCCGAGAGGTCGGGTTGCGCGATGCGGTCTGGGGCTGGCGACGCGGGTTGATCCGGTCCTTCGATAGCGCTGGCCTACACGCGCTCAACGTCTGCATCGTGGCGGACCGGGCCAGTGCGACCGACCTCCATGCCCCCTTTGTCGCGATCGCCGACGAGGTCAACGACGCCCTGCGCCGCGAAGCCGAAGAACGCGCGATCGCCAATGCGCCACCCATGCCCCACGGGCAGGTTCAGCGCGGAACGCAGCCGGTGGTCGAGCAACCGCGCGCGATGATTCCGGCGCCGGATTCTCCGGTTCGCAGCGGCGGTCGACGCGGATGGCCGACGGGTGTGATGAAGATCGGGCCGGCGACGGCTACGGACGGGCAGCCAGCTTCACGCGAGACGGATCGGCACTGAGCGAGCTGCTGGCGGTCTTTTCGCCGTCTTCCATCGCGAACACGGACATATGCCGGGCGACCTGCGCCTCGGCGGCGAGCAGGTTCCGGGCCACGGATTCGCGATCGATCATCCGACGACGCGCGAGGAAGGGCATCCAGAACGCATGCGGATGGGCTCGAGAGCCACGTCCAAGCTCGGGGTAGTAGTCGATCGCACGAGCGATGACTCGAGCCGCGTTGTCGCTGTAGGGGGCTTCCCAGGCGAGGGCCACAGCCAGTCCGTCGAGGTTGCCCTTGTCGAGCGCGGCGATCGGCAGTCCGCGTCGCTGAAAGCCATCGAGCACCACCTGGTCGCGGGTCATGCCGGTCGGGATCCGTTGCAGGAAGCGTTGCCACAGCGCCATTTGTTCGATCGGCTCGACCGGGATCGATGCGGTCACGCCGTCCTGCGCGACTCCGCCCCCGTATTCGAGCACGAGGTCAGCGGTCGTGCGGTTGAGCAAGCGGCCGAGTGTGCGCTGGGCCTGCGCCGAAACGGTGGGGTTTTCGTCGGCGAGCAGCGGGACGACGGCGTGCGCAGTGCGGAGGTCTTCGGACTCGCTGAGCATCTGCAGGGCCATTGCGCGCACGGGAACGCTGGCACGACCGTCTTGCCCGCCCAGTGCGCGCCTGTCCTCGAGGCGTTTTGCCAGGAATTGTTCCCCGTTGAGTGCGGTGAGGGCACGCATCATGCGCAATCCCACGTGAGCTTCTGTCTCGTGGCCGAGGGCGACGTCGATGGCTTCGGCGTACTCGGGGCGGTGCATGGTGACGAGCGCGTCGACCGCGCGGCGTCGGACGGGCGCGGCTTTGTCGCGGAGCATGGCAGCGATGCGCGGGAGCGACGCCACGTCGTGGTACAGCCCGCACAGGTAGGCGGCGCCAGCGCGCTGATCGGCATACTCGGACGCCAGCGCTTTGCGGATCGAGGGGAGGCGGCGACGTACCTGCGAATGGCCACCGATCGCAGCGGCAGGGGCGCGGCTCCGGTCGAGGCAGCCTTCGGCGTAGTCGTCGGTGGCGCAGCCGATGCGCAAGTGCAGGTGGTCGCTGTGCGGGGATGTCCGGCGCGGTTGACGCAGCAAGGCAGCGGCGGCGTAGCGGATCTCGTTGCTTTCCTTGATGGCGCGGGCGTACCGAAGGATCGGGTACCGCAGCCAGTTGGCGATGAAGAGCTTCTGAACGGACACCTTCTTGGGGCATTGCAGCAGCGCTTTGATCATCGTCCAGTTGGCGGCGACGTCGAACACGATCGGCTCGGGGCTGTCGGTCGACATCAGCTTGCGATCGAAGTGGTAGAGGAAAGCGGGCGGCGCGACGCGACCGCCGGGTGTACGCGCGAGGAACGCGAGGTCGGCGTCACGGCCATTGTTGTGCGAAACGCTCCACGGAATGTCGCCACCGCTGCGCCGGGAGAGGTTGCCAAGGAAGAGCTTGTGGCCGGGATGACGGGACGCGACGCGTTCGGCGACGCACATCAGCAGGTCCCGCATCTCGTCGCTTGTGAAGCGCGTGTGACGCTTGCGGACGCGCTCGAGGATGGCGTGATGCGGGCCTTCGACGGGCACTTCGGCGGCGCGAGCCAGGTAGCCTTCGGTGACGGTGCCGACCGCGATCGAGCCCATGGCCTGGCTACCGATCAGCGGATGATAGCGATCGCCCAGTGGCATGATGCGCGGCTGCAGGCGCGTGTGTTCGACGCGACGTCCCATCCGGCGGCGCTGTGGAGCGCGACGTTCGTGAGATGAGGGTCGTGAGGTGGCGGCGGCTTCTCGTTCTCCCTGGGCGGCAACGTTTGCCGTCTGCCGGACGCAGCCCGCGAGGATGAGGGCCAGGGCGGCGACAAAGAGCACGCCCCCGGTGGCCTTTCGCCCGCTGCTTGCGTTGCCGAACATCTTCGCCCCGTGGCCGGATTCGCGGGTCCCGGGACGCTGTCCGGGTGGCCCGCAGCCGCGCCTCCGATCGTCATGACGTCGCAGGTGCGGCCTTTCTTCACTGTAGTCGTACCTCGGACCCTGCAAAGTTTAATTATGAGAGGAACCCGGCCAAACGGAACCGTGCGGGCGGATCGAAACGCGCCGATCGAGGACCACAATCCGATTTTGAGACGGGTGCGCGAGCGCTTCAGGCGGGGTCCCCGACACGCTTTCCGAACGCGCCACGCAGGAACGTGACCATGTATCCGGACGCGCTGATCACGGAAAACACCATCGATCCGGTCAGGAGGGCCAGGCCCACCCGGTGGTAGTTGATCGGTGTCGTGTAGATGAAGAAATCGGTCGGGATCGAGAAGTGCAGCAAGAGCCCGCCGAGCCCGCAAAGCTGCATCGCGGTCTTCCACTTGCCGAAGCGATCGCTGGCGAGCTCGATACCTTCCTCGGTCGCGATCGCGCGCAGCCCGGTGATGCCGATTTCGCGCGATAGCAGCAGCGCAACGAGCCACGCCGGGGCCCGATCGAGGTGCACGAGCTCGATCAAACAGACCATCACGAGCAGCTTGTCCGCGAGCGGATCGAGGAACCGGCCAACCGCCGATTGCAGGTTCAGTTTGCGGGCCAGCCAACCGTCGAGGAAGTCGGTGACCGACGCCGCGAAGAAGACGAGCGTGGCCCAAAATGCTGCGAGCCGCGCCTCGTAGCCGCCCACGTCGAGGTCGTTGCTGCGGTCCATGAAAAACATCACGAGCGGGATCGCGACGATGCGTCCCATCGTCAACGTGTTCGGCAGGTTGAACAGCTCTTCGCGGAGCGCCGAGCGCGGTCGTGAGGGCCTTCGTTTTTTGGCTTGGCGGGCCATCTGCACTCCATCGCGTCCGTAACGCGGCGGAGTCTAGCAACGACAATGCAAACGGGCGACTCGTGGCGCCAAACAAACTCCACCAACCGGTGAGCCGCGCCGTCGCACCGGAATAGCGAGGCGGCCTTGTCACTTGACACCCAAGGTGGGGCAGCGGCACATGAACAGCGCGCAGATGGCGACCCGCACATCGGCGATCAACACGTCGGCGCCGAACCTGGCCACCGGCATACGCACCGCACGACACGGTAAATGGCCAAGGGAACCGTAAATGGGCGATAGCGCACTGTATTACGTCTTCGCAGCGTTCGCTGGCGGCGTGATCCTCAACATCATGCCGTGCGTGCTGCCGGTGCTGACGATGAAGGTCTTTCACGTCATTGAGCAGGCGAATCAATCGGCGCACAAGACGCGGATGCACGGGATCGCCTACACAGCGGGCATCCTCGTCACGTTCATCGCGTTTGCCATCTTGATCATCGCGCTTCGAGCGTCCGGTGAGCGGATGGGGTGGGGCATGCAGTTCCAGAGCCCGGCGTTCGTGGCGGTGATGACGTCGCTCATTTTCGCCTTCGGTCTCAACGCGCTCGGCGTCTTCGAGATCACGGTCAGCGTCCAGGGTGGCGGTGGAGGAGAGGGCTACAACTCATCGTTCTTCAACGGAATCTTCGCGTCGATCATGGCGACGCCCTGCTCGGCTCCCTTCCTCGGATCGGCGGCCAGCTTCGCGCTCGGCAGCGGCGCTGTCTGGTGGCAGACGCTGCTGATGTTCACGTTCATCGGCTTTGGCCTGGCGTTTCCGTTCCTGCTCATCTCGTTTGTCCCCGCGGTGGCCGGGATCTTGCCGCGGCCGGGCGCATGGATGGAGACGTTCAAGAAGCTGATGGGTTTCACGCTGCTCGCGGCAGCCATCTGGCTGTTCGGCGTGCTGCAGGTTCAAATCAGCCGGGACGGCGCGCAATGGTTCCTCGGTTTCCTGTTGGTCCTGGCGATCGCGCTTTGGGGAATCGAGCACTGGGGCGGTCTTATCCACACGCTCAAGCGCCGCTTGACGGTTCGAGCGCTCGCAGTCGTCGTCGTCGCGTTTGCGGCGTACGGCATGGTCGATCTCGACAAGCCCAGGAAGAAGAGACGCGCCGTGGCTGTCGCCGCAGTGCCCGCAGCGACCGCCGGTGCCGTGCTCGCCAACGCGGGCAGCCAGCAAGCAGGGGCCGCGACCGCCCGCACTGCTACAGGCGTCCACGCCCCGGCACCAGCTGCTCCGGTCGAGGAGCCTCTCATCGTCGATGGCCACATCAACTGGGCGCCGTTCGACAGCAAGCGGGTCGCGGCTGAGAACGCGCGCAAACGGCCGGTGTTCATGGACTACACGGCCGACTGGTGCCTCAACTGCAAGACCAATGAGAAGGCGTTCATCGAGGTCGAGCGCATTCGTTCGGTGCTCAAGAAGACTCAGATCTTGCCGATGAAGGCCGACATGACCGAGGAAGACGAGGAGATCGAAGACTGGCTCGACAAGCTGGGCCGCTCCGGCATCCCTGCCTACGTGATCTACATGCCCGATGGCAGCTACGACCTGCTCCCCGAGGCGATCACGACCGACATGTTGGCCAAACGACTGCTCGCGGCGTCCAAGAAGTTTCCGCCGAAGGTGTTCAGTTCGAAGAAGGCCGATCAGCCGTCTTGAGCCGCGTCCTGCGAGCTTCCTGCCATAGTTCAGCGAAGACCTGGATTTGACCAAGCGCGTCGGTGCGTCCGATGGCTTCACGGGCCCGTTGCGCGTACGCCAGCGCCCGATCGGGACGCCCGGCCTCGAGCAGCAGCCGGATGTGATCGACGACCCCGCGTTCGCCAAGAGCGGCGGGATCGGGGGATGACGGCGGTGGCTTGCGGCCGAAATGCTCGAGTATGGCCAGGCCGATCAAGGCCATCGGGTCGACGCTGAACGAGCCCACCCCGCGGCGGAAGAATCGTTCCGCAGCGGCCTTGTGTTCAGCGCGATGAACCGGATCGTCAACGACGGCCGCGAGGGCGTCGAATGCGGGGGCGAGCTGGGTCGGAGAACGGCGCCGGTCGCGCACTTGCAGGGTAATCAACACCGCGGTGAGCAGAGCGATTGCCGCAGCGCCGATCAAGCGGCGCCGGCGCCGTTGCCGCTGCGTGAGCGGCTCCGACCCGTAGAACATGGCGTCCCCGTAGAAGATCGCGTCCCTGTAGAAGATCGCGTCAAATGCGAGATGGTCAAGCGTATTTGACCAACTCTGCGGGCAACGCCCGAACTACCAGACAAACGGTTCTACTTGCGCAAGTACGCGGGGGTATCGAGGTTGTCGCGGTCCGCAGCGCTCATCGTGAACGGGTTGCGAACGACCGGCTGACGCTTGGTGCCATCGGCACGGCGACGCAGGTATGCGGGCTCCTCAAGGTCTTCCATGCTGCCGTCCGGACCGCGGCGCGATGCCGTCGCCGGATACGATTCCGAGGCTGCCGGGATCGGCGGCGGCTGCATCTCGCGACGCTCCATCCCACCGTGATAGCTGTTGGCCTGCGCGTGCACCGGGGTCTGGGCGTGCATTTGGGGCTGCGTGGGGGCCTCGGCGTAGATCGGGCCCTCGTTGGCGTAGACGGGCACGAGAACGGGCTCTTCCTCGATATGCTCGATGGCCGGCGGCGGCGCGACGACCGGCGCGGGAACCGACTGCGTTTTGCCGGTGCCAAAGCGCGTGCGCTGACGGTTGAGGTCTTCGTCGTAGCTCGGCTCGACGCGGGTGTACCCCGTCGCGACGACGGTGATCTTCATCTCGTCGCCCATGCGCTCGTCGATCACGGCGCCGAAGATCGTGTCCGTGTCTTCGTGCACCGAGTCCTGGATCATCGACAGCGCCTCGTTGATCTCACGCAGGGACGTCGACGGTCCGCCGGTGATGTTGACGAGCAGGCCGGTGGCGCCCTCGATCTTCACCTCTTCGAGGAGGGGGCTGTTTATAGCCAGCTTTGCAGCCTCCCGTGCGCGGTTCTGGCCGGACGCGATGCCGGTTCCCATCAGCGCGAGTCCCTTGGCCTGCATGATGTGAACGACGTCGGCGAAGTCGACGTTGATAAGCCCGGGCGTGACGATGATGTCGCTGATGCCGCGAACCGCATTGAGCAGGACGGTGTCGGCGAGACGGAAGCCGTCCTTCAGGCTCGTGTTCTCGTCGGCCAGCTCGAGCAAGCGGTCGTTCGGGATGACGATGATGGTGTCGACGGCCTCGGCAAGCTCCTTGAGCCCCTGTTCGGCGCGGCGCGTGCGGGCGCGGCCTTCGAACGTGAACGGACGCGTCACGACGCCGACGGTAAGCGCGCCCTGCTCGCGAGCGATCCGGGCTATAACGGGCGCAGCGCCGGTGCCGGTGCCGCCGCCCATTCCGGCGGTCACGAAGACCATCTCGGAGTTGGAGAGGGCCTTGGCGATGTCGGTCTGGCTGTCGACCGCAGCGCGGTATCCAACCTCCGGGTTGGCGCCTGCGCCGAGACCACGGGTGATCTCGGTGCCGATCTGAAGGGTGGTCTGCGCACGGCTGCGACGCAGCGCCTGGGCGTCCGTGTTGGCCACGATGTAGTCGACGTGGTCGAGGCTCTCCTCGATCATATTGTCGACCGCGTTGCCGCCGCCGCCTCCGACTCCGACAACCTTGATGCGCGCGTTGCCCACAACGAGCGTGTCGGCGCTGTTACCGCCGTCGATGATTTCCAAACTCTCAAACATTTCCCTGCTCCAATGGCTTGCGAGGCATCTTTGTCCTCGTCTCGCCACGATCGGTCCCGCTGGACTGCTCAGGACCCGCTATTTTCGGCCTGTCTTGCGCCCTACACGCTCGACACCCAAGGCCGCTTTTCTCTCCTCGCGACGTTGCCCGACGCCGCGTTGGTCCATTTGTGGACCGCGTTCCGTGAACTAAAAACTCTGTCGAACCCAATCGATGATCTTGTCGAAGAAGGTCCCGCCGTTGTTGGCTGACGTGGTCCCCCCGACCAGCGCCGTACCGCTCGTGTCTTCCTGGCCAACGCCCTGCATGACGAGGCCGACCGCGGCGGAAAACGCCGGCGCTTTGACGACGTCGTAGAGACCGCCAACCTCGCGCGGTTTGCCGATGCGCACGGGCATCCCCAGCACCTCTTCGCCGAGATCGACGATGCCGGGCATCAGCGCCGTGCCGCCGCAAACGACGACTCCGGAGCCGAGCACGTCGGCGAAGTTGCTGGCCTGGACCTCGCGTTCAACGAGCCGGTAGATCTCGTCCATGCGCGGCTCGATGATCTCGCACAGCAGCGTGCGCTTGCGCTGCACCGCCGGACGTCCGCCGATGCTGGGCACTTCGATGTCCTCGGTCTCGTCGACCATGCTGACCATCGCGCAGCCGTAGCGAAGCTTGATGGCCTCAGCCTGGGCGGTGCCGGTGCGCAACCCGATCGCGATGTCGTTGGTCACCTGGTCGCCACCCACCGGCAGCACGGCCGAATGGACCAGCGCGCCGTTGTGGAACACCGCGATATCCGTGGTGCCGCTGCCGATATCGACGAGCACGACACCGAGCGCCTTTTCGTCCGCCTCAAGGACGGCGAGGGACGACGCGCGCAGGTCGCTGAAGACCTCAAGCACATGCAAACCGGCGCGTTCGCAGCACTGGATGATGTTTTGAACGTTGGCGCGACGTGCGGTGATGATGTGGACGTTGACCTGCAGCGTGCCGCCCGCGATGCCGATGGGCTGCTTGATGCCGTCGTTGTCGTCGACCAGGAATTCCTGCGGGACCGTCGCGACGATGAGTCGGTCGGACGGAATCTGGACGGCGCGCGCGTTTTCGATAACGCGGTGGACATCCTGTTCGCCAACTTCGCCCCCGCCGATCGCTGCGACCCCGCGGTTGTTGAAGCTCTTGATGTGACCGCCCGAGACACCAGCGAAGACGGCGTTAACCGTGCAGCCGGCCATCAGCTCCGCTTCATGGATCGCCTTCTTGATCGCCGCGCATGTCTCGTTGACGTTGACGACAACGCTCTTGCTGATGCCGTTGCTGGGCGCGACGCCGACACCGATGATGTCGAGCTCGCCGCCCTCTTTGACCTCGCCGGCGACCGCGGTCACCTGCGTCGTGCCAATGTCCAATCCAACGATGATCTCGCCTACTCTGGCCATCATCTTCCCCCTACATCTTGGAGCTTTGCGGGCGCGGCCGGCTTTGCGGCGGCCCTGCGAACGCGTTTGGTGGTGGCGCCGCCCTTGCCGGATGAACCCGATCGCGAGGACGGTTTAGCCTTGCCAGTCGGCGCCTTCGGGGCACGCGGACCGGCTGGTCGTACAGTTTTCGAAAACGGTGGCAGCGTCGCCCACTCGTTCGGGGCGGTCGCGCTTATGACGGCGCGATCGGGGCGCATGCCATCGTCGAGCAGCGCGTAGCGGAGCCGGCGACCGCGGCGTTTCAGGTCGACCAACAGGGTCTTGATCTGCCGAAAGCGTGATTCCAGCGCGGTGCCGGTGGCGTGACCGATGCGAACCTCGGCGCCATCGTCGGCAGACAGCAAGGTGATCCCTCGCGCGGCGTCCCAATTGACCTCGCCGAGCTGAAAATAGTCCGAATGCGGCCACGCGCCGACCAGGGCGAGCAAGCGATCAAGGCGCCGTTGGGCGAGCAGCGTTTGCGCGTCGGGCGGGTCGCGGCGGAGGTCCTCGAGCTTGATGCCAGTCAGCACCGGCAGTTCAGCGAGCTGACCCAGCGCCGGCTTGGTGATCAGGTGGCCTTCTTCGTCGACAAGGTTGAGCTCGCCGTCCGCGATGATGGCGACCGGCACGTATTCCTCGACCTCGAGGATGAGTCGCGCCGGCATTTGCAGGTGTACGCGAGCGTGTCGAACCCACGGCAAGGCTTCGAGACGGGTTCGAATGTTCTGGGTCTCAAGGCCGAGCAGCCCGTCGCCGATGCGTGTGCCGGAGGCGGAAATAACGGCGTTCGAAGCGAGCCGATGGTTGCCGATGACGTCGAATTCGCGGACCTGGAACTGGCGCGTGCGGACGTTGTAGCCGTCCAATGACATGACCACGCAGGCGAGTAGGCCGGCACACAGCACCGCGCCAACCCACGACAAGATGCGCGGCACGACGAGCTTGGGAGCAGCCACGAGGTCGGGATCGTTTTCGTCGACGGGGTCTTCGGAGGTCTCGTAGGTCCACCACGCCTTAACGCGGTCGGTCACGCTCGCCTTGTCACGGCGGCGCCGATTGGCGGCACGGGAGCGGCTGATCGCTGTCAGCATGCGTTCCACCGCCCTTGCATGAGCTTTTCGCAGTCGGCGACAACCGCTTTGGCTGCCGCCGGCCGCGCGACCGCAGAAGCGCCCTTTACAGCTCGGTTCATCGCGAACTCATCACTCAACACCGAGGCGATCTGGTCCGCCAGTTTTTTGACATTCCACTGTGCTTGGCGTTGCCAGAATCCACCGCCTTCAGCGACGAATGCAGCGGCGTTTGCTGCCTGGTGATCGCCCGCGGCATACGGGAAAGGCACCAATAATGCCGGCAGCTTAGCGGCGGCCAGCTCGGAGACCGTGCCCGATCCGGAGCGCGTCATTGCGAAGTCTGCCCACGAGTAGGCGTCGGCCATGTCGTCGATGTACTTGACGACCTCCGCCTGTAACCCAGCGTCTTTGTATGCGTTTTCGACGGGGACCGGATCGAGCTTGCCAACTTGGTGACGAACCTCGAGGGGAAGGCCGCTTTCGGCGATGGTCGCGAGCAGCTGGGGAACGTTCTCGTTGAGGAACAGCGCGCCCTGGGAACCGCCGACAACCAGCACCCGAATAGGCCGCTCTTGGGCGTCGGGCAGCTTGCGTTGGGCGTCAAGCGACTCGATTTCGGCACGAACGGGGTTGCCTGTGACACACACCTTGCGCGCGGGGAACGCGGCGCGGGCGGCTTCAAAACCGAGGTAGACCCGGTCGACGATGCGGCCGAGCACCTTGTTGGTCATGCCGGGAACCGCGTTGCTTTCGTGCACGGCCGTCGCGATACCGAGCGAACGCGCTGCCAGCAATGCCGCACCGGACGCGTATCCGCCAACGCCGATGACCAGCTGCGCCTGCCGCTGTTTGAGCAATTTGCGGGCCTGCATGATGCCTTTGAGCAGCCCCAACATGCCGCGGATCTTGGTGACGACCGAGCCGCCGACCAGGCGCGAGCCTTCGACCAGCTCGATTTCATAGCCGCGTTTGGGAACGAGGGTCGCTTCCAGGCCGCGGGGCGTGCCGATGAACAGGATGTCAGCGTCGTCAAAACCAGCCTTGTACGCGTCGGCGATGGCCAGCGCTGGGTTGACGTGCCCACCGGTTCCCCCTCCGGCGATGACGATGTGACGAGCGAGGGCCATCAAGCGCCACCTCCCGCCGCGGCTGTTGTGGTGGGTCTGCGCATCGGTCGACTCGGCGCACGTCGCGACGAACCGCGAACGAACAACGGTGGCAAGGCGAACTCCGGGCGACCGCCTCGCCCCACGTTCAAGAGGATCCCCACCGCCATCGACATCACGAGCAGCGACGAGCCGCCGTACGAGACGAAGGGCAAGGTCAGGCCCTTGGTGGGCAGCAAGCCGAGCACGACACCGAAGTTGATGGCCGCCTGGGTTCCGAGCAGCAGCGTGATGCCGAGGGCGAGCAGGCGACCGAACTCATCGCGAGCGTGCAGGGCGATACGCAGGCCGCGGATCAAGATGATGGTGAATGCGATGGCAACCAACGACAGGCCGATCACGCCCAGCTCCTCGCCGACGATGGCGAGCACGAAGTCGGTGTGCGCCTCGGGGATGAAGCCGAGTTTTTGACGAGACGCGCCGAGCCCGTTGCCAAACAGACCGCCTGTCGCGATGGCGAGTTTGCCGTTGAAGAGCTGGTAGGCCGTCGCAAGGCGATGTCCCTCGGGGTCGAGGAACGCCATGATCCGTTTGCTGCGCATCGGGTCGCGCACAAGAAACCAGACGAGGCCCGCGGCGCCGGCCGTGCCGAAGAACAGCAGGTACGCGATCCGGGCGCCGGCAACGAAGGTCATCGTGAAGAGCAACACCGCCAACACCAAGCCGGTGCCGAGGTCGGGCTGCTTCATACAGAGGAAGAGCAGCACGACCCAGACCAGCATGTGCGGCAACAGGCCGATGTGGAACGTCGAGATGGCGTTGGTCTTGGCCTTCTTCGACAACGAGCGCGCCAGGTAGATGATGAACGCGAGCTTGGCGACCTCGGCCGGCTGAAACGAGATGGGGCCCAACATGAGCCAACGCGTGGCGCGGTTGCGGGTCTCACCGAAGAGCAGCACGGCGATCAGCGAGGCGACGGTGAAACCGAGAACCGGATAGGCCAGCTGCTTCCAACCCTGGTAGGGGAAGTGCGCGCCGATCATCATCACCACCAGGCCGAGCGTGGCGTAGACGAGGTGGCGGGTCAGGAAGAAGTTTTCGTTGCCGGCGTGGTTGTGGACCGCGGTGAAGATCGACGCCGAAAACGCCATGGTCACGCCGATGGTCGCGACCAGCATCACCGTGCCAAAGAGCAGCCAGTCCATGCCGACCGGCATCGGAACCAACGCGCGCCCGCTCGGGACCACATTCGGGCCCGCTTCCATGACGCGGGTCGGGCCGGTCACGTGAATCGTCGGGCCGGCGGACGCGAGGGCGTCTTCAGCGGCGGCTACCGAGAGAGTGCGGACGGTCGATTTGGCGGAAGAGTCGGACATCTGTGCGGGCGTTGCGGCGTTCAAGAGGGTCAAAAGGGTCGAAAGTACGGTTGATTAGCGGAGTTTGAGGCTGGCGAGGGCGAGCAACGAAAGGACGATGGCGATGATCCAAAAGCGCACGGTGATGCGCTGTTCGGGCCAGCCCTTCTTCTCGAAATGGTGGTGAATTGGCGCCATCAAGAAGACGCGCTTGCCGGTGCGCCGGTAGTACATGCGCTGGATGAGCGACGAAGCGATCTCGACGACGAAGATGCCGCCGATGAGCACGCTCAGCCACTCGTTCTTGGACAGGATGGCGACCATCGCGAACGTGCCACCAAGGGCCAGTGCACCGACGTCACCCATGAAAACCTGGGCCGGATGGGTGTTGTACCAAAGGAAGCCGATGCCAGCGCCCGCAACCGCAGCGAGCACCGGGGCGAGTTCCTGAGCGCCGGGGACGCTGGGAATGAGCAGGTAGGACGCGATATCGAAGCTGTGCGCGTGGTCGTCGAGCCGGATACCGAACGATGAACCGGCCAGGTAGCACAGCAAGATGAACGTGAACGAGGCGACGATCATCGGGCCGATGGCGAGACCGTCCTGGCCGTCGGTGAGGTTGACCGCGTTGCTGTAGCCGATGATGACGAACGTCGAAAAGCCCGCGTAAAGCCACCACGGCAAGGTCACGAAGAACGTCGTCGCGTCGGTGAACGGAAAGAACATCCGTGTGTCGCCGATCACATCGCCGAGCAGCCCCGAGTACATCAGCAACGATGCGCCCGCGGCGGTGCCGACCTGGACGGTGAGCTTCTGCTTTTCGGTCACGCCCTTGGAGTCGCGGTCGCGGATCTTGAGGTAGTCGTCCATGAAGCCGAGGACGCCGAAGATCATCGTCGGGATGATGGTCAGCCAGACAAACGCGCTACGCAGGTCCGCCCAGAGCAGCGTCGACATGCCGATGGCGATGAGGATCAGGATGCCGCCCATGGTCGGGGTGCCGGCTTTGGCGAGGTGGGTCTGCAAGCCGTCTTCGCGCACGACCTGGCCGAGCTGACGGGCCTGCAACCGACGGATGAACATGGGGTAGAGCAGCAACGCGATGAGCAACGCGGTACCCATCGCCCCGACGGTACGGAACGTGACGTAGCGGAACACGTTCATCGGGCCGAAGTCGGCACGCAGCAACTCAGAGAGCCAGAGAAACACCTGTTACCTCCAGCGGATTGCGGCGCGGCCGGCGCGTTTGCAGGTTGTCGATGACGCGTTCCATGCGGGCGCCACGGGAGCCCTTGACGAGCACTGTTGCCGATCCCTTGCCGGCCAGCTCCATAACGGCGTCAGCGGCGGCGTCGATGTCGGCCGCGGCGATGGCCTGAATGACGGACTGGACGGACTGGGTCGATTGGGCGGACTGGGCGCCACGCACATAGTCGGCGGCATGGTCGCCGTGCGCGATGAGCAGGTCGATGCCAAGATCGGCGGCGTGACGACCGACGCGGGCGTGCAGATCGGCGGCCGAGGGGCCGAGCTCCAGCATGTCGCCAAACACGGCGATGCGGGGGCCGTCGAGCGTGGACAGCGTCTCCAGCGCCACCTCGCATGAGCGCGGGTTGGCGTTGTAGCAGTCCTCGAGGATCAGCAGCGAGCCGACCGAACGGGGCCGCATACGTTGGCCCACGGGTTCGTAGCGGCCGAGCATGGCGGCGGCAGCGCGCAGGTTGATATCGAGCACGGCGGCGGTGGCGAGGGCGGCCATCGCGTTGGTCGCAAGGTGCACACCGAGGCCCGGCATCCGAACGTCGACCAGCGTCCCGAGGACATCAACGGTAAATCTCTGGGCGAATCCATCGACGACGATGTCGGACACGAGGCGGACATCGGCTTGGGCGGCGCGACCAAAACGAACAACGCGGCAGCTCAGCGCAGCGAGGTGGTCGGCGAGCAGGGGTTCGTCGGCGGGTGCGATCGCGACGCCGTCATCGGGCAACGCGCGCAGCAGCGAGCACTTCTCCACGGCGACATCGGCGACGGTGCCAAGGCCCAGGAGGTGGGCTTCGGCGACGTTGGTGAGCACGCCGATCGTGGGCTCGGCGATGCGCGCGAGCTCGGCGATTTCCCCGGGTTCGCTGGTGCCCATCTCGACCACAGCGAACTGTTGACCGGCGCGGAGGCGCGCGAGGGTGAGCGGCACGCCGATGCGGTTGTTGTGGTTGGCGTGGGTCGCCATGACTGCGCCTGCGGCACGAAGGCACAAGGCCGTGAGCTCTTTGGTCGTGGTCTTGCCGTTGCTGCCGGTGATGCCGACAACAGGGCGCTGGAAGCGGCGGCGGTGGGCGCGGGCCAGGTCGCCGAGCGCGACGAGGCTGTCCGGTGTCTCGAGAACCCAGGCGCGCGCGGCCCTGGCGGCTGCGAGGTGAGCGCTGCCCTGCCCTTCACTGCAAACGACGCCCGCGGCGCCCGCGTCGATGACCTGGCCGACGAATTCATTGCCGTCAAAGCGCTCGCCGCGCAGGGCGACGAACAACGAGTCGTCCACGATGGCGCGGCTGTCGGTGGACAGGCTGCCGGTTTCGCGGCCACCGATGATCAGCGAACCGCCACATTCACGCAGGGCGGTCGGCCCGTCGAACGCGAAGGACGTCGGACCGCTTGGTGGATCGGTCATGCGCATACCCGAACCGTTGCGGCGATGGCGCTCCAGCCACCCGGTCGCGACGGCGACATCGGAGAACGCGCGGACTTCACCGCCGATGGTCTGGGTCGTCTCGTGGCCCTTGCCGGCGATGACCAGCACATCGCCCGGTTGCAGCACGCCGATGCAGCGACGAATGGCGAATCCACGTTCCGGCTCGCGGAGAAAACCGGTCCGGTCGGCAAGCGCCGAAAGTCGGGAGGGCGCGAGTCGGTCGAGCTCGACGGCGCCGGCGGACAGCAGGCCAGCGGCGATATCGGCGACGATCGCGTCGGGATCTTCGGAGCGCGGATTGTCGGATGTCACCAGCACGAGGTCGGCGTGGCGCGCGGCGACCTGGCCCATGGGCGCGCGCTTGCCCTTGTCGCGATCGCCACCACATCCGAACGTCACGACGAGGCGGCCGCCTGGCGCGACGAGCGAACGGGCAACCTGCAGCGACTTGTCGAGCGCGTCCGGCGTGTGTGCGTAGTCGACGACGACGACCGAGCCGATGTCCGTCGGCACCACTTCCATGCGGCCAGCAGGAGCGCGCAGGGACCGGCTGGCCGAGGCGATTGCGGCGTCCGAAAGGCCCATGGCGCGGCAGAGCAGCGCCGCGGCGGCGAGATTGTGAACGTTGTAGTCGCCGAGCAGCGGCGCGGTCAGCTCGAGTGGCGCGCGGTCGGGGCTATGCAAGATGACCTGCACACCATCGCGACCTGCCCGGACGCCCGCGAGCTGATGGTCGCTGTCGGCATCTCCTGCGGCGCTCCAACCGGTTGCAAGACCGGCGTCGATCATCGCCCGGCAGTGTGCATCGTCGCCGTTGACGAAACCGGGGCGCCCGTCGAGCAGATCGGTGAACAGGCGCGCCTTGGCGGCGGCGTAGCTGGTTTCGTCGCCGTGGTAGTCGAGGTGGTCACGGCTCAGGTTCGTCCAAGCGGCCGCGGCGATTCGCACGCCGGCGAGGCGGTTCTGATCCAGCGCGTGAGAGCTCGCTTCGATCGCAACGTGACCAATCCCGCGCTCGCGCAGATCCGCCAAAATTGCGTGGAGCTGTTCGCACTCGGGCGTCGTCAACGCAGCCGGTTCGATGCCGTCGGGCGTAACCAAGCCCACGGTTCCGATCGCGGCGGCCTTCGTGCCGGCGGCGACCAGAAGCTGCGCGACGAGGTTCGCAACGGTGGTTTTGCCGTTGGTGCCGGTGACGGCGATGACCTCGATCGCGCGGCTCGGATGGCCATGGAATGCGGACGCGAGCGCGCCGAGAGCAGCGCGGGGATCGTCGACGATAAGCGTTGGAATGGGGACGTCGGCGGCCTCGGAGGCGACGATGGCGATTGCGCCGGAAGCTTCAACCTGTGCGGCGAACTCGATCCCGCGGCGACGCGCGCCGTCGATCGCCACGAAAACCGACCCTGCGCCGGCTTTGCGCGAATCCGACGTCAGGGCAAGCACGTCGAAATCCGCGACGGACGCAGGCACATCGATGGCGATCCCGGAGCTAGCGATCAGCGCGGAGAGCTTCATCGCCGCCCTCCATCGGTCCGTGCGGCCGCCGCCAGCTCGGTGAAGCGCCGCAAGCGGACCTGGACGGTGCCACCATCGGCCAGCAACACACCGGGCCGTGGCGTCTGTTTGACGACAACACCGCTTCCGGTTGGCTCCATGGCCAGGTTGAGCGACGCCAGCTTGAGCCGCGCCCGAGTCAACGGCAGCCCACGCAGGTCCGGCACGCGCGCGCTCCCCGTCGGCGCCTTTGACTGCACCTCAGGTTTCTTTGCGACGGCGACAGCGGCGGCGTCCTTCTCGCCGACGCTTTCGCTTCTCTTGGCAGCTTCAGCGGCGGCCTTGGCGGCCTGCTTCTCGGCGTCGATTCGCGCCCGAGTGGCCCGCAGCTTCGCCAGCTTCCGCGCCTTGTCCGGGTTGTCGGCGGCCAGGTAAGGAGCCCCCTTGCTGTGGGGGATACCGAGGTACGGCAGGGTGAATCGGCCGATCTCGGCAACGATCGGCGCCGCGATGGCCCCGCCTGTGCGGATGATCACGCTGGGGTACTTCGGGTGCTTCTTGCGCGGTGTGTCGACGGCGACGAACACGGCGATCCGCGGCTTGTCCACGGGCATCAGCCCCGCGAAGCTCGCGACCCAGTGCGTCTTCGAATAGCCCTTGCCCGGCTCCACCTGCTGGGCGGTTCCCGTCTTGCCGGCCACCCGGTAGTTGGCCAGGCGCGCCTTGCTCGCCGTCCCGTTCTCGCCCCGAACGACGCGCTCCATCGCGATGATCAGGTCGCTGGCGGTCTTGGTGGACAGCACCCGCTTGCCCTTCTCGGCCGGATACCAGGTCTCCTTGCCATCAGCGCCGATCTTGCCGCGCAAGAACTTGGGTCGACGCCAAATCCCACCCGAACCGATCGCGGTCATCGCCGCGCAGACCTGTAGCGCGGTTGTCGCGACACCCTGGCCGAACGCCACGTTGGCGAGCTTGAGGTTCGACCAGCGCCGGGGCGTCGACAGGAGTCCGCCGATTTCGCCGACCAGCCCGGAGTCGGTCCGCCGCCCGAAGCCGAGTCGCTTGAGGTAGTCGTACAGCTTCTGCTTGCCGATGCGCTGCGCAATTCGCGCCACCGCGACGTTGCTGCTGCACTCGATCGCCGCGGCCGCGGTGACGACGTCTGCGCAATCGCGGTGCTTCTTGATGTGTTTGTCCGCGAACCAGATGCCGCCCTTGGTGCGAAACTGCGAGTGGAGCTTGACCTTGCCTTCCTCGAGCGCCGCCGCAAGCGTCATGACTTTCATTGTGCTGCCGGGCTCGAACAGGTCTTGCACGATGGGATTGCGCCACTTCCAGCTCGGCTTGGTGCGATCGTTGGGGTCGGCGCGCGGCCACGTCGACAGGGCGAGCACCTCGGCGTTGCGCACGTCCATGACGATGGCGAAACCGTGGTTAGCGCTCGCAGCCCTCACCCCTTCGCGGAGCTTCTCGGCGGTCACCGCCTGGATCTTCTCGTCGATCGTGAGCACCAGCGACTGCCCGCCGTATTTGCGCGGATCGGGTGCGCCGTCGAAGTAGAGGCGGTCGGCGTGGCGGTCCTTGTAGGCGACAATCTCCACCATCTGGCCGCGGAGCAGCTTGTCGTATGAGCGCTCGACGCTGCCGGTCCACGTGTGACGGCCCAGCAGCACTCCGGCGAGGTCGCCGTTGGGGTTGTAGCGACGGAATCCCGGCTCGATGCGAACGGCTGGCAGGTCGCCGCGACCGATGTAGCGCAGGAGCGTGCGGCTCGCCTTCGCGTCGATATTCTTGGCGAGGTAGACGAAGCCGCGCTTCCAGCCGAGCCGTTTGTGGATCTTGTGAAAAGACTTGCCGGTGACCCGCGCGACGATGCGCGCGACCTTCTGGCGAACGGCAAGCACATCGGGATGATCGAGCGGCAGCTTCTGACCGCGACGTCCGGGCGGCTTGACCCAACGGGGATCGACGACGACAGAGTCGGCGCGGACGTCTGTCGAGAGCGTCACCATGTTCCTGTCGAAGATCGTTCCTCGCCGCGTCTTGATCTTGCTGCGATGGGTGATGTTCACGTCCGCGAACTTCTGCACTTCCTCGACGTGCAGGACGCTGTGCAAACTCGCGAAAATGCAGACCACGAGCCAGGTCGCGATGAGGCCCACCACCAGCATCGAACGGCGCCGCGCTCTTTCATAACGCGCCGCATCGGACGAACCGTCGCGGTCGATGAGCCGGATTCGGCGCTGGTTGCGGGGAGTGCTCATGGCGGTGGAATCAGGTCCAGGTCGGCGGGGTGGCTAGTTCCACGAGTGCGAGGCGACGGACGCGGGACGCACGGGATGGGCGGGGGCGGACGAATAGCTGCGACCGACGAGCCGTGCGGCACAGCGCCGGCCGAGCAGCGACCGACCGGCCAGCTTGCTGCACTTGGCGAACGCCTGCTGGGCGTTGATGGTGTCGTTGGCGGCCGACAGCACCTCGCCGAGCTGGAAATGAAACTCGGCGACCTTCGGACAGCGGGTAATCGCGTTCTTGAAGTGGCCAACGGCGCCGGTGAGGTCGCGCTCTTCAACCGCGAGAAGGCCGAGATTTCGGTGTCCCTGGCAGAATTTCGGGTTGACGAACACGGCCATGCGCAGGTGTTTGCCGGCGAGGCGGAGGTTGGCCTGTTTCATGTGGGCCCAGCCGAGATTGTTGTGGACCAGGTACGGCGTTGTGTAGGTCGGCTCTTTGAGCAGCGGCTCGAGCGCGACGATGGCGTCGGCCCAGCGCTCCATCTGCAGGTAGGTGACGCCGAGGTGGTTGCGGGCGGCGAAGAACTTCTTCTTCTTTTTCAGCGACCGACGGAAGTTCGCGGCGGCTTCTTCGTAGCGTTTGCGACCAAAGAGGATGAATCCGTAGAGGTAGCGGCTATCGGCGTGGTGGTCGTCCTGCTCAAACGCCTTGACCAGCTCGCGAATGGCGAGGTCGGGCTTCTTGGAGCCGAGATACCCGAGCGCCAACTTGTAGTGAAAATCGGCCTTTTTCGCGCGTTTCTGTGCCTCGACCTGGGCCGAAGAGCAGCCGCTGCTTGCGACGGCCGTGAACACAAAGATCGCGACGGCGACGCAGCGCATAAACGTACCGAGCGTGGGGGTCATCATTGGGGTTGGATCTCCCAGGTCTCATTGGGACGCGGCGTGCGCATGCCAAAGTGGACCGATGCTTCTTGCTGCAAGCGGTTGGGTTCTTTCTTGTGGGTGAGGCGCGCTTCGAGGCGGCGGTTCAGCTCGACCTGCTCGCGCAATGCGTCGTGGAGACGGGCCAGCTTGTAGGCGGTGCGCACGCCGGACGAGCGCTCTTGCACGCGCCACACACCCATCGAGCCCACCGTGACCATGACGGCCAAGATCGCCGCCACGCGCCACCAGAAGAATCGCTCGGTGGCCTCCGCACGTGCGATGGCCGACCGAGCGGCGTCTTGCCGCGGTCCGTGGGTGTCGTTGCCGGCAGCCGGCTGGCCCATTTTCTCTACTCCCCTGTGCGACACCTCTGCGGTGTCGACGCCCCGTGCGGTTCGGCCCTGCCAGCCCGTCCCACGGTGTCCCTGCGACACCGGAGCGATTTCTCGTCCTGCTAAGCGCGCTCTTTGCGCTTGCCCTCTCGCCTCCGTCGCGCTCGTCGTGAGCTGTCGTCCCGTGTGCGTTTGCGTTTTTCTGGCGGCGACCGGACCAGTCCGCGGAGCTTCGCGCTGCGCGAGCGTGGATTGCGCCGGGTTTCGTCGTCGCTCGGCGCGATCGGCTTCTTGGACCGCACCGAGTAGGTCGCGTCGCGGCCGCGGCTGAGCGCTTGAAAACGGCGTTTCACCAGCCGGTCCTCTCCGCTGTGAAACGAAATGACCGCGAACAACCCCTTTTCGGTGAGCAACCCGGGCGCGTCGGCCAGCAGCGTCTCAAGCTGTCCGAACTCGTCGTTGACCCAGATGCGCAGCGCCTGGAAGACCCGTGTCGCCGGGTGCGTCTTGCCGTGCCACGGCATGGTTGCTTTGAGCCGGACGGCCAGCTCGGCGGTCGAGTCGACACCTTCGCGCCACGCTGTCAGCACGGCCGCGGCCGCTCGTCTCGACGCCCGGATGTCACCGTATCCGTACAAGATGTCCGCGAGGTCGCGTTCGTTGACCATTGCGAGCTTGTCGCGCAGCGGTTGGCCCGAGTCGGGGTCCATGCGCATATCGAGGGGGCCGTCGTTGGAAAACGAAAAGCCCCGCTCCGCCGTGTCGAAATGATGCGAAGAGACAC
The DNA here is from genome assembly GCA_964560875.1 of uncultured Enterobacteriaceae bacterium. Lineage (GTDB taxonomy): Bacteria > Myxococcota_A > UBA9042 > UBA9042 > UBA9042 > CAZLMW01. Next base: position 35,096 of record CAZLMW010000077.1, read on the forward strand.
CGAGATCGGCGAGGATGCCGCTGAGCGGGCCCAATTGCCGCTCGTTGACCACCGCTGCCAGCTCCGAGAAAGCAGCCCTCACGACCTTCGCGCGTTCCCCAAACGCTCGGACACGTCGGGTTGCGGCAGCGAAGGCGTCCGGATCGCGATCCAACGCGACCAGCGAGATGTCATCCCGGGCCGCGAGAAGCGCACCGCTGTGACCGCCGCCGCCCGCAGTGCAATCGACGATCACACCGGCGGGCACTTCGGCCATCCACGCGACAACTTCGTCCGCGAGGACCGATTCATGCTCAAACACGAGGTCGCCTTTGTGGACGCTTTCGTCGTCCGTGCGACCCTCGTTGGGAGGCGAGTTTGTCAAAGAGCGCTTGGTCATTGGGCGGCGCGCAGCTGCCTAGAGACCCAGTTCCGGCAGCCGGCTGCTCCAGTTGCCGAGATCCGCGAGGACCTCGTCGGAAACCTGCTGCCATCGCGCGGCATTCCAGAGCTCGAAGTAACGGATTTGACCCACCACAACGACCTCACAGTTGGCTTCCAGCGCCGCGTAGGAACGCAACGCCTGCGGCAACAAGACCCGGCCATGACCGTCCGGTGTTGCCTCGCCTGCGCCTGCCACCTGGAAGCGCAACATGTTCACCAGCGTCGGGTCGCTTGGAGCCCTGCTGGAGATGGCGTCCTCTCGCTTCTCCCACTCGCCGGCGGGGTAGACCTGGATGCACGGACCGGTCAGCGACCGAACCATCACCAAGCGCGAATCCCCGCGGTCCGCGAGCATCCGCCGATATCCGGCTGGGATGCTGAGTCGGCACTTCGCATCGGTCTTTTGGACCTGCTCGCCCCGAAACCTCAACACGGCAACCTCGACGCCACGGCTACCCCAGCCACGGGCTCCCCAAGCCGCCTGATCGCTCGTTCACGCGGCGGTTTGCCCGATGTTCGCTTTTCCCACTGATAACTACTGCTGACCACTTTTTCCCACTTCGTCCCCCATTACGGCGACGCAGCGCGAGGTGTCAATACGTTTCGAACGCCGAAAGCCCTGTAGTTTACCGATACATTATCGACATTTAACCGCATAATTTTGACACCTTCGAGACACACATCCACAGGTCAATGCACATATCTGCGCGAAATCCACAAAACCGTGGGTTTTGACGCGAGATCGGCGCCGTTGAATCGCTGTATCCGTCGTATAAACATGACCTTATGACCATGCAGTTGACCGCGTAATCGCTCGGTGGGACGACGATCTGAGTTGCGGCGATCCGCCTCGTGGCTACAATGCCGCCGCCACCAGGAGGCTCCAACATGCCGACAAACAAGCACTTGCTCGCCCGTAACGCCCTCGCCTGCGCGCTCTTTCTGGCTTTTGTCGGCCCGGCCATTGGCTGTGGTGAAGACGACGGCGACTCCAAGGACTCGACCACCGACGCCGCGGGAAGCAGCGGCGGTACAGACACGGGAACTATGGATGCGGGCGTGGCAGTCGCCATCGATACCGCGGACCTGAACGTGACGGTGCAGGTGCTCGGCGAATCGATGAACTTGAAGGGTCAGGTGCTCTGGCCAACCGACTGCCAGCAAGCCGCTCCGTGCCCGCTGATCATCGTCGTTGGCGATCGTGATGGCGGCGCCTATCCCACGCTGACCGAGCCCGGCAAGCTCCTCGCGCAACGCACGCATTCAGCGGTCGTCGTCATGAACCTGCCAGGCACGGGCCCCGGCAGCCTCCGCTCTGGCGGCTCCAACGACTTTGGCGGACCCAACCACGTCGCAGCCGTCAAAGAGGTCATGAAGCTGCTGTCCAAGCGCGAATTCGTCGACGCGACGAAGACCGGCTTTGTGACCATCGGCACCGGCCTGATTCCCGTTGCCCGCGCGCTCAAGCTGCACGGCGCCAACACCCTGAAGTCGGTGCTTTTCCTGGTCGACGTCGAGGGACCAACCGACCGCTGCGCCATCAGCCAGGCGCCCGAAGACAAGGGCAAGGGAATCGGCCCACAGGACGGCCCGGGCGTGACCGACAGCTCCTGCAACTTCGACGGCGACGCCCCGCACTCCGCCGTTTACCCGGCCGCCAAGGACGGCAATCCCGCCTCGATCGTCTGCTCAAAGGCTGCGTGGCCCATCACCAAGACCGGCGAAGACTGCAAGAGCTCGTGGTGGTCGGGCCGCGAACCGTTCAAGGAGCTCAAGGCAATCTCGGTGCGGTACCAGCGCCTGCAGTTTCTTCACGACCACCGCCTGCCCAGTTATTTCGCGAGCCGTCACGCCTACCGTGCCGTCGCCGCGAGCCAGTCGCGCTGGTTCACGCTCAACAACTTCCCGCCCTGCAAGTCGCTGCCGGATGACAGCTTCTGCGAGGGCAATCCCTGCTGGCTGAGCGGCAACTACGGCAACGGCATGGCCCCAGCGCCTTTCGCCGGGTCCGACTTGCAGGCGGTATCGCCAACGGCGCTGTTCAACGACGTGTTGCCCGGCTACGTGCTGCGCGCCATGGACGAAAAGACGTTCAAGAAGTGCAAGTAGATCGTCACTTCGGCGTCACGATCAGCCGTCGAGCCCGCGCCTGTCGTAGCGGAAACGTCCGCCATTGAGGACGAATCGATGCCGCGGCTCGGTGTCCGCGTCGACGCTTTCTGCGTCAAACTCGGGGTGGAGCGGGTCGTCGGGGAGCGCGATCACGGGCCCTTCGGGCATGTCTGCGATGAAATGCGGCATCCAGCTAGGTATCGGCCCGTTCGACCGGAGGGCATTGACCACCTGCGCAGCCGAACCCGGGATCGCCGCGAGCCGCAAGAGCGTGTGGTACGTCGGTGGAGGCAGCCAAATCGCCCCGCCACCGTTGTGGTCAGCGAGCGCCTCAGATGGGCGCATCCACGAGCTTGCGGTGTGTTCAAAGCCATCGATTTCAGCGACCTGACGCGCCGGGGCGGCCGCGGCGAAAAACCACGTGTCAAATCTCCGCGGCTCGATCTCGGGCGTGATCCAGCGCGCAAATGGCACGACCGCATCGATATCGAATCGCCATCCGCGCTCGTCGAGCAACGCCATGTGGGCCGCCGCATCAACGCGGTGACCGTCACGAATTGCGGCGAGTGGGGCGCGCAACGTGGCGGCCTGGACGTCGTCAACGCGGTCACCCGCGGCATCCAGCGCGAACAACACGCAGGCTTCTTCGTGCAGCTCGCGCAAGGCCGCGAGGAAGAATGCACTGGCCGCGCGGCCCTCTGGCGCTTCGACAGGCCCGTCGATCGCGTCGACCTTGCCGCCCGGGAAGACCGTCGCGCCAGCCATGAACCCGGACTTGCCGTGCCGGCGCACCATGAACACTTCGACACCGTCGGATCCATCGCGGAGGAGCACGACGGTTGATGCGGGCCGGATCATCTAGTGGTCCATTTCAGGAGTTTTGATGAGTTGCCGGCCGCTCGTCGGACCACTAG
>CAZLMW010000078.1:0-24456 GCA_964560875.1 uncultured Enterobacteriaceae bacterium
TTCTGGCAGCCCTTGGTGGCGTGGCAGCTGTCGTCGGTGCAGAACTCGCCGTCGTCGCAGTTTTTCGGGGACTTGCCGACGCACTTGCCTTCCCAGCAGATGTCCTTCTGGGTGCAGACGTTGCCGTCGGTGCAGCTGTTGCTGTTGTCGTTCTTGTTGACGCAGCCGGTCTTGGGGTTGCAGCTGTCGTCGGTGCACGCGTTGTTGTCGTTGCAGTCGGGGCCGCCCGAGCCGATGCACTTGCCGACCTGGCACGCGTCGATGAGGGTGCAGGCGCTGCCGTCGTCGCACTTGTTGCCGTTGAGCGGCGTGTTGGTGCAGCCGGTGCCGGTGTCGCAGCTGTCCGCGGTGCAGACTTCGCCGTCGTCGCAGTTCGCGGGCTTCTTGCCGACGCAGGTGCCTTCCCAGCAGACGTCCTGAGTCGTGCACGCGTTGCTGTCGGTGCACGGGTTGCTGTTGTCGTTCTTGTTGACGCAGCCCTTGTTGGCGTCGCAGCTATCGTCGGTGCACGGGTTGCCGTCGTTGCAGTTGACCGGCTTGCCGTCGCGGCAGGTGCCGCCCCAGCACATCTCTTTGTCGGTGCAGGCGTTGCCGTCGTCGCACGGCTTCATCTTGCTGGCGAGGTTGGTGCAACCCTTGGTGGCGTCGCAGGAATCGTCGGTGCACTCGTTGTTGTCGTCGCAGTTGAGCGGGCTCGAGCCAACGCAGCCACCGGCATTGCAGTTGTCCTTGGTGGTGCAGATGTTGCCGTCGGTGCAGGAGTTGCTGTCGTCGTTGGCGTTGACGCAGTCCTTGGTCTTGTCGCAGCTGTCGTCGGTGCACGGGTTGTTGTCGTTGCAGTCGGGCGCGTTCTTGCCGGTGCACTTCTTTTCCCAGCAGCTGTCGACCGTAGTGCACGCGTTGCCGTCGTTGCACTTCTTGCCGTTGGCGGCGCTGTTCTTGCAGCCCGACTTCTTGTCGCAGCTGTCGTTGGTGCAGACGTTGTTGTCGTTGCAGTTGACCGGCTTGCCGTCGCGGCAGGTGCCGCCCCAGCACATCTCGTCCTTGGTGCACGCGTTGCCGTCGTTGCACGGCTTCATCTTGCCAGGCTTGTTGAAGCAACCGGTCCCCTCGTTGTTGATGATCTGGGCATGGCAGCCGTCGTCGGTACAGGGGTTGCCGTCGTCGCAGTCGACCTTCTTGCCGTCGCGGCAGGTTCCGGCCCAGCACATCTCGTCCTTGGTGCAGGCGTCGCCGTCGTTGCACGGCTTCATCTTGCTCGGCTTGTTGATGCAGCCCTTCGTGGCGCTGCAGCTGTCGTCGGTGCACTCGTTGTTGTCGTCGCAGTCGACCTTCTTGCCGTCTTTGCACGTGCCGCCCCAGCAAATCTCGCCGGTCGTGCAGGCGTTGCCGTCGTTGCACGGCTTCATCTTGCTCGGTTTGCTGACGCAGCCCTTGGCCGGGTCGCAGCTGTCGTCGGTGCACGCGTTGTTGTCGTCGCAGTTGGGCGCTTTCTTGCCGGTGCACTTGCGGTCCCAGCAGCTGTCGATGGTCGTGCACGCGTTGCCGTCGTCGCACTTGACGCCGTTGGCGGCCTTGTACTGGCAGCCCTTGGCCCCACCATTTTGGCCGACGGGGTCGCACCAGTCGCTGGTGCAGGGGTTGCCGTCGTCGCAGTTGACCTTTTTGCCGTCGCGGCAGGTGCCGGCCCAGCACATCTCTTTCTTGGTGCACGCGTTGCCGTCGTTGCACGGCTTCATCTTGCTCGGCTTGCTCTGGCAGCCCTTTTTGCTGTCGCAGCTGTCGTCGGTGCACTCGTTGTTATCGTCGCAGTCGACGTTCTTGCCGTCCTTGCACTTGCCGCCCCAGCAGATCTCGTCCTTGGTGCAGGCGTCGCCGTCGTTGCACGGCTTCATCTTGGAGGGCTTGTTGACGCAACCGGTCTTGGCGTTGCAGCTGTCGTCGGTGCACTCGTTGTTGTCGTTGCAGTTGACCGGCTTGCCGTCGCGGCAGGTGCCCTTCCAGCAGATCTCGCCGGTGGTGCAGGCGTTGCCGTCGTCGCACGGCTTCATCTTGCCCGGCTTGTTGACGCAGCCCGCTTTCGGGTCGCAGCTGTCGTCGGTGCAGAACTTGCCGTCGTCGCAGTTGGGCGGCTTGGTGCCCACGCACTTCTTGTCCCAGCAGGAGTCCTTGGTCGTGCACGCGCTGCCGTCGTCGCAGAGCTGACCGTCGTCGGCCGCGTTGATGCAGCCCTTCGTCTTGCTGCAGCTGTCCTTGGTGCAGGGGTTGCCGTCGTCGCAGTCGACGCTGCCGCCGCCGCAGGAGCCGCCGGTGCACTTGTCGTTGCTCGTGCACTTGTTGCCGTCGTCGCAGCTGTTGCCGGTCAGTGGCTTGGTGACGCAGCTGCCGGTGTTGCTGTCGCAGGAATCCGCGGTGCACTCGTTGCCGTCGTTGCACGTCTTGGCCGGGCCGGACGTGCAGGTGCCGTTGCTGTTGCAGCGGTCGCAGGAGCCCAGGTCGCGCGGCGTGGCGTCCACGTTGATGTCGCCGTGGCCGATGATGTGCTTGCCGCCGACGACGTGATCGACGTCAAACCACTGCGCGCACCCGTACGCGAGGGTCTTCATCTGGCCGCCCTTGCCACACTGCATCGGGAAGACGCTGTTTTTCGGGCGCTGCGCCAGGTTGGCGTACTCGCCGGTGCCGTTGCGTTTCATCGAGCCGGCGGTCAGGTCCCAGTACTCCCAGTTCGCGAACTCGCTCGCGGGGATGGCGAGGCCGGTGTCGTTCTTCGGGCCGCCGGAGCCGACGCCTGCGTTGCCCTTGCCGCGGTACACGTAGCTCAGGTCCACGGTCCACTTGCTGCCGACGTCGCCCGGGCCGCCTTCGGTGTTGTAGAGCGTCGCCGTGCCACGAATGCGCATCGTTCCGTTGGCGTATTGCGCCATCGTCGCGCCGCTTTCGAAGTTGAAGCGGACGATCTTGCCCTGCACGTAGAAGTGCTTCATCCACAGGCCGTTGCAGCCAAACCACTTCTCTTCGGGGCAGTTGGCGGCGTCGACGATGTTCCACAGGCGCGTGACGCCCGGATCGACCTTGCAGTCGCTGCCCGTGCAGGCGTTGCCGTCGTCGCAGGTGGCGTCGTTGTCGTCGTGGTTGCAGCCGCTCTTCGGGGCGCAGCTATCGGTCGTGCAGACGTCGTTGTCGTCGCAGTTCACCGCCGAACCGCTCGTGCACTTGCCGGCTTTGCAGCGGTCGTTGGACGTGCACTTGTTGCCGTCGGTGCAGGGCACCGTGTTGTTCTCGTTCTTGCAGCCCGTCCCGTTTGCGTTGGTCGCCTGGGGATCGCAGCTGTCGGTCGTGCACACGTTGTTGTCGTTGCAGTTGACCGCTTTGCCGTCTTTGCACTTGCCGCCCCAGCAGATCTCGCCGGTGGTGCAAGCGTTGCCGTCGTCGCAGGGCTTCATCTTGCTGGGCTTGGAGCCGCAGCCGCTCTTCTTGTCGCAGAAGTCGTCGGTGCAGGGGTTACCGTCGTCGCACTTGACCGGCTTGCCGTCTTTGCAGGTGCCCTTCCAGCAGATCTCGCCGGTGGTGCAGGCGTTGCCGTCGTCGCAGGGCTTCATCTTGCCAGGCTTGTTGACGCAGCCCTTCGCCTTGTCGCACGAATCATCGGTGCACGGGTTGTTGTCGTTGCAGTTGACCTTCTTGCCGTCCTTGCAGGCGCCGCCCCAGCACATCTCGTCTTTGGTGCAGGCGTTGCCGTCGTCGCAGGGCTTCATCTTGCCGGGCTTGTTCTGGCAGCCGCCGGTCTTGTGGCAGGTGTCGTCGGTGCACGGGTTGCTGTCGTTGCAGCTGACCGGCTTGCCGTCGCGGCAGGTGCCCTTCCAGCAGATCTCGCCGGTGGTGCACTTGTTGCCGTCGTTGCACGGCTTCATCTTGCCGGGCTTGTTGACGCAGCCCGCCTTCGGGTCGCAGCTGTCGTCGGTGCAGAAGTTGTTGTCGTCGCAGTTCTTGGCCTTGTTGCCCTTGCACTTGCTGCCGTTGCAGTAGTCGTACTCGGTGCAGGCGTTGCCGTCGTTGCAAGGCTTGCCGTTGCCGTTGTTCTGGCAGCCGGTGTGCTTGTTGCAGCTGTCGTCGGTGCAGGGGTTGCCGTCGTCGCAGCCGACCGCTTTGCCGCCGCTGCACTTGCCGTCCCAGCAGCTCTCGCCGGTCGTGCACTTGTTGCCGTCGTTGCAGGTCTTGCCGTTGTTGTTGACGTGCACGCAGCCCTTGGTGGGCGAGCACGCGTCGGTCGTGCAGGGGTTGTTGTCGTTGCAGACGACCGGCTTGCCGGCGCCGCATTTGCCGTCCCAGCAGCTCTCGCCGGTGGTGCACTCGTCTGCGTCGTTGCAGGGCGTGCCGTTGGTGGGCTTGGAGAAGCAGCCCTTCTTGCTGTCGCACGCGTTGATCGTGCAGGGGTTGCCGTCGTCGCAGCTCGGGACCGCGCCGGACTGGCACTGACCGTTGGCGCAGTGGTCGCCGACGGTGCACTTGTCACCGTCTTCGCAGGCGAGGTTGCCGCCGACCGGGCTGTTCACGCAGCCACCGGTCTTCGGGTTGCAGCTGTCGGTGGTGCAGACGTTCTTGTCGTTGCAGCTCGTGACCGGGCCGGCCTGGCACTCGCCGCCGCGGCAGAAGTCGTGCTTGGAGCACTTGTCGCCGTCGTCGCACGTGGTGTTGTTCTGCGGTTTGTGCTGGCATTTGCCGCTTGCGGCGTTGCACGAATCGGTCGTGCAGGGGTTGCCGTCGTCGCAGCCCTTCGCTTTGCCCGAGATGCACTTGCTGTCCCAGCAGGAGTCGCCGAGCGTGCACTTGTTGCCGTCTTCGCACGCCTTTGCGTCGGCGGCGCTGTGCTTGCAACCGGCCTGCGGGTCGCAGCTATCGGTGGTGCACGCGTTGTTGTCGCTGCAGTTGGTCGCCTTGCCGTCTTTGCACTTGCCGCCCCAGCAAATCTCGCCGGTGGTGCAGGCGTTGCCGTCGTCGCACGGCTTCATCTTCGAGGGCTTGTTCACGCAACCGGCCTTGGCGTCGCAGCCGTCGTCGGTGCACGGGTTGGAGTCGTCGCAGTCGAGCGGGTTGGCGCCCTGGCAGACGCCGCCAACGCAGCTGTCAGCCTTCGTGCACGCGTTGCCGTCGTTGCACGTGTTGCTGTTGTCGTTGGTGTGAACGCAGCCCTTCTTCGGGTCGCAGCTGTCGTCGGTGCAGGGGTTGCCGTCGTTGCAGACCACCGGCGAAGCGCCGTTGCAGCCGCCGTCAACGCAGGTGTCGCCCCTGGTGCAGGCGTTGCCGTCGTTGCAGCCGCCGCTGACGGGCTTGTGCTGGCAGCCGAGCTTGGTGTCGCACGAATCGGCCGTGCAGACCTTGCCGTCGTTGCAGTTGACGGTCGCGCCGCCCGTGCACTGCTTGTCCCAGCAGGTCTCGCCCTTGGTGCAGGCGTTGCCGTCGTTGCACTTGGCGCCATCGAGGCTCTTGTGCGTGCAGCCCTTGGCCTGGTCGCAGCCGTCGGCGCTGCAGGGGTTGCCGTCGTCGCATTCGAGCGTCGCACCCGGCTTGCAGGTGCCGGCCATGCACTGGTCGCCGCTGGTGCAAACCGAACCGTCGGCGTCGCAGAGCTTGCCGTCTTTGACCGCGGAGGGCTTGCACGCGCCGGTGCTCGGCTGGCAGCTCAAGGTCGTGCACTGGTTGCCGCTGTGGCTGTCGCACTTGACGATCGTCGTGGGGTCGACCTTGCAGTTGTACGGGAAGCGGCCCTTGTCGCACGTCAGCGTGCCGTTGCACGCGTTGCCGTCTTCCTGGCCCGAGCAGTCGCTTTCGGACTGGCAGGAGCAGACGTTGGCGCCGGACTTGCATTTGCCGGCCTTGCAGGCGTCGCCGACCGTGCACTTGTTGCCGTCATCGCAGGAATCGGTGGTGTTGAAGTGGCTGCAGCCAACCTTCGGGTCGCAGCTGTCCTTGGTGCACGCGTTGTTGTCGTCGCAGGTCTTGGCGCCCGAGCCGATGCACTTGCTGTTCTTGCAGACGTCCGTCGTCGTGCAGGCGTTGCCGTCGTCGCAGATGTTGCCGTTGGACACCGACTGGCAGCCCTTGGTGGGGTTGCAGGAATCGTCCGTGCAGGGGTTGCCGTCGTCGCAGTTCTTCTGGCCGGCGCCAACGCACTTGCCGTCCCAGCAGGAGTCCTTGTCGGTGCAGGCGTCGCCGTCGGAGCAGCCGGCGCCGTCGGTGTTGCTGTGCGTGCAGCCCTTCTTCGAGCTGCAGTTGTCGGCGGTGCAGGGGTTGCCGTCGTCGCAGTCGGTCGCGCCGCTGCCCTTGCACTGGCTGCCGAGGCACTTGTCGACCGCGGTGCAGGGGTTGCCGTCGTCGCAGTTGGCGGTGTCGTTGGCGGCGTGCTTGCAGCCGGCCTTGTTGTCACAGGAGTCGGCGGTGCAGGGGTTGCCGTCGTCGCAGTCTTTCTTGGTGCCGCTGCAGGTCTTGCCGGTGCAGTGGTCGTCGGTCGTGCAGGCGCTGTTGTCGTTGCAGGACAGCTTGTCGCCGGCCGCATCGTGCTTGCAGGAGCCGTCGGCGCAGGAGTCGTTGGTGCAGGGGTTGCCGTCGCCGCAGTCCTTGGCCTTGCCGCTCACGCAGCCGCCGTCCCAGCAGCTGTCCGAGACGGTGCAGTCGTCGCTGTCCGTGCAGCCCTTGCCGTCGTCGTTGCTGTGCTGGCAGCCCTTGCTGGCCGAGCAGGAGTCCTTCGTGCAGACGTTCTTGTCGTCGCAGTCGAGCGTGTCGCCGGAGACGCACATGCCTTTTTGACAGGTCTCCGAGCCATTGCACTTGTTGCCGTCGGCGCAAAGCGCGTTGCCGCCTTCGTCGATCTTGCCGTCGCAATCGTTGTCGGCGCCGTCGCAAACCTCCTCGGAGGGCTTGCAGGTCTTCTCGGGGCAGAACTTGACGTCGTCGATGGCGCCCGAGCCGGCGAGGTTGACCAGGATTTTGCGGATGCCGGACTTGTTGAGGAACCACTCCTGCTTGGAGCCGTTGCCCTTGACCGGAATCACGAACTCTTCGAACGAGCCGTTGTCGTACGCCACCTCGATGGTGCCGCCGGCTTCTTCGATGTCGATGAGCTTGAGGCTGTAGACGGTCGCCGGCTTGGCGAAGATCAGCGCGATGATGCCGCCGGCCGCCTCGTCGTCCGGGATGTCGACCAGGCCGTCGCCGTTCTTGTCGATGTCGTTCTCAGCGATGATGGCGAGGTTGCCCTGGCCCTTCGCGCCGAGGTCGCTGTCACCACCGGTGGGGTTCTCGGCGTCAAACGCGATGGCGAGGTCGGGGTGGCCGACCTTGCTGTTCACGACTTCGATGGACAGGTGCCATGGCGCGTACTGCTTGCCGAGGATTTCGCCAGCCTTGATGGCGTCGCCGGCGGGGCTCGAGTTGAACGTGGCGGTCAGCGGGCACTTCGGCATCGTGCAGTCGTCGTCGACCAGGCCGTTGCAGTCGTTGTCGATGCCGTCGCAGAGCTCGGCGGTCGGGGTGCATTTCGGGGGCGCTGGGGGAACGCAGATTTCCTTGGTGATGCCGTCGTCGTTGGTGGCTTTCTTGCAGGTCTTACCCTTGGGGCAGGGGCATTCCGTCGCGCATTTCTTGTCCGCGCCGTCGGCGACGCAGAAGCCGTTGAGGCAGTCGGTGTTCGTGGTGCAGGGGCAGTCTGCGCCACCGGGGCATTCGTTGTTCGGGTCGTTGCTGCGCCAACCGCGCTGGCCGTTGTTCGACGGCGGGGCAGCGACGTCGTCAGCGGGGGCGGTGGGTCCGGAACCTGTTCCTGCACCGGTGTCTTCCTCGGGAGCACCGGGCCCCATGGCGCCATCGGTGACGTTCGCCGTCGCCGCGCCCTGGGGTGGCTCGCTGACGTCCTGGTCGCCGCAAGACACGGCCAGCAGGGCGCAGAGACCAGCCAGGAGCAACCGCCAGTCGGTATTCACCGGTTTCGGAGTCTGGAGGTTGCGGTTCGTACAGATGGTTTTCATCGGATTTCCCCACCCAGCGGTTGTTTCCCTGCTGCCCACAGGGCGAACACACATCTGGGCACAATAAGGCTCGGTGTCGGGGGAAAGCCCTTCAAGCACGAATCCACGTGCCCATTTTGCTTGATCGGGCCCCCGGACCCCACGTCTGGGAACGCTCACGAAATAGACCTAAGAACTTAGAATCACGAGATAAACGCGATCTTGTTCTTACGCGGCGGCAGCCGTGACGCAGCGCATCATGGGTGCGTCATGGACCGCGGAGACGCCGTCCAGCGCCGATCGGTCAGCCCCGTATCAACGCGGATAGCGGCATGTCTCAGTTTGAGAATTAGCAATAAAAACAAGGACAACCCGGTGTCACATGTGGCTCGAATTTGTGCCACATGGACGCGATTCGGCATTTCAGCGCGATTCGGTCGCTCACGGCACCAAATCGGGCCAAGAACTAGGCATTCGTCCAGTAGATAACTATAAAGCTATGTTGATAGAAACTAGCGATGTTCCGGGAACCACTGCCAGGAGTCAAGGGATAAATACACGTGTTACGAAGTACGGCTGCACGCCAAGAATTTGACCTCCCCAATGGCCCAATAACGACCGGATATTACGGGATATAATCCGTGTCTCACTGTGAGATGGGCGTGAGCTCGGGATCAATCTGCGCGATCTCGGCCGATTCGAAGATGTCAACATTTCTTCATAAATAGCCGTCTGGATATGTATAATAGCGTTAAATCAGCTGGTTATGAGATGGTACCGGGGGTCCGAGGACTTGGGTCTCGGACCTGTGGCTAGTCGGGCTAGCTCGGGATGGGGCCGCACCGTGTGGCATTGCCGGGGCGCTACGCAATCGCGCTGTCTCGCCACGTTCTCATGGAGTTTGGCGACAACCGGGCGGCTCACATGCGCGTCTGTCTCGCGATGATCACGCTGCTGGCCCCTGTGACACCTGCGAACACGCGGGAATAACCCCTGTCAGAGTCGTGTGACGGCTGCCATCGCGGGTGTTTTGGACGTCAGGCACCGAGAATCACGATGACCCACACGTCGTAGAGCGCGTGAGTCCATGCCGCCACAGCAAAGCCCCGGGCAAGGAACAGGCCGGCGAACACGGCGCCAGCGATGGCCCTGTAGATGAACCGCTCGAGCAGGAACGGCTCAAAAACGTGGTGGACGGCCGCGAACAGGATCGAGCTGACCGCGATGATGAAGAGCAGCCTGGGCAGCTGACGGCGCCACTCCGGTCCCAGCCACAGGCGGGCGATAGCGCCCACGCCGATGAGCCGAAAAACGAACTCTTCGTGCAGGCCTGCGCCGGCGCTGACGACGACACCGACGCCGGGCGAAAACCCCTGGGGCTCGTTCTTTGCGGCGTCGGCCAGGGGTGCAAACACGTCCGCGAAGCTGGCGGGTAGGGCGGCGAATGGCGCCAGTGACATCGAGGCGAAGGGCATCGTCCGTAGCACGGAATCGGTGAGCTGTGCGCTGACCGTGCCCACGGCGATGGCATAGACGGCAGACTCGAAGAGCAGCGGCAGGAACACACGGCCCTCGAGCACCCGCTTGTTGCGCAGCCAGGCGACCAGGCCCACGTTGATCAGCGCCATCGAGCCATAGAAGCCGGCGTAGTAGAGGTCGGCGGTGGATTCCGTGGCTCCGAGCGCGACGAACAGCGCCGCGAGCCCCACCGAGAACATGTCCACGCCGTTGCGAGCGGCCGGGGCGACGATGGTCCCGAGGCCATAAAACACGAGCAGCGGCAGCACGAGCGCGGCGGACGTCAGGGGGGACGTGGTCGCGACCAGGTACGCATCGAGGCGTTTGCGGAAGGGAGAACGCCGCGCCATGCCGTGTTCGAAAAGAGCGCCGCGGCGTCGCTAGAGGGACAGTGGGCGGGCCTGCGCACGGTCGAGCAGGTCGTCGAATTCGGGGCGGAACGCGGCGTCTGCGTGGGACCACCTCAAGGAGCTTACGCGTTCGATGCCGTTTTCCCCTACCTCGAGCACGTTGAAGTGGGCCAGGTCGGGGTCGTCCGGCTTGCTCCAGGTGGATGAACCACAGCCCAGGACGAAGACGGGCTTGTCGCTTGGGTTGCGGCCAAGGTGCCACTGGTTGGGCCCGTGCGTGTGCCCGTGAAGCAGGGCGGTGGCGTGGATTTCTCGCAATGTTGCGGCGACTTGCCTGCGGTCGCGCAGAAGTGACGTTCGCTCTGACATCGGACCGCGGGTGTGCAGGTTGTGGTGCACCAAGACGATGCGCACGGTGATCCTGTCCGGTTCTTGTCCGACGAGCTCGACGAGGCGTTTTCGCTGCAACTCACCGACTTCGCCCCACGCGATGATGGGTGGCGCGGGGATCGCGCTGGACAGCCCGTAGACGCGTACATGAGGGGCGATCTCGCGCCAAATGGGGTAGCGATCCCGGCCGTGGCGATTGTCCCCGTCGGGTCGCGGCAGATAGTCATCGAAGAAGGCTTCGAAGCGTCCGTCGCGGAGGGCGCCCGCCGTGTAGACGTCGTGGTTTCCGGGCACCAAGGTCACGAACTCCGGGCTGCCGATGGCTTCGACGACCGCTCTCGCGGCTCGGAACTCGGACGGCAACGAGAGGTTGGTCACGTCGCCGGTCAGGAGCACGTGATCGATGTCGGCTGCCTTGATTGCCCCGGCGAGCGCGCGGGCGATTTGGACAGGATGGCTGTTGCGCCTGGCGCCGGCGAGGTTGGCCAGTCCGGTGATGCGCTTGTTTGCAAAACGGGTCCACGGTGTGCCTTTCAGTTCGAGCACGTGGAGGTCGCTGATGTGGGCGATGCGAAGCATTCTCAGTCGCTCCGGCTAAAGCGAAATGGGCGGTATCTCGACGCCTGGAAGGTCGTCGCCGCGACGCAGACGATCCAGCGATCTGTTCACGATGTCGAGCGCTTGTTCGAGGCGCGGCAGGGGGACGGACATGTAACAGACGCGAATCCAGCGGGAAAAATCGTTGCCGAACGCCTGCCCGGGGGACACCGAGACGCCTTCGTGCAGCAGCTCCGCGAGCCAGGTCAGCAGCTGCTTGTCACCGAGATCCTTGTCGAGGTTGGCGAACACGTAACCGCCGCCCTGGGCGGGGAGAAAATCGGCCTGCAGACGGGACGCGACCAGCTCCGCGCCTGTCTGGTATCGATCGCGGACTTCTTCGACCCAATCGTCGCCGGTCTGGATGGCACGCATGGCGCTGACCTGGCTGGGCACGTTCACGTTGTAGACCGAGTGGGTGGTGACGCGTCGCGCGGTTTCAAGCCACTGGGGATCGCCGCACAGAAAGCCGATGCGGATGCCGGCGAGCGCGTAGCTCTTGCTCATCGTGTAGACGCTGGCGGTGCGCTCGGCCATACCCGGAAAGGTCGCTATGAAGTGGTGTTCGTTGGGCGCGAAGGCGTAGTCGGTGTAGGCCTCGTCACTGAGCAACCAGAGGTCCTTTTCGATGCACAGATCAGCGAGAGATTGCAGCTGTTCACGGGTAAGGACCGTGCCGTCGGGGTTGTTTGGGCTGCACAGGTAGATGACGGACGTCTTGTCGGTGATGTGCGGCTCGATCAGGCCGCGGACATCGGCTCCCTCGCGCACTCGCCGGTAAAACGGCACCTCGACCGCCTTGCAGTCCAGGCCGGTGATCATGCCGCGGACGAGGGGCCAAAACGGCGCGAGCAAGATCACCTCGTCACCGGGCTCACACCAGGCGTGAAGGGCTGCAGACACGCCGCCGGTAGCGCCGACCGAGACGTGAACACGATCGACGTCCAGACCGGAGAATCCGCGCCGGGTCCAGCGCTCACAGAACGCCGCGCGCGCCTCGACCATGCCGTTTGGAGCAGCGTAGGCGTACACGTTGTCCGGCAGGTGTTGCACCGTGTTTTCGACGCGAGAAGCGACGGGCGGATCGATCCATGTGTCGCCGATGTGCAGCGGAATCGGTGGCTTGGGCAGCTTCTTGATGATCGGGATCAGCCGCGTGAAGATCGCCGGTGAGAGCCGGCTGGCGGCCGCGTTGCGGTGAGGGTACGCGGGCATCTGGTCGACTCTGGCGGGTTGCGCGCTGGAAAAAGCGGACGAAGACGTCTGCTGCGTGGGGCCGCGAGTGCGGTTCATCGAGGCTGGAGACGGGCCGGAAAAGGGCTTTGATCTTGACAGGCGGCGCACTTTCGCACTATCGCACGCGGCCCGCAAACGGGAACGTGGCCGATCTCAGGCCCGCCCAACGGAGAGTCCCATGGCCAAGCGCGTCCGCAAGACCTACAAGCAGCGTCAACGCGAGCTCGAAACTCCCGAAGTCGTCGAAGAGACCCTGTGGTCGCTCAGCGATTGGATGGAGGCGAACTGGAAGCCGCTGGTGATGGGCCTGGGCGCCTTGACCCTGCTTTGGGGCGGCATTGGCTTGTTCCAGATGTTCTCGCAGAGCAGCGAGCGCTCCAAGGCTGAGACCACTGCCGCGGTCTTCACGGCCGCTGGTCGCCCGGTCTACGTCAAGCCCGCTGACCTCGACGGTGAAGACCCGAACAAGCCGCTCGGGCCGTCGTTCGCCAGTGAAGCTGCCCGCGCCGACGCCGTGATCGCCGCAGCCGGTGCTGCCGGGGACGATCACACCGCGCTCGTCGGCGTCGTGACCGGCGCCGCGAAAGGCACCAAGGGCGACATTGCCGGGCAGCTCGCCGCCATCGACGCCGCGCTCAAAGATGCTGGCGATAGCGCCCTGGCCGTCCCGTTGAACGAACAGAAAGCGAGCGCTCTCACCGAGTTGGGCAAGACCGCCGAAGCCGCCGGGGCGTGGCAGAAAGTCGCTGCCGGTGCGTCGACCGTGTTCGGCAAAGCTCACGCCTTGATTCGAATCGGTGACCTCTACAACGCCAACACCGGCGCCACGAAGGCCGATCCTGCCAAGGCCAAGGCCAGCTACGGCAAGGCGCTCGCCGCGCTCAAGGTCAACAAGAAGGCGCCGGAAAAGGGCCCGCTCGCGTTCCTGCACGCCGAAGCTGAAAGCAAGCTCAAATCACTCTAAGTCGCGGTGATTGCGGCTCAACCCGTCGCACAATTCGTCGCCGCCGGGCCGCACAACTCCATGAAACACACCCTGGTCGCGATCGTCGCGCTGCTCGTTGTCGCCACCAGCATCGCTCCCGAAGCCGGGGCGCAGCAGCGTCTTTCACCCGACTGGCGCGTCAAACTGCATCGCCTCCCCGAGCTGGCGTGGCAGCCTCGCAACCCCGCCACTCCCGTCCTCGCGTCGAAGGGCAAACGCTTGCTGGTAGCGAGCGCCGGTGGGCTTCATTCGCTGCAACCGACACACGGCGCGATCCAGTGGCATCACAAGACCGGAGAAGCCGTCGCGGGCTCCCCCCTGGTGGTCGGCAAGCTCGCCTACATCGTCACATCATCGGGAAATGTCTCGGCCATTCGCGTTGCTGACGGTACGTCGCTGTGGAAGAAACCGACCATGTTGGGTGCCGTCGTGCACGCGGGCCTCTCCACCGACGGTAAGCGCCTCTTCGCGGTCTCAGACCCGGCCACTGTCACCGCCATCGATCGTGCAACCGGACGCGTCACATGGCGCTTCGGCGTGACCGTGACGCGCGAGTTCCTGGTCGAGGGGCACGGCGCTGCACTCGTACACAAAGGCGTCGTTTTCGCAGGCCTGGCCAACGGCAAGCTCGTCGCCCTCGCGAGTCGGGACGGTGGCAGCGTCTGGTCTGTTTCGCTCGGCAACGCCAAGGCCGGCCCCTACGTCGACATCGACACGACGCCCGTTATCGGCCGAGACGCGGGCAAGGACCTGATCGTCGCGGCTTCGCACAACGCCGGGCTCTATGGGCTCAAGGCTGCCGACGGCGGGCGCACCTGGCGCTACGTTGGCGAGGGCCTCGGTCAACCGGTCATTGCGGGCGGGCTCATCTACACGGTCGCCCCGGCCGGTGTGCTCCACGTCGTGCGACTCCACGATGGAAAACGCGTCTTCGCGCGCCGCCTGGTCGGCTCACCATCGGGCCAATTGGCCATCGCTGGCGACACTTTGCTCATCCCTTCGGCAGGCGGCTTGCAGGTCGTTTCACGCGCGACCGGCGCCGGGATTTGGACCGTTGTCGATGGCTTCGGATTCGCCGCCGCGCCCCTTGTCGTTGGCGATCACGTTTTCGCCGTCGCAAACGGTGGATTGGCGTGGGGAATGCGCCGTCGGTAGCCCGCAGGAGGCCCCATGAAGAATCTCGCTCTGCTGTCTGTTGTCGCGCTTGTTGCCGCGACGGCAGCCTGTTCGGAATCCGACACCGGCGGCGGCGGCACCACGTTGCCCGACGGAGCCGGGTCCAGCGGCGGCGGTGATAGCGGTGCCAGCTCCGGCGCGACGTCATCTGGTGGCGGCGACGCGTCATCTTCGTCCGGCGGCGGTGATGCGGCGTCTTCGAGCAGCGGCGGCGGCAAGGTCGAAGCCAAGAAATGTGTCGGCGTGGGCATGGGCGACTGCGACGAAAATAGCGAGTGCGGCAGCGAGCAGTACTGCGATCCGTGCACCCGCAAGTGCCTCAAGCCGTTGGACGTCTGCGACCCGTGCACCTCGGACTTGCAGTGCGCCAAAGTCGAGCACGGCAGTGTGTGTTTGCCGTACGCCAATGGCGGCTCCTTCTGCGGTCGGGCGTGCCTGGGTGCGGCCGGTTGTCCGCAGGGTTATGACTGCAAGACCGTGCCCGGACTCAAGGGCGCCCAGGAGAAGCAGTGTGTCCCCAAGTCCGGTGCCTGTCAGAAAGGCTCGGGGCAGTGCAAAGAGGACTCCGATTGCCCGTTCACGATGATCTGCAACGCGGACTACGGCGTGTGTATCAAGGGCTGCAAAGACCAGGTTTGTCCGACCGGAAAGGTGTGTTCGCTGTTCCGCTGCACCGACCCCTGCACCAACGATGGCGACTGCGCCAAGCTCTCCAAAGAGGCCAAGTGCGACGGGAAACTGTGCAAAATTCCCGGCGGTTGTCTCGGCCCGCCCGACTGCCCCAAGAAGGCCACCTACTGCGATATGAAGGTGCACAAGTGCAAGGACGGCTGCCAGGTCGACGCCGACTGCAAGGAGTTCGCCAAGAAGTGCGAAGCCGGCGCCTGCGTCGACAAGGGCTGCAAGGAAAACTGGGAATGCGCCTTCGAACAGGTGTGCGATCCGGGCACGGGCAAGTGCAAGAAGGCGGTCGGCAAGTTCTGCGCCAAGTGCGACCCCAACGACAAGGCTGCAGCGGCTTGCGGCGGCGCACCGAACAAGTGTTTTTCGTTCCAGGACAAGGACAAGAAGAAGCTCGGCGACTTCTGCGGCGTGACGTGCAGCAGCGCGCCCAATGGGCCGTGTCCACAGGGCTACCAGTGCCAGGAAGTGCCCGACCAGAACGGCAAGCCGATCGGCAAGTTCTGCATGCGCCAGTGCTGGCAATCGCCCCTCGACACGAAATAGCGTCGCATCCCCAAGATCCCGCGATTACGCGGTTTTCGTGCCACGACTGTTACTCATGACAGAGCCGTGACAATCGAGTCGCGCGGCCATCTAGCCTTGTCCTCGAGACGTTGGAATCGGCCCGTTTTGGGTCGGGCCATCTGCGTGGAGGAGGCTCATGAGCACGTCGGCGATGAACGGGCGCGAACGGATTATGGCGGCGTTGCGCTGCGAACCGGTGGACAGACCGCCGATCTGGATGATGCGCCAAGCGGGCCGCTATCTGCCCGAATACCGCGCCCTGCGGGCCGATCACAGCTTTCTCGAGTGCGTGCGGACGCCCCATTTGGCCGCGGAAATCACGCACCAGCCCATCCGCCGATACGGGTTTGATGCGGCGATTCTGTTCTCCGACATCCTCACGATTCCGGAGGCGCTCGGCATCGACGTCACCTTTCCCAAGGGCGGGCCGCGGCTCGATCCGACGATGGAAACAGCTGAAAAGATTGCGGGTCTGCCCGATCCCGATGTCCGCGATGTGCTCGGCTACGTCGGTGGCGCCGCCGCGGCTTCGCGCAAACAGGTCGGTGAAGATGTCGCCCTGTTGGGCTTCAGCGGTGCCCCATGGACGCTCGCCTGCTACATGATCGAAGGCGGTGGCAGCAAAGCATGGGTCAAGATCCGCGCGCTCGCCCACCGTGAACCCGACGTCGTTCGCGCGCTTCTCGACAAGCTTGCCGACCTGATCATCGACTACCTGGCGATGCAGGTCGAAGCGGGCGTTGACGCCGTCCAGTTGTTCGACTCGTGGGCCGGATCGCTGCGCCGGGAGGTATACGACGACCTCGTGTTGCCATCGACGAAACGCATCATCGCCGAGGTCAAGAAGCTCGACGTGCCGGTCATCCTCTTTGCCCGCAATCCCGGGCACTTGTTGGAGAGCACGCTCGACGCCGGCGCCGACGCCGTATCGCTCGATTGGCGCATCGACCTGGGACGGGCCGCCGCGCTCGCCGCTGAGCGTGGCATCGGCATCCAGGGCAACCTCGATCCGACCGAGCTCTACGCGTCTCATGACCACATCCGCCGCCGGGTGCAGGAGATGAACGCCGACGTGGACGGGCGCACCGGCTGGGTGTTCAACCTCGGTCACGGTGTCTCGCCTCCAACCCCTCTCGACGGCGTCAAAGCGCTCGTGGAGGCGGTCCAGGGGCTCGCCGAATGACCGCTGGGGCACCGGACAAGGCCG
The DNA here is from genome assembly GCA_964560875.1 of uncultured Enterobacteriaceae bacterium. Lineage (GTDB taxonomy): Bacteria > Myxococcota_A > UBA9042 > UBA9042 > UBA9042 > CAZLMW01. The sequence continues at coordinate 16,711 of CAZLMW010000078.1, forward strand.
TGTCGTCGGTGACTCACCACGTCGATGTGGCGGTGATTGGAGGCGGAATCGCCGGGCTTTCTGCGGCGCACGAGGTTGTCGCTGCCGGCCGCTCCGTCGTCTTGCTCGAAGCCAGCGCGCGCGTGGGCGGGAAAATGGGCTCGATTTCGCGCGATGGCTTCACTGTCGAGCGCGGGCCGCACAGCTTCCTGCACGGGGCGGATCGCCTATGGACCTTAATTAATTCCGCGCGCGCGCGAGAGAGGGTTGTTCCAGCCAACAAGCCAGCGAACCGCTACGTCTATCGCAACGGACGAATCGTCAAGCTCCCGGGTGGCCCCTTCGACCTGCTGCGCAACGACTGGATGTCCCTGGGCGGCAAAATGCGCGCGGCCGCCGAGCCTTTCGTTCGGTCCAACTCCGACCCGGACGAGACGCTGGCCGCCTTCGCACGCCGGCGTTTTGGAGACGAGCTGGTCGACGGCCTACTCGCTCCTTTCGTGTCCGGTATCTACGCGGGAAACCCCGACCAACTGGGTGCGGCGGATGCGTTTCCCAAGCTCTGGCGCGCCGAACGCGACCATGGAAGTGTCATCAAGGGGCTCGTGAAGGCGCGCAAGTCCGCAGCGGATGGGCCGGTCGTCGACAAGCCGGAAGAGCGCGGGATTTTTGGTTTTCGTGGTGGGCTTGGCGCGATGGCTGCCGCTATCGGAGACGCGTTGCCTGACGGTTCGCTCGTAACAGGCGCCGCGGTCGAGTCCATGCAGGTCGGCGCCGATGACGTGCTGCTGACGACGACGCAAGGCACATGGCGGGCACAGCGGGTCGTGCTTGCGTTGCCGGCTGGTCCCGCGGCTCAGCTTATTGAACCGCTCGACGGGGTTGCCGCTGACCTCCTGACCAGGACCCTGCTTGCTCCCGTCGCCCTTGTGCACCTGGGCGGGCCCGATCCAGACGCTGTCGCGCCGCGTGGCTTCGGTGCGCTCATCGCTCGCGGAGAAGGCGTTGATGCGCTCGGGATCCTGTTTCCGTCGTCGCTCTTTGACGACCGCGCGCCCGCCGGGCACTGGCTCCACGCCGTCTTCCTGGGGGGCACTATGGCGCCCGATCTGGTCGCCGAGTCCGACGAACAGCTCGTGCAACGGGCGAAGGCCTCTCATCGCAAGGTCCTCGGCGGATTGCTGGGGGGGAAGGCACTCAACATCTCGTTTTCCGAGGTGATCCGCCACGACGCCGCGATCCCACAGTACATTCCCGGTCATCGCGCTCGCATCGCGGACGCAAGCGGCAGGATCGCCGCCAAGACCGACCGAATTGCGCTCGCGGGTGCTTGTTTCCATGGCATCTCGGTCGCAGACGCCGCGGTCAGCGGAGCAGAAGCCGCTCGTCGCTTGCTACAACTGCCTTTGTCCGACACCGCGGCGACGAGGCTGGCGTCATGAACGCTTCCCAGCGCCTTGCCGGCATGCCCATCGCGGTCGTCGGCTGTGACTTCCGATTGGGCTCCACCGCGTGGCGAAACGCGCTGCTGCTCGACCGGGACGAACGAGACGCCCTCGCGCAGAGAATGCAGGCGAGCGCGGCGGTGGACGGCTTTGTCTGCATCCAGACCTGTAACCGCGTCGAGTGGGTTCTTTCATCCCCGCAACCCAAGTGGGCGGCCGAGCTGGCGCGCGCGCAGATGGCCAGTCGTTGGCTCAACGGTGATTTCCCGTCGCCACACCCCATGCCGTATGTGCACGCTGGACTCGCCGCGTGTCGTCACCTCGTGCGCGTCTCGCTTGGCTTGGAGTCGTTCGTTCGCGGCGAACGGGAGATCGCCGGCCAGCTCAATCGCGCCTGGCGGGAGGCCCAGGACAGAGGCACCGCATCGGCGGATTTGAACGCGCTCCAAACGGTGCTCGGCCGCGTCGTGCGACGTGTCGGACGTGTTACGGGGTTTGGTTCGCGCGCTCGCGGCGTGCATGGCCTGGCCGTCGACCTCGTGCGGCGCGAGCTCTCGCCAACACCGCGGGAACGCGCGCGCCTCGTCGTCGTTGGCATGGGCGATATCGGTCGACGCGCGGCCACACTTGCCCAACAGCTTGGCGTGTTCGATGTCCGGCGCATCAATCGCACCATTGTGGAAAAACAGCGCGGGACGTGGCTGCCACTCGAAGCAGTGAACGCCGAGATGCGGGAAGCTGATGCCGTTGTCGTCGCCACCGGCGCCCGGCAGCCGGTCTTGAACGCGGAGAGCTTCGCAGGAACGCGCAACGGGCTGCTTGTCGTCGATCTCGGCACCCCGGAACAGGTCGACAGCGCGTCATCTCGGCTCGACTACCGCGGACTCGACGACCTGCTCGTTGGCACGGCCGGCAGCGACGACGACCTCGACGCTGTCCTCGCTTTGGTCGAAGACGCCGTGACCGAATACAGAATCGCCCTTCGCAAGCGCGCTGTCGCTGGACTGCTGCGGGCGACCCAGGATCGCTACGACCGGTTTGCCTACGACGAGCTGCCCGTGCTTCTTGACCAAAATGGTGCTGCTGACCTCGCTCCCCAAGTGCGCGCCGCGGTGCGCGCCTACACCCGCCAAATCGTCGCCGAAATCGAGCGCGCGGTCGGTCCCGAATAGCCTCGCTCAGACGCATGAATCCGGGCTCTCTGGCCTCATTCAACCGTTGTTTGGGCAGGGCCGTCATGCTAGGTTCCGCGCCCGCTCGACGCCCCTCCGTGCCCGCTCGCATGGGGCCCGACAGGGGAGACTCCTCGCACACCGCTGACGGTTCACGCCGTCCACCCCGCAGGGACGCACGCCATGGCCCACGCCAATCTGCCGGTACAACCCCCGGTCGACTTCACGACGCACCCCGACAGCTACCGCCACTGGAAGCTGGAAATCGACGGTGCGATCGCCACGCTCAAGCTCTCCGTTGAGCTCAACGGCGGCCTCCGCCCCGACTACGAACTCAAGCTCAATTCGTATGACCTCGGCGTGGACATCGAGCTCGCCGACGCCATCCGCCGCGTGCGTTTCGAACATCCTTCGGTGCGCGTTGTCGTCGTGACATCGGACGTCCCGCGCGTCTTCTGCGCCGGCGCCAACATTCGCATGCTCGCGACCAGCAGCCACGGCTTCAAGGTCAACTTCTGCAAGTTCACCAACGAGACCCGCTGTGAGTTCGAGGACATGAGCCGCAACTCGGGCGTCAAGTTCGTCGCGGCCGTCAACGGCGCGTGCGCGGGTGGCGGGTACGAGCTCGCGCTGGCGTGCGACAAGATCTTCCTCATGGACGACGGCAGCTCCACCGTTTCGCTGCCCGAGGTTCCGTTGCTCGGCGTTCTGCCCGGCACCGGCGGCCTGACGCGCCTCGTCGACAAGCGCAAGATCCGGCGCGACCACGCCGACTTGTTCTGCACAAAGGCCGAAGGCTTCCGGCTGCGCGACGCCAAGAAGATGAACCTCGTTGACGGTGGCTGGCCGCGCAGCAAGTGGAACGACAACGTCGGCGCCGCGATTTCGTCCATGGTCGGCGATGGGGCCCCCGCGGTCGAAGGCATCAAGCTCTCCCCGGTCAGCGCCTCCCGCGACGGCAACACCATCGAGTACACTTGGGTCAAGGTCGACATCGACCCCGCTGGCCGGCTCGCCAACGTGACCATGAAGGGCCCGGACGGCGGCGCTCCCAGCAGCCACGAAGACCTGCAGGCAAGCGCGGACGACGCGTGGGTCTTGCGGGCATGGCGGCAGCTCGACGACGCGCTCTTGCACCTGCGCTTCAACCACCCGAATATCGGGCTGTTGGTCCTGCGCACCGAGGGCAATTCGGACGCCGTCATCGCTCACGACGACGCGCTCAGCAAGCTCCGCGCCGACGGTTCCTGGCTGGCCCGCGAAGTGCAGCTGCACCAGGCGCGGGTTCTCCGTCGACTCGACAACATGGCCCGTTCCATCTTCGCGCTGATCGAGCCCGGTTCCTGTTTCGCCGGCAGCATGTTCGAGTTGGCGCTCGCCGCCGATCGCCAATACATGCTCGACGACCCCGACCAGCCCAATTTCGTACGCCTTGGTTCGGTCAATGACCGCACGATGCTGACGCTCAACGGCAAGAGCCGCTTGCAGGTGCGATTCCTCGACGATTCTGAATCCGCCGATGCTGCGCTCGATACCGCCGGCGAAGACCTCGATCCGATGGCCGCCGCTGACCTCGGCATCGTCACCTTGTCGCTCGACGACATCGACTGGGAAGACGAGGTTCGCATCGCGATCGAAGAGCGCGTTTCGCTGTCACCCGACGCGCTGACCGGTATGGAGCAGAATCTTCGCTTCGCCGGCTCGGAAAACTGCGACACCAAGGTCTTCGGCCGCCTCACCGCATGGCAGAACTGGATTTTCCAGCGCCCCAACGCGGTCGGCGAACGTGGCGCGCTGACGATGTACGGCCACCCCGAGAAGCCTATCTTCGATTGGACCCGCACCTAGGAGACGTCCATGTCGACCATCGACTACCAGGCCCTGATCCCCAACAACGTCAACCTCGACAGCGATCGTCGCCTGCAGCGCGCGCTTGAGCGGTGGCAGCCAAGTTACATCCAGTGGTGGCAGGAAATGGGGCCTGACGGCTTCCAGACCAGGGACGTCTACCTGCGCACGGCGATCAGCGCCGACAAGGACGGCTGGGCGCACTTCGACTACGTCAAGATGCCCGACTACCGGTGGGGAATCTTCCTGGCCGACCAGGATCCCGACCGCAAGATTCCGATGGGCGACCATGCCGGACGCCCCGCGTGGCAGGACGTTCCCGGCGAATACCGCACGATGCTCCGGCGCATCATCGTGACCCAGGGCGATACCGAGCCCGCGTCCGTCGAGCAGCAGCGCCAGCTTGGCAAGACCGCCCCGAGCCTCTACGACCTGCGCAACCTCTTCCAGGTCAACGTCGAAGAGGGCCGTCACCTGTGGGCGATGGTTTACCTGCTGCAGCGCCATTTCGGCCGTGAAGGACGCGATGAGGCCGAGCAGTTGCTGCAGCGGCGCAGCGGCGATGAGGACAAGCCGCGCATCCTCGACGCGTTCAATCAGCCGTGCAACGACTGGCTGTCGTTCTTCTGCTTCACCATGTTCGCCGACCGTGACGGCAAGTATCAGCTCGCCTCGTTGGCTGAGTCCGGCTTCGATCCGCTCGCGCGCACGTGCCGCTTCATGCTGACCGAAGAGGCCCACCACATGTTCGTTGGGGACACCGGCCTGTCGCGCATCATCCAGCGCAGCGCCGAGCTGACCCTGCAGGATCCCAACGACGACCCCCGAGCGCTCGGCGGCATTGACCTGCCGATGATCCAGCGGTTCATCAACTTCTGGTTCAGCTACTGCCTGGACCTGTTCGGGGCCGAAATCTCGACCAACGCCGCCGACTACTTCGCGTCCGGTTTGAAGGGCCGATTCAACGAAGAGAAGCGCTACGACGAGCACACCGCCCTCGACCAGAGCAAGTCGATTGAGCTGGTCAAGGACGGCAAGATCGTGATCGAGGACGTCCCGCTGCGCAACGCGATGAACGAGGTGCTGCGCGACGACTACATCGACGAGTGCGGCAAAGCTGTGCGCCGCTGGAACAAGGTCATCGCGAAGACGGGGTACGAATTCGAGCTCTCGCTGCCGCACCGCCGCTTCCACCGCCACCAGGGCATCTACGCGGGTCAGAGCTTCACGCCCGAGGGGAACGCGATTTCGGCCGATGAGTTCGCCGCCAAGCGCGACGAGTGGCTGATTCGCGACGGCGACCTCGAGTACGCGGCCAGCCTCATGCAGCCGGTCTACGAGCCGGGCAAGATCGCCAACTGGATCGCGCCTCCGCGCCGAGGAATCAACGGCCAGCCGTTTGAATTCGAGTACGTGCGCTTCAACTGATCGCCGCCGGGCGTTTCAGCCGCCGATATGGCGTTCAAACGTTGCACCTCTCCGCCCACGGGCCCGTCATGCGCGAAGATACCGATCCCGATCTGAAACGCAGCGGCCAGCTCCCGCTCGTGCTCCAGCGTATCTCCGGCGGCGTGCTGTCGTTGACCCTCAACCGGCCCGAGAAGCTCAACTCTCTGGACGCGGCCATGGTCGAAGCGCTGCACGTTGCCCTCGACATGCACGGCGACCACCCCGACGTTCGCGCGATCGTGCTGTCGGGGGCTGGCAAGAAGGCCTTCGTGGCCGGTGCGGACATCGCCGAGCTGCGGGAGCGTCGTCGCGACCAGGCATTGCGCGGGATCAACAGCGAGCTCTTCGACCGTGTCGCCAGCATCCCGGTGCCGACCATCGCGGCGATCCAGGGCTATGCGCTTGGCGGTGGCTGCGAACTGGCCATCGCCTGCGACCTTCGCGTCGCGGGGACGTCGGCGAAGATCGGGCAACCCGAAACCGGACTTGGCATCATGGCCGCCGCGGGTGCGACGTATCGCTTGCCGCTGTTGGTCGGGCTTGGGATGGCCCGCGAGATTCTCTTCACAGGACGCACCGTCGGTGCCGAAGAGGCGCTCCGCATCGGGTTGGTCAACCGCGTCGTCGACGATGATCAGGTGCGGCCGGAAGCCGAAAAGATCGCCAAGCGTATCGCCCGCAACGACTCGCTCGCCGTCCGCATGACCAAGGCCGCGCTCGCCGCCAAGTTCAACAACAACGGCTCGGCTCAAATCCTCGAGTGTGTCGCGCAAGCGGTGCTGTTCGAGTCGCCCGAGAAATTCCGCCGCATGGACGAGTTCCTCGAACGCAAACGCGGCAAATAGTCCACGGCTTTGAATCTGGTTCGAACACGGAGTCGACGATGCGTATCGATACCGTCTGCGTCATCGGCGCGGGCACGATGGGGCATGGCATCGCCCAGGTGGCAGCGATGGCCGGATGCAAAGTGCGCCTGCACGACGTCAGCGAAGACGCGATCGCAGCGGGGCTCGCCAAGGTCGCCAAGAACCTCGACAAGGGCGTCGCCCGCGGGAAGGTGACCGAGGAAGTCCGCGCCGCCGCCCTCGCCAACCTGTCCGGCGCGGCTGATTTGGCTCAAGCCGTCGCCGATGCCGATCTTGTCGTCGAGGCCGTGCCCGAAAAACCGGATCTCAAGCGCCGCATCTTCGCCGCCGCCGCCCCGCACGCGACGGCAACCGCCATTTTCGGCAGCAACACCAGCTCCCTGCCGCTCGCCGGAATCATCGACTCCGCCCCCGACGCGTCGCGGTTTTGCGGGATGCACTTTTTCAACCCGGTCCACATCCAGCCGCTTCTTGAGATCGTGCGCGCCGAACAGACGTCCGATGCCGTCATCGACACCGTCGTCGCGTTCGCCCAACGAATCGGGAAAAAGCCCATCGTCGTGAAAGACTCTCCGGGGTTTGCTTCCAGCCGGCTGGGCTTGGCGCTCGGCCTCGAGGCGATCCGCATGTTGGAAGAAGGCGTGGCGAGCGCGGCTGACATCGACGCCGCCATGACGCTCGGTTATCGCCATCCGATGGGGCCGCTCGCCCTCACCGACCTCGTTGGGCTCGATGTTCGCCTCGCCATCGCGGAGACGCTCGCTGCCGAGATCGATCCGGTCCGTTTCGGGCCGCCGCAGCTGCTCCGTGACCTCGTTGCCGCCGGAAAGCTGGGCCGCAAATCGGGCGAAGGCTTCTACAAGTACGACTGACCAGGCGGAAGTTGTCGATCGCTCCGTTCAGGACGCGCCGTTGCCGCCACCGACAACCGTCGACAACATCTTCGCTGGATGGATCGCCCGATTGCGGTCACCATTTTGCCGATGC
>CAZLMW010000078.1:24556-38457 GCA_964560875.1 uncultured Enterobacteriaceae bacterium
CGACAACATCTTCGCTGGATGGATCGCCCGATTGCGGTCACCATTTTGCCGATGCGCCCGCACCGTACTCCGCTGTTTTTCTCGCCCTGGCAGCACCTGCCGCACCGGCCGTTTAACCGCGTCGCCGCAGCTTTCATCCAGGCACGCTTGCCAGCGCCCGTCCTCGAACGCCTCATCGCCCGGTGGACGCAGCGCGCGGGAATCGTGTCCGCCGACTTTCAATCCGGCGGCGACGCAGTGCACCACATCGACCGGATTTACGTGCGCAACGAGCGCCTCGTCGTCCACATCGAAACCGCCGCCGGCAAGCTGCTGCTGGTCATGGTCGCCGCCAGCTTGGTCGGTGGGATTCACCTCGAGGACTGGCCGCAGCGCGTGTTCATGGCCGATGGCGTAGGCGCGATGGTGCGCATGGGCCAAACCCTGGTTGCGCCATGACCGTGCGTGCCGCTGCTTCTTCTCCCGTTCGTTGCGCGATGGGGCCCGTCTTGGCCGCGTTGCTCGCCGTTGCCGTCCAATCATTGGCAGGTTGCGGCGCTGAAACTGCGACCTTGCCGCCCGAGCTGCTTGGGACCTGGTGCGTGACCGACGGCAAGACGTTCGACGTGGTGCGGATCGGCCGACGCAGTATCAAGGTTCCCGGGGTCAATCCGGTCTATGAGCTGTACCGCTACCGCGCCGGCGACGTCCCACAGCTCATCGGCGCGGGTGACGCGACCTGGACAAACGACGGCCCCGACAGCGCCGACGGTGAATTCCTGTCTTCGTCCTGGAGCTGGCTGCCGTCCGCGGCGACCGACGACGGAACCGACGGCCCGATGACCGCCCGCGTCTGGGGCTACTCGCGGACGCAGGCGACCATGCAAGTGCCAACATCCACCAACCCGTGGGCGTTTCAGCGCTTGACGATGCGCCGGGTCGACGAGCTGCCTGGACGCGACGCCAAGACGTGTGAAGACGGTGGCGGCGGGACAGCGTCTCTGGTGGTCGAGGGCGGCGATGGTGACCCCGGCGCGCTGAAGCTGATCTGGGCGACGTCCCTGCAGGCCGAAGCCGTCCGGATCCACGGCCGGATCGCGGCTCGTGGGCCGATCGCGGCCGTGTGGCGAACGTGGGGCGATACGCTGGTGGCCGTGTCGCAGCTCGATGGCAGCGGGCATCATCGCTGGACCAAGACGACGCCGACCGATCCCGACGCACCCGAGCCCAGCGTCACCGTGCATCCCGGCGGGCGAACCGTCGCGTCGTGGGGCTACAGCACGCCTTTCACTGTCGACAAACGCGCGATCGGTTCATGGGGCGACGGATCCCGTTCGGCGGCGATGGCGTCGTTCGGCTTGACCGGCACGCTTCAATGGATGCGGCACGCGGGCGGCCCGGGCGGCGCTACCTCCGTCCCTGCGGTCAAGCTCGATTCGCGCGGGTTCCTGTTCGCAGGGGTCGAGTCGTTCGCCGACCCGCTGTACATCGCGCCAACCGGCCCGCAGCCGCCCACCATCGATGCGACGGTCGCATTCACTCACATCGACGCCTCCGGCAAGCTCAAGAAATTCAAGCGCTTCACCAACACCTTGAAGAACCTCGAGCAGCACATCCTCGACACCGCCGTCTCGACGACCGACCGGGTGCTTATCTTCGTGTCCTCCGTCGCTGAAAAGCCCGAGGTGGACGTGGTTTGCTACGGCACATGCGTGCGCGCCGTCGATGACGCCCTCGAGGAGACCTGGGCTGTCTCGATCACGCCCGAAGCAACGTCATCCGGGCGCATCGCTGTCGGACCATCCGGGGAATCGATCGCCGCCGGTCCATGGACGCTGTATCGACCCGGTGGCGGCTCGAACGACAAGCCCGGCCCCGGCCACTACGTCGTCGGGCTCGACGTCAACGGCAAGAAGCGCTGGGTCCGCACACGTTCGGGGCGTCCGCAGGTCGATGGCGCCGCCGTGCTTGGCGACGGGACCTCGATCGTGGCGGTCAGCTCGGCCGGCGATGATCCGCCGGACACAATCGCCGTCATACGCGCGTTCACGCCGGCGGGTTCGGCGTCCTGGACTCAAACATTGGCCGCGCGCCGTGTCGCCGAGATCACCGACATCACCACCGATGGCACAGACCTCGTTGTCATCGGTATTGGTCGTGCGGATCGTGGACTCAAGCTTGGCGATATCACGGTGCCCGCCGGCATCTTCGTGGCGAGACTTCAGCCGCTCCTGTGACCGTTTCCTTCAGCGGGGCAGCTCGAAGATGACGCGTCCACCACCCTGCCGCGCGTTGTACTGCATCGCCGGCAGCATCAGGTTCCAGCATCGGCGATAGGTCAGCGTGTCCTCCTCGGTCGGCGGGCAGCGCGAGCTCTTGTACTCGGCTCTCGGTTCGACCAACCGGATTTGACGCTTGAGGATCTTGTCACCACGCGCCTGCAACTTCGCTTCGGCCAACCCGGCTGGATAGGGCGCGGGAGGCGGCAGCCATCGATAGCGATCGGGCGCAATCTCGCCTTTCATGCCGAGCAACTTGCCGCGTTTGGTCGTCACGTAGACCGACACCCGGCTCTGCCTGCTGCATTGTCGCGTGACCCCTTTGTTGGTGCACGAGGGCACGCATCCGTATTCGTACGCCTCGACGAGCCGACCCTTGCGGTCGTGCAGGTAGACCCGCCTCTTCAAAGACAAATCGCACTGGATCGCCACGTCCTTGCGCTTGCGTCGCCGTCTGCGCTTGCGTTTGCGCGACTTTTTAACCTTTTTTGCGCCTTTTCCGCCCTTCTTTCGGCGTCTGTCGGCCAGCGCGTCCGCAACAGCGAGCTCGGCGTTCATTCCAGCCCGTGGATCCTGGCAACACGGCAGCAACCCGGGTTTGAGGCGCTTGATCGTCTTGCGGGCCAGTCGCAGGCCGCGTGATTCCGTCACCCGTCGATCCGGCGCTTTCACAGCCGTCCAACGGCGCGCATCGAGCCAGGTGACGTGGCCGGCGCGCAGGTCGACGCGGACCTCGATTCGGTCGCCGATTACGTGCGCACCCTCGACGACGTGCTCGAAAACAAAGCGCGCGAAAGGATGCGCCCCGGCCGGCAGCCCCGAGTCGCTGTCCACGACGTGTTCGGCGATCACCAACGACGCTTCAGAAGGCACTTCACCCTCGCGCCGCGCCACCTTCTCCACCGCGCCGAGCTTCTGCCAACCGCCAGCCGGCACTTTCAAGCGCGGAATCGGCATTCGGTCGACCTCGATCGACACCAGTCGGCCGTTGAACCGGTCGAGCCGCACCAGCGATTCATGCGTCGGCATGCGGAACAGCCGCAACGGGCGCACGGTGGATTTGCCGTCGTGATACGCCTTGCCGCACCGAATGCGGACCTTGTCGAGCTTGAGGTCTTTGTGCAGGTGACGCTCGATCGCGAGCAATTCCATCAGGTGCACGCAGTCGGCGTCTGGTTTCGCCGCGTGGCTGTCGGACGCAACAGCAGTCGTGGCGATCACAGTCGTGCAGACGGCGCCGATCCACCGACCGAATCGCCCGGGGAACAACGCTGGCGACCGAAAGTGGCCACGCCCAAATCCGGTCGACGTGCTGAGCAACAATGAACGCATCAGCGGCGATCCTAGCACGGCGCGTGACTGCTACGCCGCTTCGGACCTGCCAACGTCGGACGTCACGACCGGATTCACGGGCACCTTGCGGAACGAAAGCGCGAACCACACGCACACGAGCGTCACCGCGAGGCCGTACCAGGTCATCATGTACTCGACGTGTTTGCTCGGCGGCATGCGGATCGGATGGGCATAGCCGTCGACGGGCACACGGTCGATGTTGACGGGCTTGCCGGTCGCTTGTTCGCCGGCTTGCAGCAACACGCGGGGCTCGAGATCGGCCACCATTTTCCCCATCGCGTCGGGATGCGCGCGCAACCAGGTCGGTCTGCCCAGCAGCTCGCCGGTCGGTTTGGCGCCTTTGGCCGGCGCGGTGATGTGCAGTCGGCCCTTGATGGTCCGCTTCGGTGACGCCGCGACGTCCCGCAAATAACCAGCCACCTTCTCGGCTGGCACCCAACCGAGATGCACAAGCACGCGTTTGTATCGGCCGGAGTCTACCCGGAGCGGCATCATCACGCCGTAACCGCGGCGTCCCATCATGTAGCGGGCGGTCAGCAGCTGCGTCGAGTTGGGCTCAAGCTCGCCGGTCAGCGCGGCGCGTCGGTATTGGAGCTTGCCGAGCCGTTCCTTGTCATCGCCCACGCCGCCGATGGAGGCCAGTTCAGTCAGCGGATCCTGGTGGTCGTGCTGCTCGTGGTAGTGGGCGATCGCGGCGGTCTTTTCGTCGTAGCGCCCGCGCTGCCAGTTGCCGAGGCTGATCAGCGCCGCGAGCATCGCAAGAGCGATCAGCGACACCCACACATTCGGTTTGAAAACACGACGAAGAGGCTGCGGGCTATCTTTCCCGACGCTCTCGCTGCCTTTTTCGTCGTTCACTTGCCATCTCCTGACAGCCACTTCTTGTCGGGCAGCGGGCCGGTCAGCGTCTCGAGAAACGCGACGACCGCCTTGGCGTCGACGTCGGGGTCGACCTGCTTGAGCACCAGGTCCCGGTGGCCGATGCGCGGCTTGTCTGGAAGCTTTTTATAGAAATCGACGACCTCGGCAAGTGTCTGGAACTGGCCGCCGTGCATGTAGGGCGCCGTCTTCGCCACATTGCGCAGGCTGGGTGTCTTGAACGCGCCCAGGAAGTCCTCGAATTTCGGGTTGAGAAAACGCAGCTCCTTGCAGTCCTTGGCGTCGCTGTACAGGCCGCCGCACGAGAACGTGTCCTTCTTGACGCTCGCCGCCCCAAGGGTCCGTCCTGCGTCTTCGCCGCTCACCCCCTCGGTCCTTGGCAAGCCGATGTTGTGAAAGCTCTTGTCGGTGAACAGCTGGCCGTTGTGGCAATTGACGCACCCGCCGCTGCCGATGAACTGCCGCAGACCGCGCGTGGCCAGGTCGGAGAACTCCTTGGTCGGCCCGTCGTTGCCTTTCGCGAGCCGCTCGGCCCAGGCGTCGAACGGTGAAGGTCGTGGTAGCAGCTTGCGCTCAAACGCCTCGATCGACTTGCCGACGTTCGAAAACGCCTTGTTGACCGCGTGCCGGTCAGCGTCGCTCATGGCCAGCCACGCCTTGTTATGCGGGTCGCGCGTCTTGTCGGGCACCGGTCGGGCATGTGGCGGGAATCGCGCGCCGTCCTCCAGTGGCGGGAGCGGGCCAAACAGCTTGGTGTAGGCGTCCTTGTAGTGTTTGTTGACGTGGTGAAGCACGCCGAGTCGCGAAAAACCGTGCTCCGGCGGCGCCTCGAGCGGCCCCATCGACTGCGCCCACAGGCTGTCCTTGCGACCGTCCCAGAAGACGAACGGCAGCCACTGCGATCCGATGACGGACGGCGCGGCGCGCGGTGTCTCGCCCACACCCTTGGCGCGCTTGCGACCGTCGGCGAAGTACAGCTCGGGGGCGTGACAGGTCGCGCAGGCAACCTTGCCGTTGCTGCTCATGCGCTTGTCGTAAAACAGGCTGCGGCCGAGCAGGGCGGCGTCTTCGTTGTCTGCGAACGCGTTGCCCGGGCTCTTGGCGAGCGGCGGAATGCCAGCGAGGCTCGCGACCAGGCGCTTTTCGGCGTTGGACCACGGCCGATCGTCCGCGGCCTGGTTGCAGCCCAGGGACAGCGCGGTCACGACGCCGAGTAATAACGCGCTGGTGACCTCTTTGTGGAGGCGATTGCGCCTCGCCGGTCTACTCGGCTTCTGGCGGCTGTTCCCACACGTGCCTGAGGCGATCTTTGACACCGCTACCCTCCAACTCGACTTCAAAAACCCACTTTCCGTGCATGTGCAGTTTCATGCCCTCGGTAAGATAGGCACCGCCGCCGAGTTCGCGGTGATGGGGATCGGTCATCATGCCGTGACCGTGATGCGGCATCGTCGCGTCGACCTTGACGACCGCCCCGCCGATGAGCTCCGAAGACGTCGCGTGGCGCGCCAGCGTGACGACCTGGAAGAGCTCGCCTACCCTCGGTTTTGGCGGCGAGAAGCGCAGCTCGAATTTCACTTTCCCGTGCACGCCGGTGCCCGCGATCGTCGGTTTGCCCGACTCGCCCTTCTTGGCCGCTTCCGCCGTTGCCGTGGCTCCGATCGGGGCCGCAACTGCGCCTTCTTTTGCAGCATTGGCCCCTGTAGCGCCCGGATCTCCGGTCTTTGCTCCACCTTCCTTTGCTGCAGCGGCGGATTCATCGGTCCCAGCGGCGCCGTCGTTGCTTTTTTTGCCGCAGCCGACGAGCAGCGCGGCGCACAGGAGCATCGTCATAAGCGCCGGCTTCTTGGCTTGGGCCGGCTTTTTTGCGTGGGCGGGCTTGCTCGCCAGGGCCGACTTGTTGCGTCGCTTCGCCAGGGCATCGTCCACCGCGCTGATACCGCTCGACCCCCGCTTTGGCGTGCCGCGCAGCGCGATGGAAACAAAGACATATCCAAGCCCGCCCCACAGGAACAAGCCACCGGGCAACCACATGAGGAGGCCTCCAATCTGCTGGTCCGCCAACGGTGTGAGCCCCCACACGCGTGGGACGGAAAGGTAGTAGGTGTAGATGACGTCGTCCTGCAGGCTGATGCCGATGCCCAGCACCTTCATCGCGAACATATTGGCGAAGACGTAAAAGATCTGGGCCCCGTATGCCGGTCGCGGGACCTCGGGCAAGCTGCCGATAAGCGGCCACCAGAAGACGCAGGCCGTCGACATGAACAGCAAGTGCTCGAAGATGTGGAAGGGATGGTCCTCGAGCGCGAGGTTGTAGAGCGCGGGGACGTGCCAGATGACGGTCGTCAGGTTGTAGACGACGAACGCAGGCACCGGTCGGGTGATCGTGTAGGCGACCCGTCGCACGTGGCGGTTCTTGACCAGCGGCCGCAGCATCCAGCCCGGGATCGACCAGAGAAACAGCGGCGCCCACACCAGCTGCAGGCCGAGGTGCTGAAACATGTGCGCGGAGAAGAGCAGCTCATCGCTGAGGTGGTGCAGTGGCCCGTCGAGCAGCAACCAGAGCAGCACCATCGAGCCGTAGAACGCACGCGCCTTCCCGACCGGGACCTCTTCGGCCCACTTGTATTTCACCCGCCAGCGCGTCATCGCCAGCGTGTACAGCGCCGTCATGGCCACGATGCCGATAACGATCGAGGGGTGGTAGTCCCAGAACAGCCAGTCTGCGCTGGTGGCGACGAGGTAGTCGGCGCGGCCCTTCAGTTCGCGGTATCCGGACGGGTGCCCGAACGTCAGCGTGGATTGCAGCAAAACGCTCGCCGCGACGGCGATTCCGAAAGCGAACGTCGCGACCTTGTGCAGGGGCGCGAAGACCGGTGCGGGGGTCTTCATCGGAGGTCTGGAGGGCTGGCTACGGCGCCTTTTCGCCCTCGCACTCCTTGCCGTCGGCGACGTTCTTGCCCTTGAGTGACTTGACGTACAGGGCGACGTCCGTGGCTTCCTGGTCGGTGATCTGCGCCGGCACCATCGAGACCATCGCGGTCGCGGGCACACCGTTCATCAACACGTTGACGAAGTCGTAGATCTTGCCGCCGTGCTTGTAACAATCGTCGGTCATGTTCGGGCCCAGGCCCGGCATCCCGCCACCGTCGGCGCGGTGACATGCGCTGCAGCGGGACTTGAAGATGGCTTCGCCCTTGCTGAAATCGCCCTTGGCGTCGGCGAAGAGCTTGTCGTACTCCTCGGCCTTGAGCTTGGGTTTGGCGCCGGCTGCGGCCGCGAGTTTTTCGGGATGCAGGCGCTCGATGCTGCTCTTCTGCGTGAACACGCGCGCGTACGTCTTGGCGTAGTGGTCCCAGTGGCGGTTGACCATCATGCCGAGCACGATGATCGTCGCCAGCGCCAGGAAGAGCGGCGCGATGAAGACGATGCGGAAGACGTTGCGGTCCTCCGCCAGGTGCATGAACAGCCCGACGACCATCGCGAACTTGACCACCGCGAGGACGATCATGATCGGCGGCAACAGGTCCGCAGGGACCTGCGGCACATAGAGGATGCCAATCTCGACCGCGGTGATCAGCGTGAGGATCACACCGGTTCGAAGATACGATTTGCCGTGCGGGTGGTAGCTCGCGACGTCGTGTAGCGCCGGGTTCTTGGCGGCGTCACCGTGACTCATTTTCAAGCCTCCGAGAGCGGTTCAGCTTCGGTCGTTTGGGCGGAAAACCCGCCTATTTCACAGCGTCCGAGAGCGGCTTTGCGAACTCGAGCAGGTACACGAACGTAAAGATGATGATCCAGACGATGTCGACAAAGTGCCAGTAGAGGCCGCCCGACTCGATGGAGTACGCCTTCTCGCCCGTGATGTAGCCCTTCTTCACCATGATTGCCATGATAAGCAGCCAGATGACGCCGACCGAGACGTGAGCCCCGTGAAAGCCCGTCATCGTGTAGAAAGTCGAGCCGAAGAGCGACGTCTGCAGCGCCAAGCCCATGTGGTAGAAGTGCCAGAATTCGTAGACTTGGAAGCTCACGAAGACGGTGCCGCAGACCGCGGTTGCGAGCAGGAAATTGACCGTGCGGCCGGTCTTGCCCTGCTTGATGGCGTCGACCGCCATCGCCATGGTCCATGAGCTCATCAGCAGGATGAACGTCGAAATCGACGTGATCTCGATGCTGAAGATCTCCTGCGGCAGCGGACCGGTGATGCTCTTCTCGTGGTAGAAGAAGTAGGTCGCGATCAGGCTGCCGAAGAACATGCATTCGGAGCCGAGGAAGGTCCAAATCGCCAACTTGATGTTGGGCACCTTCATGTAGTTGTTTTCGACGAGATCGCCGTGGCCGTGGTCGTCATGACCGTCCGCGTGGTCGTCGTGACCTTCCGCGTGCCCGTGATCCAATGCCGCTTCAGCGCTCATTGTTGTGTCCTTGTCGTTTCAAGTTGCGTCGATTCGATGGTCTCGATGACAACGAGATTCCGTTCAGATCGGCCGCTAAACCGGCTCTGTGACCCAGGCATAGACGCCGAGCACCGTGCCCACACCGCCGACGACCGACAGTCCCCACAGGTAGCTGCCGGGGATGAAAGTGTTGAGAAGCAAGCCCAGCACGATCGTCAGCACGCAGCTCGAGACGATCAGCGGCTTCCACGAGTAGCTCGGCATGTGGAACGACTCGGACTTGTCGGGCGCCACGATCTCGTGACCGTCGGTGTACTTGTGGTCCCAGACCGGGCGCTCGGAGAGAACGATCGGCGTGAACTCGAAGTTGGCGACGTGAGGCGGTGACGTGGTCAGCCATTCGAGCGTGCACGCGTCCCACGGGTCGTTGCCCGCCTCTTCGCCCTTCTTGAAGCTCACGAACATGTTGTACGCGAAGATCAGCGTCGCGGAGCCCATGATCAGCGCGCCGGCGGTGCCGAGCATGTTCTCGAAGCCCCACATGGCGTCGGCCGGGTACGTGTAGATGCGGCGCGGCATTCCGTTGTTGCCGAGGATGTGCTGCGGGAAGAAGGTGACGTTGAAGCCGATGAGGAAGAGCCAGAAGTGAATCTTGCCCAGCGTATCGTTGAGCATCTTTCCGGTGACCTTGGGGAACCAGTAGTAGAAGCCAGCGAAGAGGCCCTGGAGCGCGCCGCCGACGAGAACGTAGTGGAAGTGGGCCACGACGAAGTAGCTGTCGTGCTGCTGCAGATCGAGCGGCGGGCTGGCGTGCATCAGGCCGGAGAGGCCGCCGATGGTGAACATCGGAATGAACGACAGCGCAAAGAGCATCGGCGTCGGGAAGCTGAGCTTGCTGTTCCAGAGGGTGCCGAGCCAGTTGAAGATCTTCACGCCGGTCGGGATGGCGATGATGGCTGTCGTGGCTGCAAACGCGGCGTCTGCGACCGGACCCATGCCCGAGGTGAACATGTGGTGGGCCCACACGCCGAAGCCGACGAAGCCGATGAAGATGCCCGAGAAGATGATGGCGATTTGGCCGAAGAGCGGGCGGCGCGCGAAGACCGGCAGGATCTCCGAGACGACGCCCATCGCAGGCAGGATGAGAACGTAGACCTCCGGGTGACCGAAGACCCAGAAGAGGTGCTGCCACAGGTGCGGGTCGCCGCCCATGGACACTTGATAGAAGAGCGTGCCGAACATGCGGTCAAAGCCGAGCAGGATCAGGCCGACGGTGACGGGCGGGAACGCGAGGGCCAACAAGAACTGGATGACAAGCAGCATCCAAATCATCACCGGCATTCTGAACAACGTCATGCCCGGTGCGCGCAGGTTGAGGATCGTGACGATGAAGTTGATGGACGCAGCGAGCGATGAAGCCGAAAGCAGCGCGAGGCCGGCCCACCAGTAGTCGACGCCGGCGTGCGCAAACTCGGGACCTGTGAGCGGGGCGTATCCGAACCAACCAGCGGACGGAGCGCCGGCGCCGGGGTGCAGGAAGCTGAAGTTGAGGACGAGCGAGCCGAACAAGAACGTCCAGTACGACCAGGCGTTGAGTCGTGGGAACGCGACGTCGCGCGCGCCGATCATGAGCGGAATCAGCATGTTCGCCAGGCCCGCGGTCATCGGCATGATCGCCAGGAAGACCATGGTCGTGGCGTGCATTGTGACCATACCGTTGAAGGTATCGCCGCCCATGAAGTTGTTGTCGGGCACCGCGAGCTGGATGCGGAAGAGGATCGCCTCAAGGCCGCCGACCAGCAGGTAGATGAAGCCTGACAAGCTGTACAGCACGGCGATCTTCTTGTGGTCAGGTGTCGTCAGCCAGTCGGTGATACCGGACTTCAGGCCGCGCTCGAAATGCATGTCGGGCGGCGGCGACTCGATATCTTCGATGGTGTGCAGCTTGGCACTCATGAGCTTCCTCGTGCGCGTTTGAGCTCTTATCCCGCGAGATGCAGCGGCGCCGTGACTCGGCCCGCTGTTGCCGGTCTATTTCAGGTTCATCAAGTATTCGGCGATGGCCTTGGAGTCCTCGTCGTTCAGTCCGAGGTTGGTCATCAGCGCGGCTTCCTTGATCGCCTGCGGGTTCTTGATCCACTTGGCGAGGTTATCGACGTTGGTGGGCAACGTGTTCGCGGCGATCGTGCTGCGCGACCCGACATGCGTCAGGTCCGGACCGGTTGTGCGTGACCGCGGCGAACGGAAGTCGTAGTGGCCCTTGATGTTGTGGCAGGCCACGCAACCCTTTTCGCCGAACAGCTTCTTGCCTTTTTCCTGGACGTCGGTCGTCGGCTCTGCGGCCGCTTTCTTCATCGACGTGACCCAGTTGTCGTAGCTGTTGGGACCGGTCTTGGGGTGGACGAAGAGCTTGATGCCCATGCGCGCGTGGCTTGCGCCGCAGAGCTCGGCGCATTGACCGACGAACTCTTTGACCTTGGTCGGGTCCTCGCCGATGTCGTTGAGGAGCTTGGGCGTAAACCGCAGCGGGTAGACGCGGCCGGGCGTGGCGTCGCGCTTGCCAGAGACGCGAGGCACCCAGAAGGCGTGGATGACGTCGGCGCTCGCGAGCTGCAGCGAAACGGCCGTGCCCTCTTCGACGTGCATCTCGTTGGCGGTGGAGAAGCCGTGCTGGGTGTAGTCGTACTCCCACCACCACTGCTTGCCGATCACGTCGACCTGGACCTGCCGTTGCTCGAGCGCGGGTCGACCGTCGAGTTTGAAGACGCCGCCGACCGTGATGATGCTCAGGCCGATGATGATGAACGTGGGGATCACGGTCCACATCAACTCGAGCTTCATGTTGCCGTGGCTCTGCGGTGGCAACGTGTCGTCACCGGGCTTGCGCCGGAACTTCACAATGGCCGCGACAAAGAACATGGCGACGATCGCGAAGATCACCGTGTCCAAGATCATGTACAGCCAGAAGAACCAAGCGCTGACTTCGGCGCTATCGCCCGCTGGATTCAGCGTGTCGCGGGGGTGCTCGCCGCCGCAAGCGGTCAGGAGCAGCAGACCGATGGGCAATAGGGCCGGGGCCGCTCGCCGCAGGAAATCCCCGATTTGGCCGCGCATGCCTGAGCGGGTCACGCGCGCGTTCGGGGTGCGTTCGTCTCGCATTCCGAGGGTGCCTCGTGTGGGAGCTGGCGCTCTCGTTGGGTGTTGTCGTAGCCGTTATCTCTGCCGTCAACTTCGTGTTTTTTGACCGACAGCCCGGCAGCGCGTCGCATATACACGCTCGCGATAGGTTCTGTCCACCTGCCGCAAAATCGTTATGCTGCGCCGCCTACGAGGGGGAGATGATGCAAGCTGTTTCGCGCGGGGTCCTGACGTCCCTAATCGTTGTGCTGGTCGCCATTGCGGTCGGCTGCAGCCCAGCGGACAGCAAATCCGACTCTGCCGGCAACGGTCAGGACGGCGGCGATACATCGGATCTGGCTGGGACCTCCAGCGGCGGTTCTTCGAGCGGCGGCGTCACGGACACAGCCAGCGCAGACACTGGTCCTGAACCCTGTGTTTTTGAATGCAAATTCCACCAGGCATGTGTCGACGGGTTGTGCAAGAACAAGGGGTGCAAGGACGACAAGGAATGCAACCCCGTGAGCGGGCCGAAGACCGGTGACAAGCCCTACTATTGCTACAAAGGCAAATGCGCAGCGTTTCAATGCGGCAAGGACGAGGACTGCCCCAAGGGCGACAAGTGCAATACCAACACGTCGCTTTGTTATGAGCCCAAGACCGGCTGCGCGATCGACGCCGACTGTATCGACAGCAATGTCTGCACCGCCGACACCTGCGACACCAAGACCGGCAAATGCCTGCACAAGAACACGTCGGGCTGCTGCAACGCGGACCTCGAGTGCGACGACAAGGTCAAGTGCACCGAGGACACCTGCAACAAGGTCAGCCACACCTGCGACTTCAAGGCCAAGGGCAAGTGCTGCACCGAAGACGTCAACTGCGCCGACAGCAGCACATGCACCGTCGACACCTGCGACAAGACGTCCGGCAAGTGCGTGTTCACCAAGAAGAAGGACTGCTGCGAGCACGACGGTCAGTGCGACGACAGCGTTTCCGGAACCAAGGACAGCTGCATCAAGGGCAGCTGCGTCCACGCCGTCGCGCCAATCGCCGGGCCCTGTTCGAAGGTGTCGGACTGCTACACCTCGACGTGCGCCAAGTTGACCTGCGTGCACAAGACGTGCTCGGTCACCGATCAAAAAGGCGGCTCAGGTTGCTGCCAAGCGGCCACCGACTGCCCGATCACCAAGGTTTGCCACGCCGCCATCTGCGGCAGCCTGCAGTGCCACACCAAGAAGATCAGCGGCGGCGCCGTTGGACCGCACAGTTGGGCGTCATTCAACGACTTCAAGGTCGACGGCTGGACCGCGGTCAACACGAACAAGACCGCGACCTGGCATCACTACACCAACCACAAGGTCGGCGGCGCGGGATCGTTGCGCTACGGCGTGGTCGGCAAGAAGACTTTCGCTGGCGGCTTCCCCAACAACGGCACGATCACGTCCAAGGCGTTTAAGGTCCCGGCCGGCGCGAAGCTGAAGTTCTTCGTGTTCTTCGACGGTCAACCCGGCGCGGGCGTCCACCTGTTTGGGATCAAGGTCGTCTCCGGCAGCAAGGAGACCGACGTTTGGAGCAAGAACGCCGACCTCAAGGGCAATACCGGAGGCGCTTGGAAGGAAGCGACGGCGGATCTGAGCGCGTTTGCCGGCAAGTCCGTTCAGCTGCGCGCTTGGTTCGACGTCAAGGTGGCGTTCCCGAAAGAAGACGGGCACGGCTTGCTGATCGACGAGCTGGTCGTGACCGGTACGTGTCCTTAACCCCAATGCCGATCGTTTGCGCCGCAACATAATGAAACATGATGGAATGGCACATCACCATCCTCTCCACCTGCCAACGCTAGGCCCGATTGGAAGTCGCTGACTGAGCGATAACCCGGGTCCGGGCCACCCGA
>CAZLMW010000079.1:0-26408 GCA_964560875.1 uncultured Enterobacteriaceae bacterium
GGGCTCACCTCACGCGGGGAGCGGCTTTGTAGATCCAGCGCCTACCCCTGTCAACAGTTTTCTGACGGTTTCTTCGTCGCGCTGCCAAAAAAGGGCTGGGACCGTCTGTGCGGCGGTCGCCGACACCGTTTAAGCATGCGCATGCGTGCGCGCATGGTTGACTCGCTCCCGCCCGAGTCCCTAGCCTGTGCCGCCCAAGGAGGCCTCATGACCCATCGATCACGACGCGACTTCAGCCGCATGTTCGCGCTCTTCGGCGCGGTCCTCGGAGCGGCCACGATCACCGCTGCGTGCTCGGACGATTCCGGCGGTGACGGATCCGGCAAGAGCACCAAGGGCGCTGTCGGGGCGGAGTGCCTTGTACCCGAGGACTGCGAAGACGGCCTCGACTGCAGCCAGCCAGACGGAGTGACGGGCAAGCAGACCTGTATCACACCTGCCGCGGACGGTGGCGGCAGCAGTAGCGGTGGCGACGTCGCCCCCATCGACACGTACAAGCCGCCGGTCGACGAGGAGTTCTGGGTGCTCTACGGACGTCGCCTGCGCCAGGGACTCACCGCCAAGCCGGGAGAGGGGGAAAACGACATCGTCCTGACCAACCGCAAGAACCCCAAAGCGCTGACTAATTCGAGCACCTACGGCCTCGGCGTGAACCCGTGGAACGCCGAAGAGGCCGCGATTGAACTGACCAAGCACAGCTTCAAGAAGGCCGGCAACCTGACGTGCAACTTCGGCTGCATCATCTCGCCCGACATGAAGCACGTGGCGATCGCCAAGAGCAACCCGGGTGCGAAGGGCTACACGTACGTCCTCGGCACGATGAACGACAACCTCGAGATCTTCGTCGGCAAGTTCGGCCAGATTAAGGACGTCGCTGATCTCCACTTCGCCAACGGCTACCTCTTCTATTCGACAGCCCGCAACTGCTTCGACACGGGCAAGTGCCAGTACAAGATCATGCGGCGCGCGCTCGGCGGCGGAGAGGCGGAAAAGCAGCTGACAGTCATGGCGCCCGACAGCGATCCGGATGTGCAGTCCAACCCCAAACACACGACCTACACCGGCCGGTTCTCGGTCAGCGATGACGGCTCCACGTTGACCTTCCTCACGACCACCATTCGTTCGGTGAAGGTGTACGCGTGGCGCGGCGGCAACGTGCACAAGCTCGACTACATCTGCGAGCACCCGCTCGACAACGAGACCTGCGTGGGCACCGGCTCGCAGTACCATGACAACGACGAGGTCGCGATCTCACCGGATGGCAGCGAGGCGATCCTGTTCACGATCGTCGACCGGCACCTGCGCGTCCGTCGCTACAAGGTCAAGGGCGAGCAGGCGCCGACGTTCAGCAATATCGTGACGGTCCCGGCCGGGCAGCCGTACCTCAAGAGCGTGTGTCTCAACCTCAAGGATTGGCAGCACGCCGAGGTCCGCGCCAGGCCGCGTTACTCGTCCGACGGCAAGGAGATCTTCTTTCTCGGCCACAGCGATTGCTCGGGCTCGTCGGAGAAGAAGTGGACCGACATCATGAGCCTCAAGATCGACCGTATCGGCGGCAAGCTGAAGCAATCGGACTTCACCAACTACACGAACAACCCGCGCCTGAACACGCCGGAGAACCTGTGGATCCGCGACTTCACGCTGTCACCTGATCGGCACTACTTCGTCTTCAATGCGGCGCCGCGCTACAGCAGCTCAGGCGATCCCATCTCGCCGACCGACAAGCGGCAGATCAAGGACACCGAGATCTACACGATGGCGGCGAAGCCCGGTGAAAAGGCGGTCATGATCACGAACAAGGCGCGCTACGCCACCGATTCACCGGTCGCGGTGGTGCCGACCAAGAAGCCCAAATAGAGGCGGGAGTCGCTCGGCTAGCAGACTGCGCCAAAGCTTCGCCTCGGCGCAGGTGCTCGTTGTCTGCAAGGGGGCTGAAACAGCCCCCTCGACCGAAAAAAGTGTCATTTTTTCGGCCTCACCCCAAATTCGCGCTCCGCGCGGCAGACTGCATCTACGTCCCCCACGATGACCGACACGATTTACGGCGCAGTCTGCTAGCGATGGTAGGGCAAGCCTTTCCAACGTGTGAGCGCGCGGTAGACCTGTTCGAGCAAGACAACTTCGGCAAGCTCGTGGGGCAATACCATCGGGCCAAGTGAGATGCGGTAGTTCGCCTTTTCGAGCACCGCGTGGTCGAGGCCGTCCGGTCCGCCGATAACGAACACCAGGTCGCGGTTTCCCGCTTCGATCAGACCCACCAGCCACAGCAAGAAGGCGTGCGAGTCGAACGACCGACCTTCGACGTCCATCGCGGTCAGGATCGAGCCGCGCGGGATCGAACGCATCAAGTTGCGGGCTTCCTGCTGGCGCGCGTTGGGGTCGAAACCGCGTTTTTGGCGACGCGGTGCACGCACGGCGACGCGATGAAACGACACGATGCGCCCGATGCGTTTCATGTAGTCATCGGCGAGGGCGATTGTGCCGGCGTGCTTGAGGCGGCCGGGGGCGGCGATACCGATGCGCACGGCGTCCTCGGCGGTGTGGGTGCTGTCAGGCGTGGGGCCTGGCGGTTAGTCGGTCGCGGTCGCGAGGTCCTGGCCGACGGCGACCGGGTTGTCGGACCAGTCGTCAGCGCTTGCCCACGTGGGATCCGACTCGCGATCCCATTCGGGCACCTCGAGCTGGACGCGGGGCGCGTCTGAGTAGAGGCGGTCAAGCTCGTAGTAGTCGCGAACGGGGCGATGGAAGACGTGCACAACGACGTCGCTGAAATCGATCAGCGCCCACTTGCCGTCCCTCAATCCTTCGCTGGATACCGGCTTTTCGCCGCGGGATTTGCGGACCTCTTCGACGACATTGGCCGCGATTGCGGCGGCCTGCCGGTCCGATGAGCCCGAACAGATGACCATGCAGTCGGTGTAGTCGAGGATCCCGCGTACATCGTAGGCGCGAACGTCGAAGCCTTTCTTTTCCCAAACGGCGGACGTGACAAGGTCCACCAACTCTCGGTCGAATTGCCGTTCTTCAAGCATCGGCGTGCTCACGTTCGGACATGTCCATCTCCCATGACGACGTATTTCTGGGTCGTCAATGAATCCAGGCCCATCGGGCCATAGGCGTGCAACTTGCTGGTCGAAATACCGATCTCGGCACCAAGACCGAGGCAGCCGCCGTCGTTGAAGCGTGTCGACGCATTGACGAGCACGCAGCTGGCCTGGACGACATCCACAAAGCGCTGAGCGGCGCGGACATCGGCCGTGCAGATCGCTTCGGTGTGGCCGCTTCCGTAGCGCTGAATGTGATCGATGGCGCCATCCAGACCGTCGACGACCCGCACAAGCGCGATGTAGTCGAGGTATTCGCGGCCGAGGTCGTCGGAGTCGGCAGCGGGCAGGTCGGGACGGAGTTCGCGTGTGGTTGGACACGCCCTGATTTGCACGTTGGCCGCCTCGAGCGCGGCGACGATTTGCGGAACCGCGGAACCGGCGATAGCGCGGTCGACGAGGACGGCTTCCATGGCGTTGCACGTGCCCGGGCGCTGGGCCTTGGCGTTCACGACGATGTTGGTCGCCTCGTCAAGATCGGCTGACTGGTGCACGAAGACGTGGCAGACGCCCTCGTAGTGCTGAATCACGGGAACGCGTGCCCACTTGTTGACCTCGTCGATGAGACGGGTGCCACCGCGTGGAATGACCAGGTCGATGCCGCCAACCTGGCTGACGAGAGCTCGAATGCCGTCGTGTCCCGGAGATGCAGGCGCGGACGCGGCGTCGATGGGCAGACCGACGTCGGCAAGGGCGTCGCGCATCAGTTGCAAGAGGGCTGCGTTGGAGTCGCGCGCGTCGGAACCGCCGCGGAGGATTGCCGCGTTTGCGGCCTTGATGCACAGGCAGCCGGC
The DNA here is from genome assembly GCA_964560875.1 of uncultured Enterobacteriaceae bacterium. Taxonomy (GTDB): domain Bacteria; phylum Myxococcota_A; class UBA9042; order UBA9042; family UBA9042; genus CAZLMW01. The sequence continues at coordinate 3,899 of CAZLMW010000079.1, forward strand.
GTCGATTGTGACGTTGGGGCGCGACTCGTAGACCATGGCGATGACGCCGAGCGGAATGGTCACGCGGCTAACGTGAAGTCCATTGGGTCGCCGTGCGCCATACGTTGTGCGACCGACCGGGTCGGGGAGCAGGCGGATCTCGGCCACAGCGCCCGCAAGGCGCCGAACGCCGTCGGCGTCGATGGAGAGCCGATCGATAAACGCAGGCGTACGACCGCGTTCGTGAGCGCGTGCAACGTCGCCGCGGTTCATCTCGGCGATGGCGTCGGCACGCTCGACAAGGAGCTGCTCGACGCGGCCGAGAAATGCGTTCTTGGTGGCGGTGTCGGCGGGTGCGAGCGTGGCGGCGGCGGCCCGGGCTCGCACGCAAAGCTTCGCGGTGGCTTCGACAAGCTGCGGATCGAGGGTCAAGCGCTCTCCATCGCCGGGTCTGAGCGGTCCTCGCCGCAGCACCCGGTTCGCCATGGATCGTAGGAATCGTCCGGGCGCTCGTCAACGAAAGGGCTGTGTAATCGTGACATCGCGGCTGCCGGGCATGTAGTTTGCGCCCGTGACCGTGACTACCAAGTCCGCCGCGGAGATCCGCAAGCTGCGACGGGCCGGCGCGATCGTCGGAGATACGCTCCGCATGGTGCGGCAGTTCGCCCAACCGGGCGTCAAGCTCAAAGACATCGACAGGGCCGCCGAAGCCTTGATCCGCTCCCGCGGTGCGCACCCTACATTCAAGGGGTATCACGGCTTTCCGGCCGCCCTTTGCCTGAGCGTCAACGACCAGGTCGTGCACGGCATCCCGTCCGATCGCGCGCTGGTCGAAGGTGACATCTTGTCGATCGACTGCGGCGCGACTCTCGACGGATACGTCGGTGATTCGGCGATCACGGTGGCGGTCGGCGAGGTCTCTTCGAAGCTGCAGACTCTGCTCCGCACCACGCGAGCCAGCTTGATGGCGGCGATCGAATCGGCGCGACCCGGGGCAACGATCGGCGACCTTGGCGCCGCGGTCGAGGCGGTCGTCAGCCCGCATGGATACGGAATCGTCCGAGAATACTGCGGCCACGGGATTGGCACGGCGTTGCACGAGGACCCGCAGGTCCCCAACTTCGGCAACAAGGGAACGGGACCGGTGATCCAGAGCGGTTGGTGCCTGGCGATCGAGCCGATCGTGACGATGGGCAGCAACGAGGTCGTCACCAAGAGCGACGGCTGGACGGTTGTCACCCGCGACGGCGGAGCAGCCGCGCACTTTGAACTCGCGATCGCGGTCGTCGACGGCGACAACATCGTGCTGACGCGAACGTCGGATGACGAACTGCCCTGAATTTCAGCACGCTGCGAAGGGCTCTTCCTCGCGCGATTCGAAAGAAAAAGCGCGCATGCGCCGATCACTTTGTAGCCGCCGCGGCTTCAGGGGGAGACGACATGCTTGGATTGGAAACGGTTTTGAAGGCGCTCGCAGGGGGCGCGTGGTTCGGGCGGTCATGCGCCGGGTGCGACGGTCGGCTGGCGATAGGAGAGTCAGCGTTGTGGTGTGTGGCGTGCGGGGACGCGATCGTGCCGGCATTCGACAGCCGACGGTTGGTCCCAGAACGGATGGACACTGGGCTGACGGATACTGGACTGACCGTCCATGCGCGCTGGATGTATGGCGGTCCGGTGCGGGACGCGGTCGTCGCGGCGAAGGGTCGTGGAGGCGCAGGGGCGACGTCGTTGATCGCGGACGCCGTGCGCGTCCTGTCGCATCGGGTGGGGGCTTTGTCCGACTCGTCCGCAACGCAGCGCGCCGTTCTCATCCCCGTTCCGCCTCATCGTGCGAGGTTTCGACAACGCCTCGGGCATCTTCCCGATCGGTTTGCGGCGGCCCTTCACAGATCCGGCGTTGGTGGATTCGCGCTCGACGCGCTGCGGCGCACCGACGATCTGCCGACGCGTCGGCGAGGATTGAAGGCGCAGCCGACGTTTGTCCCCGGCGCCGTCAAAGAGCGTCGACGCGCAATACTCGTTGATGATGTGGTAACCACAGGTGCGACGCTACTTGCGGCCGCGACGTGTGCCACGGAGGCGGGCTGGGACGTTGTGGCTGCCGTTTGCCTTGCGGACGCGCGACCGCATGGGGAACGCAATGCCTCACCCCAACCTCCGCTGCGCGGCGGTATCTCGTTGCCGTCAACTGGTCGTTTCCCCTGCAACGAGACACCTAGCCGACCATCAATGCGCTCGCGACGCGCCAGCCGAGGTCGGCGCCGCCGAGGATGAGGGCTGCCGCGCCGAGTTGAGCGGCACGAAGCCAAGCGGCGGCGGCGTCGTGGCGCCAGGCGCAGACTCCGATTGTGGCTGCTATGGCGGCGATGACGGCGCCGGCAGCGGGATCTGCGAGCCAGTGCACGCCGACCCAGTGCGGCGCGAATACGGCCCAAACGGCCAGGAGGGCGATGGCGGACACGAGCGCGCCGGTGTCAAACAAGGAGGCGCGGGGCGAGCTCGGCTCGCCGGTCGGCACGGTCGCGAAGAGGAGCGCCAGTACGGCGGCTTGGCGGGCAACGAGCAGCAGCGCTGCAGAGCCGTCGACCATGCGATCAGCGCCGATGCCGCGGGCCGCGAGCGGGAACGCTGTAGATTCGGCGAGAAGCGATGACGACGTCCCATCCAGCCAGCTGGAGACGATGTCTGCTTGTCCGGCCGCTGCCGCCGCAGCGGCGACACACCACAGCCCCCACACGGACAGTCCGATGCGCCGGTCTCTTGCTTGCCAGCCGATGGCCACCGCGAGCAGTCCGAGCCACGGCAGGGCCGACCACAGCTGCACGGACCAACCGCTGCCCAGCGCCGGATCGAGCTGAAGGCCCCCACGTTGCAGCCATGCCATCGGTTCGACGCCGAGCGGGACCTCGGCCATGCCAGCTAGCGGCGACGCGATCAGCAGCGGCATCGGCGCAGCAGCGATTACCGCAGCGACGGCGGCGCGAAACGCGCGCGAACGGCCCACGCAATCCACTGCGGCAGCGGCAACAACAAACGCGACGATGGCGGCAGCGAGCGCCGCCCCGATGGACCACATAGCGCCGGCAGGTTGGGCAGCGGCGGCGAACGCGGCGGCCGGCAGACAAAACATCGCGGCCAGCGCGTGCAAGGCGCGGGGTTTGATGTCAGCCGCTGCGATACCAAGGCCCGCGGCAACGGCGAGGCCGATAACGGCGGCCCCTACCCCGGCGCCGCGGAAACCGATCGCCACGGCCGAGAGGGCGACGGCTACAAACGACAACGCGCGGCGACCAGCGGCGGCGGCGACGACGTGAGCGGCGAGCGCCGCGATCGCGGTGAGGATGGCGGGGCTCATGCCAGCTGGCTCCCCTCATCGACACCGCAGGCGAAGACGACGGAGTCACGCAACGCGGCCCGGTTGGTTGAGATGATACGCACGCGGCCAGCGTCCACAGCGACATCGACGCGTATCGCCGGCACGCCCCAGGTCAGCAGCACGCCGATCAGAATGGCGAGGAGGGCGACCATGAATGCCGCGATCGGAAATGGCGGGTCGATCCGCAGTCGAACGCGAGGCGCCGCGTGGCTCCGCACGCTTGCTTTGCCGGTCGGAAGCAAGGCCGGGCCCGCGGCGACAAACACGGTCGCGCGCGGGCCTTTGCCGGAGACGCCGATCGCGATCGGACCGCTGCGGGTTGTTGCGAAGGTGCTCAGTGACGCCCCGAGCGCCGAAACGGTCGCGTGACGCCCATCGCGGACATCGAACGCGAACCACTTGCTCGCTTTCGGCGCGCTATCGCCGGTGGCCGGCGCCCACCAATCAAAACGAAATCGCCGCGCAGTCGGCTCGACCGCGGTCGCTGTCCACGCGACGGTCCGTTCACCGAGCGGGACGGATGCGCCGGGTTGCAGCGTGACGTTCGCGCGCTCGCCGACCGCTTCGACGACGCACGTCAATGTCTGTGTAGCGAGCGCGCATCCGGCTTCGAAGTGGCCGGTCGCTTTGACCCAACGGCCGCGATCAACGCGAAAAGCTGCGACCGGGGCGGGTGTGACCTTGCTGGCCACGGGCACGTCGATCACGACGGACGCGGGTGCTCGGCTCGTCCAAACGGTCAGCGCAATCAGGGCCACCACACCGATCGCCAGCAACGCCATCCCCGGGCCGCGGAGACCTGCTTCGATCCGTCGCACCGATCCGTCGACGCTGGTGCGAACTGAAGCGATCACCCGCCAAGGGGTCGCAGCGATGGATGCGGCGAGATTGGATTCGATTCTCGCTCTCAAGCCGTCGGACAAAACCGAAGTCGGCACGACGAGCGACAGCAGCGCAGGGGCGCGGAACAGCAGGCGCGCGAACGCGACGGTGATACTTGCGGCGACGAGCAGCCACAACAGCAACGAGTCACCGATTTGGCCGAGACCGAGCGCGGCGATCGCGCCGAGATCTGCGTTGGACAGGCCGTCGGTTGTCGGCAGCGGCGCGGCGGCCTGGGGCAGCTGCGTGGCGGCGATGAACAGCCCGAACCACGCCCCGAGCAGCAACCGAGGTGCCCATGGAGATACGAGCGCGCCCACCAGGGGCTCCGGTTGAGCGGCAACCTGGGAGGGTTCGGTGGACTGCGATGGGGAGGGAGCGATGCCGCGATCGGCCGACGTTGCGGGCTCGGTCATGCGGCGTCGATCATGCAGCGGTGGTCAAGCACCGGCTGGTGGCGCCAGAAGGCTGGGTTAGGCGTCAACGAAGTGGATGTGGACACGTTCGTCGCGCAGGGCAGCGGCCGCCTGCATCAGGTTGCGGATCGCGCGCGCGGTGCGGCCCTGCTTGCCGATGACCTTGCCGATGTCTTGCTGGCGAACCGTCAACTTGAGGACGGTGCCATCATCGGACGTCTCCTCTTCGACGCGGACCTCGTCGGGCTCGTCGACGAGCGCGGCGGCGATGAACGTCAAGAGTTCGGCCATAGCGGGCATGAGTGCGATCAGCCCTGACGCGCTTTGCGGACCAGCGAGGCGACGGTCTGCGTTGGACGGGCGCCAACTCCATACCAGTGCTCGTACCGATCGATCGCGATCTTGATAGCCGGAGGGTTGACGCACGGGTTGTACGTGCCGATCTGCTCCAGGAACTTACCGTCCCGGGGCGACTCACTGTTGGCCGCAACGATGCGGTAATAGGGGCGCTTCTTGCTGCCGTAGCGAGCGAGGCGAATGCGGACTGCCATCGCGAACTCCGTAAAAATCTTCGTCTGTCTTTCGTCGAATGCAATCGCCGACGCAGGGCGCAGGCGGGCCGTGCTCCTACGTCAAGCTCCCGGTCGGTGTCAAGCACAACATGAATGACAACGCGCATTTCATTGACCTTCCGTAGCGCGTTTCGATAGCCTTTCGCCGCTCGTGCAATTAAGGGGACTTGCGCCCTGCTGCCGGGTGGAGAGGGGCCAACGACATCCGGAATGCCCGGATGGCGAGGGGGCACCATGATCGACCAACCGAACCGAATCGCGACCCGAAACATGCCCCCGCATCGGGACGTTCGGCCTTCTTCCTGGGGACAACCAGTGCAACCACTCAGCGTGTCGACTTGCAGGTCGGTGGCGGCGATCGCCATTTGGCCAGCCCTGGTCGCGGCGTTCGCGATCGGCTGCTCGGATGAACAATCCGACGGTGATGACGCGATCTCGATCGAAGATATCGGCGACGCGGGCACCTCCGGCGGGGATGTCGCCGCGCCGCACGATGTGCCCAAACAGCTCGACGGCATGATCTGCGCGCCCACCGTTCCGAAGGGCTGTAAATCCAACGTAGAGCTCATCGTCTGCGCGGACGACGGGTCTGGCTATGTGGCCAAGACCTGCCTGAGCGGGACCGGCGCGATCACCACGTGTATCCAACCCGACGCCGCCGATCCGTCCAGCGCGTTTTGCACCGCGTGTGGTCAAGGCCAAAAACGTTGCGATCCCGACGACAGCCTGAAGGTCCAGGAGTGCGACGGCAACGGCAAATGGCAGGCCAAAGAGTCGTGCAAGGTCGACGACGGTAAGAGCTGCTTCAGCGGTGCGTGCCAGCGAGCCTGCGACTTCAACGTCAAGGCCAACAGCTACATCGGCTGCGCGTTCTGGGCGACCGATCTAGACAACGCATTCGTGCCCGGTGGCAAACGCGGGTACTACGACGCCGCCGGCGCCCAGTACGCGATCGTGGTGAGCAACCCGGACAAGAAGCTCGTCTCCAACATCACCATCGAGCGCCCCGACATCGGCCAGGTCAAAGAGGACTCCGAGGGCAACCCGCTCAACCTCAAGCCGCTCAAACCCGGCGAGCTGCGCGTGTTCAACCTGCCGCCGCTCAACATCAACGGCACGGTCAAGCAACCGCTGGCCTACAAGGTGAGCTCATCGGTGCCGATCACGGCGTACCAGTTCAACCCGCTCGAAAACGTCGGCGTCTACAGCAACGACGCCTCGCTCCTGCTGCCGGGCGAGCTGATGGGCAAGTACTACATGGTCATGTCGCGCGAGCAGTCGTTTTCGGTGCTGCGTGGGTTCATGACCGTGGTGGCGACCAAGGGCGGCGAGACCAAGGTTGGCGTGACGTTCAGCCAGACCACCGGCAAGACGCTCGCGAGCAGCGACGGCAAGATCAAGGTATACAAGTCGGGCGAATCGGCGGAGTTCACGCTCAAACAGTGGGAGACGCTGAACATCGAGACGGACCAGGTGGGCTCAGACCTGACCGGAACTGTCATCGTGGCCAGCAAGAAGATCGCCGTGTGGGCCGGCAGTGAAGCCGCCAACGCGCCGAACACCAACCACTGCGACACCGCCAAATGCACGGCTAAAGATCTCGCCAAGGGCAACCTGTGTGGCGTTTGCGCGTACGACGCGGCCCACAACAAGAACCCCGACAACGTGACCAAGTGCTTCAAGAACGAGCAGTGCAGCGCGTTCATCACGTGCTGCGCCGACCACCTCGAGATGCAGATGTTCCCGGTCAAGATCTGGGGCAGCCACTACGTCGCGGTGAAGCTGAAAGAGCGCGGCGAAGAGGCCGACTACTGGCGCATCATGGCAGCCGAAGACGGCACCAAGGTCACAACCAGCCCGCAGGCCAAGGATCCGGACGGCAAGCCGGTCTACGTGCCGGTGCTCAACAAGGGCGAGTGGTTTGAGATCGAGTCGCGGCAGAGCTTCGAAGTGATCGCGCGATTCGCCGACGGCAAGCCCGCGCCGATCATGCTCGGGCACTTCATGGCCAGCGAGCACGCGCCAGATCCCAACTCGGTCGGCCCGCAGCCCGGCGACGCGGGGACCGGCGATCCGGCGTTCTTGCTCGCGATTCCGGCGGCACAGTGGCGCTCGAACTACGCGTTTCTCACGCCCGGCAAGTACGAAAACAACTGGATTTCGATCGCCGCCCCCGTCGACGCCAACGTAGAGGTGGACGGTGTGAAGGTGCAGCCCGACTTCTGGGAGAAGCTCAGCAAGAAGTACAAGAAGACGCGTTTGTTCGTGAAAGCAGGTGCCCACAACGTCAAATCCAGCGAGCCCGTGGCTGTCGACGTGTATGGTTACGATCAATACGTGTCGTATGGCTATCCAGCGGGTCTCGATCTGAAGGATCTCAAGCTGGTCAAGGAGCCGGGCGAGCAATAGGCGCGCCTGTTACGTCGCGTGGCGATGTCCGTCCGAAGATGGGCACGCGACGTAGCTTAGGGGGAGAAAACCATGAGACTGCACCGCACCGACAGAAGGTCGAGTCCGTGGGTCAAGGGCCGCGGGAGATTGGCGATTTTCGCCACCTTGGTGCTGGTCGCCGCCGCTTGCGGGGATCCCGATTCAAGCAGCACCCCTGACGAGTCCGCCGTCGACGAAGACGCGGGCGGAAGCATCGATATCGGTGTGTCGCCCGGCGATATCGTCACCGTCGGCAAGGACATCAACAAGGACAAGACCACCACCACGCTCAAGCTCAAGCAGGTCGATCCGACTACGGGCAAGGCTTCGGGTGGCTACCAGGTCACGCTCTACGGAACAGGGTTCGAGAGCGACGCCGTCGTGCTGGTCGACAATGTGCCGGTCGACGCCGACCATACGTTCTACGTCGACAGCGCCGAGCTGCAGATCACCATGCCGCCGCACACGCCCGGCCTCGCGTCGATCGAAGTGCAAAACCCCGGCCCCGAGCCGCCCAAGACCACCGTCGTCAGCAAGCTCGAAGACGTCTTTCTCTACTACAACGACGTCGCCATCGCGAAGGTCGATCCGGCCGAGGGACCCGTCGGCGGCGGCTCGCCGATCACGATCACGGGCAGCGGATTCTCGGGTAAGACCAAGGTCCTTGTCGGCGGCAAACCGGCAATCGGCGTCCAGGTCGTCGCGGATGACGAGATCATCGCGGTCACGCCGCCCGGCATCTTCGGCAGCCAGCCCGTCCACGTGATCAACGATCGCGGCACCGCGGTCATGAAGAAGGGCTTCTTCTACTACGACCCGCCCAGCATCCAGACGATTCTCCCCGCAGCTGGCCCGACCGGCGGCGGCACCGAGTCAATCATCGAAGGCAACAACTTCACCGCCAAGACCGCGGTGTGGATCGGCGAAGCGCAAGCATCGGTGCTCGGTTGGTACGGCACCGGCAAGCTGAAGATCGCGACCCCGCCCGGCACCACCGGCAAAGCGGACGTCAAGGTCGTGACCAAGTACGGCGCGGGCGTGCTCAAGGGCGGCTTCGTCTACACCAACGACAAGGGCACGGCGCCTACGAAAGTGTTGTCCGTGGCTCCGCCCAGCGGCCCGGTCGGCGGCGGCCAGGTGGCGACGGTCATCGCGCACGGTCTGATCAGCAAGGACGACACGACCATCCTGTTTGGCAACAAGACCGCCAAGATCAAGACGCTCGACCCCGTCGCGCACACAGCGGTCGTGACCGTCCCTGCCGGAAAGCTCGGGCTGACCGACGTCAAGCTGCTGACGACCAAGGGCAGCGACACGGCCAAGGGCGCCTACAAGTACATCCAAGCGGTGCAGATCAAGTCGATCAGCCCGGCTTTCGGACCGCCATCCGGCAACACCAAGGTCACCATCAAGGGCGCCGGTTTCGCCAAGGGCAAGCCGATGGTTCGTATCGGCGCGTTGCCCGCCAAGACGGTCGTGCTCGTCAGCGACAACGAGATCCAGGCCGTGACACCCCCCGGTTCACCCGGGTACGTACACGTCGCGGTGGAAGTTGGCGGCGACAAGGCCGTGCTGCACAACGGGTTCGCTTACAGCGGCGACGACCTCGGGCTCTACGTGGTCTACCCGGACAACGGCGCGCAGGCAGGCGGCACCAAGGTCCATATCTACGGTGGCGGCTTCGAAAAGGGCGCCGAGATCACGTTCGACGGCAAACCGGCCAGCCACGTCAAGTTCGTGGACCCGACCCACATGACGGCCAAGACACCGCCCGGCAAGGTCGGCGTGGTCAACGTGGCGGTGAAGCAGAAGGGCAAATCGGCCACGCTCGCCAAGGGCTTCACGTACTTCAACCCGATGAGCAAGTACGGCGGCACCTGGGGCGCCGCTGTCGACGGAACGGTGAACCTGACCGTGCTCGACGCGTCCAACGGCAAGCCTGTTCCCGATGCGTTCACGATGCTGTGGACCGACCCGGCGACCCCGCACCAGGGCTTCACCGACGCCAACGGGCAGATCACCTTCTCGGGCGACGACGTGCTCGGAACGCAGATGATCAGCGCCAGCAAGCCGAAGTACGAGTCCGCCTCGGTGGTCAAGTTCAACGCGACCAACGTGACGCTCTACATCAACCCGATCCCCGAGCCGTCGCCCGGTGCACCGCCCCCCGGCACCCCGCTGCCCCTCGTGAGCGGCAAGGTCGTGGGCCTGGACAAGTACGTCATCATCCCGGCCGGGTCGTGCAACGAAGTCCTGAGCCCGACGAGCAAGAGCAAGCCGGCGGCGCCGCATTGCAACAAGTGCCTTTCGGACAGCCAGTGCGGCAGCAAGGACTTCAAGTGCATCGACATCGGCGGCATCAACGGCAAGCGCTGCGTGTCGACGTGCGCGCAAGGCCAGGCTTGTCCGACCGGGTTCTTCTGTCAGCCGCAAAAAATCGGCGGACCTCGCTGCGTGCCCCAGGCCGGTGAGCTCACCTCGGTCTGCTACCACAGCAAGCCGACGTTCCTGTCGCGCGACAACTGGCCCCCGGTCGGACCCGGCTTCGAGGCCAAGCCCGCCAACAACTACAGCTACACGATCACGACCGGCTTCGGCGAAATGGCGATCGTCTGCTTCGGTGGCTACAAGAAGATCGGCAGCCTGCTCGACGCGGGCAGCCAGATGAGCATGTTCAACTTCACGCCGACCGTGATGGGTGTGAAACGGCACCTCTTCGTGCAGCCGGGGACCAACCCCAAAGACGTGCATATCAAGCTCAACATCCCGCTTTCGCGCAAAGCGAACCTGCGGTTTGAGAACCTGCACAAGTGGCCGATCAAGTCGGGCGAGCATCTGCGCACGTTCGCTCGGGCTTACCTGGTGCTCGGCAGTGACGGCGTCATGACGATGCTGGACTTGCCGCAGGCGCTGTTCCACCTCGGCACGTACACCAACGCCAATGCAGACCGGCTTGAGTTCGACCACCTGCCCGCTGCGTTTGTCGAGGAGATCTTCGACTCGTCGCTGACGTTCATGGGCATGGAGATGACGGTTTCGGGCGGCTCGGGCGCACCTCCGTACTCCGTTTCGGTCATCAAGGACGTCAAGGACCTCAACAACGACGCGATGATTCACCGCAAGGGCAAGGCAGACTTCGAGAGCATCGAAACCGGCGTCGCGCGCACCATCTACGACATGTGGGGCACCGATAAGCTCAACGTCTATGCCGTCGGCGCGAAAGGCGCGATCTTCGCGTGGTCGGGCAACGGCTGGACCCAGCAGGCGACGTTTACGCAAGAGGACGTGCGCGGCATCCACGGCCTGCACAGCAAGCAGGTCTACGCGGTCGGCAACAAGGGCGCGGCGGGTGTTTTCGACGGGGTCAGCTGGAAGAAGATCGAGGTCAAGGAGACCAGCAAGTACCTCAAGGAAGCCAACTTCTCGGGCGTTTTCGCGGTCAAGGGCAAGACGCCGGGGCAGCCGGACGTGTGGGTCGCGGCCAACCAGAGCATCTTCCGCATGGACTACGCGGCCGGTGGCCTCAAGCGCTTTCAGCCGTACGTGCCGATCAACGCCTGGGCGATTCACGGTGCCGATGCAAACCACATCTGGGCGGTCGGCTACACGGGTCGAATCGTCTACTACAATGGGCAGATCTGGAAGCAGCAGCAGTCTGGCACGTCGATCGCGTTGCGCGGCGTGTGGGCTGCATCTCCCAAGGCGGCATGGGCGGTGGGTGAATCCGGTCAGATCCTGCGCTGGACCGGCCTCGGCTGGATCGCGCAGAAGAGCCCGACGACCGAGACATTGCAGGACGTCTGGGGCACCTCCGAAAAGGACGTCTGGGCGGTCGGCGCGGCCGGAACGGTCGTCCACTACGACGGCAACTCGTGGAAGCTCATCAAGCTCAAGGAGCTGCACAAGTCGCTTCACGCAGCGTGGTCGACCAAGGACGGCGACTTCTTCTCGATGGGCGCGCAGGAGCTGCTGCTCGGCCCAATCCTGTACCCGCCGCTCGACGTCAACCCGCTCAAGAACGGGCAGATGAAGGGCAACACGCTCAAGTGGAAGGTCGATCCGAACACGACGCAGCCGCACTTCAACTACATCACCATCGGCATCCCGGCGATGGGCGGCGATATCCCGGTCTGGAACATCATGACCGACGGCGACCTGACGCAGTCCGAGCTGCCCGATTTTCCGAAGATCCAGGGCACGCCGGGCATCCCCACGAACACCAACCTGCGGCTGACGATTATCCGCGGCTTCAAGGAGGGCTTCGACATCGACGCCTACGACCTGACCGACATGAACATCCGCACGTGGCGTTCGTGGGCGGAAAACCAGTTCTTCTTCACGAAGAAGTGAGCGTTGGCGACGACATCGAAGACACGCTTTGTTGCTGCATATCGACTCCGAACAAGGTCGCGGTCGCTCCTGGCCGCGCGATAAGGTCCGCTTTTGAACACCCACGCCCCCACCGAACCCACAGCTGACGCCGCGTCATCGCGCGCGCTTGCATCGCCGGCTGTGCTTGTCATCGCGACGCTCGCGATTGTTGCGATGTCCTTCGCGTTGCCGGCCTGCAGCGACGACAACGACGGCGACAGCAAGGACGACGCCGGCACGACCGATGGCGGCGGCAACGACGGCGGCGGAACCATCGACGACGGCGCCACGACCGCAGATGGCAGCGCAACAACCGGCGACGGGACCGTGGCGAAAGACACGGGCGGAAATAGCGGCAAGGACGTGCTGGTGCCGCGCTCGCTCCGATTCAAAGAGTCGATTCGCGCGGTCTGGGGAAGCTCGGCAAGCGACGTGTGGTGGGCCGGCGATAAGGGACGGGTGCTGCATTTCAACGGCTCAATCCTGGTGCCGCGCAGGTCGGGAACGGACAAGAATCTGCACGGCGTCTGGGGCCGCGCTAAAGACGACGTGTGGTTCGGTGGGGAGGGCGTCATCCTCTTCTACAACGGCTCCAAGTTCTTCGATCGCACGCCCAAGGGCCTGATCAAGCCGGTGTTTCGGGCCGTTCATGCGCCTTCGGACGGCTCGACGCTGCTCATCGCCGGCAAAGACGGCGTGATTTACCGGGTCCTCGACGACAACACCTTGCACAAGGAAAACACCAACTCCGGCGTGGATGTACACGGTCTGTTCGCGGCCAGCGCGGGCACGATCTGGGGCGTCGGCGGGAGCGGGCAGGCGCTGAAGCTCTCCGGCGGTTCGTGGTCCGAGACGACGATGCCCAAGGCGTCGGGCACCATCACGGCGATCAGCGGCGCCAAGCTTGAAGGCAAAACGCGAATGTTCGCGGTCGGGCAGCTTGGGTACGTGGCGGCGACCGAGGACGGCAAGTGGAAAAGCAGCCTCAGCAACGACCCGAAGAGCCGCGATTTGCGGGGCGTGTGGGCAGTCGGCGGCAAAGAGGCATGGGCGATCGGCAAGAATGGCGCGCTGATCCACCTCACCGGCGACAAGTGGAACGTCCAGGATATCGACGGCACCTACATGAAGACGGCCAGCTTCAACGCGGTCTGGGGCGTGGTCGAAGACGGCAAGGTCAAGTTCGCGCACGCGGTCGGCGATGACGGCGCCGGCCTGACGTTCCAAAAGGGCAAGTGGCTGGATTTTCGGGCGGAAACGGCGGCGCACGTGCTGTCCGTGACGGCGCTCGACGACGGGCGTTTGGTCGCGACCGGTGCTTCCGGGCTGCTGATGGTCGCCAAGGACGCCACCAGCGAGTTCATCGATCTGGGCGCCGCGGTGACCGGCGCAACCTTGCATGACGCAGCTGGTGACGGCGCCGCGGGCGGCTTCTGGGCGGTCGGCGACAAGGGCGTGGCCGTGCACGTCGCCAAGTCCGGTGGGATCGAGGTCATGACTCCCGCCGCGGCGCAGGGACGGGCGCTTCGAGGCGTCGTCAATGCTGGCAAGGACGGCGTGTTCGCGGTCGGGGACCTCGGCACCATCGTCGTGTGGAAAGGCACGTCGTGGGCGGCCGAGAAGACCACCGTACAGCACACGTTGCGCTCCGTGGCGGCGACCGGCGGCAAGGTCTGGGCGGTCGGTGATTTCGGCACCGTGCTGCGGCGCGATGGTGGCACGTGGAAGAAAGAAAGCACCGGCGAGCTTGCGCGTTTCAATCGCGCGATCGCGACGCAAGACGGCGGCATCGTGGCGGTCGGCGACAACGGCGTCATCGTGGAGCGCGACAAGGCCGGCAATTGGGCGAAGCGCTTCGAACAGCCGGGTCTGTTCCTCTACGGCGTCGCGGCGACCCCGGATGGCCGGATCGTGGCAGCGGGCTGGAAGGGCACACTGGTCGTTGGCAAGGCGGGCAAATACAGCGCGGTCGAGTCCAAGCTGCCCAATGTGTTGCGCGACATCGCGGCGACCAAGACGGGAATCGTCGCGGTCGGACACAAGGGCGGCATCTACCAGGTGAAGCTGTAGCAGGCGTCGGAGTTGACGATGGCAACCAGGCAGAAAACGACGCGCGCGCTGGCCGACGCCCGGTCGCCAAAGCTGGCGATCCTGTGCGTGACGATGCTGATGGCCGCGGCCTGCGGCGAAGACTCCGTGTCCGACGGACCGAGCACGGCGGTCGACGCAGGGGGCAACGGCGAGTTCGATTCGGCCGTCACGATCGACGTCAATGAAGCCGCCGCGGATGTGCCGGAGGTCGACACCGCCGCGCTGCTGGCCGGGATTGGCCAGGGTGTGAAGGAAAACGGCCTGTTCACCCAGCTCGTCGGCGTCGGTGGCAACCCGAACACGTCGTTTCACGCGTGCAGCAGCGCCGGCGTCGGCAAGACCTACGTCGCGGGCAGTGGCGGCACCATCGTTGGCCACGACGGCCTCTCGTGGAAGACACTGACCGAAGGCACATTCGCGACCCTGCACGGGATCTCGACCGCCCCAGGCGGCGACCTGGTGCACGCTGTGGGTCTCAACGGCACGATCATCCAGGCCAAGGGTTCCGCGGGCAAGATCGGCAGCCAGTGGGGACCACCGGGCGGCTGCAAGAGCAGCAACGAATGCAACGACGGCGACTCCTGCACCGCCGACTACTGCGAAACCGGCGTCTGCAAACACGTGCCGAGCAAGGCGAAAGGCTGCTGCGGGTCGATCCCGCTGTCCGACGCGTTCAACAACGTCGCCAACTGGACCATCGCCGACACGTTCGCCGCGAGCACGAGCGCCGGCGGCATCGTGTGGACCGCCGCATCGGTGACCAGCCCGATCGGCGACGCGCGCTGGACGAGCCCCAAGAAGTCGCTGTACTTCGGCATTCCCAACAAGCCCTGCACAGCAGATCCGACCAAGACGTGCCCGACCTACAACAACGGCAAGGTCGTCGGCAGCACCGCCACGTCCGAGTGGATGCAGCTGCCCAAGTCGGCGAAGATCACGCTGACATTCCAGCTCTACATGAGCGTGCGCGACAGCTACCCCGACGACCTGCGGGTGCGCGTGCTCGAGCCCAACGGCGCCAAGAAAGACGTCTGGACCAAGCTCAAGGATAACTCCTACAAGGGCAGCACCGGCGGCAAGTTCGCGCTGCAGACCGTCGACCTGTCGCAGTGGTCGGGCAAGAACATCCGGCTGCAGCTGGACTTCCACGCCAAGTACTTCAGCACGACCGCGATGGGCGGCGAGGGCGTGTTCATCGACGACCTGATCCTCACCACCCACTGCGGCTCGGGCGAATTGGCGAGCAAAGGCCTGTCAGACGCGACGTTCTTCGACACCTGGGCGGTCGACGACAAGACGGCCTGGGCGGTCGGCACCGGCGGCTCGATCGCGCGGTGGGATGGCAAGACCTGGCTGCTTGAAACTGGCGGTCCGGTGCGGGATGTGCACGCCTTTGCCGGGGTCCCCGGGGTGCTGCAGCTGTTGGTCGGACAAAAAGGCCTCGTCGCACAGTTCGGCCCAACCGGGATGAAGCCGTACGACCACAAGGCGACCACGGCCGACCTTTGGGACATCGCGATCACACCAAACAACGACGTCACCAAGATCCACGCGGTCGCTGTCGGCGTGCAGGGCACCGTGCTCGAGCTCGACCAGGGCGCCTGGAAGAAGACCCCGTTCCCGATCCCGTTCACGCTCAAAGCGGTCGCCGCGGATGGCAACGGCGGCTACATCGTCGGCGCGAGCACCAGTGTCTACCGGCGCAACAAGGGCGCAGCGACGTGGACGCCAGCCGGTTCGCTTGGCCAGGTCATCAACGACACGGCGTTCATCGGGGCGGGCAAATACCTGGTCATCGGCAACTCGGGCAAGAACGCCGAAGTGACGAGCAACGCGCTCATCAAGAAGACCGACGTCAGCCAGTTCGCGTTGCGCAGCGCGTGGGCGCTTGGTCCCAAGGACGTGTGGATGGTCGGCGACCAGGCCACGATCGCGCACTTCAACGGCTCGACCTGGAAGGAGTCCAGCAAGCCGTTCACGCAACACCTCCGCGGCGTCTGGGCGGCCAACTCCCAGGACGTCTTCGCGGTTGGCCTGCTCGGCACGATGGCGCGGTACGACGGCAAGACGTGGAAACCGATGGACGGACCCAAGGGTATCGACTGGTACGCGGTATGGGGCACCGATCCCAACGACGTGTACGCGGCTGGCAAGGGAGGCATCCTAGCGCGCTACAACGGCCTTGCGTGGACGGTCATCGGCGGCCCGGTCAAGGGCACCCTGCGCGGCGTCTGGGCGAGCGGTCCCAAAGACGTTTGGGCAGTCGGCTCGGCGGCGGCGATCTACCACTCCAAGGGCGACGGGAGCTGGACACCTGTGGCGATCGAGCCGTACCCGATCCCCGATGCCAAGCCCAAAGTCATCAAGGAAGACCTCTACGCCATCTGGGGCAGCGGTCCCAAGGACGTCTGGGCGATCGGGTCGGCGGACAAACACGGCGAAGCGACGCTCGTTCACTGGGACGGCAAGACGTGGAAGTTCATCCCGGCGCTGGGAACCGAAGGCCGACAGTTCCGCGCGATTTGGGGCTGGCACCAGGGCTCGGTCCTCTTCGTCGGCACCCAGGGCATGGTCTACCACTACAACGGGTCGGAATTCCGCGAGCTCAAGTCCGGCTCGATCACCACGTTCTACGACGTCTGCAATCTCGGCAAAGACGCCCTGCTCGTCGGCGGCATCGGGACGGTGGTTCGGTACATTCCACCCGCCGATTTCCGCAAGCCGCCCGGCAAATAACGCCGCCAGCTAAAGAGACAGACCGCGATGCGATTTTGCCTGATGCCGCGCTTTTCCAGCCTCGCTCGGACGATGGCCGTCGCCAGTTGCGTCGCGTTCCTGGCCGCGTGCGGGACGTCCGAGCGCGTTGGAATCGTCACCTACCCGGGCGTGGACGCCGCCGCTGACGGCGGCAATATCGGCGTTTTCGGTACCGACGACGCCGCGTCTTCTTCGAGCAGCGGCGGGTCGAGCAGCGGAGGCGCGTCCAGCGGAGGCGACGGCGGAACACGGGTTGGCAGCGACGGGGCCATCACCAACGCCGAGGGGCACGAGCTCGTTTTCGCGATGCCCAACGGCAACAAGGACGACTTCAAGGGCGTCTGCAACAAGGTCTGCGCGCTGCAGGTCCACCAAAACGGGCTGCGCAACATCTATGTGCGGCTGCTCAAAGACGGCAAGGCCGTGCCCAACGACGGCGTGAAATATGCGCTCGAAAAGCCGGCGGACGCTCAGCTGGGCAAAGTCACCGTGCAAAACGCGCTGACCGATGAAAACGGTAAGGCGAGCGGCCAGGTCAAGACGTTCCAAAACGTCGGCATGTTTCGGGTCATCGCCACCGCGCCCGGCCATGAGGGCGTCAAACCCATCGCGTTCGAGGTGCATGTCATCAGCAAGGCGAAAGGGCCGCTGACCCTGCGCATGGACTACAAGGGCATCCACAATCCGCTCGACTTCGCGCACAACAAGTTCCGGCTGAGTCTGCAAGCGGCCGCCGGTCAGCCCGCGTGCAAGGACATCGACCTCGGCTCGCCACCATTGCCCCAAGCGCAGTGGGAGAGCCCGCCGAACATGCAGCTGAACAAGCCGTGGACGATTACGTACCCGTCGTTCGTGTCGTGGGTGAAAAAGCAGCAGATCGCCACGGGCGGTGCCCCCCTGACGTTCACCGTGCTGGCCATCGTCGCCAAGAGCCCGGTCAAGCCCGCCATCGCCGGCGGCTGCGTCGATACCGGCGCATCGGTGACCTTCAATCCCAAGACGCAAGCGCTCGAAGGTGACGACGTCATCGTGCACATGACCGATATCCCGCCGCGGATGGCCGGAACGTACGAGATGACGACCTACCTGGACATGCTCAGCATCCTTCCCGACCCGGTTGAGCTCGTCTTCAAGACCATCTTCGACATCCTCACCGACCCGATCGCGGGCACCTTGGCGCTGGCTTGCAAGCTCGGCGGCAGCAGCCTCGATTCGTTCTGCGGACTCGTCTTCGCCGACCCCAAGAAGCCCAACATCAACGACCTGAAGCAGCCGTTTGGTGCGCTGGTGGTCAAGCTGCTCAACGGCGTGCTGCTCGCGGTGCTTCCCAAGGAGGTCAAGACAGGCATGACCGCCGGTGCGGACCTCGGCAAGATCCTCACCAATATGGAGATGGGCGGCTATATCCACATCAAGAAAGAACCCGATAACACAGGCTTTTTGAGCAAGGACTTCACCAAGGACGAGATCACGTCGTTCACCTACAAGTGGTCGCTCGGACAGAACTGCAACCCAAAGGACCCCAACTGCGGCAAGAAGACGTTCTCGATCTCACAGTTCCAGCAAGACACCATCGTCGGCAAATTCGATCTGTGGCGGAACGTGCCGCTATCGCGGGTAAAATTCGGCAAACACGGGCTCAACGTGAAGTGGGGCGCGCTGATCAGCTTCATCGTGCAAAAGCAGCTGCTGCCCCTGCTGACCAACCCGACCAGCGACCCGAAACAACCGGTCGTCGACAGCTACGAAAAGCTGATCAAGAGCCTGCTGGCCGATAAGAAGTGCCTGTTCAAGGACACCTGCTGCGAGGACTTCGCCAAGAACCTCGAAAAGCAGCAGTCGCTCATCAAGGCGCCGTTCCTGACCGGGGTCTGCGAGGCGCTGATCAAGCTGGGCACGGGCTTTTTGGACGCGCAGCTGGCCAAACTCGATGTCGACACCAGCAAGGGTGATGGGCTGATCCTGTTCACGGATAAGTGTCCGCTGTTCGAGGTCGACGGGGACCAGCACATCGACGCCATCGGCAGCAAGGTCGAGTTCTGCAGCTGGAACATGACGCTCAAGCTCGGTGGCAAGCCGCAGAAGATCGACGCGAAGTTCTTTGCCGTGCGTCAAAACTAACGACAGCGGTCGCTGCTCGCCGATAGCCCATGAAATCACTTGTCTGCTCTGTGACCGCAACGGCGGTTGTCTTGCTCGGCTCGGTGACCGCGGGCGGGTGTTCGGCGGAGACAACGGCACCCGCTGCTGAACCTTCCGCGCTGCAGAAGCTTGCTACGCAGCCCACCGATGCGCCCGAACCCATCGAGCTGGGCATCGACGTGCACGGCAAGAACATCGGACCTACGGTGCTCGGACAGCGCGTGCAGGTCATCGTCGGCGTCAGCGACACGCCCTACGACACCGCGACGGGGTTCAAGGCGGGGCCGGCCGCACACCTCAACCGTTACGGGCAGAGCCGCCGCTTCTTCCCGGTGTTCGACAACAGCGATACGGGCAAAGGCAACATCGGCGTCGTCTGGCAGGCGCCGACCAGTGGACGAATCTACGCGACATGGGTGGGCGACAGCCTGGTCGGAAACGACACGGTGGAGCTGCAGCGGCCGCCGAAAACAGCCCTCGCAGCCGCGACGAGCGATGACAAGGGCACGATCTACTACCTGTGCATCGAAGAGGGGGACCACAAGAGCGGCACCAAGAAGGTGTGGATGCTCGCAGCCGGGCCCGATGGCGCGCGCGACAACGAGCTCGACGGCAGCAAGGCGACGCTCAATATCACCCAGTTCGGCTCGGCCAAGGGCAGCTCCAACCAGGCCGCGTTGGTGTACTCGGGAGGGGATCTCGGGCTGATCGTCGCGCGCAAGATGCACAAGGCCAAAGACGGACTGAACCACCAAGGCGCGATCGCCGCCGTGATCGACGCCAAGACCCTGCAGATCCGCAAAAAACTCGGCCAGACGTCGAGCCACTCGTTCGAAGTCTTCCTCGACAAAGCCCACGACGGCCGGTTCATCGGCATCGACCTCGCCGACAACTACCCCCGCGGCGTGCACCTGCACCGCTTCGACGCCGCCAAACGGCACTCGCGCGTCGTCTACACGTTCAAGACCAAACACGGCACCAAGGCCAACAACCCCGCCGGCAAGAAGTACGACGCCTACGTGAAGACCGCCTCGGGCAAGCAGCTGTACAAGTGGTCCAACGACAACTCGACCTACACCGAGCTGGGCGGCGTCGTGCACACAGGAAAAGGGTTGCTCGTCGTCTTCGCCAGCGAGGCGGACAAGCTCGACAACGCCAAGGCCCTCGCGCTGCACAACGCGCCCCGAAACCTCGCGACCGTGCTGGTTCGACCCGATTTCGAGACGGTCGCCAAGGGAAAAGGCGCATCGTGGGTGTCCGATGAGCTGATGTTGAGCAAGTCGGACTACACCATGGAAGGCGGCTACTACAGCTTCGGCGGAAAATGGCTCTCGCAGCGCAACAGCGGCGTCGCGTGGCACACCGACTACACCAACAAGAACGACAACTGCTCGCGCGTGAAGATCGCCAATTTGTTGGCCGATGGGGTCGCTGTCTTGTGGGAGCGCTGGACAGCGAAGAGCTACGTCGAGACGCACGCGATGATTCTCGGCGGCGATGGATCGGTGATGGCCAAACCGCAGTCGCTCGGCAAAAAGCTCCGGCTGGGCAGGCGCGAAGACCCGTTCGTCAGCAAGCAGCGCGCCGTCGTGGTGTCCGGCGATGCCAAGGCCAAGGCGCTCGTCTTCGATGTCTTCCTGCCCAAAGGACGCCTGCAATAGCAGACTGCGCGCAAATGGACCCGCGCGGGCGTCATGAAAACTCGGTCGGATCGACGTCGACGTGCAGGCGTACGTTCGCGGGCAGATGAGGCGTGACCCGGCTGGCGAGGGCGTGAAGTCCGGCGTGCAACGGTGGCCGCTGCCGGCTCCGGATCAGCGCATGGAAGCGATGCACGCCGCGGATTCGCGAGACCCCGGCGGCTACCGGGCCCCTTACCTCGAGATCGAGGCCGCGTAGACATCCCGCGGCGGCCGTGATGGCGCGCTGGGCTGCGGCGAGGTCTTTGCTCTTGCTCTCGACGAGGGCGAGGTGCGCAAACGGTGGGTAGTTGGTCCGGCGGCGCTGCTCCATCTCCCACGCGGAAAACGCGGCGTGGTCGTGGCCCAATGCCATGCGAATGGCGGGGTGGTCGGGCGAATAGGTCTGCACGATGACGCGGCCGGGCACCTCTCCGCGACCGGCGCGACCGGAGACCTGCGTCAAGAGCTGAAAAGTGCGCTCGGCGGCGAGGTAGTCGGGCACACGCAGCCCGGTTTCGGCGAGGGCGACGCCAACGAGGGTCACCGCGGGGAAATCATGACCCTTGGCGAGCATCTGCGTACCGACAAGGACATCGATGCGGCGTTGCCGAAAGGCGTTGAGGGTGTCGAGCAAGCGGCGGCCACTGGCGGTGTCGCGGTCGAAGCGGCGAACGGTCATGCCGGGGATGGCGTTGGCGAGGGTCTCCTCGAGGCGCTCGGTGCCCGATCCGACGTGCAGCAGGTTGGTGGCTTTGCAGGACGGGCAGCTCTGGTCGAGGGGCTCGGTGTGGTCGCAGTAGTGGCAGCGCATCCGGCCCTGACGGCGGTGAACGGTCAGCGAGATGGCGCAGTCCGGGCACTCGAAAGGCGCGCCGCACGCCGCACAGACGACGGTGGTGGCGAAGCCGCGCCGGTTGTGGAGCACGATGGCCTGTTCGTTGCGACCGACGGTGTCAGCGATCGCATCGACGAGCCGGCGGGACAGCAGCGATGGTCGATCAAGCTCTTCGTCGCGGAGGCGATCGGCGGTGCGTAGGTCGACAAGCTCGGACTCGGGCATCGGTCTGCCAAGCACGCGAGACGCCATGTCGAGTCGGGTGGCGTGTTGGTTGGCGACAAGGTGGAGCTCCCGACATCCGGGCGTCGCCGAACCCAGAATGCAGACGGCGTTGGCGTGGCGGGCGAGGACAAGCGCGACATCGCGGGCGTGGTAGCGAACGCCGGATTGCTGCTTGAACGAGGAGTCGTGACACTCGTCCATCACGATGACGGTAAGCCTTCGAAGCGGCGCAAATAGAGCCGAACGTGGTCCGATCACAATGCGCGCGTCGCCGCGGCTGATGCGGGTCAATTGGTCGTAGCGTTCACCGGGGGTCAGCGCGGAATGCAGCACGGCGACCATCTCGCCGAATCGCGCCCGGAAGCGATTAACCAGCTGGGGAGTCAGCGCGATTTCCGGGACGAGGACGATGGCGCCGGCGTCCCGATCTTGCTCGTCACGCAGCAGCGCCGCCGCGATGACGCGCATGTAGACCTCGGTTTTGCCCGAGCCGGTCACGCCGCGCAGCACGAACGCCTCGAAACGTCCCGCCTGCACCGTCTCACCGATGCGGCGGACGGCCTTGCCCTGGTCCTCGGTTGCGAGCGGCGGCAAATCCCTCTCGACAGCGCGGCGCAGGCCCAGTGGATCGCGCAAGACACGCTCTTGCCACAGGCGAATCAACCCACCGTCGGCGAGCTTTTGCAGCATCTTCTGCGGCACCGACACGGTCTTGGACTTGCCCGTCTCGGGATCGATGGCGCGCCGCAGCT
>CAZLMW010000079.1:26508-38385 GCA_964560875.1 uncultured Enterobacteriaceae bacterium
ACCACGTTGTACGGCGGCCCGATGTTCGGGCTGGATGCCGTAGCTCAGCGGTTCGGTGTCGGTGGGCAAACACACGAGGGCGGCGGTCGCAAACGACTTGGTCTTGCCGGGATCATGGGCCTCTTTCGCGCGCGGCTTGGCCGAAGCGCGCGGGGTCCGAGAGCGCGAATCGCGGGGCTTGGATCGGCCGAAGAGGTCGCCTTGAGGGCTTGATCCAGGTTTTCGTCGACGTCCGGCCACGGCGCCATCGTCGCCGCTTTTGACAGGGGCCAGCAACCACCCATCGGACGCGCTGTGACCCACCCGGCTTCATCACGGCGGGAGCCGACTGTGCAGGACGAGGGAGCACGAACCGGCCAGCGCGGTTACCATGACGCCGTGACTGCAACCATGGCCGGGAAAACAGCCGACTCAGCGACCATCGCGCGTCGCGGGGACGTGGTCTGGTTTCGTGTCACCGACGCCTGTAACGCCCACTGCGTATTCTGCGCCGAGCACGTCCCGCGGGCAACCGACGACTTGCGCGACGACTCGGTGCTGCGGCGCTTCGACGGGCTCCTCGCTGGCGGTGTGCCGGCGTCTGTACTCTTCACCGGCGGCGAACCCACGGTGCATCCCAAGCTGCCGGCGTTATTGGCCCGAGCCCGCGACCGCGGTGTGCAAACTTCGGTGCTCTACACCAACGGCTTCGCGCTCGGCGATCCGCGCATCCTCAGCCGCTTGCGTGACGCCGGATTGGGTGTAGCGCGTATCAGCCTTTTCGGGGTCGACGACGACGGTCACGAAGCCACGCGCCACCCGCGGGCATGGCAGCTGGCGAGCGGCGGGATCGACGCCTGCATCGCCGCGGAGGTGCCGGTCCAGGTGGCGTTGGTCGTCAATGCAATCACGCTCGATGGGCTGCCCGCGGTCGCTCGCCAGATCGTCGACAGGTGGCCGACAGTGCAACGGGTCATTGTGCGTCCCTACGTCAGCCACGGCGCGCAAGCCTCGTCCAGCCACCATGTCGCGCCGCGGGATGCCGAGAAGGTGCTCGCTGAGACGGTGCGCACGCTCGCTGCGGCCGGGATCGTGGTGTCGCCGGAGCCGGGCTACGGCTTTCACTTGTGCGCGTTTGCCAGACCGCGGCCGGTGGCGGCCATTCTTCGCCATGGACAACCCAGCGGCGGCGGCCAGCACGTCCTCTTGCCCGGCTGTGAGCCCTGCGCGCTGCGGGATCGATGCGGCGGCGTCGAACGGACTCTTGCGGCGCATTTCGGCGACGGCGTTATCGAGCCGATCATCGATAAACGCCGTGCTGCGTGGCTGCCCGTCTTTGAGCGAACCCGCGCCAGCGACCGGACTGATCGCATCACAGTCGCCGAAAGGGCCGGTGGCTCGCGACGACTTCGAGAACAGGTCATCCGCATCCTCCACGCGTGCAACCAGCGGTGCGCGTTCTGCTGGGTCGATTTCGAGGCGGGGGCGATGACGGTCGAGGAAGTCCGCGCGGCGATTGTCGACAACATGGCCCGCGGCGGCGACGAGCCGGTCACGATCACCTACACCGGCGGCGAACCAACGCTACACAAGGACATCATCCCGCTCGTGCAACAGGCGCGGGAGCTCGGCGCGGCGCGTGTCCACATCCAGACCAACGCGGTCCGCTGCGCCAACCCCACCCTGGCCGGACAACTCGCCGACGCCGGGCTCGACGAAGCCCTGGTCTCCCTGCACGCGGCCGACGCCGAGTCGTCCGACGCCCTCACCGCAGCTCCGGGGACATTCGCGCGCACTGTCGAGGGGATCCGCAACCTCTGCGACGCCGGCGTCGACGTCGTCATCAACCACGTCCTGACGTCGGCCATCGCGCCGGACTTCCCGACTTTCGTGCGTTTCGTCGCCGATACGCTGCGCCACGACCGGCTCGTCCTGACCATCGCCGTCGCCGGCAAGATCGACCGCGGCCCGCTCGACGACAGCGTCCTGCCGCGCCTTTCTGAGCTCGCTGAACCGGTCCGCGAAGGCCTGCTCCTGGCCCGCGACCTCGACGTCAACTTCCGCGACGTTGTGCATCCGTGCGGGCTGCCTCCCTGCGTGCTCGGCGGCGATTGCGCGATCTTCGACATCGGTTCGATGCGCAAAGTCACGACAGAGGGCGTCGCTGGAGAGGCTGAGGGGTGCGTCAAACCCGCGAGCTGCCGGCGTTGCGTCTTCGATGCCGTCTGCTACGGGGTCCGGCGGGAGTATGCCGACGATCACGGGACTGACGAGCTCATCCCCATCGATTCGGCTGATGGCGATGGCTGAGCGGCCGACGAAACCCGTCCCGCCGAGCCGGCCGGAACCGGGCAGGATGCCAAGTGCTGCGGAGCTGCTGCAGCGTCAACCGAATATCCCGTTCATCGAGCGACCGTGGCTGCTGCTTTTCGCGGTTGCCCTGCTCATCGGTATCGGGGGCCACGCGATCTGGCACGGCGACGGCGCGGGCCCCAACTCGGTTCGCAGCGTGATCGACAGCGCGGTGGCGTTCTACCTGGGTGTTGGCGTGCTGCTGGTTCCCGGTCTGTGCCACCGCTCGGTGCGCGCGGCGCTCAAACATCTGCCCGAAGACGAACGGTGGATGCTCCTTCTGCGGATGGCGGTTGTCGGCGTCGTGGGCCCCGGCGCGACGTGGCTGATGTCGCTGTTCATCGAGCCCTTCGGCGGCGTGATGATCCTGCGCATGGCGATCGTCGGCTCCTTTGTGATGTCACTGGGCGCTTACGGTGGGCTGCTCATTCGCGAAAAGTACCGCCGTTGACAGCCCGCAGCGCCAACCGCTCATCAAGGCCGTTGCCGTCCCCGCCCCAAGCCCTTACCTTTCGCGCCCATGTGGTTTTCGACCCCCGCCATCCGCGCGCTCATCGACCTGGCCCTGACCGAAGATATCGGGACCGGTGACGCCGCGACCGAATCGACCGTACCGGCCGGCCTCGTTGGCAAGGCGACCGTCCGCGCCAAGCAAACGCTCGTGGTTTGCGGTGGGCCGGTGTTCGCCGAAGTGGTCGGGCGCGTGGATCCAACCGTCGTTGTCACGCAGCACATCGCCGAAGGTGAGACCGCGAGCTATGGCGATTCGGTGCTCACGTTCGAAGGCCCGGTCCGCAGCATCCTTGTCGCCGAGCGCCTTGGCCTTAATTTCATCGGACGCATGTCGGGCATCGCGACGTTCGCGCGGTCATGTGCCAACGCCGTCGCTGGCACCGGGGTCCGCGTTGTCGACACACGCAAGACGCTGCCGGGCTTTCGCGCGCTCGACAAATACGCGGTGCGGACCGGGGGCTGCCACAACCATCGCACCTCGCTCGATGCCGGTGTGATGATCAAGGAAAACCATATTGCGGCCGCGGGGTCCGTTCGCGGTGCCGTCCTTGCCGCCCGCGCTCGCGCCACCCACCTCGTGCGCGTGGAGATCGAGATCGAACGACTCGACCAGCTCGAAGAGGCCCTGGAAGCTGGCGCCGACGTGGTCATGCTCGACAACATGGACAACGACCTGATGCGGCAGGCCGTGGCGCAAAATGCCGGCCGCGCGATCCTCGAGGCGAGCGGCAACATGACGCTCAGACGCCTGCCCGAAGTGGCGGCGACCGGGATCGACGTGATCTCGCTTGGCGCGCTGACACACACCGTCATCAACGCCGACTATTCGCTGCGCTTGGACACCTGAGCCGCAGTTCGCACCATGCCCGCCGCGATCGACACCAACCGCATTGAGGCCGCGCTCCGCGACGACATCGGGTCGTGGCGGGGGTTGGTCTACGCCGATGAGACCGGATCGACGAACGACGACGTGCGGACCGCTCAACCCGCGCACCTGGGCTTGCAGGGCAGCTGGGTGATGGCGCTCGCCGACGCACAAAAAAACGGACGTGGCCGGCTCGGGCACGGTTGGTTTTCCCCCGCTGGCGGCGCGATCCACCTGTCGCTGGCGGCGGAATTGGCGCTCTCCACACCGCTCTGGCCGCGCGCATCCCTGGTTGTTGGTGGAGCCGCGGCGCGCGCAATCAGCGACGTCACCGGCATCGATGTTCGCTTGAAGTGGCCCAATGACCTGCTCGTGTCCGTCGATGGAACGTGGCGCAAGGCTGGCGGCATCTTGTGCGAGAGGCACGAACCCGCGCGAGGGCCTGCGTTGTGGATCTGCGGTATCGGCGTGGATGTTGCCATCGAGCGGAGCGCCTTCCCAACCGCGCTGCAGGACCACGTCGCGTCGCTTTCCTGGCTCGCCCCCGCCGCCGATCGGACCGAGCTTGCTTTGGCCCTGGCGCTGGCGATTCGGCGCGACATCGAGGCATGGCAGGCCCGCGGTGGCCAGCTCGCGGTCGAGGAGCTGCGCAAGCGCGCGGTGTTCATCGGCGACATTGTGACCATCGACGAGGGTGATGGCGGCGCCGCCCGCGACATGCGCCTGGTCGATCTCGCCAACGATGGTGGGCTGATCGTACAACCACCGGGCGGCGGCCCCACCGAAAACGTCGCGCCGCTGCAGATCCTCGCTGCGCAGTCCAACCCACCGTGGCATGCTCCGCCGCGCTTGCCGCGCTGACGGCCCGGAAACACACCCATGCTGCTCGCCATCGACATCGGCAACACCAACGCGGTGCTCGGCATCTACGACGGCGACACCCTCGTTGACCACCTGCGCCTCGAGAGCCGCCACAGCTCCACACGCGACGAATACGCGGCGGTGCTCGCCGTCATGCTGCAGCAGCGAAATATCCAGCTCGACCGCATCCATGCCGCCATCATCGGTTCGGTCGTGCCGGCGCTGACCGAGATCTTCGAGACCGTGTGCGAGCGGCTATTCGGGGTCGAACCCCTCACTGTCGGGCCCGGCATTCGCACCGGCATGAAGATGCAGATCGAAAACCCGCGCGAGGTGGGCGCCGATCGCATTGTCAACGCCGTCGCCGCGTTCGAACAGGCGCGCGGTTGTGCCATCGTCGTCGATTTTGGCACGGCGACAACCTTTGACGTGGTGTCGGTGCGCGGCGACTACCTGGGCGGCGTCATCGTTCCCGGCGTCGGCATCAGCGCCGATGCTCTCGCGTCCCGCACCGCCAAACTCCCCCGCGTCGAGATCGCGCGCCCCAAGTCCGTCATCGGCCGCACCACCGTCCAAGCCATCCAAAGCGGGCTCGTGTTCGGCTACGTCGCTCTTATCGAAGGCCTCGTACATCGCATCAGCGAGCAAATGAGCGCCAAGCCCCGCGTCATCGCGACCGGCGGACTCGCTAGTTTGATCGCACGGGAGACGGACGTTATCGACGACGTGGTCGAATTCCTGACGCTCGACGGCCTGCGAATGGTCTGGCTGCGCAACAAGGAACGCCGACCGGCGGTGACCGTGCGACGGGGCCGCCATTGAAGGACCGGACGCCCGATCCGCTCGCCACACGCTTGGCGGTCACCGAGCTGTACGCGTCGATCCAGGGTGAGTCGACGCACGCCGGCCGGCCCTGCACGTTTATCCGCCTGGCGCGATGTCCGCTGCGGTGCCGTTGGTGCGACACCGTCTATTCCTTCGACCCCGGTGAACCGACGACCGTGGGCGCCGTCCTCGATGAGGTCAAACGATGCGGCCTGCCCCTTGTCGAAGTCACCGGCGGCGAACCTCTCGCGCAACGCGGCTGCCATATCCTGCTCGAGCGGCTTTGCGACGCCGGCTACGAGGTCCTGATCGAAACCAGTGGCGCCTTTGCCTTCCGCGACATCGACCCGCGCGTGAAGGTGATCGCCGACCTCAAGTGCCCGGGTTCCGACGAGAGTCATCGCAACCTGCTGGCCGACCTTGCAGCGCTGCGTTCGTGTGACGAGCTGAAGATTGTCGTCGCCGACCGAGCGGACTTCGACTGGGCGCTGCAACGGCTCAACGATGAGCTGATCGGCCTTGAAGCGACGGTCCTGTGGTCGGCGGTCCACGAGGAATGCAGCGGCGCGGACCTCGCGGACTGGATCCTGCAAACCAAGGCCCCGGGACGCCTCCAGGTGCAGGTTCACAAGGTCCTGTGGCCAGCCGCTGAACGGGGCGTGTAGCGATCCCATCGCGACGTGAACATGCCGTCGAACCCCAACTTACCCGCAATCACCGATCGCTCCGCGGCGATGTGCCGACCTTGGGAGCGCCTTGATCCGGATGACAGCGCAACCGTCGCGTTTGCCCGCCGGCATGGCTTCGCCGCATTGAAAGCTGCTGTCTCGGTGCAGAGCGTGCAACGACTTGGCGCCCACGTGCGTCGTTGGTTGCGGGAACGCGGGTTGATCGACTCGGCAGATCGCGCAACGCCCGGGGCGTGTTGGACCAACGATGGGTTCGACGACCCGCGCTGGATCGCGCTGCAGCAGCACGTATTCGCCAGTCCAGAGGCCACCGCGGTCATTGGCGACGCGCGCTTGGGGGCTTTTCTGTCCGCCCTCTTCGACGGCCCGATTGCGTCACGTCGCGGGGATATCTGCCGCATCGCGTTTCCCGACGGACGTCATCACACGACCAGGCCCCACCAGGATGGCGCCTACATGCCGGTCTCCGATTCGCCAGCGCCCTGGACCGTTTGGATCCCGCTGCATCCTTGCGGACCCGACGATGGCGGGATCGGTCTGTGGCCCGACAGCTTTAGCGGCCCGCTGCTCGACCACACGGGGGCCGGCCTGCTCGGTGGTTGCGACGTTGCCGATGAGGCTGTGTGGGTCACCGGTGAGCTCGCCGTCGGTGACGCGTTGCTGTTCGCCCCGACGGTCGTGCATCGGGCGTGGCCGAACCTTCGCCCCGACAGGCCGAGAATTTCGGTCGACCTGCGTTTCTCTCACCTGGGGACGGGCGATGTCACGGGGTCGCGTTCCCGAATCGCCAACGCAAGCACCGACGATCCGCCGTAAAGCAAAAACCCAAGCACGCCCCACGGCACGATGGCACCGAGTTCAGTACCGCCCTGCTTGGGCACTGGGATGCTGACGACGTCGGTCAGCCAATCCTGGACGGGCAACACCTCGATGCGCATGCCGGCGGTCAACGGGAAATAGATCCGCTCGCGATAGATCGTCGGGCGGGGCGCAGATCGCGGCCGACGCGCGCGGTCGAAGTTGAGAGCCTTGAGCACCGTGCCGTCGGCGCTGACGATTCGCACATCGAGCTTAGCGTCGTACGTGTCGCGCGTCGGCAATACGCCGCGCTCGTCGGGCGCTCCTATCGCCCCGCGAACGATGAAGACCGAGATGTCGGTGCCCCTCTGCTCGTGCTTGTGGTCGGCGTCGTCGCGCGTTCCGGTCATATCGACGGCAGCGACTGCAACGGTCACATCGCCCACGACCCGGTGAGCGGAGACGGTCAGGCGCGGACGGCGGTCGGTCTCCTCGGCACGGGCATCCCCTCCGATGAAACTGACGGCCATCGCGGCGAGGCAAATGGCTGCGGCGGATGCGCGGCGGGGAGGCGCGACCACGACCTGCAGGTTGATCGATGGACAAGACGTGAAACAACGAGCGCAAGCATCGCAGTCCGGCCCGGGATCACCGCTGGCGGGATCGAGGTGCAACCAACAGGCGACCGAACACAGACCGCACGACTTGCCACAGGCCGACGGGCGAGCGATCGCGACACGCACCACGCGGGCTCTCCCCGTAGCGGACAGCATCGCGCCGGTTGGGCACAACGCCGAACACCACGTCGTCGGGCCAAACGCTACGGCCGTCGCGATAAGACCGACCAACAAACCCAGCACGGCGCTGCCGCCACCGAGCAACCAGACCGCATACGACGCCTGCTGAACAAGCAAATGTGGTAGCGCGAGATCGACCACCATGTGACCGCCGAGCGCACCGCCGACGATGGCCACACCGAGCACAAGCCAGCGAATCGGTCGGCGCGTGGGGACGACGAAAAGCGGAGTCCACCTGAGCCGACGAAGCGCGGCATCCAGCCACCGCGCGATGGTTCCGTAGGGGCACAACCAGCCGCAGAAGAAGCGTCCGGCGAACAGGCCGATCAGCAGCGGCAACGCAAACGCGAGCAGCACACGCGCGTCGAACCGACCCCGCAACAACGCCACGCTGCCGGCGACCGGGTCGATCGCGGGGATGCCGAGGACGTCAACACCGGTGCCGCCACCGACGAGCTGGAGCGCATCGTAGGCCTTGCTGGGGGCGTGGCCACGGGGCAGCGTCTTGTACAAAGTCGCGGGCAGTTCGCGGCCGAGCGTGTTCCAGGACGCCATCGACTCTTCATCGAGCCGTTGCCAACCGCCGAGCACAGGCGCCGCCACAACGACGATCAACACAACGGTCTGGGCGATGATTCGGGCCCAGCGCCAGGTCTTGCCGCCGCCGCTGATCCGCAGACCGGAGAGCGCGACGCGACGGGGTCTGACCGGGCGGTTTTCAGACGTCATGCCGCACCTCCGCGGCCGCGGGCCGGACGTCGATTGCGGTCGGTACCTGCGGGCAGAACTCGACGCATCGACCGCAGCCGACACAGCCGTCTTCGAGCACGACCGGCTTGCCGGCGGGGACCAGCTTGATGGCCTTACCGGGCAGCGGACAGGCGTCGTGGCAGTAGCCGCAGATTCGCCCGATGTAGCTCAGGCAGCGGTCGGGATCGACGACTGCTATGCCCATATTGACCTTCTCGACGATGGCTTCGAGGTTGTCTTTGGTCGCCGAAAGCGCGCCGGTCGGGCAGATGTTGGTGCACCGCATACACAGCGTGCAGGAGCGCCGTCGCACATCCAGGTAGGGGGTCAACCCGCCCCATGTGGGCTCATCAGCGCCAAACATCCGAATGCAGCCGTTTTGGCAGACGACACCGCAGAGCCCGCAGCGAATGCACGCCTTCTGAAACGCTTCGTCGTCGGAGCCGGCTGTCGGTGGACGGACGGGCGGGCCGTGCTTTTCGCGGGCGGATGCCGCATCCGAATGCAACGTCGCGCCGAGGAGCGTGGCACCGCCGAGCATGGCGGCCCCAGCGGCGATGAACTGCCGCCTGCCAACGCCGGTGTTTTCGCGTCGCTCCTGGATCGCGCGTGCCAGCCGCACGCGCTTCTTGTCGGGCCGTTTCTTTTCCGCCATAGCGACCTCATCGGGGTGGGCAACGTCCCGATGGCAAGCTATGCGGCCCCCCATGCCGTCCAATGGCGAAGATTTCGCCCGACGATGGGGAGATTTACGCGCCGCGGCGTCACGACGAGTTGAATTACGTACGGCGAACCCGCCGCCGGTGGCCTAGGTCGGCTGCACCTGGGCGCGCGATCCGGACGCCTTTCGACGGCGACGGCGGCGGCGACGGCTCTTTCCGTTGGACGAGTTGCGACGATCCGCGATGACGTGGTCGGGGATCGAGCCTGGTTTGCCATCACCGAACGCGACGACCACCTCGCCTTCATGGCGCTGGCAATGCGCGTGCAATTCCCCGCGGACCAGTTTCCAGAGCGACTCGCCGATGAGCTCCGAACGCCATCCTTGCAAGCCGAGAGCGGCCAACAGGGACTCGCGGTCGTCGTGTTCGTCGCGCAACGCTTGCTCGGCCACCGCGCGTTTGAGCAGCAGCTGGGGAGCGATGTCGTTTTCGCGAGCGAGCTGTCCGACCAGCAACATCACGAGCGCGCCGGCTGCTTCGACACCGCGCGTTGTTGGCGGGCGGGCTTTGGGCAGCCGAATCGGGTTGTCCATGCCGCGACGCACGGCGGCGAGCCAGCGGTCGGCGTGCCGGTTGACCTGGCGGTGGTTGAGCCGGCGATGGCTCTTGAGCTCGGCGCGGGTTTGCGGGGCGCCGCGGGCCATGGCGACGAGCAGATCGTCCGGCACGAGAAAGTGCGGAACCGTGTCGACCTCGGCAGCGATCCGATCGCGTTCGGCGGCGATGGCGGCGAGGACCCCGAGCTCGTTGTCTTTGAGCGTCCGGTAGCGACCGACCCGTTTGTAGGCCAGGTCCGGGTTGCGTTCGTAGCGAGTCGGATCGGACAGCCGCGAGCACTCCTGGGCGACCCATGGATCGCGGCCACGCGTTTGCAGCGCGCCGTTGAGCTCATCGTGCAGCTTCATCAGGTAGCGCACATCGTTGGCTGCGTAGCACTTGAGCTTGTCGGACAGCGGTCGCCGGCTCCAGTCGGCCATCTGACCGTCTTTGGGCAGTCGTTCGCCGCAAATCCGGTGTACGAGGTTGGCCAGCCCGACCTGCAAGCCATGACCGAGGAACGACGCCGCGATCTGCGTATCGAAGACCCGAGGCAAGATGCGACCACAGCGCAGGTAGATGATCTCGAGGTCGTTGTGCAGCGCGTGGCCGATAACCAGCGGGGGGGCGTCGCCGTTGAACGCTTCGAAAAGCGAGCACATGTCGAGGTCGGCCAGCGGGTCAACGAGGAAGATGGCGTCCGGCGTGGCGAGCTGTACCAGCATGAGCCGCGGGATATACGTGCGTTCACCGTGGAACTCGGTGTCCATCGCGATGCGATCGTGCTTGCGGATTTCGGTGATCAACCGGTCCAGCGATTCTTGGGTATCGACCCAGATCGGTTGCGGCGTTTGGGGCATCAGTTCTCGCTGTGACGGCGGCGCGGAGGCGACTTGGGGGGCGCGGGCCGGCGGGCGTACACTCCTGCCACCAAGGGCGGGCTGGAAGGCATGCTGCAGGGGTAACGCGGGCCGAACGGCCTGTGAAAAGGTAGCACGATCGGCGGCATAGATTCCACTAAATCAGGACGTTGCCGTATTTGGCGCGACGCGGGGGTTGCCGTCTGGAGCACGCGCGGCATGCTCTCCGTCAGCCTGGAGGGCTCGATGAACGATGGTCAGAACCCCCTCTTCACCGCCGATGGTGACGGCGACGGAAACGGCACGGAAAACGCCACCAGCCCCGCTTTCGAGAGCTTGCTGGGCGAGCTTGAAGGCATCGTTGAGGGCCTCGAAGGCGGCGATCTCAGCCTCGAAGACAGCCTCCAGGCGTTCGAGCGCGGCATGGCTCTGAGCAAACAAGCATCCGCGCGGCTCGACGACGCCGAATTGCGGATCGAGCGCCTCGTCGCCAGCGCCGACGGCGACACCACCGAAGGCCTCGATATCTGAGCCCAGCCCGGACTTCTCAAACAAGCGCGGGCTAACACGTGCCACGTCGCCCCAAACGTCGACTCGATGAGCGGCTCGTCGCTGACGGGCTCGTCGCCGATCTGCGCCAGGCACGCGGGCTTGTCATGAGCGGCGAGGTCGTTGTCGGCGACCACCGCGAGACCAAACCTGGCAGCCAGGTTCGCGACGACGTCGTGGTACGGCTGAAAAACCCGCCCAAGCGCTTCGTGTCGCGGGCCGGCGGCAAGCTCGACGGCGCGCTCAACGACCTCGGTATCGACGTTAGCGGGCGGCGCGTGCTCGATGTTGGCGCGTCCACGGGAGGCTTCACGGACTGCGTCTTGCAGCGAGGCGCCGCAGAAGTCGTCGCGCTCGATGTCGGCTACGGCTTGCTCGACGCGAAGGTTCGCAACGATCCGCGTGTAATCCCGCTCGAACGCTGCAACGCCCGGAAGTTGACCGCGGGCCAGCTCCCGTGGCCACCGGATTTGATCACCATCGACGTCAGCTTCATCGCCATCCGAGCCCTGCTCGACGCGCTGTCTGCCGTCGCATCCCAACAGGCGTGGATGCTCGCCATGGTGAAGCCTCAGTTCGAGCTGCCGCGCAACAGGGTCCCCAAGGGCGGCGTTGTGCGCGATGATGATGCGCGTCGTCATGCGGCCGAGCTTGTCACCGACGCGGCGTCGTCCAACGGTTGGCTGCTCCGCGACCAGCGCGACTCCAAGGTCGCCGGCCCCAAGGGCAACCGGGAGATCTTCGTGTGGCTGCAACGGGACAATCGCGGCGCGGATCCGC
>CAZLMW010000080.1:0-38061 GCA_964560875.1 uncultured Enterobacteriaceae bacterium
ATTCCGCCATCGTCGCACTCGCTGCCGATCCACTCCGAGTTGTCTACTCAACGGCACGACGCAAGGCCTGAACGTCATCCGCTTCACCGTCCATGAAGTTGTGGAGAAACTCGACGACGTCAAGGCCCGGATCTGGGTTGAAGCCGTCGGCGACGACTGAAATGGAGCGCCTGACGGCGCCCAGTACTTGTTTGCCCTTCTCTGACCCTGCGGGCCATCTCTCCCCGGGGAGCGGGTGAGAGAGTAGTTATTTCAAACTGTTACGGGACCAGCAATAGAACTAAGCGACAAACCGGTCGGATTGTGCGCAATTCAGGGACAGGCCCTAACTGAACACGATTTACGGCGCAGTCTGCTAGCGTCGATTCGGGTTGACGGGACGACACGGAAACACCCCGGGACTCCCTCTCCTATGGCGCCGAGCGGCGCGGCCCGGTACAACGCATGCCCGGGCTGCGCTGCGGCGCCTATGTGTTGTCGGAAAAATGACGCAAAAACAGTTAGATAGAGCCATTGAATCGGATCTCTCGGGCGGCGCTCGTCGCGCTGGCATTGACCGCGTAGACCTCGGGCCTCTCGCCGCTGTTTTCGCAGCATTTTTTGTCGCGTTCGTGGGTGGTTGCGGCGGCGCGGAAGAGAACAAGAAAGACGCCGCCAAGCTGTCGGCTGCGGCGGCCGATCAGCAACAAGAGATCGAATACACCCGACGCTGCTACAGCCGCTCGGCCGAACAAGCCCAGGCCGTCAAGAGCGGTCGCTACGTGCCGCCACAGCTCTACCTGCACCGGTGGCGGTCCAGCGATCCGGGCGCGAAAGCCGGAACCAGCGTCAAAGAGACGGTCTTCGCCCAGGCTGTGGCGAAGGGAAAATCGAAGCACGCCATGGTGGTCGCTCGCGGCGGAGCGGGAAAGACGTCGCTGGCCAAGGCGCTTGAAGTCCAGCTCTGCGGTGAGCTGCGCACGTTTCTCGTGCACTTGCACTGGGACGTCGCGGTCGCCGAGCACCCGGCTGGCGGGCCCAATCCAATCCTCATCGAGATGGCCAAGCAGCTCGGTGCTCCCAAGGGCGGTGGCGCGCTCGCATTCTTGAAGCCTCGAATTGGCAAAATTCGGCCGTGGCTCGTGCTCCTCGACGCGTTTGACGAGGTTTCCATCGACAAGCGACCGGCCATCGTCGGTTGGATCAACGCGCTTGCAGCGGCGCTGCCCGGCCTTCGAACCGTGGTGTTCTCGCGCCCGCCGGTATTCGACCGCACGTTTGGGCTGACCGGAATCGACGTGATCGGCGAGATCCCGCCGCTGTCCTGCCAGGTGGTCGACCGCGGCATCATGGGCGGGCCCGGTGGCGCCGCCGCCGGTCAGAGATTTCGCCAGTTTCTCAAGGATTTCCGGCTGGATACGGCGATTCGCAGCGGCAAGTCCTGCTTCTACCCGCACATGTCGACCTGGCGTGATCTCGGGGCGCTGCGGCACATCGCGAAGATGCGCGATAGCCCGGCGCTGGCCAAACGGCTCGCCAACCAGGGCGTGCAGACCCGGTCATCGGTGTACGAGGCCTACCTCGTGACCTTGCTGCAGGACGATGTGCAGGGCACGACCATGAGCCCGCACGACACCCTCGCCATGGTCGACAAGATCGTTGATCGCGTGGCCCGGCCGGCATCGCGCGCGCTGAGCGTCCGCATCTCCGACTGCGAAGCCATCGCCAAGGCGACCGCCAGTTCGCCGCGCGGCGTCTGCGAGACCCTGCTGCAATCGAGCCTGTTCCGCCGAACGCGTAAGCGCACCGTGTACCGCCTCGCCAACCAGACCCTGGCCGATCTCTTCCTGGCCCGTCGCGTTCATGCGCGCCTGCCACCAGCGGGCGGCGCCGGGTGCGATGTTCTGCGCGACAAGGCCGCCCTGTTCCAATCCAGCGAAATCGGCGGGTTCCTGCTGGGTATGCCGCGCGGCCGCGAATGCCTGGCTGACGTCACCGGCGTCATCTGCTCTCGGTCGGTCAAGCACGGCGAACAGCTCGGCGAAATCACGCGTGGTTTGAGCGCGGGAAGCGCCGGCTACGGGCAGATCCGGGACGCCGTCGCTCGCGCCAAACAAGACGCCCGGATCCCCCGCTGCGCGCTGAAGATCCTGGACAAACTCGAACGCAAGCTGCGCCCCAAGACCGGTCACATCACCGGCACGTCGCACTGACCCGCTTTCGGCTCTGTGCCGAGGATTAAACAATGCCCCAGGCCTTCATCTACGACGCCATCCGCACGCCTCGCGGACGCGGCCGCAAGCGCGACGGTGCGCTCGCGGAAGTGTCCCCACTCGACCTCGCAGCGACCGTTCTCCGCGGCGTCCGGGACCGCAATGAGCTCGACACCGGGCTGGTCGACGACGTGGTGCTCGGATGCGTCGAAGCCGTCGGTGAGCAGGGCGCCAACATCGGCCGCCTCGCCTCTCTGCACGCCGGGTACGCGCAAACTGCAGCCGGCATGCAGGTCAACAGGTTCTGCGCTTCGGGGCTCGAGGCCATCGGAATCGCCGCCGCCAAGGTTCGCGCGGGCGACGCTGATCTTTGTGTCGCCGGCGGTGTCGAGAGCATGAGCCGGGTGCCCATGGGCTCAGCCGGCGGCTCCTGGGCGACCGACCCCAACCTCGCCTGGGACACCTACTTCGTCCCGCAGGGGGTGAGCGCCGACCTCATCGCCACGATCGATGGCATGTCGCGCGAACAGCTCGACGAGTTCGCGGTCGTCAGCCAACAGCGCGCCGCCCGGGCATGGGCCGAAGGCTGGTTTGATCGCAGCGTCGTCCCCGTCATCGATGAGCTGGGCACGGTCCTGCTCGACCGCGACGAAACTGTCCGTGGCAACGCCTCGTTGGATTCCCTTGGTCGCCTCAAACCGGCGTTCAAGAAGATGGGCGAGGACTATGGGTTCGACGCCGTCGCCAAGCTGCGCTACCCGGAGGTCGAGCGGATCGACCACGTGCACCATGCCGGCAACTCATCGGGGATCGTCGATGGAGCGTCCGTCGTTGTCATCGGCAACGACAGGATCGGCTCGGAAACGGGGCTGAAACCGCGCGGGAAAGTGGTCGCTTGTGCTTCGATCGGCAGCGAGCCTTGCATCATGCTGACCGGCCCCGCTGATGCTGCACACAAGGTCTTGGGTCGGGCCGGCCTCAAGCCTTCGGACATCGACCTGTGGGAGGTCAACGAGGCGTTCGCTTCGGTCGTCCTGCGTTTCATGAACGACCTCGATGTCCCCCACGACCGCGTCAATGTAGCCGGCGGCGCCATCGCGATGGGACACCCGCTCGGTGCGACCGGGGCGATCCTGGTTGGCACCGTCCTCGACGAGCTGCATCGCCGCGACCTCAGACGCGCCCTCGTTGTGCTTTGCGTCGGCGCCGGCATGGGCACGGCCGCCATCATCGAGCGCGTGTGACCCGTCTTTCTCACCAGCCGGGCCTGCCGCCCGATTGGAGCCAGTCATGAGCATCATCACGTCCGCCACCCAGGCGCGCGTCGCCGTCCTGAGCTGGGACGACAACGCCCGGCCCGTCAACCTGCTCACCGGGGCAGCCCTCGCTGAACTCAAACAAGCCCTCGACGTCGCTGTCGCGGACGAATCGATCGATGGGATCGTGATCACGTCCACGAAACCGGGGACTTTTGTTGTCGGCGGCGACCTGGACCAGATCAAGGGCCTGACATCGGGCGCCATCTCAGGGGCTGAGTTGGTCGAAAAAACCGCGTGGGTTCACAACGTGCTGCGCGGCATCGAGACCTGCGCAAAGCCCGTCGTGGCGGCTCTCAACGGCATGACGCTCGGCGGCGGCTATGAGCTCGCGCTGGCCTGTCATCGGCGTATCCTCGCGGACGGAAAAGCTTCCAAGGTCGGACTGCCCGAAGCCCAGATGGGCCTGATGCCGGGCGCCGGCGGGACGCAACGGTTGCCGCGCCTGATCGGGGTCGAAAAGGCCATAGGTGCGCTGTTGGAAGGCAAGCAATACCGGGCTGACGAGGCGCTGAAGCTCGGACTCGTTGACGAAGTGGTCGCGGCAGACGGGTTGCTCGACGCCGCGATCGCCTGGATCGCCAGCGGTCCCGAAGCGAGTCAGCCATGGGATCGGCGCGGCACCGAGCCACCCGGTGGGGGCATCGACAGCCCGCGCGCCCTGCAAGTGCTGATGGGCACCAACGCGATGGTTCACGCCAAGACCTACGGAAACTTCCCCCACGCCAAGGCCATCATCGGCGCGGTCCACGACGGAATGCGCCTGCCGATCGAGCGCGGCTGCCGGATCGAGAGCCGCCGCTTTGCCAGGCTCATCCGCACCGACGTCGCCACAAGCATGCTGCGCACGCTGTATTTCGAGATGCAGGACGCCAAGAAAGGCGCGCGTCGACCGAGCGGGTTTGAGCGGCGCGACATCAACAAGATCGGCGTGCTGGGCGCTGGGCTGATGGGCGGCGGGATCGCGTTTGTGGCCGCAAGCGCGGGCCTGGACGTTGTCTTGCTCGACAGGTCGCAGGAAGCGGCCGACCAGGGCCGGGCCTACACCGAAAACAAGCTGAAGCGACGGATCGCTCGCGGTCGTGCCACCCGGGGCAAGCTCGACCGGACCCTGGCGCGCATTCACGCAACGACCGATTACGCCGACCTCGACGGCTGTGATGTCGTCGTCGAAGCCGTGTTCGAAGACCGGGAAATCAAGGCCAAAGTTCATCGCGCCGCCGCGGAACAGCTCGCCGACGACGCCATCATCGGCAGCAATACGTCGACGTTGCCCATCACCGGACTATCCGAGGCGCTCGACCACCCCGATCGCTTCATCGGAATGCACTTCTTTTCGCCGGTCGAGAGGATGCCGCTGCTCGAGGTGATTCGCGGCAAGGAAACGAGCGAAGCCACCCTGGCGCTGACCTTCGACTTCGCCGCGCGCATCGGCAAGACACCGATCGTCGTCAACGACAGTCGCGGCTTCTACACGAGTCGGGTTTTTGGGACCTACATCACCGAAGGCATGGCCATGTTGGCCGAGGGGATCTCCCCGGCGCTGATCGAAAACGCGGGACAGCGGTCCGGCATGCCGATGGCCCCGCTCGCTCTCGCCGATGAGGTCGGTATCGGTCTGATGCACCAGGTCGGCGAACAGACGCGTCGCGATCTCGGCGATTCAACCCCGGTCAGCCCGGCGGCTCCGGTTCTTGAGGTCATGGCGGTCGACGCCGGTCGCAAGGGGCGACGCGACGGCGGCGGCTTCTACGAATACGGCGCAGGCGGCAGCAAAGCCCTTTGGTCCGGACTCGGACAGCGTTTCAGCCCCGCCCAATCGCAACCGACGGCCGGCGAGCTGGTCGACCGCTTCCTGTACACCCAGGCGCTCGAAGCGTCGCGTTGTGTCGAAGCGTCCGTGATCACCGATGCGGGGGAAGCGGACGTCGGCGCCATCCTCGGTTGGGGGTTCGCGCCATGGAGCGGCGGTCCGCTCAGCTACATCGACAGCATTGGCGCCGGGTCATTTGTCGACCGTGCGGACGAGCTGGCCTCCCGCTACGGCGACCGATTCGCACCACCGGAGCTGCTGCGCGACATGGCTCGCGACGGGCGGACCTTCCACGGGAGTTGACAGGCGATGGCTGCAAGCCTCCGCAAAGGCCTTTGGTCGCTCGTCGTCGTGACCTGGATGCTGATCGGCTTCGGCGCGCTCGTGCGGGCCATGAAAGCAGGTCTCGCATGTCCGGATTGGCCGCTCTGTTTTGGGGACGTCGTCCCGGACGTGCGACTCGAGGGCGTCATCTACGAGTTCGGCCACCGCGTTCTTGCCGGTTTGGTTTCGATCGGGTTCGCGGTTGTCGGTGTGCTCGTGTGGCGGGACGCGGCCTGCAAGAAGCTCGCGGGTCGCACGATGCTGCTCGGGGGCGTCGTTCTGCTCGCCCAAATCGTGATGGGCGGCCTGACCGTTCTTATCGTCGAAAAAGGCCATGGCGGCGACCCGCGTCCGGCGGCTTGGACGGTCACGACGCACCTCTTGCTCGGCAATTCGTTTGCGGCCTGCATCGCGTGGGCGGCATCGCGCCTCGGGTTGCTCGGATCTTCGGGGAAACAGCAGAGCGACCATCAAATGAGCCCGGAAATTCAGCCGGCGGCGGGTCCCGCGCTGCTAATCGCCTGGACCTGCGCGCTTCTTGGGCAGTTCCTTCTGGGCGGCCTCATCGCCAGCAATCTCGCGGGGATGGTGTGCATTGAGTTCCCTGCCTGCAGCGGCGGCGTCTGGTTCCCGTCGTGGTCCGGCTTTGTCGGCCTGCAGCTCGCCCATCGCCTCAACGCGTATCTGCTTGTCGCGCTCGGATTCGGGCTGGCATGGCAGGCGCGCCGCTATCAGCCGACCCTGGCCCGTGTCGTCGCCGCGCTCATCGTGATGCAAGTGCTTGCCGGAGCCGCGAACATCTGGCTGCGCCTGCCGCCGACGGTGACCGTCATCCACTCGGCGCTCGCGTCTGCATTGTTCGTCTCGACCGCGCTGCTCTGGGCCCAACGTCGCGCGTCGCGGGTCCGAATCTCGCTGGCGGGGTAGCCCGATTCAAGCGGGCAGCGACTCAGAGGGCCGAATCGCCGTCGTACTCGGGCTCTTCCTGCTTGGGCTTCTTCTTCACGGCACGTTTTGCGGCTGGTTTCGCCGCAGGCTTCTTTGGCGGGACCTTCTTGGTAGTTGCCGCTCTTGTTGGGGCCTTTCTGACTCGCGCCGGCTTGGCGGCTGCGGCGACCGTCAACATCGTGGAATGCGACTCGGCCGCGCGGTTTGCGGAGAACGACAAGCTGGCCAGGGCCGTCGCGATGCACTCCTTCAGCGGGGCCTTGGCCGCTGCGTCGATCAACGACCCGTTCACCTGGCCATCCGTGCCGACCTGGAGTCCGACCTTGATGTCGACGGTCCCGCCCGTCTTCGGACCGTGCTCTGCGAAACATTTTTGCAGCTTGTCTTTGACGGTGTGCACCGCTGCGTCCACTTCGGCGACCGTCAGCGGTTTGACGACCGCTTTGTCGGCCGCGTTTGCCGGCGCGGGCGCTTTGGTAGCCTCAGCCCTTTCGTCGTCTGCCTTCTTTTCAGCGCCTGCAACCGCCGCTTTCGCCGCTTTCGCCTCTTTGTCCGAATCTTTGGCCGCCGCCACACCGATCCCGCCGGCGCTCTTTGCGTCGTCGTCGATGGACGCGCCGCGACCGAACCACGCGACCGCTGCGACCAATCCGAGCGCAGCAACGCCCGCGATCACCTTGACGGCCATCGAGCCACCACCGGCCGCAGCGCCACCGCCCGAAGACGCGCGAATCGCGGCAGACGTCGCTGCAACGGCCTCGCCCGTGTCCAGCGCCACGGTCGCTTGTTCGTTCAACGCTGATTGGATCGACGACGATGATGCCGAGCTGCCTTGCACCGCGCGGGTCGGCGGCGGTCCATCGTCAGCCGGTGGACTTGCCAGCTTCGTAGCCCGCGTTTCGGTCGCGCCGCTGATATCCATGTCGCGCGTTTCATCGTCGGCGGCGGGCTGGTTGTCGGCCGCGCGCATCGCCGCAGCGAGGACGAACTCCGGCGTTAATCCGCGCATTTTCGCCGTCTGGGCCCGCTTGGTCACAGGCACCGGTTCGCCGGCCTTGGCGCTGACCATCTCCAGCGCAGCGCGCATATCGTCGGCGTCGTAAAACCGGTCATCGGGATGCTTGTTGAGCGCCGTCATGACGATTTCAGGCAGCCCAGCCGGCAGATCGGGGGCTTTTTCGCGCAGCGGCGGCGCCGGGTCCTGGATGTGCTTGACGATCAAGGACATGGCGCTGGGCGCAATGAACGGCGGTGCCCCGGAGAGCGCTTCGTACAAGATGACGCCGAGCGAGTAGATGTCCGACCGCCGGTCCAGCTCTTCGGCGCGGCCTTGCTCCGGGCTCATGTACTTGGGCGTGCCGAGGGCAAATCCGGTCTTGGTGAGATCCTGGTCCTGACCGGCGACCGTCGATTTGGCGATGCCGAAGTCGAGCAGCTTCACGAAGTCTTTTTCGCCGTGGACCTCGCACAGAAAGATGTTGCTGGGCTTGAGGTCGCGGTGCACGAGGCCGATCGCGTGCGCTTCGGACAACGAACGCAGAACCGCGCACGTGATGCGGATCATCCGCAGCGGCTCGATGCGTCCCTCGCGCTTGAGAATGTGCCCGAACTCCTCCCCGTTGAGCAGCTCCATGGCGATGTAGAGCTGCCCGCCACGCGTCCGTCCCGAGTCGTAAACCCGCACCGTGTTGGGGTGTTTGAGCTGCGACGTCATCTTGGCTTCGTTGAGAAACCGCGTGAGCTGAACGGGATCGGCAGCGACGTCGCTCTTGAGGACTTTGACGACCACATCCTGGGACGTGGTGATGTGTTCGGCGGCGAAGACCGTGCCGAATCCACCCTTGCCGAGCACCCGCGCGATCTTGTAGCGGCTGCCGACGACCTCGCCGATCAGCGCCTTCTCCAACGGGATCGGCGGCACATAGGCGAACGTCGGGCAGTCCGGGTGGCTGACCGGGCATGAATCCCCGTTCGGCACTTGCCCGCACACTGAGCACTTATCGGACATGCCGCCACGATAAACCGTTGGCGTACGCACGTTCAACCGGCGGTGTTTTTGACGCCCTGTGACACTTGCTCGCGTCGAGTCGGTGGCGTAGTGATCGGGCAGTGACGCACGTCGCCGGCCTGTCCATGCCGGCCCGTCGATGCCGGAACAGGGGCGGTGATGGCCAAACTGTACTTCTATTACTCGGCGATGAACGCCGGCAAGACCACGCTGCTGCTGCAGTCCAACTACAACTACAACGCGCGTGACATGACCACGTTGCTGTACACGCCCAAGCTCGATGACCGATACGGCGTCGGCAAGATCACGTCGCGCATCGGTCTGCAGGCCGACGCGTCGATCTACGACGCCGAGTTTGATCTCTTCGCCGACGTCAGCAAGCACGTGGCGGCCCGGCCCGTTCACTGCGTGCTCGTGGACGAGGCCCAATTCCTGACCCCGCAACAGGTCTTGCAGCTCACTTTGGTCGTCGATCGCCACAACATCCCGGTGCTCTGCTACGGCTTGCGGACCGATTTCCGCGGCGAGCCATTCCCGGGCGCGATCTACTTGCTGTCGTGGGCCGACGAACTCTGCGAGATCAAGACCATCGGCGCCGGCGGCAAGAAGGCGACCATGAACGCGCGCCTCGACGACAAGGGCGAACGCGTTTGGAGCGGCGACCAGGTCGCGATCGGTCACAACTACGTCTCGATGACCCGCCGAGCCTTCCAACTCGACCGCGCATCACCGGTTGGGTACACGCCACCCGAAGGCTAGTGGTCCGTTTCAGCCAACCGTGAACGGCGCGGGCGTGAGGCCTTCGCGGGCGGCCATTCGCATGCCCAGCAACGTGAACACCGGGTTGAGCAACCGCGCGGACGGTTTCGCAGCGACCTTGGCCAGGTAAGAAGTCACCGCGTCGCGTCGCACGACATCGAAGAAGCCGTCGTCCTCGCCGTCGATGAT
The DNA here is from genome assembly GCA_964560875.1 of uncultured Enterobacteriaceae bacterium. GTDB lineage: Bacteria > Myxococcota_A > UBA9042 > UBA9042 > UBA9042 > CAZLMW01. Next base: position 9,550 of record CAZLMW010000080.1, read on the forward strand.
GTAGGCGTTTATGGCCTCGCGCTGCCGGTTGTAGGCGGCAAGTTGCGATGAAACCGCGAGCACGTTGGCCTTGTAGGCAGCTTGCGGACGTCCGTATCCGCGATTGATGCGCCGCTTCCAGGTGTCGTTGGCGAGGGGCAGCTGCCAGATCTCGTTGTCGAGGCGCCGCATCAGCTCAAGGTGCACGACGTGATCTCGACGATCGCGCCACGGCAGCGCGAGGTACAGCGCGAGAAGGTCGTGGGAAGGCAGAACGTTGATCGCTGGGGCGCCGCACGCGTCGAACTGCAGGGTTTGGCCAAGCCAGCGTCCCATGCGGGCCTCGCGGTGCCAGCGATCGTGCACATCGGCGAGCTCGGTCCCGTCGGCGCGGCAAGTGTCGACGAACGCCTCAAACGCCAGCCGATGGGTTGCCACGATGTCGCCGGGCAGCAGACCAAACGGGTTCAGCCAGCCCTCGGAGCGATAGAAACGCCGGACGATCGGCCACCCGAGCAGGAAGGAGGGCTTGATGTGGCTCTTGAAGATCTCGCCATAGTTGCCGTGGATGCCGGCGACAGCGGGACGATGCGCCGCCGCTTTATGGTCCCAGGGCCCCACCGCGACTTCGGCGCAGAATAGATGTGCGCGCACTGCGGCGAAGACGTCTTCGGTGGCCTGGGGCGGCGCGATCAGCGTCAATTCGCGGCCGATGCGCTGGGTGAGCAGGCCGCCAACGTGCGCGTCCGGGTGGCCGTCAACCGCCTTGAGGTAGAACGTGTCGATCGTATCGGTCACGCCCGAGGCCATCGCGGCGGCGAGCACGAGCCGGCTGTCCTTGCCTCCCGTCACGGCCATCTGTTTGCGAATGCTCGGCAGGCGTTTGAGCTGAGCCACACGCCGCTTCAAGGCCTCAGCTTCACGATCCCAATCGTCTGGCTGCGGCGCGTGATTCAGCGCAGTGGGCTGGGCGATCACGGCGACGGTATCGATCCCGCTCGCGGTCATCACGGCCACTTCGCGATCCGGCAAGAGCCTCACTCCGGGCCAACAGCTGCCGCTGCCGAACGGGCAAACGACGCCGGTGAGCTGCCAGGACAAGAACGCGAGATCGGGCGAAGGAAGCTCGCCATGCACGGCGGCCGCGGCCATCATGGCGCGATTGGATAGCGCGAAAACGCCGGCGTGTTCCGCCAAGTACACGTGAAACCCCTGCATCATCCCCGACCCGGCAACGACCGCGGTTCCGTCGTGTCGGCAAAACGAAAACTGGCCATCGTGGGTCGGCCATCGACCGTGAGCGGGAGGCGTTGAATCGGGCAGCGTGGCGGCGAACGTGGACGCGACCGACGCGGCGAGGTCGACGTTTTCGTTCTCGACGTACCAACCATCGAAGACGAGTTTGTGTTTCGTATCGATTGGCGCGCCGCGCGTGGATTCGTCGCACACCGACCAAACGCGAATCTCGAGGGCGCTGTCGTCCTGACCGATGGCATGATGGCCACCTGGCCCGTCGCCACCCGGCCCGTCGCCACCTGGACCGTCGCCACCTGGACCGTCGCCACATGGACCGTCGCCAACGGGAACAAAGGGCAGCCAGCGCCCGGCCGAATCGAAGCGTGCAGCCCGTCCATCCGGCCCCATGCCGCCGATCGCAAGCCAAGCTGAAGCCATCGTTCACCAACCCCGTCGCGAGCTGAGCATCCAGTAGGAGAACGACGTCGCGGCGTGGGCGATCGTGACAAGAAAAGCCCCCATCGCCAGCTCTCTGGGCTGGTTGAGATCGCGATGCGTGACCCACAGCAGCCCGGCGACAAGACCCGGCAACGACGCGGCCGTACAGATGGCTATTCGGCGAACTACAAAGCCCCGGACGGCATATTCGAGGCGCCCGATCGCGCGGCGTGGCAGCGAAATCGCGGATGTGAAGAGCTGTCCCGCGAACACACCCAGCGCGACGCCAGCGACCCCGAATGCGGCGCCGAAAACAAGCGCAGCGGCGATCGACCCAATGGCCTCGAAGCGGAGCGCGCGGTCCACATCCGCAGCACCACCGCGGCGCACGAGCCACTGGCCCGAAACGAAGGCGAGCGGCGCGGAAAGAAGCGCCGGTGCAAAAGCGAGGGCGAGATGAGCGGGCAACGTCGAGCGCTCGAACCACCGGGCCAACGCGGCGTCTCCGAAAAAGGCGAGCAACATGGCGCCTCCGAACCCGAGCAGCAGCGTGCCCTCGAGCGTTCGTTGAAAGAAGCGATCGTGATCGATGCCGCCCATCGATCGGCCCTGTTCTTCGCGCGATGGGTGCAGCCACCGGGACAGGCGCGCGACCAGGTCGACCAGGAAGAATGTCACCGAAGCGGCGATCGCGAGCGCGACGATATCGGACGCGGAGTGCGCGAGGAGCACGGCAACAACGACGCTGGACCGAAACGTGATGCGCGACATGCCGGCGGTGAACGACCCGGTCTGGCGTGAATCGCTGCGCCGCAAGAAACCAAACCCCGCCGCGGCGGCGAGGCCCACCAACCCGAGCCCGACCAAGCCGCCGTCCACGAATGCGACCCCACCCATCAGCGCCGCCGCGACGGCTCCGAAACCGCGAAACATGGCTGGTCTCGATGCGACGAACACCGCTTGGACGGCCTTGAGTCCGGCGAACCCGACGACAATCCCGATGGCCGACGTCGAAAGATCAACGAGCCCGCCGACAACGATTGTGGCCAAACCGGCGATCGGCAGCAGAGCCGCGAGCCACGGGTTGGCAAAAAACGGCGCCCAACCGACAAACACACCGATCACGGCGGCCGCAGCGAACCCGATGTCGCCAATCGCGACCAGCAATGGCATCGTCACGGCCGCACGCACGGCGGCCTCGAGCAACCACAAGCCCATGCCGCGTCGTACCACGCGTCGCCGCACATTGCCCGCGCTCAACAGCCCCGCGTCTAACAGGGAGCCTCCATGGCGATCCAGGGATCCGAAGCCACCGTCGTTCGCGCGCTCATCGGCAACGGCACGATCGCGGCCTTGAAGATCGCGGCGTGGTTCGTGTCGGGGTCCGGCGCGATGCTCTCCGAGGCGATCCACACCCTCGCCGACGTGGGCAACCAGGCCCTGCTGCTCATCGGAATCCGCCAAGCCCATCGCACCCCCGACGAAAAACATCCCTTCGGCTATGGCCAGGCCGCCTTCTTCTGGGCGCTCGTTTCGGCGCTCGGCATCTTCTTTCTCGGCTGCGGCGTGACCGTCTATCACGGCATCCACTCGCTGAGTCACCCGCCCGAGAACCTACAGGTCGGCTGGCTGACCTGGGTGACGCTGACCGTCGCCTTCTTCATCGACGGCTGGGTTCTGTGGGGCGCGCTCGTCCAGGTCTACCGCGAGCGGCCCGACAACATGGCGTGGGGCGAGTACTTCAGGCGTCTCAAGGATCCGATGCTCCTCGCCGTCTTGCTCGAAGACTTCGCGGCCTGCGCCGGCGTGGTGTTTGCGATGATCGGAATCGTCGTCACGCAGGTCACCGGGGACGCCACGTACGACGCGATCGCGTCGATCGTCATCGGCTTGCTGCTGGGATTTGTCGCGGTCTTCCTCGTGCGACTGAACCAGCGATTCCTGATCGGCCAGGCCGTCGATCCCGAGATCGCCGAAGGCATCCGCGAGCTGCTCGAAGCGCGCCCGTCCATCGAGTCCGTGCACGCCGTTCAGAGCCGTTGGATCGGCCCCGCGACCTTTGCGTACAAGGCTGAAGTCGACTTCGACGGGACCTGGTTCGCCGCGCAGCTTGAGGGCGAGTACAAGCCCGAGTTCACATCGATCAACGAACCCGGCGCGATGGGCATGTTGATGCGCGTGTACACCGAGCACGTCGCCCGGCTCGTCGCCAAAGAGGTCGACATCGTCGAGGATTCGATCCGCGACCGCTTCCCGTCCGCCGGTTTCATCATGCTGGAGCCCCACGGCTGAGCTCATGACCCGTGTGTTTCACCCGGGCACGACCGCTCCGGTTTGACTGCGCCGCAGGGGCTCGGTAAATCGCCGGGTCCGACGTCGCGACGTCCCTTCGCTTTCGTGGAGCCCACCATGCGCCTGTCCAGCTTGCTCGCCGCGCTTCTTGTTATGGCCGCGTCCGCCGCTTCCCTATCCGGTTGTGCGACGAACGAACGCGTCAAATCGCTTGAAGCGCGGATCCTCGAGCTTGAGAAAAAAGTCGCGGAAGGCAAGTTCAACAGGATCAGCATCGTCGACGAAAAAGGCAAAGAACACGCCATTCTCGGGCTTCGGAAGGACGGTACACCGCACCTCAAGGTCGTCGACGGCAAGGGTGCCAACCGGTTCCTGCTGCGCCTTCACCCCGACGGGACGCCGGTGCTCGTGTTGTGGGGCAAGGGCACGAAATCGAGCGCCTACCTGAGCGTGCCCGGCGAGGGGCCGCCGCAGATGATGATGTTCAACAAGGAAGGCAAACAGGTCTTCAAGGCGCCCTAGCCCGCCCTTCTCAGTGCGCACGGGTCTTGCCGCCCGATCTTCAGCGTCCTGCGGCCCTCCGCCGCTTCGATGTGACTCTGCCACACCTGCAGCGTCGAATGACCACATGACTTGAACCTCGAACAGCATGCCTCCGCGCTTTGATGAGAAGACCGGGCTAGCCGACAGCGCGCAACGGCCTTTCCCCGGCATCACATCCCGAGCTTGAGCCCGCCGTCGACCGGCGCTGTGAGGTCGGCGTCGTCGTTGCGCACATTGTTGACGCGCGTGCTGACCTCCCAGGCAACCATATTGCCCGGATCGATCGGCGCCAGGAGCGGATCGAGCACGGCGCGGTCGGTCAAGTCGACGTCGAGCCAGGTGTCGAAGTCTTCGCGCCTGATGATGACCGGCATGCGGTTGTGGAGCTGCGCTATCAGCCCGTTCGGCTCGGTCGTGATGATCGTGAACGTGTGCAACAGGTCGCCGCCGGGGCTCTTCCACCGCTCCCACAAGCCGCCAAACGCGAACGGCTCGTCGCCCCGCATCGTGATGAACATCGGCCGCTTCGGGTTGCCCTTCCCTTCGCGCTTCCACTCGTAGAATCCGGTGGTCGGGATGAGGCAGCGCCGGTACTTGTAGGCCGCGCGAAAGCTCGGCTTGGTGGCGATCCCCTCCGCTCGGGCGTTGATCAGGCGGCTGCCGATCTTGATGTCCTTGGCCCAAAACGGGACGAGGCCCCAGCGAAAAGGCGCAACGACGCGCGCGCCGCCGGTGGCGTTGGGGATAACGGGCAGGGTCTGGGTCGGTGCGGCGTTGTAGCTCTCCTGCAGGTCGAGCTCAGGTGGCTCGGTCAGAGCAAACGCCTGGGTTAACTCGGGCGCCTTGGCCTTTTGCGTGTACCGACCGCACATAAACCGCTAGTTCTCAGTCAATGCCTCGTCGAGCAGGCCGCTCGCGATGGCGAACCGGACGAGCTCAGCGCGTGTCGCCAATCCCAGCTTCTGGGTAAGACGCGCGCGGTACGTCTGCACGGTCTTGACGCTCAAGTGCAGCATGTCGCCGATCTCCCGCTGGGTGTGACCGCGGGCAAGCAGCGCCAACACCTCGCGCTCGCGACCGCTGAGGGTGTCGAGCTCGGGCTGTTGCACCTCGTAGCGCTCTGACACGTGCCGCAGCCGTCGCGGCGTGAAGTGACGCATGCCAGCAGAAACGGCGCGGATCGCGGCCACCAGCTCGCCATCACCGGCGCTCTTGACGAGGTAACCCGAGCTCCCCGCTTGCTGGGCGCGTCGCACGTATGCGGGATCGTCGTGCATCGTGACGCACAGGATCTGCGTTGCAGGACTCGCGTCGCGGATATCGCCGATCGCCGATAGACCGTTGCGTGCGGGCATCGAGAGATCGAGCAGGACCACATCGGGAGACAGGCGCTCAGTCTTGCGAATGGCGTCGTCACCGTCGACCGCTTCGCCGACCACGCTCATGTCGGGTTGTTGCTGAATCAGTGCACAAATGCCTGCGCGAACCATCGCGTGGTCGTCGCATACGAGGATCCGAATGTCGTTCATCGGGTTATCTCCACAAGCGCCGCGGGCGGACGCGGCGCTTCACTTTTGGTGGTGCAACATGGGTTCTTTGCGTCATCGCGCGGCCTCGAGGGGCACGTTGACAATAACAGCGGTGCCGGCGGCAGGCTCGGACTCGATCATGACGGTGCCGTCGATCAAGCCGGCGCGCTCCTGCAGGCCGATGAGTCCGACGCTGCGTTGTTCGTGGGCAGCGTCGACGTCAAAGCCGCAGCCGTCGTCCTCGATAACGAGCCGCAGCCGGTCGGTGGCCGACACAACGATCGAAACGCAGCTCGCGTCGGCGTGCTTGATCACGTTCTGAAGGGACTCCTGCGTCATCCTGTACAGCGCCGTGCTGACATTGGGGGCCAGATTGTCGAGGCTGCTTTGCCCGGTCGCAACGAACGAGACGCGCAATTCGGCGTTGCGGGTCTCCGACGCGAGTCGTTCCAGCGCGGCGACGAGGCCGAGCTCATCGAGCATGGGAGGCCGCAGCACATGGGCAACATTGCGCAATTCATCGACGGCCTTGCGGACGTGATGACGGACTCCAGTCAGGGCGGAGCGCGCCTCGGGTTGGAGGGTCGCGGCGACCGCGTCGAGGTGCATGAGGGCGGATGTGAGCACCTGGCACGGCCCGTCGTGTAGCTCGCGAGCGATGTCCGATCGTTGCAGCTCTTGAGCCTCGATGACTTCATCGAGAAGGGCCTTTCGCAGCTGGTCATAGCGCTTTCGCTCCGTGATATCGCGGGCCACAACAACGAAGTGGCGCTTGCCACGGAAGGGCAATGTGGCGACGCGCATTTCGACTGGGTATGTCGAGCCGTCGCGGCGCAAGTGGTTGACCTCGAGAGTGCCGCGATCGTTTTCGCCCAGTTCGTCCAGATCACGGAGATTTCGCGGCGCCGTTTCAAGCTGCGTGATTTGCATCTGGAGCAGCTCGACGCGGGTGTATCCGAGCTGTTCGGACGCCATGCGGTTGGCTTCGATGATGTCGCCGCGATGGTCGTGCAGCAGCACCGCGTCGCCGATCGAGTCGAGCAGGGTGCGCAAGACCTTGCCCTGCAGGACAAGCTCGCGTTCCGTGCGCCGCAGTGATTGTGTGGCCCGTTCGAGCGCGTTGGTCCTGTCGTCGAGGTGGATCCGGACCGCTTTGAGCCGCTGGCTCGTCGTTCCGGCGATGCGCGGCAGGCCCGTGTCACGAAATGGCGATGGCGGCGGCGCGGCGGTGGTCGAAACCGGCGAGGCTGGCGGGGCAGGGCCGAGGCCTGGACGAGGGTCAGCGGTCGGGAGACTGTCGAAATCACGGCGCCGTTCCAGCTCATGCTGGTGCGCTGAGTCGTCGCTGCGGCGGCCGGCCGAGTCCATCCATAACCCCGTGTGCGGGGCGGTGCGGTGCCGCTTCATCGCAAACCAACTCCCTTCCAAGTCGGCCGTCGCGATTCGCGGCCGCGCGATGATAGCATTGTCCGCGGAGGTGACCATCGTGTTTTTCCCAAAACGTTCCGTTCTCGTCATGGGGCTGGTTTGCGCGGCCCTGATCCTTCCGGCAGGAGCGGATGCAGCCGGCGCGGCGTGGGTCGACGCGACCCTCGACAAGGCATTGGCGCGCGCGAAAGCTGAAAAGAAGCGCCTCATCGTCAAATTTGAGGCCGATTGGTGTGGACCCTGTCGCCGGCTCGGCAAGCTGCTCGAAGAGCCCGTGGGCGCCCAACTCACCAAGGGAATGCTCGGCGTGCGCGTCGACTTCGACGACGAAAAGAACCGCAAACACATCCAGAAGTACGTCGTGCTGGGATTGCCGACCGTCGTCGTGCTCGATGGCAACGGTACGCAGGTCGCCCGTATCATGGGGTACGACGATCGCGAGGCGTGGCTGGCCGAGGCCCGCGCAGGGATTACGGCGTCCGATCCGCTGCCCAAATTGCGCGCCGCCGCCAAGCAACGGCCGATGGATCCCGTGGCGTGTCTGCGGCTGGGAAAGGCGTTGCTCGTCCGTGGTGAGGCCAAGGAAGGCGTCGCTCTCATCGAACGAACCGGCTGGCTGGCGGCCGCGAGCAAGGGCGATTTACGCTCCCGAGAAGCTGCCGCTGAGGCCCTGTTTGTGCTCGGTCGCTACCATCATCGCGTCCGTCGGGACCCGCGAACTGCGCAACATGTTTGGCGGCAGCTCGCGCTGGGCCACGCCGCATCCGGATTCGCGGGGGGAGCCTGGTGGTGGTACGCGCGCTCTCAAAAGGAGCTCGGACGGCCGGATGTCGGTGTCGCCGCGCTTCGCTCACGGGCGCAAATGGAGCCGGGCAACCTGGGTGCGCTAAGGCAATGGGCGAGCTTTGTCAGCAAGCACGCGCTCAAATCCCACGCGCGCGAGGTGCTCGAGGCCCTCAAGGCTGCGCGGGGCGGAAAAACCGGCAAAGAGCTCGACAAGATCCACGTCGCGGCGACCAAACTCCGCGCGCTGATCGCGGCAAAATAGCGGCCAGAGCGCCGATCAGGAATCGCACCAAACAACAATCATATACAGAGAAGCATCGCTGTTCGGTGCTCCCGTACGCGCCGATCATTGCGACATGTAGTGGGCGACCAGGAATGCCGCAGGGGTCGATACGCCGGCCAACGCAAACCACTTGCCACGGCCCGCGAGCCCCAACTTACCGCGCAGCATGAACAGCCCGGTGATCGCGAGCGTCAACAGCAAGATCGCGGTCGCGTCCGCGAACCACGTCCACGCACCCTTGATGTGGTTGAGGTGCAGGACGTTGAACTCAAAGAGCACCGGCCGCTTCTCGACCAGCTTGACCTGCGCTTCGCCCGTGGCTGGATTCACGCGGGCCTCGCCGCCGCCGTCGATGAACAGGACGAAACGGGTGACCCCCGCGATGTGACGGCCTTTTACGGTGTCGGGGTCCAGGGCGAGTCGCTGGATGGCCTGGGCCTGCATCGCGTCGACATCGCCGGTCAGGGGCTCGATCGTCGTGCGCGTGCTTTCAATTCGATAGGACGGGTTCCAGTCGTCGATGTGATTGACGGCGACGCCGCTGATCGAATACGCGCACACCAATGCGGCGAGAAAATAGCCGATATCACGGTGCAATACCCGGACCCAGTGGCGCCAGGGCTTGCGGCGGCCTGCACTCATTGAACCGATCGGGAACGTAGCTGGAGGACCGTGCTACTTGTTGTCGCGGATGACGGCGCCGACACCATCGAGACGGACGAGCGTGATCGCTTCGGTGACCGTCGTGGGGTCGAACTGCTCGCCCTTCTCCTCGGCTTCGTGCGCGAGAACGCGCTTGGTCTGCTCAAGGTTGAGCGGGATCTTGCGAACAACGCCCTCGGCGACCGCGTATTTTCCCTTGGCCGACATCGGAAACACCATCACGCCGTCGCGCACCTTGAAACGCAGCGACTCACCGGGCTTTTCGCCGGCCATGTTGAACCAGCAGCCGCGCATCGGGCACACGTCGGCGACCAAGCCCTCGACGCGCACGCGCTTGCCGACAAACTCGTCGACGCGTGACTTCAGGTCGCCGATATTTACCGATTCGGGGGCGGTAACGCCGGCTCCATAGACCTTTCCGCTGAGCTCGGCGGCTTTCTTGGGCGCCTTCTCGGCGGCGGGTGCACCGGCCTTGGCGGTCTTCATGTCGTTAGCGACGGGCGCTTTTTCCGGGTTGGCCATCACCTTCTGAACGGCCGGTTCGTGGTGCGCCGCGGCGGCTGGTTTCTTGGCCTCGTCGCACGCAGACAAGGCGAGCGTTGCGCCAATAGCGACGGTGCCCATTCGGAAAACAGGTGTGATGTTCAACAGTTGCATGAGCATGGCGGAGCTCCGTCCGGGCCGAGGGTGGCGAAGGCGGCGAAACCTAGCACCAAATCGACTCCGGGCCCACATCCATTTGCGCCGGCCGGGGCTGCAACGGCCGGTTTGAAGCGATGCTTTGGTCTATTTGGGCACGTTCTTACGCTTGAGCGTCACGAGCTTGCTGATCGAGAGGCTGCCGTCGAGCAACCCCATCACCGACGCCGAGCTGTCGTCGAGCACGTGGTGGCGCGCGAAGGCGAGCGCGTAGGTGTCGATGATCGGAAAGCCGACCTTGTCGGGCAACTTGTCGCATTTGCCCATCGCGAACGCCTGGTGACAGCCGCCCTTGATGTCGATCCAGGTGAGCGGAACGTGGCCGGCCTTGTCGAACACCTGCTGCGGATCGTCCTTGTCGATCGAGCCGCTCATTTGCAGCTGCGGCACCTTGGCCTGGGCGTGGCCGGTGTCACCAAACCAGGGATCGAAGCCGCCCGCGCCCGCCATCGGGATGCCACAGACGATTCGCTTGTCATGCGCGCCCTTTTCGTACCCATCGAGCATCGCCTTGGTGCACTTTTTCAGCCCCCCGGATTTGCACTTGGCGTCGATGCGGCTGCGGTCGAACTTCGCGCCGGACGCCGCCCAGGTCGTGACGCCGCCGCGCGAATGGCCGGTCATCGCGACCTTCTTCGTGTCGACTTTGCCGGCGAGCGGATCGGTTGCGGGCAGCTTTTCGAGCGCGTCGATGCTGGCGGAGATGTCGAGGGGGCGAGCGAGTCTCAGCCACGCCGGCGATCCCTGGCCCACGTCCGAGAGCGTGTCGGTGACGTGGTCTGGCGCGGCGACAACCCAGCCGTACGAGGCGAAAAAGTGGTGAATCGTCGCGGTCGATGCCCCAAATCCATTGGCGCCATGTGACGTGACGAGCAGCGGATAAGTGGTGCCGTCGGGCGCGGCGAGGTTGGCGTCCTTGATGACGGTCTCGCCCTCAAACGCCTTGAAGATGCTGACCGGCCAGGTTCCGAAATACGTCGGCTCTTCGCCCTTCTTGTCGTCTGTCGGGTACCAGATGTTGATGGTCAGCTTGCGCTCGGGGATGTCGCCGTGGCTCGCCGTGTAGGTGTGCTCGATGGTGCGAAAACCGATGTTGTGAGGGCCGAGTTTGGTGCTCGGAGGAGAGACTTTCGAATCCTCGGATGCCCCATCGACGCCCCCAGCGTCCGAGGCATTGTTGCCGCCGTCAGTTGTGTTTTCTGTTGTGTTTTCGGCCGGGGTCTCGGCGTCCTCTCCGCCGCACGCGAGGGTCATCGTGGACAGTGCGAGACACGCTGCCCAGGTCGTCAAACGGTGTTTCATGGCGTCGGGAGATCTGTCGCCTGGGGATTGGGCGTGTGGGGATTGGGCGTGTGGGAATCGGGCGGCTGGGTGCCGTCTGGTCCAAGCGCGGCTGCTTCGGCGTCGATCGCGGCCATCAGCGCCGGGAAATCGGCCTCGGCCTGCAGGGTCGACAGGATCGAGTTCAGACCGAAATTGATGCGGTGCAAAAAGACCACGCCAGGCTGTTTGGTGTCGAAGATGCCGACCTTGAGAAGTCGCTTACCGATCTCGACCTTCACGGTCATCGTCATCTTGGCGAGGCGCTCGGTGAAGCCCTTGTCGTAGCGATACGGCTGGGGCGAAACGGCCGGTTCGAATGACAGGTACATGTAGTCTTCGAGCAGCTGCCATAGCTCGTCGTCGAGCTCTCGTGGGATGCCGTAGGAGCCGGACAGCGCGTCTCGGAAAGGCTCGCCTCGCACGCCGGTCACCGCCATTTTCCGAACGCGCGCGATGGCCGCGAGGATTTCCGGATCGAAGCGCTGAACGCAGCCGAAGTCGAGAAACGCCACCCGCCCATCGGGCAAGAACAGGTAGTTGCCGGGGTGCGGATCGGCGTTGAACATCCCGAACACGTACAGCGAGCGGAAGACGAAACGGAAGATCGTGAGCCCGTAGCGGTTTTTCTCCTCATCGGAGCTCGACGCCAGCATGTCGTGCCAGCTCATGCCCGCGACCCATTCGGTGACCAGGACGTGGCGGCCGCATAGATCTTCGACGACGCGCGGAATGAGGACCTCCGGATCGTCGGACCACGACTCGGCGAACGCGTGTTGATTGTCGCGTTCGACGGTGTAATCGCATTCTTCGTGCAGCCGCGCCGTGAGGTCGTTGATCGATTGTTCGACGTCGAACCGGGGCAGGGCGGTGGCCAGCGCCGAGACAACCGTGTCGATGTTGCGCATGTCCGAGCGGATCGCGTCGGCGATGCCCGGGTATTGGACCTTCACGGCGACGTCGACGCCATCGTGGGTTGTCGCGCGGTACACCTGTCCGATGGACGCCGCGGCGATCGGGTTACGATCGAACGACGCGAAGACGGTGTCCGGTGGTCCGCCGAGCTCTTCGGTGACGAGCTCCTCGATCGACTCCCAGAGCATCGGCCGGGTCCGGGTCTGCAGCTCTCGGAGGGTCTCGCGGTAGATGTGGCGGTGTTGGGGTGGCACGAAATCGTCGATGTAGCTGAGCATCTGCCCGAGCTTCATCGGCAGGCCTTTCATCTCTCCGAGCGAGCGCGTCAACGTCTTGGCCGCGCGACGGTGCAACGCCCGGGCAGCTTCATCTTTGGCGGCTGTGGCTGCGAATCGGCCGGCGGCTGACGCGGCATCTCCAGCGAGTCGGGCGGCCATGCCACCGAGCATCGCGACGCGCGCGAACCGGCCGCTGCGAATGCGTGGCTGAAGGCGCTCGGTCATCCTTGCAGCGTATCGGACAAGACGGCAACCTGCACCCGTTTCCACCACGGATCGCGACGAGGAACGCATGAATGTGCTCGTAACTGGCGGCGCTGGCTACATCGGATCGCACGCGACCAAGCGGCTCTGCGACGGGGGCGCCCGCGTCGTGGTCGTCGATGATTTGAGCCGCGGGCATCGGTCGGCCGTGCACAAGGCCGCAACGCTGATTGTCGCCGATGTTCGCGACACGGAGACGCTGACGGCGACGATGCGGGACCACAGCATCGATGCGGTGATGCATTTTGCGGCGCTCAGCCTGGTCGGGGAATCGGTCGAGCAACCCGCGCTCTACTGGCATGTGAACGTGGGCGGCAGCGCGAGCGTGCTCCAGGCGATGGCCGCTGCGGACGTGCACCAAATCGTCTTTTCGTCCTCGTGCTCGGTCTACGGTGAGCCGTCCGATGTGCCGATTCTCGAAGGCTGCCCCCGCGCACCGGTCAGCCCCTACGGCCGCACCAAGGCCGCGGTTGAAGACATGCTCATCGACGCCGGCAACGCGCGGCCCGACTTCTCGTGGACGGCCCTGCGGTACTTCAATGTTGCCGGGTGCGATAGCGACGGCGTGCTCGGCGAAGACCACATTCCGGAGACGCATCTCATCCCCATCGTCTTGCAGGCAGCGGTCGGCGAACGCGACGGCGTCAGCATTTTCGGCTGCGATTACCCGACATTCGATGGGACCTGTGTCCGCGACTACGTGCACGTGGACGACCTCGTGGACGCGCATGTGGCCGCGCTTGCCAACGCCCACGACGGCGACGCCAGGGCGCTCAACCTCGGCATCGGCAGCGGGTTCTCGGTGCGGCAGGTGATCGAGGCGGTCAAGCGCGTAACGGGGGCGGAATTTCCGGTGCGGCAAGCCGCTCGACGGCCCGGAGACCCGCCGGAGCTCTACGCATCTTCGCAGCTGGCGTACGAGCAATTGGGATGGCGGCCGCGGTACACGAGCATCGACGCCATCGTGCAGACCGCCTGGGACTGGAAGCGCAACGTCGGCAGCTACAGCGATTGACGCGCCACGCGGAACTGATCAGCCGCCCAGTTTATCGAGCTCGGCGAGGATTTGTTCGACCTTGGGGCGCTTTCGATAGTCGTCTGTGATGGCGCGAAACACGATTTTGCCACCCTTCGCGAGGATGAAGAGCGCGGGCCAGCCGGTCTCGTTGCCGGGGTCGTAGACGCCGTAGGACTTGGTCGCTGTGCGGTCTGGGTCGCTGAGAAGATCGAACGTCAGCTTGTTGAGCTTGGCGAAGTTTTGGACCGTTGCGAGGTCGTCGACAGTCACTGCGACGAGGTTGGCGTGGCGTTTTTGGATCTCAGCGAGGTTGGTCTGCAGCTCTCCGAGCTGGCGGCGGCAGTGGCCTCACCAGTGGCCGCGATAGAACAGCACGACGGTTGGTCCGGCCTTGACCACGTCGCCCAGCGAAACGCGCTTTCCGGTGCTCGAATCGAGGGTGAAGAAGGGCGCGTCGACGCCGACTTTGAGCGCGGTGCCCCGGATGCCGACCGGCTCGGTTTTTCGCAGCGGTTCGGGCGGATAGCCAAACATGCTGTAGAGCGTGCCGCACCCGACCGTGAAACAGACCGTGGCGGCGACGGCGATGATGGACAGCGCTCCGACGAGGCGTTTGCGAGTTGTATCGAGCATGGATGGGCGGCCGGGTGAAGGAGCGGAGTCGGACGCGAGTGTAGGGCGTGGGAACCGATTCGCGCTACATGCACTTGCCGCCTTTGCACTTGCCGTTGGGGCACGGCAGGCCGTCGGGCGCGTTGCTCGGGTTGCAGCCGTTCTTGCTGCACGCGTACATCTTGCACAGCGCGGGTGTGCCGCAGGTCATGTGCGCGAAGGCCAGTGTGCATTGGCCGGATGCGGGATCGCAGCGATCGACGGTGCATTGTTGGCCGTCAGCGCACTGCTTGTTTTTGCCGCCGACGCACGTGCCGCCGCTGCATTTCGCGCTCTGCAAGCACGCGTCCCCGTCGTTGCACGCTCCGCCGGCGCCCGCTGCGACTGCCTTGCAACCTGTCTTCGGGTCGCAGCTGTGGTTGGTGCAGGTCGTGTTGTCGACGCAAGTCCGTACCGATTCGACGACGCATTTACCTGCGGCCGAGCAGCTCGTGTGCAGCCAAGGGGTCATCGATTGCACGACGGCGGCGCCGGCTGAAAGGAGCAAGATGACCGCGCCGCCCGGATCGGTGGTCAATGATGCTGGGGTGCCGCTAGTGAACGGCGGCTTGAAGTCCTGGGCGATGAGCAGGTTCGTGCCCGCCTCGACCCGGTACAAGGTCACTGGGGCTTTCTTGCCGGTCAGGGCCGTTATGACCGAGCCGTCGCGCAGGCCGAGGATCGGCATCGGGTGGGGGCCCTGCTGGTCGACGTCGAGCTTCTTGGTCCACAGCGCCTTGGCGTTGTCTGCCCCGATTCGGCGCAGGTGGAAGGTGTGTTTTGAGGACAGGGAGTCGTCGTCGCTGATGATCACAAGCGCGTCGCCGTTCGGTGCGGCTGCGAGGCCCTGGATCAGCTTGCGGCGACTGCCTTGGATGCCTTCGTCCTTGTACAGCCAACTGCCCAACTTCGCTGCGCTGTCCACGATGCGGATCCAGGCGCTGGTCGGCTCACTGTCCCCCGCGACATGACGATGGACGCCCACAAAGAAGCCAGCCTGTGGGTTGGCAGCGATCGCATACGCAGAGAGATCGCTGAGCTTGCCGCCATCCCAGGTCACCTTCGACTCGTTGAGCTTGTTGAAGGACATGTCCTTGGCGAATTCCGGGGCGCTGGCCACGACGATTTGCACCACCTTCTTGGTGCCGCTCTTGGCCGTGCTGATCGCGGCGATCCTGCCGCCGTTGACCGCGGCGTCGCGCCGGGACTCGGCCGTCTTGAAGTGCGTCGTCTGGGCGAACGGCAGCGGGTTCATGCCGGCTGGGATCTGCGCGGGCTTGCCGCTGTCCAGCTCGCCGAATGTCACTTCGGGGCCGTCTTCTTTGACCGAGATCGTCTGGACGAAGCCTCCCATCCGCGCGGTCCAGACAGCGCGCCCGTCGCCTGCACCGTCATCCTGGCCGCCGACAGCAGCGGGGTGTAGTCGTGTGAGTGTGCCCTTTGTGCTTCGCGTCGCGACAACCAGGCCGCCTTCAAAATCGGTCGCGACAGCGCCGCCCCACTGGATCGGCTTGCCCAGGTTGCGCCCGTTGATCTTCAAGCCGCCGGTCTTGCACTTGCCGCCGACGCACTGGCCTTCGATCGTGCACTCGGAGCCGTCGTTGCAGCGCCCGGTGTGCGGTGGATTCAGGCAGCCTTTGCTCGCGTCGCAGACGTCGTTGGTGCAGGGGTTGGTGTCGTCGCACTTTGTCGGGCTCGCGCCGATGCACGCGCCGAGTTGGGCGCAGGTGGTCGCGCCGTAGGGGCCGAAGCGGGCCGTGGTGATGGAGAACTGGCCGTCTTTGATCTCGCGCGCCCCGCTCAGGAGCACGTGACCGCTGGACTGAACGTCGACGTCGAAGACGCCTTCCGCGACCTTCGAATCGGTCATGTCGTCCCAGCGCGCCTCGCCGCTGTCGATGTCGAACGCGCCGACATAGGTGCCGGAAAAGGTCGCCGGAGCGAACAAACGGGTCACGGTGCCGCCGACGATCACGACGCGCTTGGTCTGCATCACGACTCGGGCAACTGCCCCACCGGTCATCGTTCCCAGGACGCGCGACCAGGCGATGCGGCCGCTTTCATCGACGCGCAGCACGTGGCCGTTGGTGATCAGCTCGTTGTGCGACGACTCGCCGCCGAGGACGAAACCCTTGTCGACGGCGACGAGGCTGTTGCAGGACTCCGCATGCGCGAAGTCGAGCCGGCGTTCGAGCAAGGGTTTGCCGGCGCTGGAGAGGGTGGCGAGCCACATGTCGCTGTGACCATGGCCCGACCAGACGACCCGTCCGCACGCCGCGTAGCTCGCTCCGTTCTTCGTATAGACCGTGCCGCCGTTGAACTCGGCCTGGGCGCCGCGCCGAATGACCACGGGGGCGGTCGGTTTTCCGGTCGCCGAGATGCCGACTGTCATCGCCTCGGAGAACGAGTTCGTGAACTGGATCGCGCCGAAAATCCGGACGCCGCCACCGGGCATCTCGACAGCGTCTTTCGGCACGGTTCCGGCATCTCCCACGGGCTTGTCGAAGACGGGCTTGAGCTTGCCCGAGTCGTCCAGCGCGATGACACGTGCGCGGTCGTTGGATGCGAACTTGCCCGAGATGCCGAACGTCTGACCGACGGCGTAGACCACGTTGCCGGACGGAACGAGCCGCACCGGATTGGTCATCGCGCCGCCGAGCTGGAGCTTCTGCAGGGATTGGCCGCCTGCGTTGTGCTGTTCGATATGGCTGATCTGCACGGGGTATTTGTCGAGTCGAAACGACGTCTGCCAGGTGAGGAACTTGCCGCCCGACCGGCCGGCGATGGCGGATTTGAGCCCAAGCACGGCCTTGCCCGCGACGGGCGTGAGTGTCCGGAATACGCTGGGCGCGCTGACGCACTTGCCCGATTTGCAGGCGTCGACCGTGGTGCAGTCTTTGCCGTCGTCGCACACCTTGCCATCGGCGTTGGCGTTGACGCAGCCGGTCTTGGCGTTGCACGAGTCGTTGGTGCACGGGTTCTTGTCGTCGCAGGTCTTCTTTTTGCCCGGAATGCAGACGCCCTTGTCACACAGGTCGAGCACGGTGCACACCGAGTTGTCGGTGCACCCTGAGCCCTGCGCCAGGCCGAAAATGCAGCCTTTGACCGGGTCGCAGATCCACGTCTGGCACTGCTTGGTGACCTTGCACACCTTGTCGTCGCTGCCGACACACTTGCCCTTGGCGCAGGCGGACTTGCCGGTGCACACGTTGTTGTCGTCACACGCCTTGCCCTCGTTCTGAGCAGCGTGAACGCAGCCCTTGCCCGTCTTGCAGTCGTCGATGGTGCAGCTGCTCTTGTCGTCGCAGTCCTTCTTCTTGCCCGCGACGCACTGGCCGGTCTTGTCGCAACTGCTCGTTTCCGTGCAGACCTCGCCGTCGTCGCATGGGGCGTTGGGGGTCACCGCGTAAACGCACCCTTTCTTGGGGTCGCAGCTGTCCTTGGTGCACGGGTCGTTGTCGTCACAATCGACCGCGATTCCGGCCTTGCAGACGCCCACCTCGCAATAATCGTGCAATGGCGGGCTGGCGCCAGACGCTAACGAGCTGCCGCTGCACTTGTTGCTGTCGTCGCAGACGCTGTGATGGAGCTCGACGGTCGTCACCGTACAGCCTGAAGCGGGCAGGCACGCGTCCTTCGTACATACGTTGCCGTCGTCGCATGATGTCGCGGCGCCGGGCAGACATGCGCCCTTGCCGCAGGCGTCGCCGACCGTGCACGCGTTGCCGTCGCTGCACGTCAGACCGTCCGCGCCGGGGGCGTCGAACATGCACCCCTTGGTCGGGTCACAGGTGTCTTTCGTACAGGGGTCGCCGTCGTCGCAGACCGTGGCCGTTGCGGGCAGACATACCTTTGCCGCCGAACATGCTTCGCCGACCGTGCACGCGTTGTTGTCGTCGCAATCCTTGTCGGTTTGGCACTGCGCCACGTCGATCGGGCCGCCCGCATCGATGCTGCTGCCATCCGCTGCCGCCGCGTCGTCCGCAACCAGGCTGTCCTGACCGGGCCCTGCGCCGTCGCCAGTTGGCCCGCCTGCATCGGTCGTCCCGACGCTGTCCGTCGCGTCGCTCGAGTCGCCTGTTTGACCGGCCGCATCGTCCGTTTGGACGTCTTGCGATGAGCCCGAATCGTCGGTGTCGGCGGCCAGCTTCTCTTCGTATTGCTTCAGCTTGACGGGGTCGTGGCCGACATCGCCCAGCCCACAGCCTGCTGCCGACGCAAACAGGGACAGCAAGGCGGCGTGCGCCAACGCGCGACGAGAGGGGTCGTACGGAGACAACGGGGATTTCATGTGCGTGTCGTCCGGTTGGCGGTCGAGAAACGCTACCCGTGGCGTTGTTACCGGGTCAAGCGGCACGCTCGAACTCGCCAAACCGAGACGCCAACGCGAATCTTGCGTCGAGATCGGGCGTAACCATGTAGAAACAGGGCGTGAAGACGTCGGGACGCGAAGCGACTTCTGCGGCGTAGGGAAGGCGTCGAGATAGCTTGGAGCTTCGGCGTTCACGGACGACATCTTGCCACAGGGTTGCGAACCGACGACAAAGGACGCCGTGAACCGATTGCAACCAGGTTGGATGGCGACGACGAGACGCATGGCCGTCTGCGGGAGAGGCCATCTTTTGCCGCATCTTTTTGGGCTCATGGCGCTCGTTGCGGTCATCGCGCCGCCGGTTCAGGCCGCTTCCAAACCGCTCGCCGTTGAGTTCACGAAGACGCAGTTCGATGAAGTGCGCGCGATCCTCGCCAGCAAGTACGTTCATGGAAAGCTGAAGGCGCCACACATCTGGGCGGCCGCGTCCAACGGTGCCGTCGCGGCGCTGCATCGCAAGATCGAGCTCCTGCCGAGCAGTTTTGTGGCGCTCAAGAAGTTCTCCGAGGGTCGGTTCTCCGGGCGAACCGAGCCGCTCCGTTGTCAGGGCAGGACGCTTCCCGGCGTCGTTGTGCACCACATCCCGCGACCGGGGAAGGGCGACAAGCCGTATGGTCACAGCGACCCGAATTCGACCGGAGAACCGCTCGTTGACGCGCTGTTGAGCTGGCCCCCGCCGTTTTCCGAGGCCGATTTCGGCTGCGTTGTCCAATGGGTGAGCGGTCAGATCGTGGGGCGAAGCGATCCCGTCGCACGGGGGAGTCGTATCAAGCGGCTGCCCGACGCCGTCGCACGCCAGCGCCGATCGGAGATGTGGTTGACCGCGACCCGCTGGCTGCTGCGCGCGCTCGACCCCCACTCACGGTTGACGACGACGCAGGTCTGGGCCGACGTCAACGCGCCGGTCGACGTTGTGACCAAGCAGGACGACGTGACCGTGACACCGATCGCGGGAGTCTCGGGTGGGGCGCATATTCGGCTCCGGAAGTTCGCGCCGGGCGGTGACCAACGCGTCCGAGACGGCCTCGCGGCGATCCCCGGTGGGGTCAAGGCGATCGTCTTGGACATGCGCGGCAATCGCGGCGGGATTCTGCCGGTGGCGGTCGGGCTGATCGAGACGTTTCAGCGGGGCGGGTTCGTCGCGCGGGTCAAGACCCAGGATGCGATCGCTGGGGTGACGATCAGCCGGCGGCGACGTCGTGTATTCGACGCGCCGATGGTGGTGCTGGTCGATGAGAAATGCGCCAGCGCCTGCGAGTTCACGTCGGCCGCGCTGCAGGACAGCTTGCGTGCGTTGATCGTGGGGCGGCGGACGTACGGCAAAGCCACGCTGCAGGAATACACCGAGCTCAAGACCACCAAGGCGCGGGTCATGGTCACGGTCGCGGTGTTCTTCTCGCCGACCGGCCACCCGATCCAGGCGACCGGCGTCACCCCCGACATCGAAGTGCCGCGCAAAGAAGCCGCTGGCAAAGGCGCGGCCGATCCGAAGCGAGAAGAGGACACGCCGTTTCACCTGCAAGCCGAGACGATGGCGTCGTTTCGAGACGTCTCGTGGTGGCGTGCTGCCGTCAGACGGTGCATGAAGAAACAGGCGCCGTCGGGGGCCGATCGTGACCTGGCGTACGCCGTGCTTGCAGTTGCCTGTTTACGCGACGCGCGCGGGGCGTTTCACGCGACGCCGTGACGGATCTCCCACGCCGGCTCCAAAGCACTTGTAGACACCACGGACGCGCCGTCTAACCCGGGATCGGGTCGTGATGTCTCTGAAAATACACAGAATTTGAACGTCTCTGAGACTTTCGAACGCGTTTTGGACGTGTGCGGCGGGTCGTGGCTCTGTCGTGTCTTTGTAAGCGATTGAAAATTCGTGTGTTTTGAATGTCTCTGAGACGTGCGAGGGTTCTATGCAAACTGCATATATACAGAGTGGATATATACAACCTGCGTATAAATCGGCGGTTGTCGTCGTTGCGATCGTCCTTGCCGCGTGCGCCACGGATCCCGGCGGCGACTGTGCGGTCGAAGGAATCGATTGTCGCGCCACGATCGAGGTGGCCGACGGCGTTGGCGTCACCGTGCAACCGGGCGGCGTCGTCTCCTGGTCCGGCGCGCAAGTCGGCGCGAAGCGGTGGTTTGAGATCCGCAATACAAGCGCAGTTGTCGCCGCAGCGCCGCTGATCGTCACAGGGATAACGCTAGCGGGCCGCAACGCCGAAGAGTTCGCTTGCGACGACGGCACCGGGGCCGCGTGCGCCGCCGATTCTTTCGCCCCGATCCTGCCGCAGGGCACCGGCTCGACCGTGGCACATGCCGGGCCGACGAAGTTCGCCATCCGCCGCGTCGCTGCCGGCACAGAGACGTCGGTCGCCCACGTGCACATCCACGTCCGCGGCGACCCCGACTTCGCCGACAAGCCGTTTTCCTTCGCGATCAAGGCACGACCATCGCGCGCACGCATCCACGTCCAACCCGCAACGCTCGAGCTGCCGTTCGTCCCGGTCGGCCAGGTCTCCAAGGGCGTGATCACCGTGCGAAACACCGGCGATGAGACCCTGCGCATCAGCTCGGCGACGCTTTCGGGTGATCCCGGCTTCGGCGCGTCGTTTCAGCCGAACACGTGGCTTGTGGGCACAGAGGTCAAACCGTTCGCTGCGCCGCTCGTCATCGCTCCGGGCGCCAGCTTCCAAGTGCCCGTGAGGTTCACGTCCCAGACCGACAAACCGCGACAGGCTGTGCTCTACATCCACTCCAACGCCGCCAACCCTGCGGCCGGGCGCGCCTCGGTACTCGCCAACTCGAACGCGCCGTGCGTGCTTGTTGCGCCGCCATCTGTCGACTTTGGCGGCGTGCTCGTCGGCAAATCCGCCACGCACACCGTGCAAATCAGCAACTGCGGCGGCGGTGATATCGCGGTCGAGTCGCTGAAGCTCGGCGGCAAACATGCCGATCGATACGCGGTCAAAGGAGCGCCCAAAACACCATTCGCATTGGGCGTCAACGGGACATTCAAGGTCCAACTTCGCTACCAGCCCGAGTCCGTCGCGGCGATCGATTCGGCCACCGGGATGCCGTCGTTCGATATCGGTGTGCTCACGGTCGTCGGCTCGGTCGGTCAGCGTCGCGTCAAGCTGCGGGGCCACGGCGTCGACAAGCTTTGCCCCGTCGCTGCGATGACGGTCAAAGAAGGCGAAGAGGTCATTCCGCAGACAACGCTGCACCTGTCCGGACTGAAGTCGAACTCGGTCGCCGGCCAATCGATCAGCACGTGGAAATGGACGCTATCCAACCAGCCCCAGGGTTCGACCGCCCAGTTTTTGCCGAGCTCAAGCTCGCCGACACCGACGCTGACAGCCAATGTCGCTGGCGAGTACGTCATCTGCCTCGCGGTGACCGACAACCTCGGCCACACGTCCTGTTCGCCCGCCTGTACAACGGTGCTCGTCATCCCGTCCGAGGCGATCCACGTCGAGCTGCTCTGGAAGACACCCGCCGATCCGGATGAAACCGACACGACCGGCGCCGATCTCGACCTGCACTTCGCGCACCCCTTCGGTTCGGCTTCCGGTCCCGACCAGGACTGCGATGGCAAGCCCGATCCGTGGTTCCAGGTGCCGTTCGACACGTTCTGGTTCAACGAGAAGCCCAACTGGGGCAGCGCGGCGAAGAAAGACGACGATCCCGGCCTGGATCTCGACGATACGGACGGCGCGGGCCCGGAGAACCTCAACCTCGACGCACCCGAAGGGACGTCGGCCAAACCCGTGCACTACGACGTCGGTGTCCACTATTGGCGCGACCACGGCTGGGGCGATTCGCACGCTGAAGTGCGCGTGTACATCCAGTCGCAGCTCGTCTGGCAGGAGGGGCCCGTGAAGATGCGCGCGTGGGATATGTGGCACGTCGGCCGGGTCAACTGGCCCAACTCCATGGCGGGGGGAACGCTGGACCCGTTCGTTGCGTGTCGCGAAACCGGCTCGCTCTGCGCGGGAGGCAAGGCCGGAGCCACCAAGACCAAGGCCAAGAAATGGGTTCCGAAAGGCCAGCGCTGCATGACCAGCTGCTACAAGGCGACCTCGATGCCGCAAACAGGTGGCCTACCCAAGCACTGTGCGCCCTGAACTCACTGTGCGCCCTGAACTCACTGTGCGCCCTGAACTCACTGTGCGCCCCGAACTCACTGTGCGCCCTGAACTCACTGTGCGCCTTGAACTGAACCGTGCCGCCGCCGGGCTGGACCCGGGCGTATGGGTTATCGTGGGGCATGGCCGACGCGATGCTGAGCCCGTGGCGGGAGTTGTTCGGGGCGGGGAGCGTCAATGGCTGGCGACTCGTCCGGGCGCATCCGGATGCCCGCGGTGTACGTCTGCACTGGGCGAGCGCCAAATCTACGGTGTCGGCCCACGTCGCGCCGCTCGAAGACGGCGAAGTTGGCTTTATTTCGTCGGCTTCAGTTCGGCTGAGTCATGGCCCGTTGCCGGCCGCAAACCGAGACGATGCCCTTGCGATGATCGCCGAGGTCGGACGTCGGCTGGTCAAACGCGATAAAGGCCAGGCGGCGTCGATCGTGACGCAATTTCGGCGCGGGTTTGGGGGCGATGATGCCGAGCGGTTGTTGGACGGCTTGCAACGTCTCGGGTTGCCTCGCGCTCCCGAGGGAGGCGTCGCGGCGAGGCTCATCGATGCGCTCGTGGGGCAAGTGCGCGCGGGTCGTTTGCCGATGTGGGTGCTCGAACCGTCGTTTCGACGTGGCGACCCCGGATCGCGTCTCACCGCGAATGTGACACTTGGTGGGGCCGGCGAACACGGGACCCGCGACATGGCGGTTGCGCAGCGGGCCTTGTTGGAAACCGCGGACGTCCTCGGGCTGGCGGACGTCGTCACAGAGCAGGCTTGGCGCGACTGGATGGGCGGAGATGACCACCACATCTATGTGGGCGTCGCAACCAGCAAACCTGAGCGCGTCAAACTGTATGCCCATGCCGAACACGCCGATGCGGCCGGATTGCAGGCCATCGCGCAGAGGTTGGGAGTCGCCGCTTCTTTCACCGGAGCGCACATGTTGGCGGCCGACTTCGACGCTGCGACCTCAAGCCTCCTGGCAATCAAGCGCTATGGCTTCGCCGCGCCCGGTGAACGCGCCGCTGAGCTCCGTGCCTTTGTGCGAAATCACGGACTGGACGCCAGGGGATGGTTGCGTTGCGATCGGATCGGCGCGGACGGCGACGAGCTGGAAACGTCCTGGCACGTGCGCGCCGAGGTGACGGTCGACGCAGCTCAAAGATGGATCGGCGCGGGACAGCACTCCGACATGTCCGACATGATCGACGCGCTTCGCGACGGGACGCTTTGTGGGCGCGTGCTGTCCAGCGATGGTCAGAGTCGGACGCTCTACACCGCTTTCGTACGGTGACTTGTTTCGTACGGTGTCTGGTTTCGTACGGTGTCTGGTTTCGTACGGTGACTTGTTTTCGCGGGTCTCTGGCCGATGATCGGTCTTGACGTCCGTCAGGGTTGTGCGAGCAGCTGCCGTAGCGCGTTCACGACGGCGACCGCCAAAGTCTCATCAGCGCCCTGTTCGTAGCTGAGCGCGAAGCCTGCGACGCGGGAAAACGCGCGTTGCCCCGTATCCTCGACGATGCGCACCCAGAGTCTGTCGGTCCCCACCCCACACGCGACACGCACGCCACCGGCCACGGGTTGTATGTCGACGATCTCCACGGGACCGAGTGTCATGCCGACCCGGACAGGCGCAGCGGCGGACGCGACGGAGACGTCCTTTGCGTCGTCAGCGGCTTGCAGTGACCGGAATGGAACGGGATCCGCGCGATCGGCCATAACACCACGGCGGTCGGCCATGACACCTCGGCGGTCGGGGGTCGGTGCCATGGTCAGGTCGCGTTCGGGACAAAGCCTGTCGACCTCCCACCCGTGGGTGTCGATGTACGCGTGGGAGAGGCCCGCGCAGGAGTCTCCAAACGCGCAAACTCCGGCGAAAAGACAAGAATATCGCGGCAGTTTTTGCCAATACCCGCTCTCGATCAGGGCCGTCGGCTGGCTGTCGTCGTGCGCTTCGGCGAACGGACCGAGGAGGCAACGTGGCACCCATTTCACGGTGGTTGGCAGCCCGCGTCTTTCACACGTCGCGAGGGCGTCCAGGAGTCGTGGTTGCAAGCGCTGCATGCCGACGATCTCCGACCGCAGGGCTGCGTCGTCCATGCGCGGCCAGACGTTCCAGAATTCGGCCTTGGCCGCGCCGTTATCCGCAGCCAGCGTGGCGATATCGGCGAGGTGATCGACGTTGCGATCGACGATGCATGTGTTGCTAAGCCACGTCGCGCCACGGGCTGCAAGCGTCTCGATCCCGCGCATGATGTTGCGAAACGACCCGCTGCGCTGGGTGACTGCGTCGCATGTGCTGGCCTCATGGCCGTGCAGCGAAACGAAGAACTCGTCCACACCGAGGCCGAGCAAGCGGTCGACGTAAGGCGCATGACTGAGCCGCGTCGCGTTGGTTTGGATGCGGACATGTTCGACGTCGGGCCCGCGCCTGGCGACCTCGACATAGCGACCGAGGTGCTCATCCAGCGTCACCTCGCCGCCCGACAGGATGACCCGCGTTATGCCGCGCATCGCCTCCGGGTGAGCGACGAAGGCCTCAAAGACGTCCAGCGGGGTGCCGGCGAAGCTGCCCAGCGCGTCTTCCACCATGCAGAACGTGCACGCCAGGTTGCACTCGAACGCGAACGCGACCAGCAGGGTGTCCGGATGCGTGTAAATCGCCGGCACATGACCGGGAAAACGCGCGCGGAGGTCCGCCGGGACCTGCCGATGACGAGGCTGCGCGCGGGTGCCGCCGGGGTCGTTTGCTGGGCGCTCAGAACGACGCATACCAACCGCTCTTCGTGATGGTGATGCTGTCGCCGCTGCGCCGGTACGAAAAACCGACGTCCCAGCGCACGTGTTCCAATCGCGACGCATGCTTGCGCCATGTGGATTGCACAAGCTCGGGCCAATCGCAGTGGGCGAGAAACCAGCCGAACGCGCCGCCGTCGATCCGAGAGAAATAAACCGCGTCCGCTGTCCGCTTCTGGGCGACGCAGACGTGGTAACAATCGAGCAGCTGGGGCGGCAGGCGATCACGCAAGGACGCAGCCGTGTCGGGCGCGTGAAGCGACGCGCGAAGGTCTTGGAGGATCGCGTCAATGTCGCGCTGCGGATGGTGGAAATCGTAGCGGTTCTCGAGCACCAGCGACTCCCCGTCGACGGCGTAGCTGAGCCCGGTGACGTCGCTGTAAATGCGGGCGATCGCGGGCCAGTTGCCACCGAAATGTCCCGCCCCAAGCTCCACGCTGAGCATGTGCCATGGCACCGAATCATTGAGCGTCGATGCAAGCTCGATGGTCGGCGCCAGCAAGGAGTCGACAAGAGCCAGGTCAACGTCCTGGCTGTGGGGTCGTCGGTAGAAATAGAGCTCACAGGTGATTTCGCCGGACACGTGATCGCGACCGATGCCCCACACCGTTCGATGCGGCCCGAGCTCGTCCACGATTCGGTCGCAGAGGGCCTCGCCTGCGTCCAACGCGCCCATCGCCGCCAGCCCCGCGGTCAACATGGTTGTGCTGGCCAGCGCGTCGGCCGCGGGTTCGGCGTCGTACGGAAGCAGGCAGTAGTCCATCAGGACCGGCCGACCTTCGGAGTTTTTCATCGCTGTGGGTTGCCGATGAACACGGCCGCTGCGTTGCGTCTTCACCGTGCCGACTCCGCCAGATCTGCCAGACCCGCCAGCTCCGTCACGCGAGGGAACCGACCATTCGCAGGTCGAATCCAGCTGTCCTCGGGCCAGGACGCGGCCGCTGACGTGAACTGGGTGACCAGGAGTCTCCGCTGGCGCGCGCTTTCATTGGGACCCGAGCCGTGCCAGGTGCGCCCGTCGAAGAGCAGCGCTTCGCCGACATCAAGATCCTGCGCCACCAGTTCCCCCGGAACCGTCGGTTGCCGGCCGCGTTCGGTTTGCTGCCAATGTCCGTCCCGCAGCGTCACGCGCCATGTCGTCTTGGCCTTGTGTGACCCGGGCACGACCCCGAGTCCGCCGCTTTTGCCGTTCGCGGGGTCGAGCGCGATAGCGACGGTCAACAGGTGCTCGGGTTCGGGGTGCAGAAAAAACGCGTCGCGATGGGGACTGTACGACTGCACGCTGCCGGGCGCCTTGCGAATCACGCTGCACGTTACGACGCATGGCTGGTCGAGGTAGGCGCTCGCGATCGCGGCGATCGGGCTGTCGGTCAGCACCCGCTGGACGTGCGGCCATCGCCACAGCAGGTGTCCGGCCCGCGCGACGACCATCTCGTCGCCGACCAGCTCGCGGATGATCGTGTTTGACCGCGCGGACCGACGCAGCATCGTCTCCATCGTGTCCCTGTCCCCGGCGGGCGGGGTCTTGGCATCCAGGGCATCGATGCGCTCGGTGATGTGATGAATCCACGTTTGCAGCTCGGACTCGGGCATCCACCGGGCCACGCGAAAGTAGCCGTGCGTTTGGAGGGTCTGGGCAGCCGAACGGGGATCGAGCGCGGTCATCTCACCCTCGCGGCTGCGGACGTGGCTTCTCGCGCGAGGGCAACAACAGCCGGGTCGGCGCCAAGCCAGGTCGCCAGGTCGGCCGCGATGATCGCGTGGCCTTTTGCGTTGGGGTGCGTCACGTCCGATTCCTCGCCCTCTTTGAGCAGCTCGGTGTGTTCTTTGCCGACAAATGCACCGACGACCTTCCGCGCCGGGAGCCCCGCTGCAACCGCGGAATCCGCGACACGATCATAGAGCAACGCGCATGCGCGATCCGAAAAGGGGGCGACGATCGGTAGCACGGCGACGCGAACCGGTATCGAGCCGGCGACGAGCTTCATCATCTCGAAGCTCCGCGCGACGACGAGCTCGAACGGTTGGTCCCGATACAAGGGCTTGAACATCTCGCAGTCGCTGGCGCCCATGAGCCTCTCGAGCCCATTTTGTACCCGGTGGACGAAGAAGCTGTGGCCGACCCGCCGATAGCTGCCGTCCTGGATGAACGGATCGTTGAGCACGTAAGCCCAGAGCACGAGGTCGATATCAAATCGCTCCCCGCGTTGGCGCCAGAGCCGCAGCTCCTGCGCCGTGTTGTAGCCCTCAACGGCGAAGTTGAGCACCTCGACACGTCGACCGAGGCGCTTTTCCAGCTCGCCTTCGAGCCGCCGGTGAAAGCGCTTGTCGAACGGCACGAAGCTGTCGTTGGGGACCGAGTCACCCAGCAGGGCGATGCGCAGCGCGTCGGTTTTTCGTTTCGGACTGCGCGGCAGATCCCACATCCCGTGCGCGTTGATCTTCAGCTGAACGCGGTCGGCGGCACCCTCGATCGGCACGTCATCGGGCGTCTCGGCGCCGGGGCGGTAGACATAGCGAAGTCCCGCGTCGGGGCTGCGGACGAGGCGCTGGTCGAGGATCTCCGCATCGCGTGCCCACGCCTGCCATTCCAGGCCGATGATCGCGATGACGGGGACGACGACCAGGGCGATTCGGATGCCGTTGCGCCACGGTTGCACGAACGCCGAGGCCGCGGCCCACAACACGACGGCCACCAGGCTGATCGCAGCGAATGGGTCGGGCAGGTAAAAGTCCGCATCCCGCGCAAACCACGCCCAGGCGTTCAGCGGCACCAGCACCGCAATCAGGCCGAGATAGCCGCGCATCAGGGGGCGTGCTCCGACGACACGGGCAGCAACGCGATGACCCCGCGCGGGGGCGGGTCGAGAAGCTCTACCGCGAGCGTTTGGGCGATGAACGGC
>CAZLMW010000081.1:0-37949 GCA_964560875.1 uncultured Enterobacteriaceae bacterium
GGCAAGAAGGGCAAGAAGGGCAAGGGAGGTAAGCGATGAAAGACACCGCCCTGGGCCGATGGTTCCTGCGGATGTCCGACCGTGAGCGCAAGCTCGTGGTTGGCGGTGGCGTGTTGATTTTCGGCGCCCTGATTCTGCTGGCGGGGCTGCTTGTCAATCGCAAGGTCAACGCGCTCGAAGACCAGGTGGCCGCCAACTCGGACTCGCTCAACGACGTGCTGGACCTTGCGCCCAGGTACCTGGACAATCGCCGCGAAGAAAAAGCGATCGATGAACAGCTCAAGCGCGCCACCAACAGCTCGCTGCAATCAACGCTGCTCGGCATCGCCAAGGACATCCAGTTCGAGCGCCAGTTCACCGAGGGCGGCACGTCCACGGCGCGGCTGTCCGATTTCGTGAAGTTCTCCAACGCGACCGAAGTGCTCGCCGACCTGACGAAGAAGCGCAAGCGCGGCAACAAGCGCAAACGCAAGAAGAAGGGCGCGAAGGCCGAAAAGCAGGTCTTCCTCGCGACGATCGAGGTCGTTTTCGACCGTATTCCGGACACGGCGCTGTACCAGTTCATGGCCAAGGTCGAGCAGCATCCCGAGGCGCTCTTCGCCACGTCGCTCGACATCTCCCGCGAGTCGCCCAATCACCAACACTTCCGCAGCAAGATGCGCGTCGGCCAGTTCAAGTACGGGTCTGAAGGCTAATCATGAGCGAGACGATGACGATGACGACCGGAGGAAGCGGCGGCTCCAAGCTGCAGACCTTCGGGATCTATTCGGCGTACACGTTGTTCTTCATGGCCGCGCTGATCATGTCGCTGGTGTGGACGTTCCCCAATCGTCAGCTCAAGACGTTCGTGGAAGGGCAGGCCCGAAAAGTCGGTGTGCCGCTGTCGATCGGCGAGATGGAGCTGCGCGGCATCGGTGGCGTGCGTTTGAAGAATGTGCGCGTGATTGTCCCGCCACCCAAACCCAAACCGGCCAAGCGTGGCAAGGCACCGCCGCCTCCCGGCGAGCCGATGATCGTCAACGTGGACGAGCTCAACGCGTCCATCGGTGTGTTCAGCGCGCTCTTCGGCGGCGAGTACGACGTCGAATTCGACATGAAGGTCGGCGACGGCGTGGTCGACGGTGGTCTCGTCAAGGCCAAGCGAGGCAGCAAGGCGTTCGATGTCCGCGTCGACAAGATCGAGAGTTTGCCGCTCGGCGAGCTCGGTGTGGGCCGCCGCATCGTCGAATCCGCGCCGAAGATGCGCGGTGAGCTGGACGGCGCACTGAACGGCGAGATGGACGTCCATTGGGGCGGCAAATTCGAGGACTTCAAGGGCACGATCGACCTGGAATTGGTCGACGCGGTGATCCGTCAGCCCGAGTTGGATCTGCAAGGTGGCTTGAAGCTCGCCGATCTCCGTATGGGCGTGCTGACCCTGAAGGTGAAGATCGACAAGAAGAAGAAGATCAAGGTGCTGAGCGGGCGCAAAGGCAGCGACAAGGCCACCGCGATCAGCCTCGAAGGCGTCGATATGTTCGGCAAGGACGTCGAGCTGGTGGTCGAGGAGCGAAGCCATGTCTTGATCCCGCCGGGTAAGGCCGGGATGCGGGCGGCGAGCCTGTGGGTGCACTTTGCGTTCGCGCTCCCGCAGCCGAAGGGACCGAAAAAAGGCGCCGAAAAGGGCGCAAAGGAAGACGCGGGCGACGGCCGGCTCAAGTGGTCGGACGTGATGAAATTCGCCGGCAACAAGCTCAAGCCTTTCGAGCGCAACGGGTACATCGGCATGACCTGCACGGGCTCGGCCCGTCGTCCCAACTGCAAGCCTGCGTTGCCCCAGGTGACCGTCGGTACCCGTCGCAAGGCGCGCACCGAGGCACGCAAGGCCAAGGCTGAGGGCAAACCCGAGAAGATGGCTGCGGCGAAAAAACCCGCGCCGAAGAAGGCCGCAGAGGCCAAGCCGGACAAGAAAGCCGAAGAAAAACCGACCGCCCGCAAGGCGCCTGTCGACAAGGCGAAGATCACCGCCAAGCCCGTGCCGCGACCCGGCGCGGCGACCGGCAAGATCGCGCCACGCAAGGCAGGCAAGGGTGCCAAGGCCAAACGTCCCGGCGACGATGATGACGACGAAAACGCCGACGACG
This sequence comes from uncultured Enterobacteriaceae bacterium, assembly GCA_964560875.1. Classification (GTDB taxonomy): domain Bacteria; phylum Myxococcota_A; class UBA9042; order UBA9042; family UBA9042; genus CAZLMW01. Next base: position 2,124 of record CAZLMW010000081.1, read on the forward strand.
ACGACGAGGACGAGGACGAGGACGAGGACGAAGACGAAGACGAAGACGACGAAGACGAAGACGAAGACGAAGACGAAAACGACGAAGATGGCCCGCGCAAAATGAAGAAGAAGAAGACGGCCAAGAAGGGCGGTAAGGACGCCGCCGAGGCCAAGAGCGGCAAGCCGAAGAAGCGCAAGGGCGACGACGAACTCGACGACGAAGACGACGATTAGTTGCTAGTCGGGACGCGATTCTATACATCGCTGCCTCGGTCCGCCGTTGCATCAACCCCGCACGGCGCAGGAGGCGATATGAGCGGTGTCTTCAACAACGTCATCGAAGCTATTGGCAACACACCCCTCGTGCAGCTCAATCGCATCGTGGGACGGCACGACGCCCGGGTGCTCGCCAAGATCGAGTACTGCAATCCCGGCGGCTCTGTAAAAGACCGCATGGCGGTGCACATCATCGAGGCGGCGGAGCGCGACGGGCTGCTTCGTCCCGGGTCCGTGATCGTCGAAAACACGTCCGGCAACACCGGTGTCGGCGTCGCGATGGCCGCGGCGGTGAAGGGCTACAAGTGCATCTTCACGATGCCCGACAAGATGAGCGACGAGAAAGTCCGCCGCCTGCGCGCGTACGGTGCGGAAGTCGTCGTCACCCCGACCGCTGTGCCCGCCGAACACCCCGATAGCTATTACGAAACGGCCAAGCGACTGGCGCGCGAGACGCCCGGCTCGTTCATGCTCAACCAGTACCACAACAAGCTGAACATCGAGGCTCACTACCTGAGCACGGGTCCCGAGATCTGGCGCCAGACCGAGGGCAAGATCGACGCATTCGTGGCGGGGCTGGGCACCGGCGGCACGATGAGCGGCACCGCCAAGTACCTCAAGGAGCAGAACCCGGCGATTCGCACCATCGGCGTGGATCCGAAGGGCAGCATCTACCACGACCAATTCCACACAGGCGTCCCCAGCGAGCCCCATACCTACAAGGTCGAGGGCATCGGCGAGGACATGGTCTGCGGCGCGCTCGAGTTCGAACACATCGACGACGTCATTCGCGTGGACGACGGCCAGTGTTTCCGTGCGGCGCGTCGGCTGGCTCGCGAGGAGGGCATCTTTGCGGGCGGCTCTTCCGGCGCGGCGGCTCACGTGGCGGCGGAAGTGGCGCGCAAGATGGGCCCGGGCAAGACGATCGTCGTGCTGCTCCCCGATTCTGGCGCGATCTACCTGAGCAAGTACTGGGACGACCAGTGGATGAAGGAGTGGGGCTTTTTCGAGTCCGAAGAGCGCGCCGGCACCGTCGGCGACCTGCTCACCGGCAAGAGCCTCGCGCTGCACACCACGACCGAAATGACGACGGTTGGGGACGTGATCGGCAAGCTCAAGGGTGAGGGCATCAGCCAGATGCCGGTGGTCAACGCCGATGGAAAAACGCTGGGCATGATTCACGAGGTCGATCTGCTCAACGCGCTCGTCGACGCGCGCATCGGCCGCAACGATCCGATCCGACCGCTGGTGACCGAGCTGCAGGGCGTGATCGATCCGTCGGCAGACATCGAGCAGCTGCGCAACATCCTGGCGGCGGACAACGTCGCTGTGGTGGTCGATGACGGCGCGATCCACGGCATCATCACCAAGATCGACCTGATCGAGTACCTCAGCCGCGCCTGATTTGCCGGAACAACCCGGCGCGCGCGTTTTTAGGAGACAGCATGAACAAGCATGACTGGTCGGGCGCCGGGTTTGATACCCGCGCGATCCACGCTGGCCAGGACCCCGAGCCGCAGTACGGCGCAGTTGTCGTGCCGATCTACCAGACGTCCACCTACGCACAGCCAAGCCCGGGCGAACATCTCGGACACGAGTACACACGGACCTCCAACCCGACGCGCGACGCCTTGCAGAACTGCATCGCGGCGCTTGAGCACGGCAAACACGGGCTCGCGTTCGCGTCCGGCCTTGCTGCGACCAACGCCGTCATCGCTACGTTGTCTGCGGGCGACACCGTGCTCGCCATGGACGACATGTACGGCGGCACGTTCCGGCTCTTCGACAAGGTGTGGAAGCGACATGGCCTGGCCTTCGATTACGCCGATCTGCGCGATCCACAGGCTTTTGAGCAAGCCGCTCACGACGGGGTGAAGCTGCTTTGGATCGAGACGCCGACCAACCCGATGATGAAGCTGGTCGACATCGAGAAGCTCGCGGCGATGGCCAAAGCGCGCGGAATCACCGTGGCCGTCGACAACACGTTCGCGACCCCGTACCTGCAAAACCCGCTCGATCTCGGCGCCGATATCGTCGTTCACTCGACCACCAAGTACATCGGCGGACACAGCGACGCGGTCGGTGGCGCCGTCGTGACCAGCAGCGATGAGCTGGCAGCCGCGATCGCGTTCAACCAAAACGCCAGCGGTGGCACGCCCAGCCCGTTTGACTCGTGGCTGACCCTGCGTGGACTCAAGACGCTCGGTGTGCGCATGGACCGCCACTGCGAAAACGCCCGCAAGATCGCGGCGTGGCTACACGAACACCCGCGGGTCAAGACGGTGCTGTACCCCGGGCTGCCGAGCTTCCCCCTGCACGAGCTTGCCAAGCGCCAGATGCGTGATTTCGGCGGAATGGTCACCGCGATCCTCGACGGAAACCTGCAGACGTCGCGCGATTTCCTGTCGGCTTGCCGTGTCTTCACCCTCGCGGAGAGCCTTGGCGGGGTCGAAAGCTTGATCGAGCACCCGGCCATCATGACCCACGCATCGGTGCCGCCTGAGCGTCGCGCTGAGCTTGGGATCGACGACTGCCTCGTGCGTTTGAGCGTCGGCATCGAGAACGTCGACGACCAGAGCGCGGATCTGGAAAACGCATTCAAAGCTGCTTTTGGGTAGCGAATTAGATCGTTTGTGCAGGCCGCGCGTCGATGGGAGCAGTGGGGGCCAGTACGGTTACCTGGAACCCTTGGACGCGCTTGACGGAAACGCTTTTGGGCGCATACAGTCCGTCCGCTCTTATGGGCGGCGGTCTGGACGGTGGACGCTAACTACCGGCCCAATCGCCAATCTGTCAGCCCAGCCTGACGGAGATCGACCAGGGAAAAACAGCTCGCCGATTGGTGAACGCTGGCCCGGGTCGACTGTCCGCTTCGAATCACGGCGAACGTAGCATGACCGGTGGCTCCATTATCGCTCTGGTGAGCGGCCTGATCGCCCTGCTGGGGCCGATCATTCTCCCCTTCATCACGGTTGATGAAGAGGAGGTGTCGTTCGCCTCGTACGAGATCATGACCGGGCAGGTATCGATCCTGCTCGCGATCGCGGTCATCGCGCTGGGCTTTGTTGTCCTGAAAAAGCGCAAGCAAGTTCTCGGTTGGGTCGTCTCGCTCGTGTCGATGCTGCAGATCGCGCTGATGATGTGGACGTACTCGGACGTCTGGAATCTCGTGCCGTGCAGCGCAGCCGGCCTCGATCTGTGCGACGACGCGACCGGCGGGCTCATCTACCAGACGCTCGTGACGCTTGATTGGGGCCTCGCGCTCGTGGTCGTCGCTTCGGTGGCGTCGTTCTTCGGCGGACTCATCGCCGTCGCCGCCCACCCCGAATACGAAAAGAGCAGCCGCTTCCTGAAGGTCATCATGACCTGGGACGGGACCATCATCTTCGAGAAGGTGATGTTTGAGCCCGCGCCCGTGACCGTCGGCGAAGACGACACCAACACGTTCCAGCTGGCCGCCAAGGGCCTCGCCAAGCACACCCTGCTCGCTCCCGCCAGCGACGGCGCCTACACGCTCGACGTTCCCAAGGGCCTGTCGGGCACCATCCGCGTCGGCGGCGAGGAGAAGAACGCGGCCGACGTCAACAGCGTCACGGTCAAGCGCGGCGACACCGGCCTGCTGAGCTTCGAAAACGACGTCGACCTTGCGTTCGCCTACACGGGCGCAGAAACAGCCGTCCTCGCCGGTACGTCCAGCAAGGAAGGCCGCATCCTCGGTCTGACGTTCAGCGTCTCGGCCGGTGCGCTCCTCTTGCTGCTCACGATCGCGCTGCTCGGCCACAAGGACCGCATGCGCAAGCAGGTTCAAGAGAACTTGCAGCAGAAGCAGAAGGAGCTCATCGAAGTCACCCTGGAGGAGCAGGAGATGACCGACGAGGAAGAGCTCGAAGGCGACGAAGACGACACCACGGGCAAGAAGGCCGCGGACGAAGAGGGCAAGTTCGGCGACCCGGACACCGACCCCAACAAGGAGTCCAAGGTTCCCAAGCTCGACGCCGAAATGCGCGACAAGATCGACGTGAAGAACCTCGGTATCGCCAAGGTCCTCGGTGGCCAGCAGGCGCTCACCGGTGCTCTCGGCACGATTATGGCCGGTGACACCGGTGCGTTGACGTCGAAGATGGCTGTCGCGATGTCCGGCGAAGGTGGCGAGCTTGTCATTGGTCATGGCTCGGGCGGCATGGGCTTCCGCGGCACGGGCAGCGGTGGCGGCGGCACAGGCGGCTATGGACGAATCCACGGTCTGGGCGCGATCGACACCGGCGGCGGCACAGGACGTAACGCCAACGTCGGCATCGGCCGCAAGAAGCGCAAGAAGGTCGCGAAGCTGCGGCTGGCCGGCGGTCGCTCGACGGGTGGCTGCGACAAGGGCAACATCGCCAAGAACGTGCGTCGCCGTGCCTCCGCGCTGCGCGCCTGCTACGAGATGCAGCTGCTGAGCAAGCCCAACCTCAAGGGTAAGGTCACCGTGCAGTGGACCATCAAGCAGGACGGCAAAGTCGCCAACCCGAAGGTCGTGACGAATTCCATCAAGAACGCCAAGGTCACCGACTGCGTGATGCGAACCATCAAGCGCATCCGCTTCAAGAAGCCGGAAGCCGGCATCTGCGTCATCCAGTGGCCGTTCGTGTTCGCTCCGGGCTAAGAGACTGCAGCGCCTGGAACGCGCCACAGCCTCGGAGCGGTTTTCGTTGGGGGCTTGCTCGCCCCATCCCGCCCGCAAGCGTGCGAGATTTCCCCAAAGCGCCTCGCGTACGTCTCGGCGGTGTCGCTGGAGTCCACGGATCGCTGCCTGAGGCCGCCAAGCCCACCGAGGTCTGCCCGGACGGATGCCTTCTTCTGTCGGGTCCTTTCCGCTTGATCGCGGCGCCGTCTGCCAGGACAAAACCCAAATCAATGATTCCTGACCTGAAACTTCCCCGATCGCTCGGCTACACCCTCACGCCGAGCACCGAACTAACTGCGGCGACGTAGGGAAGTTTCAGGTCAGAATCATCAATGAGTCGCCGGGAACTCAGTTCGGACGGCAGTCAGGGCAGCGGCCGAAAAGCACCATCTTGTGCGTCTCGAGCAGGAAACCGTACTGCTTGGCGACCACTTCCTGGAGGCGCTCAATCTCGTCGTTTTCGAACTCGACGACCTTGCCGCACGACGTGCAAATCAGGTGGTCGTGGTGTTCGTGGTCGCCGTGGGATATCTCGTAGCGCGCGGTGCCATCGACGAAGTTGTTGCTGTGCACCATCTCGATGTCTTCGAGGAGCTTGAGCGTGCGGTACACGGTCGCATAGCCGACGGCGGGATCGACGCCGCGCACTTCCTGGTGCAGCTCGTCGACGTTCAGGTGCCCGTCCTGGTCGAACAGCACTTGCGCGATGGTGCGGCGTTGCGGAGTCAGGCGCTGGCTGCGCGAGGCAAGTTTGCTCTGCAAGCGCTCAACCCATTGGTCGAACGTGACCGTCACGGGGCCTCCTTGATCGGGATGAGGCAGTGTCCCTGATCGCACCGGACGCCACAACCCAATGCGCCGATTTCCGCTTGCAATCACCGGCTTGTGTTGAGCACGGACATCGCTTCTGCTACACCCCCTCGCTCGTTGAGAATCGGCGCGTGAAACGCCCGAGGAGTTGTCATGGACGTGATGTCGGTGTTGGCGATCGCCGTGTTGTGTGCGGTCGCGGCGATCATCTTCTTCAACCGAGCCGCGAAGCTCCAAGAAGCGCTCAATGAGGCCACTGCGGATCGTGACGACGCTCGCTCCGAGGCGCGCAAGCAGTCCGAGCGGGCCGAACAGATGCGCAGCAAATACGAAACGGTCCGGGATACGACCGCCGGCGCCGAGAAGTCCGCCAGCGAGGCGCGCAAGAAGATCGGCGAGTTGAAGCAGGAGATCGCGCGGCTCGGCAAAGAAGCCGACGCGGCGACATCCGACCAAAAGAAGACCGACAAACGCGCTCGTCGAGCCGAAAGCGAGCTCGAGGACCTGCGGCAGTTGCTCAGCGACCGCGGCGTCAAGATGGACAGCGTCAAGAAGCGCGAGCCGCCCAAAGCCGACGTCGGCGACGAGAAACCGGGAGACGAAAGCAAGAAGCTGCGAATCCTCGAAGCCGAAGAGCGCAAGGAGAAGCGACGGCTCGAGTTCGAGCGGCTGCGCAACGAGCGCGAAGCGATGCAAGCCGAACGCCTTACGGCCGAAGAGCGCGGCGAGCTCGAGAAGCTACGCAACCAGTCCAAGGAGTTGTACGACCAGGTGTTCCAGCGCGAGCGTGAGCTCCGTGTTTCGCGGCGCAAGGCTGATCAGAACAACAAGGCGTACATGGTTGCGGTGAGTCAGCTCGAGAAGATCGAGGATGAGCTGCACCGGCTGACTGAGGGCAAGGAGCTCTCCAAGCCCACGCAGATTCCGAGCCCCGAGCGGTTCCTGATCAAGCAGGCAACCGACGCGGCCCGCAAACAGGCCAAAGCCGACGACGCCGCCAAGAAGACTGCCGGCGACAAGCCCGCCAAGAAGGCCGCCGCCAAGAAAGCTGCCAAGCCTGCCAAGCCTGCCAAGCCTGCCAAGCCTGCCAAGCCCGCCAAGTCCGATGACGCCGCCGAGCCGCCGGTCGAGGCCACCGCTGCGGACGATAAGCCTGCGAAGAAGGCTCCGGCCAAGAAAGCAGCGGCCAAGAAAGCCGCCGCGAAGAAGCCGGCGAAGGCCGGTGATGGCGACGCCAAGAAAGCTGACGGCGCGAAGAAAGCAGACGGCGCCAAGAAAGCAGACGGCGCGAAGAAAGCTGACGGCGCGAAGAAAGCAGACGGCGCGAAGAAAGCCGGCGCAAAGAAAGCAGACGGCGCCAAGAACGACGACGCTGCGAAAGCTGACCACGCGGATGCCAAGCCGAAGGTGCGCAGGCGTCGCAAAGTGTCCTCCACGCCCAAGTAGCTCAGCCGGCAAGCCAGCGTTCGCAGGGCGCCCCCCCACGCTTCCGCTCGTCACCGTTTCAATTGAAAGTGACTTTCATTTTCGATACTATCGCTGCATCGGCCCACGGACGGCCTCCGCTCGGTTTGAACGATGACCGCGACTTCGCCACTGCCGCTTTCCGTTGCCTCGGTCGGGGTACCTTTGTGGGTCCACGAAGTGCGGACTGGAGCGGCCCACGACCGGCTCGCTGAAATGGGTCTGGTTCCCGGAACGGCGGTTTCGGTGCGACGGCGCGCTCCACTTGGCGGGCCGGTACTCATTTCGCTCCGTGGCGGTGTTGTCGCGCTCGACCGAGCCTGGGCAGCCGGCGTCCTCGTGGTGACAAGCGCCGAGTTGGCCGGCTGATGGACGGCAACCAGGAAGCGGCGACGACCGCCATCCGTGTCGCGCTCGCGGGCAACCCCAACACCGGCAAGACCACGCTGTTCAACCGGCTAACCGGTGCGCGGGCACGGGTCGCGAACTATCCGGGCGTGACCGTCGACAAGCGCATGGGCTGGCACACCGGGCCGTCGAAGCGGTGGCATGTTCACGACCTGCCGGGTTGCTACAGCATCGACGCGCGCTCGCCGGACGAAGCGGTTGCCCACCACGCGCTGAGCGGCCGCTACGGAGAACCGCCTTTCGACGTCGTAGTTGTGCTCCTCGATGCGGCGCAACTGTCCCGAAACTTGCTGGTCCTGCTGCAAATCGCAGAGCTGGGCCGACCTGTCGTCGGCGCCCTCAACCTTGTTGCCGATGCGGCGAACAAAGGCATCCAAGTCGACCACCGCGCGCTTTCGTCGGCACTTGGCTGTCCGATCGTGGCCATCGAAGCGCCCTCGGGCGAGGGCTTCGAAGCGCTCGCGTCGGCGATCGAAACGACGGCGACGACGCCTGGTGCCGGCGCGGTAAAGACGACGGAATGGTCGCCGTGGCTGGACGATAGAATCGCCGAGCTCGGTGCGGACCACCCCGAAGTCGCGGAGGCAGAGCTGCTGTGGCGCGCGGTTGCCGCGGAGATCGAGACCGAACACCGTGACGCGATGGCCCGGGCGGCGTTGAAGGCGCGATTCGACCGGATCGATGCGCTCATCGATGCGTGCGTGACCGTCGGTACATCCCGCGACAAGAGCTGGACCGAGCGAATCGACGACATCGCCCTGCACCCGGTCGCCGGCATTCCGCTCTTCGTGCTGGCCCTCGGGGTGCTTTTCCAGGCGGTTTTCGCGTGGTCCGAGCCTGCGATCGACCTCATCGACGGTTGGGGTGGTGCGCTGGGGAGGCTGCTCGAAGGTGCGCTGCCCGAATCGATGCTCCGTGCGGTGCTCATCGACGGAGTCCTCGCCGGCATTGTCGGCACAGCGGTCTTCTTGCCGCAGATCTGCGTGCTTTTCCTGGGCGTGGAGCTGCTCGAGGACAGCGGCTACCTGGCCCGCGCGGCCGTGGTTGTCGACCGCGTCATGCGCGCCGCCGGGCTGCCTGGACGCGCGTTTGTGCCGCTGCTGAGCTCGTTCGCATGCAACGTCCCGGGGGTCATGGCCGCGCGCACGATTCCGTCGTACGCCGAGCGCATGACGACGATCATGATCGCGCCCTTGATGACGTGTTCGGCGCGGCTGCCCGTCTACACGATGGTCACCGCGGCCGTCTTCGCCGGAACGGCGCCGTTGCTCGGTTTTCTGTCGGTCGGCGGAATCCTGATCACCGGGATGTACTTTTTCGGCATCGCCATCGCGTTGCTGGCGGCCGTGATCCTGCGCCGGACAACATTCACGGGCCCCGGCCAGCCGTTGCTCATCGAGCTGCCGCCGTATCGATGGCCTCGCCCAATCAACGTCGTGCGTCGGGTCGCGGAACGCGCGTGGCTCTTTATCACGCACACCGGAACTGTGATCGTCGCGCTGACCGTTGTGCTCTGGGCCCTGATGACGTTTCCGCAAAGCGGGCTCGACGCGGCCGAACGTCAGCGGCTGGTTGCACAGGCCGAGGCGTCGACGGCGGCGGATTCCCCAACACGCGCCGCCGCCATCTCACGGATCGACCACTTGGACGAGCGCGTGCAGCTCGAGCGGAGCTATGCGGGTGCCATCGGCAAAGCGGTCGAGCCCATCATCGCCCCGATGGGGTTCGATTGGCGCATCGGGATTGGCATCGTGGGCTCTTTTGCCGCCCGAGAGGTGCTGATTCCGGTCATGGGCCAGGTGTACGGTCGCGGTGATGATGACGACGACGCGGCTTCCGCTGAGGTCGGCAAGTCGATGGTCAAGCTCTCCGGGATGACGCCGCTTGTCGGTTTGTCGCTGATGATCTTCTTCGCGATCGCGATGCAATGCCTCAGCACAGTGGCGGTGATCCGCCACGAGACGCAGAGCTGGAAATGGGCCGCGTTTTCGGTGGTCTATCTCAACGTGCTGGCGTGGCTCCTTTCCGCGGGAGTCTTCCAGGTCGGAACTGCGCTGGGCTTCTCTTGAGCGAAACGATGGTTACGGCGTATTATCAGCTTGTTGCAGACGCGAATGAGGGCGACTGAGCATGACGGACCTGGGTTTTTTCGCTGACGCAGTCGCCACGGCAATGATCGTCGGGGTGGCATTTGCGTGGCTGATTCGCGGTGCACGCGAGCCGGCTGGATGTGCCACCTGCGCGACGTCGGACACTGCGGCCGCGAGCCCAACGAAATCGTCGGTCCCGATCGAGAAACTGAGCCTCGGGCGGCGGCGGCCTGACACATTGTCGCAGCTGTAGCCTTGGGTCGCAGCTGTAGCCTTGGGTCGCAGCTGTAGAGCAGCTTGGGTTCAGGTGCTCTGCAACGCAGCGAGAGCGGCCGCGCGGACCTCTTCGTCGCCCAAACCATCGAGCTGAGCTGTCTCGGCGGCGGCGATGGCGATGCGAAAACGAGGCGACGGCGCATACCCGGCGGCCTTCAAGGTCGCGCCGGTCACGATCGGGATGGGCGCCCACTGTTGGCGCGATGCAGACGCGCGGGTTTCACGCAGTCCGGCAAGGTGGGGCGACTTTGGTTGAAAAGCCGCGGCCGCAACCAGCGCGTGGTCGCCGAGCTCTTGCCGAAGCACGCGGATTTGATCGGCGCCTTGGGGCCCTTCGAGGATGCGCTGGCTAAGGTCGATGATGGCGCCGATGTCGCGTGCCACTGGCTTGGGCAGGCGCAGATCATCACCGATGGCGCGGGCGTAGTCTCGGGGTGAAAGCTCTGTGGGCGGGCCGAAGAACAGCACCAGCGCGAGCGCTGTGTCGATCGATCCGAGCATCGGGTAGTCACCGGTGCTTGTCGGTGTGTCCGCAATGAGCTGTTGCGCGCTCTTGAAGCGACGCGCGATAGCGGCGGGTTTGTTCGAGCCCACCAGGCCTTTCCACAGCAGCCGCTCGATCCGCAGCCGTCCCAGCAAGGCGATTGCAGCCGGGGCGTTGGGGTCAAGCAGCATCTGAACGAGCTCATCGCGAATCCGCTCGCGCGAGATGCGACGCAGCTTGCCAGCCACTTTCCATGCGGCGGCCATGGTCTCGGTATCGACGTCGAGATCGAAACGCGCGGCGAAACGCACGAGGCGCATCACGCGGAGGTGATCTTCTTCAAATCGTTCAAGCGGCTCCCCGATCGCGCGCAACAGCCCTTCGCGGAGATCGTCGATGCCGCCGACCCAATCGATGACCTGGGCGGACTCTCCGGGGTGGGCAGACGGCTCGAGCAGCAGGCCGTTGAGGGTGAAGTCGCGCCGCAGGACGTCTTCGCGCGCGTCGGAAAAACGGACCTCGCCCGGCCGCCGGCCGTCGACGTAACCGGTCTCGACGCGAAATGTCGCGACTTCGAGCTCGAATCGTTCTTCACCGACGAAGCGCGGCACGCGGAGCACGCCGAATTGCGCGCCGACCTCGATCACTTTGCCGAAGACGCGACGCACTTGGTCAGGACGCGCCGATGTCGCCACGTCGTAATCCTTGGGCGGCAGGCCGAGCACCAGGTCGCGCACACAGCCGCCGACCAGGTATGCGGTGTGGCCCGCGTGACGCAGCTGCATCACCACATCGACCGCGGCAGCGGCGGCAGCGTCATCGGGCAGACGAACAGCTTGGGGGACGTGGCCAGCGCTCCCCTGCGGCTCGGATCGACTTGCCTGGCGCTTGGCCATCGGGCCTCTCCGGGTGGACGCGCTGCAGACGCACGCAAGGAACATCAGGAAAATACTACCGAAAATTGCCGACGAAAAGTCGCCTGCCGCGGCGCATCAAGGTGTGCGCACAAGGTTGAATCGGCACCCCGCGAACCACTATACTGCGATGCTCGCGCCGACCCCAGCCACACGCTGCTGCGTCGGTTTCAAGCCGCGATCGACCCCCTGGTTCGAACCGCGGCCCCCAGCCTCTGCGGTTTCTCCACCAAAGAGGCCACCGATTTATCGAGGTCCATTCATGCACCGCCCGGACCCGCGCGCCGCTGTCCTTTTGCGACTGCTGGCCGCCACCCTCGTCGCTGCCCTCAGCGCCTGCACCTTCGAAACGAAGGACGACTCTGCAGACACGGGCGTCGACGCCGGCGCCGTCGACGACGACACCAGCAAGGCGTTCGATCTGCCGACCAAACCCGAACCATGGCTCAAGTGCGAGCCCACGTCCGGCAATGTCCCGCTCAACGTCTGCTGCGCCGCCAAGCTCGGCATCGACAAAAAGACCGAAGGCTCGGCGTACTTCATCGAGCTCGAGTGGTTCGACGGCACCGACAAGACCAACGTCGACCCCAAGGCGATCGCCAAGATCTGCCACGAGTACACCTACAAGGGCATCTTCACGCCCAAGCTGACGGTCAAATGGAAGAAGAACACCAAGGTTTCGGGTGAGGCGGAGCAGAAGATCGAGGCGATTCAGCCGTCCGCGCTGTCGGTTTCGGACGTCAAGCTGCACAGCCAGGAGCTGATCGCGACCGGCGACACGATCAAGGTCAGCTTCCTCGTCACCAACGAGGGGCAGGAGGTCGAGCACGCGTTCAAGACCGGGGTGTTCTTGAGTGTCGACGACAAAGTGGACGCCAAGGACTTCCTGATCCACGAAATCAAGCACGACAAGATCGCGAGCGGCCTGACCGAGCCGGTGGTCCTCAAGAAGTGGAGCGCCGACAACCCGCTGTCGTTCAAGCTCGGCAAGACGGTCGACGGAAAGGACGTCGCCGATGGCAACTACTTCCTCATCGTCAAGGTCGACCACGAGGACAAGGTCGGCGAGCTCAACAAGATCAACAACGCATTTTACGCGGGCAGCCTGATCGAGGTGGACAACGCCGTGTACCTCAAGAGCGACCTGACGATCTCGTCACCGGACGTGGACACCAGCGCGACATTCACACCGGGAGATCAGGCGTCCTTCAAGCTCAAGGTCAGCAACAAGGGCCCCGGTGAAGCCAAACACTTCAAGATGGCCGTCTACCTGTCCAAGGACAAGATCATCAACCATGACCCGAAGTTGGAGCCGAGCAAGGTCGACATCACCAAGACCGACCTGCTGATCACAGACAAAGCGACGGCGACATTCACGACCCTCAAACCGGGCAGCAGCCTGCCGATTCAGCGCACATTCCCGGTGCCCGAGATCCCCGATGGCAAGTACTGGCTGATCGCGAAAATCGACGTGGAAGACGCGCTCGCGGAGGTCAAAGAAGACAACAACGTCGCGCTATCGACGGGCCAACTCGAGGTCAAGAAGGTCATTCAGCAAGGCGTCAACCTCAACCTGCTGTCGATGGACGTCAAGCCGAAGGGCACCTACCTCGAGGGCAGCGTTTCGATCGCCTACCACGTCAAGAACGACGGCACGAAGCAGACGCCCGAGTTCGACGCGACGGTCTATTTCTGCAAGGGCGCGCTCAGCAAGAAGGGTGCCGCCTGCGCCATCAACAAGACATCGTTCAAGATCAAGCCGCTCGCGGTGGGCCAGGAGTTCAAGGGCCTGCAGATCGTCAACATCAACAAGAGCACGCCAATCCAATCGGACGGCTACAACGTCTACCTGCTGATCGATCCCGACTCGAAGGTCGACGAGCTCGACGAAGGCGACAACATCAAGAAGTTTCCGGGCAAGGGTGGCCCGAAGCTCAAGATCACGTCGGTCAAGAGCGTCGATCTCATCTGCAAATCGGTCGGCTTCCACCCCGGCAAGCTCACGGGCGGCGGCGACCTGAAGATCGGCTACAAGACCATCAACGGTGGCACCAGCGGCACCGGCGCGTTCACGACCTACGTGGTGGCCTCCAAGGACAACAAGATCAGCACCGCGTCCGTGAAGTCGGGCGAAGACTTCGTGATCAGCAAGGTCATCGATCCGGGCATCGGCAGCCTCGGAGTCGAGTACCGCGTCAACAAGGTGGTGCTGCCCAAGGGCCTCGATCACAAGATCAACGGTTGGTATGTCGGGCTCTACCTGGACGCCGAAAACTCGATCACCGGCGAAGACAGCGAGACAAACAACACCTGCATCGCGGCCAAGAAGCTCGACGTCAGCGGCACCGAGGGCGGCTGCTACGAGGACAAGTACGACAAGGACGCCAAGACCAACAACAACACGAAGAAGACAGCCGCGGCGCTCAAGACCGGGCTGACCAAGGGCCTCGCGTGCTGCGGCGACGAGGATTGGTTCACGGTCGACGTCAACAAGGGCTACTCGATGTTCGTGACCATGCAGGCAAACGCGATCCAGTGGACCTCACCGGTGCCGTCCGACCTCGACATCGACATCGTGGCGCCGTCGGGCAAGGTGCTGTCGTCGGTCAAGGGCCTCGGAAACTTCAAGAAAGCCACCGCGCTCACCGTGGCGGAGGGCGGCAAGTACTTGCTGCGCATCTACCCGCACACCAGCTCGGTCAAGGGCCACTACGAGCTGGACGTCAAGGTCGAGCCGCCGCCGTCGGGAATCGACCTCTTCGCCGCGTCGCTGACCGCTGGTCCGACCGTCACGTTCCCGGGCGCGCTGCTCAAGACCAAGCTGAAGATGACCAACCTCGGCAACAACCCGGCGCCCAAGTTCGACGTTCATTACCTGCTTTCGACCGATCCCAAGCCGGACGCCAAGGACCTGAAGATCGTCAAGCACACCTTCACCAAGGGCCTCGGCGGCGCTGCGGGCCTGACGCTCAACAAGAACCTGCTGCTGCCGGACACGGTCAAGGGCGGCAAGTACTACCTCATCGCGCAGCTCGATTCGGGCGCGGTCATCAACGAAAAGGACGAGAAGAACAACGTGGCGACGAGCAACTCGATCGTGCTCAGCGGCAAGATCAAGTGCGCGTCCGACAGCTTCTCGGGCAACCACACAGTCGAAGACGCCGCGGTGCTCGCGCCCAAGACCCAGGAGCTCAAGAAGCTCAACGTGTGCCCGGGACTCGAAGACTGGTTCGTGATGGATATGCCGCAGGGCAAGGCGCTGACCATCGAGTTGATTTGGAAGCACGAACCGCCCAAGGGAATCGTCGGCGTCCAGGTGGTCGACTCAACCGGCAAGGGCGTCATCGCAGGCGCGGCCAACCCGTTCAACAGCGTCGCCAAGATTCCGTACCTGCAGGTCGGCGGAAAGTACTACCTGCACACGTATGTCTTGCCCGAATTCGGCGGCCAACCCGAGCCGCGCGACTACGGCATCAAGGTCACCGTCGCCGAGCCTGATCCGTCCGATGTCTGCAAGCCCGACGTCTACGAGAGCAACAACAGCTTCGGTGCGGCCAAGGAGGTCGGCTGCGGGCTCGCGAACCTGACGCTGTGCCTCGGCGACGAAGACTGGTTCTTCCTCGACATGCAAAAGGACGAGGAGATCAAGTTCATCTTCACGCAAAAGGGCGGCTCGTTCGTGTTCAACATCTACGACAACCCCAAGCTCAAGCCGATCAAGAGCCTGACGAGCAGCGGCGAAATCGCGTTCAAGGCGCCCAAGGTCGGCAAGTACTACATGCAGGCTGTGTATGCGCAGGGAGCCGGCAAGCCGAGCAACTTCGAGTACAAGCTCAAGGTCGACGGCGGCAAAGGCATCGACATCATCCCCGAGATCAAGAGCGTCTACCCGACCAAGGCGACCGGCGATGAGACGGTGGCCATCGACAGCAAGGTGTCCAACGAGTGCAAGACGGCGGCGCCCGCGTTCCACCTGGGCTACTACTTCAGCTACGACGCCAAGCTCGACAAGTCCGACCTGCTGCTGCACGAGCGGCCGATCGGGGGGCTCGCCGGCAAGACCGCCAAGAACTACACCGACAAGGTGATCATCCCGATCGGCGCAAAGGTCGGCAAAGCCAACATCATCGTGAAGGTCGACAGCCGTAATGCCATCAAGGAGAGCCAGGAGCTCAACAATATCGACATCGAGGAGCTCAACGTCGTCGAATCGTGCGCGCCCGACGCCAAGGAACCCAACAACTCGCCCAGCTACGCGACGAAATTCGACGGGCGACGGCTCGACAACCTCACGCTGTGTCCAAACGAGCGCGATTGGTTCGAGATCTCCGCGAAGAAAGGCGAAACCGTCACGTTGACCATGGAGTTCAAGCACACCGACGGCGACCTCGATATGCGCCTGTACGCCAAGGGCAAGTACAGCAAACCGCTGTGGCAGAGCGCGACCAAGGCGTCGCCTGAGCAGATCTCGTTCACGGCGCCGGCCGACGGCTCGTACATGCTGCGCATCGCGGGCTTCCAGGGGTCGTGGAACAGCTACCGCCTGCTGCAGTGCAAGGCGGTCGGAAGCAAGTGCGTCGAGTGCACCAACAAGAGCCAGTGCGGCGGCGACGACATCTGCAAAGACACCAAGTGCCAGCCCCTGGGATGCACGATCGGCGTCGCGAAGACCTGCGACGACGGCAACAGCTGCACGCTCGGCATGTGCGTCAAGGACAAGGGCTGCTCGTACACGACGCTGACCGGCATCGAATGCGAAGACGGCGACCTCTGCACCATGGGTCACACGTGCGACGCCAAGGGCAGCTGCGCGGCGGCGCCAAGTCAGGCGGTCACATCTACTGTTTGGAACGACAACGGGACAGGCGGTGACCTTGCGTGGATTCCGAGCACCGGTGAACGCTTGCTCGTCGGCAGCCGGATGCCCAAGGACGGCACTGCGCTGGTGGCACACGCCAGCATGGTCGGGCCGACTGGTATTCCCCTTTGGAACCGCGACTACATCGCAAAGGGCGCAGCTGCTTGCCACCTGTCGTCGGCGATGACGCAGACCGGAATGGACGAGGTGGTGACCGTCGGCTGGTGCCAGATGGCCGCGGCGACGACGATCACAAACGCAGATCAGGCCAAGGATACGGGCGTTTGGCTGGGGCGCATCGCGGGCGGCACCGGAATGGCGAACGGCTGGTCCATGGTGCACGACGGCAAGTCCACGAAGTCGGGCGTCATGCGGATGACCGGAATCGAAGGAAAGCTGTACGCGACTGTCGGCTGGGCGTCCGCTGACGCGATCAAGGACGGTGTCGACGCATATGCAGCGGTCTTTGACGGCACGCTGAAGGTCGCCGCGCAGGTGAAATGGGGCGGCGTCGGCAATGACGCGTTCCACGACGTCGTGCAGACGAGCGGTGGCGGATTTGTCGCCGCAGGTGTCAATCGTGACTCGTCCGGCAAGGGCGTCGGCGTGCTCGTCGCGTGGGATGGCAAGTACAAGAAGCTGTGGGAGGCCCCGCTGCCGCTCGCGAAGTTCCAGACAACGCTGTGGACCGTGACCCGCGACAAGGACGGCGGGATCGTGGCCGGTGGTGGAGCGGATGTCGGCCAAGCCGGTGGCACGCCCCCCGACTACAAGGGCTGGGTGGTCTGGATGGCGCCGAGCAAGGCCACGTTCACGCCGATCATGGCCGCGCAGCTGGTGCTCGAGCCGATCAAGCCCAAGGCGGCTGGCTACAAGGGCGTCAACTCGGCGCTGGTCCGCAAACTGATGGTGCGTCCGGACAACGGCGTGCTCGCTGTCGGTCGTACCGGCGCATCGTCGGCCAAGAGCGTGCACCAGGACGGCGCCGTGTGGTCGATCGGCGCAGACGGCAAGCTCGCCAAGGCGTGGGGCTTGAACAGCAAGGGCGGCGAGTCGTTCAACTCGGTCGTCTGGCGGCAGGGCCAATGGCGCGCATTCGGAACCACCCGGGCCGCAAACGCAAACCACTGGTACGAGGTCCGCGAGACGCCGCTCAAGGCCGACTGCAACGATGGCAACCTCTGCACGGTCGACGCGTGCACGGCCAAGTCTGGCTGCACCCACACCTCGGTCAAAGACGGCAACAGCTGTGGCACGGGCGCGGTCTGCAAAGCCGGTCAGTGCGTGGCCAAGTAGAACTCAGCACAAACAAACCCAGCGAGACTCCGTCATGGCGAAGCGACGCAGTCGATCGCATAGGCGATCGTTTACCCCGCCGTCTTTGATGCGCGTGCAAGAAGCACTCCCCGGCGACCTGCAATCCGCCGACAGCGGTCGGTTGTGGCGTGCAGGCGAGGACGCCGAGGCCGAATTCGACTACGAAGCGGCCCGAAACCTGTATCGCGAGGCGGTTCGACGCTCCGATGGCAGCGATGTCGTTAGCCGGGCGGAGCAATACGCAGCGTTTCTCGTTGAACGGTACGGCCAATTCGAAGAGGTCGCTGCATGGCTCGATGACCCGGGCTTCGATCCGACGGCTGGGGCCACGCCTCCGGATCTACCTCCGCTCGCTGCCCACGTTGCCGCCGCCGCCGCCCAGATCGGGCATCCGCGCGCCGGAGACCTCGATCGCGTGTTGGCCGAGAACTTCGGAGCCCCCGACAGCCTCAGCCGCGTGGCACGCAAGCGGCTCGATGCCGGCGACCCGACCGGCGCTCGGAACCTGCTCGAAAAGCACGCCCGGCGGCTGCACAAGTCGAGCCCAGCGGCCGAGTTGCTGGCGGAGCTGCGGGACAAGACCGAGGCCGATGCCAACGCCGCGCTCGCCGACGCCATCGCAGCCTTGGACCGCGGTGATCTTGAAGAGGCGGGCAGAGAGCTGGCCCGGCAGGCGGCGCAGTTGAGCGATGTTGGTGCGTTCAAGTCCCTCGCGGCGCGGCTCAATCGGGCTCGTCACGATGCGGACATCGCCCAATCGAACGCCAGCTTGCAGGCCGCGATCCTGGCGGACGAGCTCGACGACGCCCTCGCCATCGCCCGACGGCTCGCGAAAATGGGGGATGGCGCGCCGGATCGTGTCGCCGACGTCGAGGCCATGATCGACTCCCGGGCCGTGCTCGGACTGGTCGCCAAGCTCGCTGAAACCGCACCTGGGACTGCTGAGGCGTTCGCTTTGCTCGCCGGTCTCGCTGCACGGCAAGAAGGCGCCCAGGTGCCCGAGCCGTTCGACCGGGACTGGCAACTCGCTTGCTCGGCCCATCGCCACGGTCTGCTTGAGCAGGACGCGGCAAAAAAACTCGTGCTCGCCCATTCGCTCCAAGCCGGTTCGGGGGCGGGCGACGAAGCCGGTGTGCAAAAAACGCTTGAACAGTTGGGTGAAGCGTGGCTGGCGGTCGACGCAGTTGGCGCCGCGGAGAAATGGCTCGACAAGCGGCGCAAAGCTGCGGCGAGCGAGGCCGAGAACGCTTGTTTGGAGTCGGTCGCCGACGCGCTGGCAGAAGGTGACGTGCAGTCCGCGCAGCAGCAGCTCGAGGCTTATCTGCGAGACGGTGGCACCAAGAGCCCGGCGATCCGCGATCTTCACCGCGAAGTCGCCCACGCGCAGGCCGCGGTCCAGCGCCGCCTCAAGCTGCGCACCCAGGTCCGATCCGACCTCGATCGCGGCCGTCTCTTTGCTGCCAAGCGGGCGCTGGATCGACTCGAAGAGGTGGAGCTCGACGACGACGTCGTGAGCGCATTCCGTAACGAGTGGCAGGACACGGCCGGCGGCGCGCTGGTGGCGGCTCCGGTAGCTCCGTTTGGCTTGTCTGTCGGCGATGGCCCGGTGGCGGTTGGCGTCAGCGGCGAGCGTATGGCCATCGTGACCGACCGTTTGTGGCTGACCGTGAACCTGCAAACACGCGGTCTATCGCCGTTTCAGCTGCCTGAAGCGTTCGCGATCGACGCCACCCCGGCCGCGAGCATTGGCGCGTGCGCCGACATGCTTCGGCTCATCGGGTTTTCCGCCGGGCGCGTCGTCGTTATCGAACAGACCGCCGGCGGGCGGCCGACCGTCGTCGAGGCCCGCGAGGTCAGCGAGCTGCTGCGCGGCGAAACGCTTGCGGATATCGCGATCGAGGCCTCCTCGGAGACCATCGCGCTGTTGTCGGCGGGATCGGGCGGCAAGTCGGGCGGACGTTTCGTGCATGTCGAAGTCGACGGGCTGGAACCGGTCGCCAGCGAGCGGCCCAAACCGGGGTTGGCGGGAATCTGCGCGGTTCGGCACGGCGCCGCAACGCTCGCCACCACGGACGCCACGCAGCGATTCGGGCGCAGTTGGGCCATGGCGCGCTACGAAGACGACGGCAAGCAAGCGCACACCTGGACCCAAGATGACCTGGCCGAGCCCATCGCGACGCCAAAAAAGGCAATCGCGTGGCCCGATCAGGATCGCATCTTTGCCAGCTACACGACGTTCGACCTGTTCGAGGCTGGTAAGGTCGTGCAGCAGCCGTCGTTGCTCGTGATGCGTGGTGATCGACCCGTATACGCGTCCAGCGACCTGAGACGCCGATTCGCGCCGGTGGAGAAGCTGGTTATCGATCACAGCTGGACCTTCGATCCGGTCAATGGTCGGCTCTGGTATGCAGCGCTGCCCCGCCACGACTCCGACAGCCAGGACGCGCTGTTGCTCGGTGTCGATGCGAGCACGCTGCGCGCCGACAAACCACGGCCGATCGAGGGCGCCAAGCGAATCCTCGCGATCGAGGCGCTCGACGACGGTGCGGCGGCGCTGTGCAAGTTGCACGACGGAAAGCTGGCGGTGGCGCGGGCGATGGCCACCGACGGGTCGCTCACGATTCGCATCGACAAGCTTCCTGTGTAGCAAAGTCAGCCCGCTTGGAGAGAATCGGAGCAGGCCGGCGACAACGTCCGAGCGACCTCCATCCCAACAATCGCCCACAACCGAGCGGAAACAGTTGCACGAGAGGCCCAAGGCTCGTAGATTCCGCGCCCCCAGCCAAAGCCCGCACATCGGGCAAGCAGCAGATTGGAGAAGATCATGGGCAAGGGCAGCAAAACCCCGAAGATGCGCCGCAAAGAGAGCCGCAGGAAGAAGATGATGCGCATGGCGCGTCAGATCGCCGCCGCCAAGGAAGAGGCTCGCCGCCGCAAGATGGGCTGAGCCGTAGCGCTTTCACCGCGCTCTTGGCCGCCCCACCCACCACATGGTCCGACTGCGCCGCGAGATCGAAGGTATTGCGGTCAACGCCGCGGTACCCGATCCGGCTCACTCGGGCGATCCGGACCGAGGTCGGCTAACCCTCCCCGCACTCGACGCGCAGCTCGACCACCTGGATGCCAGGCGCGTTCTGCTAGCTGGTGTCGTGCACGCGTCGACAGCCAATCGACTCGCCGCCAATGGCCACATGGTCACGGTCGCTGACGTCGGAAAAGCGCATATCCGCCAGTTTCACAGCCAGATCGACAAGGCCCACGGCACAAAGGTCAGCATCGTCAACAAGCCGTACGGCGACGCGACTTTCGGACCATCGTCGTTTGACGCGATCATCCATCTCGACGGTTTGCATCGCTTTACCAAACCCGCCTGGGCGGTCGCGAAGGCTTACCGTGAGCTCAAGTTCGATGGCGTGATCGTTGTTCGGGCGCTGGTCAACGGCCTGCCGCCTCGCGACGTGGATGTGACGACCGGTGCGACCGGAGCCTCTCCGTGGGCAACGAAAGCGATCGAACGGCTCAAGCAGCTTGGTCGCAGCCGAGTCGCCGGTCTGTTCCTGGACGCGCGCGGACGCGACGCTGTCGATCGGGGGGCGCACCTGGCCGACAGAAGCTTCGCGATACCGTGGACGGACGCGGTCGCAGCCCTGACCGAGAAGATGGCGCTGCAGCAACACTGGGCCGGACATTCGCAGCGACTCGCCGCGGTTTCGCTGCTCTACGGCGCGAGACAACAGCTCACGCCGGCGATCGACGAGGTGATTGCAAACACACCGCGCTTGGCGGACGAAGTGGACCTCGCCACCGGCAACGAACGGGTTGTTGGCATCGTGGTGAAGAAGAAATTGGGTTTCAAACGCTGATCGGGCTGCGCGGACGCGACGCGCGGGTCAAACAGGCTAGACTGGACGTTGGATGTTTGGCATCGGAGCGCCAGAGCTGGTTGTGATTTTGGTGGTGGGGCTGATTTTTGTCGGCCCGGACAAGCTGCCCAAGGTCGCCAAGACGATCGGTGCTGCACTGCGCGACCTGCGCCGGGCGGCAAATCTCGCCCAGGCCGAGTTGAAAGAGACGGTCGACGACCTGATTCGTGAAGCGGACCTCGCCGACGCGATCAACGAGCAGCCACGCGAGCGCCCGCCCCCCGAGCCCGAAGAGGACCCGTTGCCGCCCATGGACTGGGAGCTCGGCGATCCGACCGCGGCGACCGACGATCCCGGCATCGACTACAGCGAAGACGACGCGGTTGAGGGCGACGACGCCAGCCCTGAGCTGCACGCCGGCAACAGTGTGGAGGGCGCGCACGACACAAACGACGACACCGCAGGAGACGCCGCAGACCCGGTCGAGGAAATCGCGGCGGCCGCGCAACCGGTCGCACAACCGTCTGAGCGCGACGCCAACCGCCATCCGGACCCCGGTTTCACATTTGACGACGATCCCGACGACTGGGATCCCGACGATTGGGACGATTCGGCCGAGCCCGAGGACATCGCGGCGCCCCAACAAGCATCCACAGTCGCAGCAGCTCCGCCCGACGAGCCCGTACCTGCTGCGGAAGCGAGCGCTGCCGTCGCCGCCGTCGACGCTGCCGTGGCGGCGCATCACAGCAGTCTCGCTCGCGAAGTCACGCCTGGGCCGCCGGACATCCCGGTTTCGCCGGAGACAGCCGGATCGGACGAATGGGACCCAGGAGCCCTCGGCGATGACAACGATACCGACCCGCAGATTCCCGCGTTTGCGTCGGATGAGCCCGCCATGACCGCGCCAATAGTGGCGCCGCCGATAGTGGCGCCGCCGGTTGCGGGACCGCCGCCAAGCGCACCGCCGACATCGCTGCCGCCGCCCAGCGCGTCGTCGAAAGCCGGACCGATCCCGACCGAACCACCACCTGGACCCGCGGGGACACTGCCGCGCTCCATGCCTCCGATGCGCTCTCCACCGCCCGCCAACCCGGACGAAACGCCTTGACCACGGACGCCCCGACGCCCAACGCATCGATGCCGCCCGACAGTGGCGCGATGCCGTTCCGCGGCCACCTCGTGGAGCTGCGTGGCCGGATGCTCAACGCGGCAATCGGCGTGACGATCGGGTTCTTCATCGCGTGGGGCTACCACGTCGAGCTGTACGAGTTCATCAGCTCGCCGGTTCGCTCGGCCATGGCCGACAACGCGCTGTTTACGGTCCGCGCAATCGAAATCACCGAGAGCATCGCGGTCTACGTGAAAATCGCGCTCATCGGCGGCCTTTTCATCGCCAGTCCGTGGGTCTGGTACCAAGTTTGGGCGTTTATCGCGCCGGGCTTGCTCAAGGAAGAGCGCCGCTTCGTCCTGCCTGTCGTCTCGGCGTCCGTCATCTTCTTCGTGGCCGGGGCAGCGTTCTGCTACCTCGTCGTCTTGCCGTTTATGACCGACTTCCTGATCGCGATGACGATCCAGGGAAACGGCGTCGAGCTTGAACCGACCCTCAAGAACGTCGTCAGCTATTCGCTCTGGCTGCTCTTGGCCTTTGGACTTGTCTTCGAGCTGCCGATCTTCATGTACTTCCTGGCCGTGATGGGACTGGTCAACGCCAAGGGATTGCTGGCCTTTTATCGCTATTGGGTGGTGATCGCGTTCATCATTGGCGCGCTGCTCACCCCGACACCGGATCCCATCAACCAGCTCTTGATGAGCGGTCCTCTCGTTGTGCTCTACGGCGTCGGGGTCGGGGTCGCCTGGATCGTCGAGCAAGACGCCAATTCGGGCAGTCGGCTGTCCTGGCGGGCTGCATCTGTGCTTGTCATGCTGCTCACTGCGAGCGCTCTCGTTGGCGGCGTGCGTCTGCACGATATGGCGGAGCGGCGCCCCATCGACGATATCCCGGTGGACGCCTTGCAGGTCGTGGGGGTGCGGATGGGCTCACTCGGTAGGGCGCTGCAACTTGCCGATGATCGCGGAAAACATGCGCTTGGTCCGATGGCGGCTGCCGTCGCGCTCGGTGGGCGTCCGGACAAGACGGCGACGCTCTGGCTGGCGCGATTCTCCGATGGCGCAGCGGTCGTCATGAAGCGAGATGGGGCGCTTGCGCAGGTTCGCAAGAAGGGCCGTGCGCACATGGTGAGCGAGGTCGACTACGCTGGCGGACGGTCGTTCGTCGTGCGGTTGGAGGGGGCGGACGCGCTCTGGCGGGTCGCGGCACCTGACGACAAGACGTTGTGGATCGGAGCGGACGCGGCAGTTGGCCGGTTGGCCTCTGTTCGAGCAGGCCGCAAAGCAGCGATCGGCAGTGATGAGCGGCTGTCGATGCGCATGATGGCGCTACGTGCGACCGCACCGCTGTTCTCCCTGAGCGCGGATAAGTTGGGGGTCAAAGGATGGCTGCCGTCCGGCGCGTTGGCGGGCGAAGTGGAC
Source organism: uncultured Enterobacteriaceae bacterium (assembly GCA_964560875.1). GTDB lineage: Bacteria > Myxococcota_A > UBA9042 > UBA9042 > UBA9042 > CAZLMW01. The sequence goes on from CAZLMW010000081.1 coordinate 26,060, forward strand.
CTTGTGACCGCGACGGTGAGCCCGAAGGTCGACAAGCTCACGATGACCTACACCTGTCGCGGCCCGGATTCCGCGTCCGGACTCCGCAATCGCCTGTCGGTATGGGCCGCGGACAACCGCAAAGAGGCCAAACCTCGCAGCCCCGAATTCGACGAGCTGCGCGGCGCGTTGGCGGCGTTGGCTGACCTCGTGCACCAGGGAACATCGCTGTCTGTTCGGGCGAATAGTCCCGATCACCTGGCGCCGGCGTGGCGCGAGTTGGGCGCTGCGGCCGCCGAGTTGAAGGTGAAGTTTGAAGAGAAGGACACGAGCGCCGCTGGCCAAAGCGACAAGAGGCCACCGCTGCAATCGATGCTGACCAAGACGGCTGTCTTGACCGCGAAAGAAGACGGCTCAACCGTGACCTGGACGATCGAAGACAGCCAATCGCCCGCGCGCCTGGTCGACGCGATCCTGGCGCCGAGCGAAGCCGGGATCGTCGCTGAGCTGCCGATCGAGGAAAAGGGCAACAAGGCGGCCGACGGCGGTGACGATCCAAACCCGGGCCACACCGAGCCCGAGGTCGACGCCGGAGCGGCTGAAGAAGGCGGCAAGCCTGCAAGCGAGAAAGCGCCTTCAGGCCGCGGCAACACGGCTGAAGACAGCGCACTGCGAGCCAATCCGCGCGCCATCAAGCGCGGCGAATAGAAGCGTCTTTGGTGGAGTGACAGGTGGCGACGCGGACTAGCCGTTCGGGTTTTCCCGGTACCACGCGATCGTTCGCTTGAGCCCGTCGCGGAACGACACCGGCGATGTGTAGCCGAGATCGATTCGAGCGGCGGTGATGTCGGCGAGGCTGTCGCGGATATCACCGGCACGCGGGGGTCCGTGCACGGCTGCGATGCTCGTTCCGAGGCCTTCGTTGATCGCGTCGATCAGGTCAAGCAACGATGTCCGTTCGCCGCAAGCGACGTTGTAGACGTTGCCGGGCGCGGCCTCCGCCTCGAGCGCCAGCAGATTGGCCTGCACGACGTTTTCGATAAAGCAGAAGTCGCGCGTGTGCTGACCGTCGCCGTTGACCGTTGGGGACTCACCGCGGTCCATCATCGTGATGAACTTCGGGATGACGGCCGCATAGGCGCTATCGGGGGCCTGGCGCGGTCCGAAGACGTTGAAATAGCGCAGCGCCACGCACTCAAGCCCGTACACGTAGTGGTACGCCTTGCAGTAGTACTCGCCCACCAGCTTGGCGACGCCATACGGTGACAGCGGCTGCGGCGCCATGTTCTCGACCTTGGGCAGCACCGGCGTCTCGCCATAAGCGCTGGACGACGCTGCGTAGACGAGGCGTTTGACGCCGTTTGCGCGCGCAGCTTCGAGCACGTTCATCATGCCGTTGACGTTGACGTCATGGCTGAGCGCCGGTTCCTCGACCGACCGAATGACCGACGGCATGGCGGCCTGGTGGAACACATAATCGATACCACGCATCGCCGCGTTGACCGCTTCTGTGTTGCGCATGTCCTCGACGATCAGCTCGACGTCATCTTCGATGCCCACGAGGTTGACGCGTCGGCCGCTTGAGAGGTCGTCGAGAATGCGCACCGAGTCGCCGCGCGCGATCAACGCGTGGGCGATATTCGAGCCGATGAATCCGGCGCCGCCGGTGATAAGGACGTTGGACATAACCGCTCCCATGCGACAACGCAGCGACCCATTCCGGCTGCCGCGGCCTCTGTGAACCCTGGCGGGTCGCTACTGGTTCATGTCGCCGAGGAACTGGTCGTTCGTCTCGTATTTGCGGATCTTGTCGAGCAAGAACTCCATGGAGTCGACGACGTTGAGCGGATGAAGCAGCTGGCGCAGCAGGAAGACGCGGTTGAGCGTGCGCTCGTCCATCAGCAGGTCTTCCTTACGGGTGCCGGACTTGTTGATGTCGAGGCAGGGGAAGATGCGCTTTTCCATGAGCTTGCGGTCGAGGTGAATCTCGCAGTTACCGGTGCCCTTGAACTCTTCGAAGATGACTTCGTCCATGCGCGAGCCGGTGTCGATCAGCGCGGTGCCGATGATCGTCAGCGAGCCGCCCTCTTCGATGTTGCGCGCGGCGCCGAAGAAGCGCTTGGGCTTGTGCAGCGCGTTGGAGTCGACACCACCGGACAGGATCTTGCCGCTGGGCGGAACGACCGTGTTGTAGGCGCGGGCGAGGCGGGTGATCGAGTCGAGCAGGATCACCACGTCGCGGCCGTGCTCGACGAGGCGCTTGGCCTTCTCGATGACCATCTCGGCCACCTGCACGTGACGGCTGGCCGGCTCGTCGAACGTGGAGCTGATGACTTCGCCGCGCACGGTGCGCTGCATGTCCGTGACCTCTTCGGGGCGCTCGTCGATGAGCAGCACGATGAGGTAGACCTCTTTGTGGTTGGATGCGACCGCGTGCGCGATCTCCTGCAGCAGAACCGTCTTACCGGTTCGCGGCGGGGCGACGATCAATGTGCGCTGTCCCTTGCCCTGGGGGCAGAGCAGGTCGACGACGCGTGTCGTGTAGGAGCGCGCGTCGTACTCGAGCACGAGGCGCTCTTCGGGGTACAGCGGCGTGAGGTTGTCAAAGAGGATCTTGTGTCGCGCGCGGTCGGGCTCCTCAAAGTTGATCTGGTCGACCTTGAGCAGCGCGAAGTAGCGCTCGCCTTCCTTGGGCGGCCGGATCTCGCCAGCGACCGTGTCGCCGTTGCGCAGTCCGAAGCGGCGAATCTGCGATGGAGACACGTAGATGTCGTCGCTGCCCGGGAAGTAGTTGTAATCCGGCGACCGGAGAAAGCCGTAACCGTCGGGCAGGACCTGGAGCACACCTTCACTGAAGATGGCGCCTTCGCGGTCAGTCTGCGCCTGCAGAAGGGCGAAGATGAGGTCCTGGCGATGCAGCGAACCGATTTCTTCGAGGCCGAGTTCGGCGCCGAGGTCCATCAGGTCCGACATTTTCATGTGTTTGAGATCGTTGAGGTTCATTGCGGTCTCGAAGGCGGAGTGGTTTCCGCGGGGCGCAGGTCGGGCGTCTGGTCACCCGAAGGATTGTTGCGCTCAGGAAGGAGGGCCGGGCAGCCGCGGACGTGGCGACATTGCACCGGCGAAGACAGGAGCGGGGGTCATGAACACCCCCAAGAAGGTCACATCGCCTCGTGGATGACCTATCTGCGATGCGCTTTGTGAGGATCGGTGGATCCGGCAAAGCACATCGCGATGAGGTCGAATCCAATGAGGCGCGAGGAACTTAGGAGCCACCCCGATCGTTGTCAATGGCCAGATGCCTTTATCGGGGGCCTGAAACCGGGTGGACTTTGCCGCCACGACGGTGGACCCTGCCAGCCCTTGGCGCGGACTCCAAATGCACCACAAGTTGTCGATAACGTTGGCCATTGTCCTGCTTGCCGCGCCGCTGCTCAGCGCCTGCGAGGAAGATCCGCCACCGCCGATGACGCCACTGCAAAGGCTACGTCGCTCCCGAACCGTCGTTGCCCCGCCGCCACCGCCCCCGCCGGCGCCCGCACACAAACCTTCCAAATCCGAACCGGACGGTGACTCAATCTTGCGCGGTCCGTGTCCGCTGGCAGACGAAGACCGTGCGCGATGCCCGGTGCGACTCGCCAAACCGGCGACCGATGTGCTGGTCGCCCACGTGCTGCTGGGGTGGCGCGGCTCCTTGCCCACAAACGGTCCCGATCGCGACGAGTCGGCCAGCCGCGTGCTGGCCATCGAAATCGCCCACAAAGCTCGACAGCGGGGTCGGTCGTTCATGCAGCTGGCGTGGCAACACAGCGACGACGAGGGCGCCGGCATCTACCGGATCGACAAGAACACGCGCCATCGCTACGTCGGCCCCTTCGTCAAGGCGGCACGAAAGCTCGGGGTCGGGCAGGTAGACGCCATTCGTTCGCCGTTTGGCTACCACGTGATCCGCCGCATGGAGCCCGATTTTCGACCGCCCAAACGCCCGCTGCGTTCGCTCGTACCCGGCCCGTGTCCGCTGCCTGATGAGGACCAAGCGCGCTGTCCCCGAAACGATGCACAAACGGCATCAAAGAGCGTGGTCGAGCACATCCTGATCGGGTACAAAGGCTCGCTTTCGCGGCGCCATGTCGCGCGACATCGAAAACAGGCCCGGCAATTGGCGGTGGAGGTCACCCACAAAGCGCGACGACGCGGCGCAAACTTTGCGGCTCTGCGGGTCCGGTTCAGCGACGATCCGGGCAGCGGCCGCTACGAAGTCTCCGCCGATTCGATGCACGACAAGCGGTTTTCCCAGCTGGCCCTGCGCTTGGGGCCCGGCCAGGTCGACGCGGTGCAGACGAGCTTTGGTTTCCACATCGTCAAACGCGTTCGCTGAGGCGCGATGGACATTCCCCACCCCGCGCCCCATTTGGCGGCGCTCGACGAGGAAGATATGCAGCAAGCCAGCCCGGCGTGGCAGGCCGAAATCGACGGCATAACGACCACGGTGTGCGCATCGATCGATGCCGCGACGACTCTCGCGTCATTGCGCACGGCGGAGATCTCCGCTGTTGGACGCAAGGGTCAGGTGACCGAGCTCCGCAAACGCATTGGCTCGCTGCCCAAGACCGAACGACGCGCTTTCGGCCAGGCGGTCAACGCCGCTGTGGGACGCGTCAAGACGGCGATCAACGCGCGCCACGAATCGTTGAAGCAGGCGCTCATCGACGCGGAACTCGGCGACGATTCGTTCGACGAGACCATGCCCGCCCAGCCCGTCAACGGCGGCACCTATCACCCGCTGACCCTCGTGCAGCGCGAGCTCGAGGACGTGTTCGCGTCGATGGGCTACCACGTGATGGACTTCCCCGAGGTCGACTCCGAGTTCTACAACTTCGAGGGCTTGAACATCCCCGGATGGCACCCGGCCCGGGATATGCAGGACACCTTCTGGCTCGACGACGGCCACCTGCTGCGCACCCACACGTCGACCGGCCAGGTGCGCGCCATGCACCTCTTCAAGCCGCCGTTTCGCGCCGTCTTTCCCGGCAAGGTCTACCGCTACGAAGCGACCGACGCGAGCCACGAGCACACGTTCCACCAGGTCGAGGGCCTGATGGTCGCCAAACACGTCTCGGTCGCCCACTTGCTCGATTCGATGCGCACGCTCCTGTCGGCGATCTTCGGCCGGGATGTGCAGGTCAGGCTGCGACCGGGCTACTTCCCGTTCGTCGAACCGGGCTTCGAGCTCGACATCTCCTGCCAGGTTTGCGGCGGTCCTGGGTGCGCGGTCTGCAAGAAGAGCGGATGGGTCGAGCTGCTCCCGTGCGGCCTCGTGCATCCCAACGTGCTGCGCGCCGGCGGTCTCGATCCCGACGCGTGGCAGGGCTGGGCGTTCGGCCTCGGCCTCTCGCGTCTTGTGATGATGCGGTATGCGATCAGCGACATCCGATTGTTGCTCGGCGGTGACGTGCGCTTCCTCGAACAGTTCGAACGCGGCGTTTAAGGAGAGCCTCTCATGTACGTTTCCTGGCGATGGATCTCCGAGTTCGTTGATACCACCGATGTCGATCCAAACGAGTTGGCGCTGCGTTTCACGCTGTCTGTGGCCGAAATCGAAGGCGTTCATGCGTTCGGTGCGGGGCTCGACGGGGTGCGGGTCGCCCACGTCAAGTCGATGGCCCCGCACCCCGGCGCCGACAAGTTGCGGCTTGCGACGTGCGACGTAGACGGCAAGTCCGTGACGGTTGTCTGCGGGGCGCCCGACCTGGAAGTGGGCATCCTCGTGCCCTTCGCACCGCCCGGCGTGAAGCTACCCAGCGGCATCGAGGTGCGGCTCGGGTCCATCCGCGGCGTCGAATCGCCCGGCATGTTGTGTTCGGAAGCCGACCTGGGTCTCAGCGATGACCACGGTGGGCTGCTGCGCCTCGACGGCGTCGATCCCGCGGAGGCGTCGGGCAAGAGCTTCGTGCAAGCCGCTGCCGTCCGGGATGTGCTCTGGGAGATCGACAACAAATCCGTCACACACCGACCGGATCTCTGGGGCCATCGGGGCGTCGCACGCGAGGTCGCGGCCCTGCTCGATCGCCCGCTGAACATCCCTCATCACGCCGACCTGGCCCTTGGTGAGAACCCGCCTGTAGCGTTGACCGTGGACGACGACAGCCATTGCCGCCGGTACCTGTGCGCACGCATCGACGACGTCGTCATCGCACCAAGCCATGTGAGCCAACGCCTGCGCCTGCGCAGCCTGGGTGTGCGCCCGATCAGCAATGTCGTGGACGCGACCAACCTCGTCATGCTCGAAACCGGCAATCCGCTGCACGCGTTTGATGCCCGTCAGCTTCGCGGTGACGCCATCATCGTGCGGCAGGCGACAGCGGGCGAGGAGCTGGTCACCCTTGATGAGCAAACGCGGGTGCTGACCGAAAACGACTGCGTGATCGCCGACAGCGAAGGGCCGGTTGCCCTCGCCGGTGTCATGGGCGGTGCCGACAGCGAAATCAAGGACGACACCACATCGGTGATTCTCGAGGCCGCCGCGTTCGACGGCGTCGCGATCCGTAAGACAGCGAGCCGCCTCGGGATGCGGACGGAGAGCTCGGCGCGCTTTGAAAAGCACCTCGACCCCGAGACCGCGGAGGCAGGAGCGCGCAGCTTCCTCGCGACGATGCTTCGGTGCAGCCCGGGTTGCCGTGTCACCAGCGCGCTCATCGATGCAGGTCGCCACGTCGACAACCCGCCCACGACGGTGGTGATCGAGACCAGCGGGGCCTACATCCGCAGCCGCCTTGGCGTGGGCGAGAGCGAACTGTCGGACACGTTCATCGACCGAACTCTAGCGGCTCTCGAGTTTGACGTTCGGCGCGACGGCGACGAGCTGAGCGTGACGGTGCCGACCTTCCGCGCTGGCCGCGACGTCGGAATCGCCGAAGACATCGTCGAAGAGATCGGTCGCGTGTACGGCTACGATCACATCCGCAGCGCGACCCCCGCGGTGCCGAACAAACCGCCGCACATGCCCGCGATCAAGTTGATGCAACGGCAAGTGCGAGCCGCCTGCGTTCGCGACGCAGGGTTGCATGAGCTCGTGCTCTACAGCTTCGACAACGAGCCGTTCCGAGCGCGCACCGGCATCGGCGAACAGAACATCGACGGTGCCCAACGGCCGCGCTTGGGACTGCGCAATACGCTGAGCTCAGATTCCACGCACATGCGGCGCACGCTGGCGTCCGGCGTAATCGCGGCCCTCGAAGACAACCTGCTTCACGGCACCGGCAACCAGCCCGCCCGCAAGGGACTTCGCGTCGGCGTTTTTGAGATCGGGCGTGTCTTCTTGCCCGGACAGGCGACGGGCGACGATATCGATCTCGGCGTTCCGGCGGCGGCGCTTGCCGGTGATCAAAGCACTGCGGACTGGCTCGCGCTGATGACCGGGGCCCTGCGGGAAGGTACGGAATCAGCCGCCGAAAACGCGACGCCGCTGCCGCTGCAGCCCAAGAGGCTCGCGATCGCCTTCGGTCAGCGTCTCGGTGGCGGGGCTGACGGGGCCTCGGACATGGTCATTGCTCCAGCGGACGTAACGCGAGCGCTGTTTCAGCGAGCTGTTGCCGCCATCAACGCCGCCGTCGCACGATGTGGACGGCCGGCCGCTTCGGTTTCACGGGACGCCGCATTCGAGCTCACTACCCCCGCGTCGGGCGTCGACGACGGGGTGACGTGGCTTCATCCGGCCCGATTCGGCGCCGTCGTGTGTGAAGGGCGTCGCATCGGCGTCATCAGCGCGGTGCATCCGCTCGTCCGCAACAAACTCGAAGTGCCGGCTGAAGTTGTCGTTGCCGAGATCGACCTCGACGAGCTGCTAAGGATCCCGCGCGTCGACCGCAAGGGCGTCTCCCCGCCCCGTTTCCCGGCCACGAGCTTTGACGTCACGCTCGACGCAAGCCCCTCGACCCGTGTTGCTGCGCTCCAATCATCGTTGCGCGACGCTGCTGTCGCCGCCCACAGCGACGTGATCGACGACGTGCTCTTCCTTGACGAATTTTCCGACGGACAAAGACGCGCGCTGACCTTTCGTGTTGTCTGCCGGCATGGCGACCGAACGCTTACCGATGCCGAGGTCGTCGCGGTCCGCAAGACGGTGGAGACGGTCACACCATGAGCCGATTCGCGCCCCGTGTTCTGTATTTATCCGCGCCGGTCGAGCCGCCGTGGACGCGCAGCGACAAGAACCTGGTGCGCCTGCTCGCCAATCACCTGACCCGCTACCAAGCCCGGGTCCTCACGCATGAAGGCGTGGTCGGCGTCGAAGACAACGTGACGTCACAGCCGGCTTGGGGGGCGCGCGATCCCGGTGAACCGTCCCTGTTGCGAGCGGTCTCCGTCTTCAACAAGGTGCTTGCCGACACCGACGCGCAGATCGTCCACTTGTTGTGGCCCGCCGACCTCGTGGTGGCCTCGATGATCCGCACCGCTTGCCGACTGCGGGGGCTCCCGGTCGTTCACACTCTGGTGCGCGCGCCCCGCACAACTGTCGCGATTCGCCGCACCACCGCTGGCAACCCCGTTGTCGCCTTGTCACGCGCCACACTGCACCGCATCGAACGGGAAGGTACGGTGGACGCGATCCACATCCCGCCTGGCGTTCGCTTGCACGACCCCTTGCCGCCGAGCCGACATGCCGTCGTTCGCGAGCGCCACGGATTGCCGCAGGGCGTCCCGCTCATCCTCTACGCCGGCGACTACCGCCACTCCAACGCCGCGCGCACAGTCGCCGCGACGCTGCCCCGGGTCATCCGTGAGATCGATTGTCATTTCGTCATGGCGTGCCGGATCCGCGAGCAGAAAGACCGCGAGGAGGAAGCGCGTATCAAGGAAGCCGTCGCCGCCGATGGCCTCGCTCATCACGTCTCGTTTGTCGGTGAAGTGCGCAACCTCCGTGAGCTCCTCGCCATCGCCGACGTGCAGCTTTTCCCCGCCGACAGCCATCACGAGAAGATGGATATGCCCATGGTGTTGCTCGAAGGCATGGCCGAAGCGGTCGCCACGGTCGTCGCCGATAAGCCGCCGCTGGACGAGTTGATCGACGCCGGTGCAGCGATCGGTTTGCCCGCCATGCAGCCGGTGTCGCTCGCCGTGGCCGTCGTCGAATTGCTCCGTGACGAGAAGCGCCGCAAGGCTCTCGGGCAACGGGGTCGCGCGCTCGTTGATGAGCGGTTCGGCATCGCCGCCATCACCCGAGCCTACGAAGATCTGTACGACCGTGCGCTCGGTATCACAGCGGAGCCCGCGGCCTGAGGCCCGCCAACCCGGTCCCCTGTCCCAACCTGCCTCTAGCGATGTCCGGATTCACCATCTCCCCGCTTGAGCTCGTCGGCATCGCGGGAGCGGCGCTGCTCATCTTTGCCGTCGCGACGTGGCTCCATGTCCGCTTCTGGACGCGTCGCCTCTGGCATGAACTACCGTACGCGTCCCTCGAACGCATCGCGACCCCGGACGGATCGGCGTTCGATCTGCGGCGCATCCCGAGCAGCGCGCCCCGCGGCAACCCAGACCCAAACGTGCAGCAACCCCCGGTCCTGATCGTCCACGGTCTCGCCGCCAATCACCGCAACGACGATCTCGACGACGAAGCCTCACTGGCCCGCCATCTCGCACGTTCAGGTCGCGACGTGTGGCTGATCACGCTGCGGTCGGGTCGCGGTGACTTGTCCTGGGCCGAGGCGCGCAACGCCCATTTCACGGCCATGGTCGAAAACGACATCCCGCAGGCCGTCGCCGCCGTCCTCGAACGAACCGGCACCAAACGGCTCGACTATGTTGGCTTCTCGATGGGTGGAATGCTCGCGTACGCAAGCTTGGGAACAACCGTCCCGGTCGAGCAAATTCGGCGCGTGGTCATCGTTGGGTCACCCGCCCTGGTGCGGCTGCCGGTGCTGCCATTTGTCCGCGGTCTGCCCGGTTGGATCGCGCCGATGGTGCCGTTCCGCTTCCTCTCGCGGCTCTATTCGCCGGCCGTTGAATGGTTCACAACTCCCATCCATCGCATCCCCATCAACCCCGACAACGTGCAGCCGGGCAAGCTGCGCCGAACGATGGTGATGATGCTCGAAGATGTGCCGGCCGCCCTCAACCGCGAGCTCGCTTCCTGGGCGTTTAGCGACGGTCGCATTCGCGTTCATGGCACCGATGCGCTCGACAACGTGGCGCGTCTGCAGCTTCCCGTGCGCTTCTTCGCCGGTGCCGCCGACCATGTCGCCCCGGCTCGATCGGTCCGTGCCGCGTTCGAGGCCTGGGGCAGCAGCGACAAGGATTTCGTCTTGCTGGGCACCGCGCACGGCTACGTCGCGGACTACGGCCACGGTGATCTCGCCATCGGTCGCCACGCCGCCACCGAAGTCTTCACCCCCATCGAGCGATTTCTCGCGACCGACCACGCATGAGCCAGCTCGCATGAGAATTCTCGTCGACGCCACCACCTGGGTACCGGGCCGCACGGGAATCGGTTTGTACACCGAGCGCTTGCTGCGCGCGTTGCGGACCCATGCGCCCGACGACGAGCTCATCCTGGCGAGCAACCTGCCGCTGACCGATGTCGATATCGATGTGACCCGCGCCGGCCCCAAGATGCCGATCCGCGCCGCCTGGATGCAGACCGCGATGCCGGTCCACGGCCTCATCAAGCGGCCGGATGTCGCGTTTTATCCCAACTACATGGCGCCGCTGCTGCCCACATGCCCGACCGTCGTGACCGTTCACGACATGGCCGTCTTCCTCTATCCAGAGACGTTCACGTGGAAAAAGCGCGTTCTCCAGCGCGCTTTGCTGCCGGCCATCCTCAAGCGCGTCGACGCCATCGTGACCCCGAGCCATGCATCGCGCCGCGACTTGCTGAAGCTGATCGACCTCGACCCCCGCCGCGTGGTGCCAATTCACCTGGCCGCCGACCCGCGCCTCGCCCAGCCCCTCGACGACACGACCGCATCACGAATCGCCGCCGAGTTGGATCTGCCCGAGCGCTATTTGCTCGCAGTCAGCACGCTGGAACCCCGCAAGAACCTGGTACGCCTGATCGAAGCGTTCGAGACCGTGGGCCAACGCGACAAAGACGTACAACTGGTGCTGGTCGGCGGCAAAGGCTGGCGCGATGACGGCATCCGGCGCGCGATTCAGAAAAGCAGCATGGCCGACCGCATCGTCACGACCGGCTACGTGACGTTCGATGCCCTGCGCGTCGTCTACCGAAACGCCATCGCGCTCTGCTATCCGTCGCTGTACGAAGGCTTCGGGCTGCCCGTTGTCGAGGCGATGGCATGCGGGTGTCCGGTGCTGACGTCGCGGGGCTCCTCGCTGGACGAGGTGGCTGACGACGCCGCGCTCGTCGTGGAGGCGACGGCTATCGACCAGATCATCGACGGCATGACCAACCTCGTGCAGAGCGCCACATTGCGCGACGAACTGCGCGAAAAAGGCCACGCTCGGGCCGCACGTTTGAGCTGGGATCGCACCGCCAAACACACCCGCGAGGTCTTCGCTTGTGTCGCCGACGGCCGCCTGCCCACAACATCGCAGCAGCAGTAGTCATCGAGAGGAACCATGACCCACAACGCCACCGACCGCGGCGACGCCTGGATCGACGACCTCCTGCAGATCGCGGTCTGTCCTGCCGACCATATCGGCCTCAAGCGCGCCCCGAACGCCTTGGTCGCCCGACTGAACGACCTTGTCCAACAACGCGCGCTGCGTGACGCGACCGGCTCGCTCGTCAAAGCCCCGCTCGATGCAGCCCTGTTGCGCAACGATCACGATCGCATCTACCCGATCCGCGGCCGCATCCCCGAGCTCTTGCCCGAGTCCGCCATCCTGCTCGACGACGACGACCGCGCCACGCTGAGCTGACGGTTCGAGCCCGTGGTAGCCCGTGGTAGCC
>CAZLMW010000082.1:0-36289 GCA_964560875.1 uncultured Enterobacteriaceae bacterium
GTCTCCGAACCAACCGGCACGACGCGTTAGCGGCGTGCTCGGGCGCCGAAACTGAAAGCGAGCCGGCGGCTCTCCGCTGCCAAACGCTTCGTCGCACCCTGCTCGGTTCCTCACGCAGCCCGACTCAAACGATCCGCACCCTCTGCTGTCCGTTTCACTGGGGGCAGTTCTGACGAAAACGCGCCAGGCTCGTTCTACGGGCCGATCGGGGTGGGGGGCTATTGATATAGCTTGCCGGGGTTAAAACGCGTGAAATATGCCCTGTAGGCCCGCTGGCGGCGTTTTGTGCTGCGAAAAGGGTCCCGCGGTGGCACTTCTGCGCGGTTGGGTTGAACTACGGCCTTGCGCCGCGCGTCGGACGAAATCATCCGAGGCGCGAAGCGTCAGCCTTGCGAAGCAGCCCGTGGACTCCACGGGCCCCACCGAGAGGTACGCGAGGTGCTTTGGGGAAATCTCGCACGCTTGCGGGCGGGATTGGGGGCGAGCAAGCCCCCAAACGCAAAATCGCTCCAAGCCTGTGGCGCATTCTATGCGCTACAGGCCACTACAGAATGCTGAACGACTTGTTCTCGGCAAGCTTCATCGGCACGGGGCCGTAGGGCGTGCCGACGTTCATCTTGGCGTTCAGGGCGATCGGAAGCTGGCCGCCCCCGGTCAGGGCCGAGACGACCGACATGCCGAGCGCGGCAAGGTTGAGGTTGATCGGTAGCGATACCTTTTGCGTGGTGCCCTGGGCGACGTTTGCCAGGTTGCTGACCATGCCGTTGATGGCCGATTTGCCGGCGACCTGCACCGCGTAGTCGAAGGCCGAGAAGTTGAGCGTCGAGCCGCCTTCGGGGTTGCTGATGTTGAGGTCGATGAACATCGTGGCGCTGCCGCCCAGCAGGTTGACCTTGCCTTTGCGGACGCCGGCCATGGCGATCTTGGGCTTGTGGACGACCGGCAGGTCACCGGCTTCCTGGTAGGGCACGCGGAGCATCCCGATCGGGGTGTTGAAGCCGAAGTCGCCCGCGAGTTTGAAGCCGACCTTGTCCTTGCCTTTGAGGGCCCCGGCGAGCTTGAAGATGCGGTCGAACGCGAGCGATACCGGTAGCGTGAAATGGCTGGCGTCGTTGGCCTTAAGCTGGATGCCCTGGTTGTTCACACCGTCGAGGGCACGCGCGCCGGCCAGGTCGAGGGCCCAGGTGAAGCCGTCCATCTTCACGTTGAGCGGGTTGGGGTTGTTGATGCGGAACTTGAAGTCGAGATCGACCTTCGTCCAATCGATGCCGCGCATCTTGAAGCCGTCGAAGTGCACGGTGGGGCGGTAGCGGCTCGCGTCGATGCCCAGCTGGTTGAGCGCCGCGCACGACGTCAAGGTGCCGAGCAAGAGCGCCACAACGACCGCGTGCAGGGCGGCCGAACGCTTCATTCGAATGTGCATAGGAGTCTGCATCCCAGGGGCGGAACGGCAGGGCCGGATACATCTTTCGGTCGGTGCCCAAAGCGGGGATCGACGACGAAGGCTCAAAACGCGATGGGTCCGCCCTTTTCGATCGCGCGCTTGAACGCCGGCCGGCTCTCGACCTTGTCGAGCCACGCAGCGATGTTGGTGCGACTGCCCAGTCCGGCGCGACCGCGAGCGGCCATCAGCGGGAAGCTCATCTGCAGGTCGGCGATGGTCAGCTCGTTGCCCGCGAACCAGGTCGACTCGCCGAGGTGGGCGTCGATGAAATCGAGACCGCGTTTGATGCGCGGGTTGACGAAGATGCCGTTGACCTTGCCCGCCACGCCCTTGGTGATCGGGCGGATGATGAACGGGACCTTCGGGCCGCTGGGGTGTGATCTTTTACCCGGTCAGCTGTCGCTGTCCGGGCCGATCACACCCGGGGGCGTTGTTTCGTTTCTCCGTGGTGCAAGCACCACTGCGCGCCAGGACAGCCTTCGGCATGTCCGCTTGCCCAGACCCCTGATGGCGGTCGTGACCGGGTAATGAATCACGCCCGGCCGCTGATGCGGTTCATGATGAGCTTGAGCAGCAGTACGGGCATGAGCGTTCCCTCGGCGTAATGGAGCCAATAGGTGCACATGCGGCGATCTGCTGGTGACTCGGGGCGGAGGTTGCCGGTGAGGTCGGCGAGGTATTCGAGGATCGCGCCCGACTCGGCGACTCGGATCGCGGCGCCGTCGTCGCTATTGTGTTCGACGACAGGCGACAAACCGAGGGGATGGACGTCGCGCAGCTCGGGCGGGGCGAGCATGGTCTGCTTGTCGCGCTCGTAGGACTTGATCGTGTAGTCGAGACCGAGCTCTTCAAGCGCCCAAAGGACGCGCTGGGACCGCGAGTTGTTGAGGTGGTGGACGGTGATCATGGGTTCCATGGGTCGTTTGGTTCAACCATTCAACCACTGCAGCGCTGCGTTGATGAACGCGGCCTCCGGAGCGATCGCTGCGGGGTCGGTGGCGGTCAGAAATCCAACGAGGGAAAGGAGCAGCGAGACGACGGCCAAGCGCTCGGCGTACGTCTGCCAGCGGCGGTCGTCGGGCGTCGCCAAACGGGTTCGTGTGCGGCGTGCAAGGTCTCGATCTCCAGCCAGCGCCCAGCCCCCGATCGCGACCGAAACGACAACGGCGAGCAGCAGACCACGGAGGGAAACAGCTTGCTGCGCGGGGTTTTCGGCGAGAAGCACAAGCAGCTCGGAGGTGATATGGGTGCCGGTGAGATGGACCTGCAGCGCGTCGACGGCACGCATCAAAGCGCCGACCACCATGCCGACCAGCACGATGCGCCGCGACCAGGTTGCGAGGGCGGGCCGTCGTCGGTCCTGGGCACGCAGGCCGCCGAACATGCCGTAGAGAAACACCGCATCGACACCAAACCCGACCAACGACCACGCCGAACCGACCGCCGAAGGAGGCAGCGCCGCGTACCGCCACGCCCACCAAATCGCGAGGCCGAGCACAGCCCACGGCGACGGCGCCACGGCGTAGAAGCGACGTACCCAGGCGGGCGCCGCATGCTCACGTTGAGTCGGGGCTACTGGTCCCACAGCCGCGTGGAGAAGTAGCGCGAGCCAAGGTCGGGCAGGATCGTCACAACGAGGCCGTTTTCGCCCTTTTCGGCGAGGTCTCGCGCCACGCGCACAGCTGTCCACACCAGGGCGCCGCTGCTCTGACCGGCGAAAATCCCGGCGCGCGCGAGGGTCTGCGAGCATTCCCAGGCCTCGTCGACATCGAGGTCCCAGGTCCGGTGCGCCAGCGATTCGTCGTAGATTTCGGGCACGTGATCGTCGGGATCGCCGAGGGGCTTGAGACCTTCCACGCCGGGAAAGGAGTCGGGCACCATCAGCTCGACGTTGATGTCGGGGTTGAGGTCGCGGAAACGGCGCCCACAGCCGGTGATGAGCCCGCCGGTCCCCACGCCGTAGACGAAGTGCGTCAAGCCGCCCTGGGTCTGCTCCCAAGTCTCGTTGGCGGTGCCGTCGTAGTGGGCGCGCCAGTTGCCGTCGTTGGCGTATTGGTCGCAGTAGAAATAGGCGTCCGGGTTGGCGGTGACGATGCGGCGCACCTCGCGAATGGCCTCGTCGTAGCCGTCGTGAGCGGACGTGTGCGTGATGGTCGCCCCGTGGGCACGCAGGCGCTTGAGCCGTTCGGTGCTGGCGTTGTCGGGGATGACGATCTCGACCTTGTAGCCGAGGGCGCCGCCGATCATGGCGTAGGCGATGCCCGCGTTGCCGCTGCTGCTGTCGATGATGGTGCGCTCGGTGGACATCGTCCCGGCTTCGAGCCCCTCGGCGAGCATCCGCAGAACCGGGCGGTCTTTCACCGAGCCGCCGGGGTTGAAGTACTCGACCTTCGCCCAGATCTCGACGCCGGGATGGCTGTCTTCAAACGAAGTGATGCGCACCAGCGGGGTGTTGCCGATGAGACCGAGGGACGGAACGCGCCGCAAAAGGGGCACGACCGATTCGTGGGGGGCGAGTTGGACCGGGATGGCGGTGGGCGCGGCGGACATCGTGGCTCCAGCGGTGGTGGCTCCGAGCGGGGCGTCGAAAGGGGCGCTTGAAGTGCGCACTTTTGAAGCGTGACGGGGCGCTGTCAACCGCCCGCCAGCGTTGAGCAACGGGCCGCGCGCGGGTCGGCGGAGGCATTTGACCCCGGATCGCCGCGCGACGGATCGGGTTTGTAGTCGATCGAGGGTGCGACGGCTGCTATCTTCCGGGGCGTGGAGGGTGCTGATGGCCCACGACGACGAACTGCTCGAAATCGAAGCGCAAGCCGCCGCGATGACCGAAGACGCCATGGGATACGATCCAGGCGGGCTCGCGCGCAATCTCGCCGGTCGCGATGCCGCCGCCATGGGTGAATCGGTCGCCGAGAAATACGCCCAAATCGGCGCTGGCATGTTGTCCGACGCCATGCCCAGCCGCCTCGACCCCGACCTTATCGACCGCCTCGCGAGCGCCGGTTTTGAACGAAATCGGTTGCGCAGCATCCGGGTTCACCGCGGCCTGAAAGCCGCCGCAGCCGCCGACGCATTGACGGCCCGCGCGTTCGCCATCGGTGACAGCGACATCTTCTTCGGTCGTGGCGAATACGATCCGACATCGGCCACCGGTCGCGCAGTCATCGCGCACGAGGTTGCTCACGTCGCGCCACCGACCGCAATCGCGTCCAACTTCAGCGCCGGCGGCCCAGTTCTCAATGAGCGCAAGCGCGGCGATGAAGAGGGCCACGAAGAAGAGGCCCACGAACAGGTCGCGCGCGAGGCCGAAGCGATGGTCTACGCGCAGGAAGACGACGCCGGTGGCGGCCCCGCCCCGACGGTTTTTGAGACCCCGCAGACGGTTGAAGAGGCGGTCAGCCCCGCCCCAGAAGTCAACATCTACGCGCTCGAAGACAAGGTGATGTCGATCCTCAGCAAGCTCGAGCGTTCCGAGACCGAGCGACGCGGCAAGTTCGTCAAGCGTTGAGGCGGATCCGGCCATCGAGCCGACGCGCGACACAGATTCCGCGCGAGATTTCAACGAATCCAAGCCCCTCGTGCGCGGCGACGCTCTGCTCGTTGTCGGCGTCGAGATCGCTCGCCAGCCAGTGACAACCGTGACCGGCGCTCCAGCGTGATGCGGCGATCATCAGGGCCTTGCCCACGCCGCGCCCGCGAAATGCCGGCGTGACATACCAGCCCGATATCACGGCGACCGGTCCGTCGTTGAGCGCGTCGTGCCAGGCGTGAATGCTGACCTCGACAAAACCGGCGGTCACGTCGCCGCTTGCCCAGGCCATCAACGCGGCGCTGGGGCCAACACCGACCGTCTTCATACGCGCCGCGAGCAGGTCGTCGACCTCGGATTTGTTGTCGGCGTCGCGGGTTTCGGGGCGCATGGCCGCGCGCAAAGCGAGCACCTCGTCGCGATCCGACCGGCCGGCGGCGCGGACGTTGACGGCGTCGGCTGCTGCCGATGTGGGCGCGGAAGGTAGCCCCAGGACGGGTCGTGACGAGGCCATGGCCGCCCCGACATCGGCGAGGCGAACGGACGCCATGAAGCGCTCCAGCGAGCCGGCGTGAAGCGTTCCGTTGAGGCGCAGTCCGCTGCATACGTCGAGGCCAAAGGGGGCGACGCGCACGACGGCTTCGGTTGCGTTGTCGGGGTCGAGGCCGCCGGCGAGCCACACCGGGATGGTGCTGTCGGCGACGATTTGGCGGCTCAGACCCCAGTCATGGCGGCGTCCCGTGCCACCGAGCTCGGGGATCGCGGCGTTGGGGCGGCCGGAGTCGAGCAGCAGCGCGTCGCAAACCTCGGTCAGCTCGCGTGCCCGGAGGATGGCGCGGGCATCTTCGACATGAACGACACCGACGATCTCGGTGCCCGGTGACGCCTCGCGCACGGCGAGGAGCGTGCCCGGCGATACTTCGGCGACGCACTGCAGGGTGGTCGGGCGGACGATGTGGACCTGTTCGATCAAGCCGGCCGCGGTCGTTTCGCTCGATAGCAAGAACGTCGAGACACCCGGCGGCACGTGGCGACGAATATGCGCCGCTGTGGTCAGGTCGATGGTGCCCGGGCCCGACGGCATGGCGCCGACCAGGCCGAGCGCATCTGCCCCGCCGCGCACCGCGACTTGCGCCTCGTCAACCGAGGAAATGCAGCAGACCTTGATTCGTGTACGAACGATCACGCCGCGGAGCCTCGATCATCGTCGCGTCCATTCGGACGCCAAGATGCTCTTGGTTGTTCTTTCGTTGCGGGACCGGCGCCCGGCCCCTGGTGCCGAAAAAGTGTCATTTTTCGACACCTTCCCACAGCTTGCGGCGCAATTGCGCCTTGCGTCCCTCGCGCTTTCGCCTCGGTCCGTGGACCAAACGATGATCGCTGCCCGCGGAGCTTATAGCGCAAAGCCTCGCGGCTTGCGTCGGTTCGCGGCCGCTTTCAGAACGCGCGGCAGCAGCGAATCCCGATCGATGACGCGCTGACCTTCGGCCCGGCGAACTGGCGCGCGGAGGTGCGAATCTGGCTGGCCGACGAGCCAAAGAAGCCGCCGCGGACGACCTTGGATGTGCCCGCTTGGGGCCCTTTGGTGTCGATTCGCGTCTTGCCGCCCGCCTTGGCGTACCACTTGGCGTCGAACCAATCGGACACCCATTCGCGCACGTTTCCGGCCATCTGGCGCGCCCCGTAGATGCTGGCGCCGGCGGTCTTCGCATCGGCCTTGACGGTGTTGCTGCCACAGCCCTTGTAGTGCGCCTTGCTGCAGCTTGGCTGGGTGTTGCCCCACGGATACACGCGCGACGTTGGCCCGCGCGCGGCAAGCTCCCACTCGGCCTCGGTGCAGAGGCGGCGCCCCAGCGACTTGCAGAAGGCCACGCCCTGGCTCCAGGTGACGTAGTTGATCGGGTGGGTCTGTTTGGTCGCGTTGTTGTACGTGGAGCCGGTCTTGCCGGCCTTGGCGTCGGAGCATTTGCCCTTGAGGACGCAGAACTTGTAGGCCTGCGCGGTCGTCTCGGTCCTGTCGATGTAGAAGCCGGACACCTTCACTTTCACGCCGGGTTTTTCGTTGCTGCCACAGGCTCCGTCGACCTTGGCGTTGCAGCCCATCAGAAATGTCGCGGGCTTCACCCAGACCATG
Source organism: uncultured Enterobacteriaceae bacterium (assembly GCA_964560875.1). GTDB lineage: Bacteria > Myxococcota_A > UBA9042 > UBA9042 > UBA9042 > CAZLMW01. The sequence goes on from CAZLMW010000082.1 coordinate 7,108, forward strand.
CCGGTCGGGATCTTGAACGTCCCGCATTTGCCGGCTTTGCAGGCGAGCGTTTGGCTGCCACCGCCGCACGGGGCGCCGTCGTTTCCGGCGCTGGCCACGCAGCCCTTCTTGGCGTCGCAGGAGTCGACCGTGCAGATCTTTCCGTCGTCGCACTTCTTGGCCTTGCCGCCGATGCACAGGTCTTTCTTGCAGCTGTCGGCGATCGTGCAGATGTCGCCGTCGTCGCACTTGGCGCCGTTGGTCACCAGGTGCGAGCAGCCGGCTTTGGGGTTGCAGCTGTCTTTGGTGCACGGGTTGCCGTCGTTGCAGTTGGCGTTGCCGACGCACTTGGCCGACTTGCAGCGATCCAGCTTGCTGCAGGCGTCGCCGTCGTCGCACTTGGTGCCGTTGGGGAGCTTCAAGACCACGCATTTGCCGGTGGCGGGATCGCACGCGTCCTTGGTGCAGGAGTTGCCGTCGAAGCAGACCTTCGGCGCGCCTTTGCCGCACGTGCCCGATTTGCACACCGACTTGCCGGTGCACTTGTTGCCGTCGTCGCAGCTCACGCCGTTGTTGGGCTTGTTTTGGCAGCCCTTTGCCGAGCAGTTGCTGGTCGTGCACGGGGTGCCGTCGTCACACGCGGGGTGATCGAGCAGGTATTTGCAGCCCACGCCAGCGACGCAGGTGTCGGTGGTGCAGTCGACGCCGTCGTTGCAGGTCAGCTTCTTGCCCACGCAGTTGCCGACCGCGTTACAGCCGTCTTCGAGCGTGCACTTGTTGTTGTCGTCGCACTTTTTGCCCGGCTTGGGGTTGGCCGCGCACTTGCCACCGGTGCACGTCGCGGGGCGGCACGGGTTGACGGTCTTGCAGTCGCCGTCGACCTTGCATTCGCAGACGTATTGGGGTCCGGCGCAGGCCCCCTGGACGCAAGCATCGCCCTGGGTGCACTTGTCGCCGTCGTCGCACGCGCCCTTGAGCGGTGTGTACTTGCAGCCCGCGATGCCGTCGCACGCGTCTTTGGTGCACTTGTTGTTGTCGTCGCACGCGCCCGGGATCGGGTTGTGCAGGCAGCCCTTGATGGTCGAACACAGGTCCTTGGTGCACGCGGCGCCGTCGTCGCAGTTCTCGGCGGGCTGTTTGGTGCATTGGCCGGCCGAACACAGCGAGCTTTCCCACACCTGCAGGCCGGACTTCACCGCGCACGCGCTGCCACAGCCGGTGCCGTCTTTCGCGGTCGTCAGCACGCACGCGCCAGCTTTGCAGGTGGGGGCCTTGCACGCCGGAACCGCACCGGTCGTCCAGGGGCATGAGCTCCCATCGTCGGCGGGCACGAGCTTGCAGACGCCATCGACGCACGCATGTTTTTCGCAGATGGGCGTCACTTCGCCCTTGCCGCACTCGGCGTGGGACGTGCAGCCGCCGACCACATCGCCTCCCGACGAACCCGCGTCTGCCCCCGATGAGCCCGACGAACCGGAAGAACCGGACGACCCCGAAGAACCCGACCCGGCGCCATCGCCGCCATTGCCTGCGTCCGATCCGCTGGATGAGCCGGATGAAGCCCCGTCTGCGCCGCTGGACGATCCGCCACCGTCCGCTCCCGATGAGCTCGACCCCGATGAAGTCCCGCCGCTCGAAGCTGCGTCGAGGTTCGAAGTCGCTCCGTCCGTGTTGACGACGTCCCCGCCGGACGATGACGCGCCGGACGATGACGCGCCGGACGATGACGCGCCGCTAGAACCTGTCGTGTCGTCGGTGCCCGTTGCGCCGTCCGCCAGGCCCGATGCGTCGCCGCTTCCCGCCCCGCCGTCGGTCGTGTCGTAGTTGTCGTACGCGCCATCCAGCGCGATCGACGTGTTTCCGCAGCCGACCAGGTTCAAAACCAATGCTGCCGTTATCGCCGCGGCCAACGTTTGCGCGCGCTTGCTCATGCGGGCCCGCCTTGCATCCATTTGCTGCTCTCGCCGTCGAGTTGCCGCATCTCCGCCAACAGCTCGCCGCCAAGATCGGTGCACTCGGCGTTGTCGAGCACTGTGGTAGCGCCGTCGTGATTCTTGGCCAGGACCGCCCGCCACCGTCGCTGCCAGGACGGGTTGGCCGCCCACGCGTGTCCGGCCTCGTGCATAGCGCGATACAGCGCCGCGACGGGCTGAAAGGCATGCACGGCGAGGACGACGCCCCAGAGCGGGCGTGGATCGGGACGAACGGGGGACGTGAACAGCGGCCAGAACGCGTTGTGCAGCATCGGATCGAGGTGGGCCGCGGCGTTGAGTTTGTTGTGCTGAAACTCGTGGATCAGCGCCTCGGCCATCGTCATCACGTTGGGGTGCAGGGTCATGTAAGCCGCGCCGATGCACTCCTTGTAGCTCGCCGAGAGGTGTTTTTCGGCGTCGAAGCCCACCGGGATCACGATGCGCGCGACCATGCGGAGCTCTTGGGCAAGCAGGGGCAGATGTTCGTCGACGAGCTCGAAACAGGCGGCGATGACGCGCGCCCATTGGCTTGCGGGGTGACCACCGAGATCGAGTTGGTTGCCGTCCTTATCGGGGTGGGCCTCGAAGTCGGACAGCGGATTGTTGTCGGTTTCGGCCAGGAAGACGCCATCGATGATCGGAGTGTACGGCCGGCGGATGCGAGCACCAGGTACGGTCGGCAGGGGCTTGGTCGTGTCACGGAGATCGATCGTCTCCGAGCCGACGCGAACGGCGTTGGAGACAAGCGTCACGTCTACTGCTGCGTCAATAGCGCGGAGCTCGAGGTTCGCAGAGATGGAGAGCAATGCCGGTCCGCCGACACGTAGACGCCAGCGGATCGGTGTTGGCAGGCGGCCGGCGACGGCCTGTTGGAGCAGGACCAGCAAGCAGAGTTCTTCGAGCCACAGGTTGAAATTGGCGCGTTGCTCGGCGGAGGGTGCCTGGCTCACTTCGCGGGCGCAAAGGGTCGCAAGGACGTTTATGGTTGGCTCACCGATCAACCCCAACGCGGCGTTCACGTCAGCTCGTGCGGTGGCCTTGAGGACCTTGGCGGCGGCGCCATGAAGGGGGCGAAGACGCGCGGCGATGACCGGCTTGGGGAAGGTGAGAAACGCGCGAAGCAGCCGGCGCCGGTGCAGCAACAGGACGCGTGAAAGCGTCGACGTGTCACCGCGGGCCAGGGTGAGATCAGGCAGACGCAGGGCGGCAGGTTGTGGCGATGCAGCGGCGGTCATCCAGCCTCCGCGAGCGGGTGGACCCTACAGGCAGACTAACAATGGCCGGTCGCGCGGCAACTTCCGCGGTTATTGCGCCTGCTTTGGACCGCTCGCTCGAATATGCTACCAATTCGCTCCAAAGCGGAGTTTCCTCGCGCCAATCCACGCTGCGGTTGCCTGTTCGGAGTCCATCATGCGCCCACCTCTGTCCGCTCGCCCCCTGACTTCGGCGTCGCTGGCGTCGCACCTGACCACCATCGCCGCGATCACCGCGATCGCCGCGCCGCTTGCCGGATGCAGTTCCGACGATGGCGAGGGCGACTCCAACAAAGAGACCAAAGCCACGATCACCGTGTCCGGCGATCTGTCGGCCAAGATCGGCAGCAAGTTGGTCGTGCTCGACTACACCGGCGGCACCGCCGAGGTCACGATGGCCCACTGGCAGGTCAAGAAGGGGCCGACCTGTGTGACGTCGCTCAACGTGCGCATCAGCAAGGCGGACGACTCGTGCGCGCTGGACCTGACCTTCGAGCCGTTTGGCGGCCTGCCCCTGGCGCTGGTCAAGGGCGAGTTTCATGCGTCGAGCAGCTTCGCGGGACCGTGCGAGGAGTGGCCCGACCTCAAACCGGGACAGCAGCTGGTCTACAACGCCAAGTCCAGCAAGGACGCGTACGCGATCAGCAAAGCCGTTCCAGATCCGCAGAGCACCGAGAAGAACGCCTCGCTGGCGAGTTGGGCGCTGACCATCGCGGGCAACGTCGGCTTCAAGGCCAAGGGCAAGGGCTTTGACGCGACGTTCACCAAGCTCAAGGTCGAAGGCGCGATGGATTCCAAGGGCAACCCCAACGCGTCGTGCGGCACGTCGATCGGCAAGGACCTGTGCCCCGATCCGAAGGAAGTCAGCCTCGGCACCGACGTCGGCAGCTACCTCAAGCGCCCGCTCAGCCTATACTCCTGCACCGACGGGACGGCCTACGACGTCGACGAGCACTGCGGCAGCAAGGCGATCTGGCTGACGATGTACAGCCGCTGGAGCACCAAGGCGTGCGGCGGCGATTGCGCGGGCGAGACGGTGTGCGTCAAAGACTTCTTCAAGGAAAACACCTACCGCCCCGAGTGCTTCAAGAAGGCGACCAACTGCACCGGCTGCAGCGGTAAGAAGACGATCTGCGCGCTGCCCACCCCCGACGCGGCGACCGGCACCTGCTACGAAGGCATCGTCGATGGCGAGGACATGGCGCTCAAGGAGGCGATCGGCGGCTACAAGGACATCTACTCGAGCGCGTCCGACGACGAGGCCGCGGCGATCTTCGTGGTGACACAGGGCCTCGAGAAAGCGCGGGGCAAGTGCAAGAAGAAGGCAGACGGCAACCTGGAGTGCGATGGCGAGGGCCCGGCGGCGACGCAGAAGGATTGCGAGGCCGCCAAAGCCAAGTACAGCATCCCCGACGACGTGATCATGCTCTTCGACAAGCAGAAGAAATACTGGTCGTCCAACGAGGCGATCGGGCCGAATTACGCCAACAGCATGATCGTTATGGACGGCGAGACGAAGATCGTCGCCACCTTCCCGGGCCAGGGCTCCAACGCCGCCGGTGTTGAACAGATCAAGGCGGCGATCACGAAAGCGGCCGAAGAGTAGGCGGCTGGCGAATAGGCGGCCGAACAGTGGACGGCCGAACAGTAATCGGCTGAGGAGACAGGTTTGTCGATGTTGCTCAGACGCGGGACAGTCCGCCCAACGGCGGGGATCTTCGCCGCGGGGATCGTCGCTTTCACGCTTGGAATCTTTGCGGGTGCGTCCAACGCCGCCGCGCAGCCGTGCACAGTCACGCTGAAGGCCGACGGCAACACGGCGGCTGTGCAGCGCGCGATGGAGAAGGCCGGCAAGCGAACGCCGGTCGTGTGCCTGAAGCCTGGGATCTACAAGGGTGCGCGGCTGCTCGCGACCCGCAGCGTGGTCGTCAAACGCGTCGGCAAGGGCAAAGTGGTGTTCGACGCGGGCGAACGTGGCCGGGTCTTCACCGTCATCGACAAGGACGTGGACGCGACGCTCAAGGGCATCACGCTGACGAACGGCATCGCCGATGAAGGCGGCGCAGTGGCGGTTTTGCGCGACTCCAAGCTGACGCTGGAGGACTGCTGGATCACCGACAACCGAGCGACCGGCAAGGGCGGCGCGGTGCACGTCGGGGCCGGCTTGGCCGTGCTGATTCGCACCCGCATCAACCGCAACGATGCGCCGCGGGCCGGAGCTGTTCACGTCGGCACCGGAGCGCGATTGGTCCTGGCGCACAGCATCATCACCGACAACCGCAACCAGGGTGGCGCCAACGCGCCGATCTACCTGACGCCGGGCGCGAACGTGGAGATCCACAACTCGACCATCGCGTACAACCACGCTCACGGCGTCTTCATGCGGCCCGCGGTGGACGGCAAGCGCTCGTCGCTGCTCATCGAGTCGTCGGTGATCATGGGCGGCAGTCACAGCGTGCATGTCCCGCGTCGTGAAGCGCAGATGGTCGAGGTGTATCGGTCGGTGCTGCACGGCAAGACGGGGTTTATCCCGCTGGACCTGCAGTCGAGCCGGAAGCTGCCGGTGTTCAACCTGACCGACGTCGAGCGCTACCGACCCGCGATGGGCTCGCCCGCGATCGGGCTGGGGCGTTGCCGGCGGTTTGGTCGCAAAGATGTCGCCGGCAAGCCGCGCGCAATGCCAACGTGTACAGCCGGGGCGCTCGAAGCGTTGCCCAAGGACGTCAAGAAGACGATCGCCGAGCGCAAACGGGTCCGAAAGGTGAAGGCTAAAGAGCGCAAGGCCGACGAAGCGTTCAACTGGTAGGCCAGAGCCAAGGCCGACGAAGCGTTCAACGGGTAGGCCAAAGCTCGGAGAGAGCGGTCGGATGGGTCGCTACTCGGCCTCGTCAGCGCCACGAAACTGCAATTTGAAGAGGCAGTGATCGTCGCCGCGGGCAAGCGTGGTGGGGCGCTGCATCGCGATGGCGGGTTTGCGGCTGTCAAAAAATAAACCGTCGGCGACGCAGAACAGCGGCGCGAGCTCGGGATGGCCGGCGGCGTGCGCGTAGCGATGCAGCGAGCAGTCGGTCACGCGGAAGACGACCTCGTCACCAGCGGAGCGTTCCAGGTTCGCGGTGCTCGTGAAGAAGCGTTCCAGCCAGGTCTGCGCCGCTGCTTCTCGTGCCGCCGGATCGAGTTCGGCGAAGTCCGTGGGTTCCAGGTCGTGGAGTTGGCGGCCGAGGAAACGCAGCGCGCCGGTCGCGATGACACGCCCGCAGATTCGCAGCGCGTTGTCGCGGCCGACACGGTCGACAAGGACGCGGTAGAGCAGGATCGCCGGGGCGGCTTGATCGATGCTCGCGTCGCGGCGGTCTTTTACACGATCTGTATATATGCCGGCTGTATATATACCGTTTGTGTTTAACGAAGAACTGGCTGCTTTCGTTGAGTTTTTGAAGGTCTCTGAGACCTTCGAATCGTCTGAAACTGGCTGCTTTGGACCGGTTTCGTCAGACAATCTCAAAAACGTCGTGAGTTCGGATAGTTCGGACGGACTGCTGGCTGCAGCGCCCACGACGAGCGCACCCCACCACCCCAGCTCGTCGGCGAGAACCCGCACGCTGGCGATCGAGTCGCCCACGGTCGCTTTGCCCGAGGGCTTCTTGTCGCCGCTCACGATGATTTCTCGAACATCCGAAGGTCGCGAACGTCACGCGCCAAGGCGCGCGGTCACCAGGCGCTTGACCATGGCGGCGTCGACTTTGCCCTTGTGGCCCTTCATCACCATGCCCATGGCGCGGCCGATGGTCTTGGGGCCGGACAAGCCGTGCTCGGCGATGACCGCGTCGACAATCTCGGCCGTCGCGGCTTCGTCAAGCAGTCGGGGCAGGAACGGTTTGAGCGCGTCGATCTCGGCGTTCAGCGATGCGATGGCCGGATCGTCGTCGGTGGTCCCGCCCTTGCGGAAATCGTCGATCGCGCCGCGCAGGCTCTTCACGTAGCTGGTTATGACGGCGACCACCGCTGCATCGTCGAGCTCCCCGGCGCCCTTGGCGGTGCGCTTTTCGCCGATCCTCGAACGCACCATCCGGATGGCGTTGAGCTTGACCTTATCCTTGGCGCGCATCGCGGCCTTGAGTTCGTCCATCAACCGCGCTTCGGTCGCAGTTTTTGTGGGCATCGTTTCGTCCTTGTCGCGGGCGGATCAATCGCCGGGTTCGTCGTCTCGCGGCCGATCGAACTCTTGCAGGGTCCAATCGGCCAGGGTTGCAATCGTGTGGGTGCGTTTCATGCGCTCGATCAAGCGCACGAAGAGCGGCCATTTCTTCGACAGCGGCACCTTCTGGTCCGGCTGCACGGCGAGGTGAGCCGGGATGCCGTCGGCGCGGTGGTCGGTCAGGTCGATCGCGTGGCATTCGAAGTTGATCCACGGAGCGCGGTCCACGAACGGCTGCAGCGCGATTTGCCCGGCGCGCCCGAGGGCGATGACGGAGGTGCCAATGAGAGGCATCCGCAGCGGGGGAATCACGCCGATCGGGAACTCGAGCGCGGCGCGACCGCTCGGGAGACGCTGCACTTCAGGTTCGGTTCCGGAAAGCCACACGGTGGGGGGCTCGGGGATGGAGCCGCTCGGCCTGCCCAACAACGCATACGCGCCGATCACTGCGGCTTTGGCGGCCTGGTAGGGCGGGCACGGGAAGCGCGAGCTGTCGTAAACGTGCCCGGTCGCGACCACAGACTCGAGCAAATCTTCGCTGAGCACGTAGCCGGGGGCTCGAAAACCGCTGACCTGGACGCCGCAGAACTCCTCGATGCGCGACCGGGCTTCGGCGAGCTCTTCGTCGATGGCGGCCCGGCTCTGGCGGCTGAGATCGTAGGGGTGCGTCAACGAGTGGTTGCCGACCTCGTGACCCGCGGCGACGACTTCTTTGAGCACGGCCTGCACGTCGGGGTTTGCGATGTCCTGCGCGACGACGAAGAAGCTGCCCTTGATGCCCGTGCGATCGAAGAGGTCGAGAAAGCGGACGACGCCCTTGGTCCACACGGTCGCATCGGCGGTCGCGGGATCGAACCCGGCCGCGTTGCCCGAGCCGCCCTGGTGGCCGTGGATTCGGTCATAGAGGTAGAGGCCGTCGACGTCGACGTTGACCGCTGCGCGTCGCATCAGGCGCGCCTCACCGGTTGCTGATGCGGATCACGTAGACCAGCCGCGCCAGGTTCTTGAGCACGTTGGGCACGCGCCGGAACAGGTGGATGGACGGCGGCCGCTTTTCAGCGATCTGAATCGGGATTTCGACGACGCGCACCTTGTATCGTTCTGCACGGATGACGAGCTCGCTGGCGAACAGGTCCTTGTCGACGACGCAGCGCGCGACGGTATCGAGCACGGCCTGGCGCCGAAACGCTTTCAATCCGTGGGTGTCGGTGCCCTTGAAGCCGAGCAGGACGCGAAGCAAACCATTGATGACGGTGGTGGCCGTCCGGCGGATGAACGGTCGCTGGTCATTGGCGTCGCGATGCGCCTTGCTCCCGACAACGAAGTCGGCCTGGTTCGCGTCGAGGATTTGCAGCGCGCGCCGGTGAAAGTCGATGTCGCACAGGTCGATCTCTTCACAGTGCACGTAGGCGCCGTTGGCCGATTCGATGCCGCGACGCAGGGCTTTGCCGTAGTTGGGCTCATCGGAGAAGATCGCCCGAACCTCGTCGAAACGAGCCTGAAGCTGTTGCGCGATCTCGCGCGTGCGGTCTTTGCTGCCGTTTTCGCTGATGATGATCTCGAATGTCCGGCCGAGCTCGACAAGACCCGCGTGAAGCTCCTCGATCGAGCCCTGCAGGATCTCCTCTTCGTTGTAGCACGGGATGACGACGCTCATGTCGATGGTGGTCGTCACGGGAGTCTCCAAGGTGCGAGCGGCGCGCGGCGGTGCTCCGACGGGCCGAAGGGCGCGCAACTTTGGCGAAACCCCCGGCGCGGGTCAAGGTCGATCACCCGCGCTTTGCTCAGTAGAGAATGCCGTCGATCGGCTCTTCGGGTTCGCGCACGTCCGTCTCACCCAGCATTTGACGCAAGTCGCGCTCGATCACGACGCACAGAGCGTTCATCGGGACGTCGTTCATGCTGCGCTCGAAGGGGTCTTCACTGGAGTCGCCGATGGCCTCCATCGTCACGAAAACCCACGTCACCAGGCCCGACGAGACGGCCATCTGGAGCATGTTGAGCAGGTGTTCGAGGAGGTGGCCGGGGGGAGTCGCGCCGAAGTTAGCGACTTCACCCATCTGCGCCGCGACATGCGAGCCGCTGAAGACATCCAACATGCCAAATGGAAGCAAGACCGCGAAGACGCGCGTGAACCACCGGCTGTATTCGGCGTACTGGCGGGGAAACGGCGTTGCCTTGATGCGTTCAGCTTTGCCCTGGAGGTTGTAGAGCTCCTCGATCACGCCCATGAGCTGGATTTGATGGAACAGGTCCACGCGCTTGGCATCCTGCAGAGCCCGCAGCTGCCGGCCCTGGGTGAGCAGCAGATGGGTGGCGGAGTTGGCGTGCTTGGACACTTCGGCGAGCTCGTCGGGCTCCAGGAAGGGCGCCAGCTCCTTGTTCCAGTCGTTTCGCATGTGGTCGGCGTGGTCTTCCAGGCGCTTTTTCGTGACGGGATGCGGCCTGTCGAAAAACCGTGATGTGCGCCGCAGTTGCAGCCTGACCGCGTTGATCCAGGCGAGGTGCCGGTAGACGAGCTCGCGGTGCTTTGAATCGACCTCGAGCGTGCCGTCTTCGTTCTTGATGTTGCTGAGCACGAAGTTGGCCCACGTGCGGCTGTAGTTGACAACGCCGCCCCAGATCTTGCGGCCTTCCCAGAAGCGGTCGTACGCGGAGTTGTTCTTGAAGCCGACGTAGAACGCCACGGCGGTACCGACGCTTGCGATCGGCAGAAACGGCACGCGGAGAAAAGTGAATCCGACAAAATCGTAGAGGATGAAGACGATGCAGGCCCACACCATGCCGATGCCGGCGGAGACGGCGCCCCACCGGAGCATGTTCTTGAGCGGGAATCGTCGGGCTTTCAGCATCGCGGACTCGTCGGCGGCAGCGGCGGCTCTTCAGTCGAGGGTCTTGAGCAGGTGCCCCATCCGATCGCGCTTTGTCTGCAGGTACTTGCGGTTGTATTCGCCGGGGATCACTTCGATCGACAAGCGCTCGAGGACGTCGATTCCCAAGCGGCGCATGGCATCGACCTTTTCGGGGTTGTTCGTCAACAGGCGGACCGATGTCAGCCCGAGATCACGAAGGATTTGCCCGGCTACCGCATAGTCGCGGTGGTCGGCGTCGAAACCGAGCAGCAAGTTGGCCTCGACGGTGTCGACTCCCTGGTCCTGCAACGCGTAGGCGGCGATCTTGTTGGCGAGTCCGATGCCGCGGCCTTCCTGCGCCATGTACACGATCGCGCCGGTGCGAGCGTCCGCGACCGAACGCATCGCGACCTGGAGTTGGTCGCCGCAATCGCAACGCATCGAATGCAGGACGTCGCCGGTCAGGCATTGGCTGTGAATGCGGACGAGCGGTGTGGTTCCTTCCTCGGGTCCGTCGCCGGCCCAGACGAGCGCGACGTGCGCGCCGAGATCCACCGTGTTTTCGTATACCCGCACCAGGAAATCGCCTGCATGCGTCTGCACAACGCCTTCGGATGCGCAGCGGACCAGGACTTCGTGGGTCGCGCGATAGTCGATGAGATCGGCCACGCTCACGACGGGCCATCCGCGTTCCTCGGCAAACCTGGCCGCAGCGTCCGTGTCGAGGTCGTCGGTGCCAGCGATGACGTGGCTCAGCACCGCTCCATCGGGCAAACCGGCGATATGAACCAGGTCGTGCGCGGCTTCGCAGCCAAATGGGCGGCGGAGGACGCCATTTTCATCCACGCGGACGGGCATGATGTGACCGGGGCGGACGAGATCGGTAGCGCGCGTCGACGGATCGCACATGACGAGCGTGGTGCGCGCCCGATCGTCGGCTGAGATGCCTGTGGTGACGCCCGTCGCGGCTTCGACGCTGACGGCATAGCGGGGCGTTGACGGTCTGCATTTGCGGCGCGGGATCTCGGGCAGGTCGAGCTGGTCTGCGCGTCGATCAGAGACCGTACAAGCGATGATTCCGCCGGCCTCGGCCACCATCGCGTTCACGCTTTCACCGCTGCACAAGGCGCCGGCGGCAACGGCGAATGCGGCTCCTGCCGGGCCATCTTCGATCACACAGACGGTAGCGCCTTCGCGCAGGGCCTTCACCGCAGATTCGATGCGGGGTCGAACCACATCGATGCGGCGGTGCGCTGGAGGACGGCTAGCGAGGGCGCCGGAACCGGACGGGCGCGCGCTGGAGTTGGCAGCATTCATCATGTTCACACGGGAATCGGGCTGAAGCAGCGAGCGGACTCGCCGGGCGGACGCGGGGTGTCGCCTTGCTATTCGACAGGGACCTGCAGTTCGACGATGTAGGGACCGGGCTTGAGACGGTCGCCATCGCCCTGCATCTCTGGCCACCGAAGGCAGCGGACGAGCGTGGCACCGGCGATCGGCTTGTGGCCAGCCCCGCGGACCTCGCTGACAAAGTTGGCCATCGCTTGACCGGCCTGGGCAATCTCGACCTTGACCACCTTGCGCGCGACCTTGGGATGGGCGGCAACGGCTAGAAAACCGGGGGCACCCATCGCGCGCGTCACCGCACGAGGATCCATTGCGGCGGTCAACGTACCGTCGATCCCAACCACGACGAGCCGCTCATGGGGAAGCGTCAGGCGGAGTGGACGAACCTTGATCCTCAGCGCCAACCAAGCGTCATAGGCCTTGTCGAAACCAGAGATCGGCTGGCCAAACAACGTCATCGCGCGGCGCGGCCCGACGCGTAGCTTGGTAGGAATGCGGGTCGGTGCAGGCAGCTTGGCTTTGGCGACCGCGGCGCTCGGCGTCACGGCGGAGATGTGGATGACATACGGCTTGGCCTGGAGCTTGTTTTCGCCCGGCGTGTGCTCCCCGAGGCGCCACGAAATCTGCCACCGGGTAGCGATCGGCACCCCGTCGAAGTCCTCCCATCCGGTGAGATTGCAGCGCATGGAATCGATGCCCATCTTCTCAAGCGTCTTGCTGCGCATGAAGACGCCCATCGGCTTGAGCTTGTCGACGTCCTGGAGAACGACAACCTGCAGGTCGGTGCCGGTGATGGAGTAGGTGTAGCGTTTCGAGTTGGTCTCCATGGCGTCTTCAGCGGCGCGCACCTCTTCGGCTTTGGCGAGCTTGTATGGAGGCTTGTTGAGGGGGATCAGAACCATCGCGTCGTGCGCCGCGCGGTAGAGCCAGGCCTTGACCGAATCGAGGTAGTGGCAATCGACGACGGTGCCATCGGTCGTCTCGCGGCATGTCGTGCCGGCGATCTGAATGGTTTGCAAGCTCTGCGGATAGGCGATGTGGATGCCCACCCCTGCAGCGACGGCGATCTTTGTTGTCACCGGCGCGGCTGGTTCCGTTGTTGTCGCTGAGTACGTCGCATTGACGTACTTGCGAAGATACTCCTCGCCAGTGTCGCTGATCCGGGTCCGAAGCAGTTTGGCGACGTCTTTGATGCCGGTGAGCTTGTAGCGTTGGCCCTCGAAGCCGCGGTCGCCCTGAGTTCGCGGCGGAGCCTGAACCGGGCTGGCGCCCTCGGGCACGTAGACGACGGTCGCGCCGAGCGGTGACTGCACGGCCATACCCATGTCGGGTTCGGGCGGCGGTGCGGGCTTTTCATCGACCGCGGGAGCTTCAGCGGCGGCCGGAGGTGGCGGCGCAGGCTTCGGCTCGGATTCTGCTTCGGGCTTTGGTTCAGGTGCCGGTTCGGGCGCTTTGGGCCGGGTCGCGATGGAGATGATAAGGCCAACGACGGCGAATGCCGCGACGCCCATCCAAAGCTTGTTGCTGCCGCCAGAATCGCTCATGACCGTCGCCCGTCCCTGTCGCCGGTGCTATCCGCCGCGCTTCTCATTTCCCGGCAGTCTGCTAGGTTCGCGGCCCGCCTGCGACAAGGAGCGCAAGATGACACGGCTGCCTGCCCTACTCAACACCGCCCTTTTGAACACCGCGACGCTCGCATTGTTCCTTGTTGGGACGGTTGCAGTGTCCGCGACGGTCACCGGTTGTGGTCCCAAGAAGAAGAAAAAGAAGTCCGAAATACGCGCCGAGAAAGGCGAAGCGAAGCTGACAGAGGTCATGGACGCGCGGCGCAAGAAGCTGCTCGCCAAGCTGCCCAAGACCGATGACGGCGTGGGACAGGACCACCCGTGGCTCGAATGGGTCAGCAAGACCGCTGGCACAACCAGGAAGACCGAGTTTCGCAAGGTCGGCGTACTCGCCAAAGGCACCAAGACAGCCGACACCGCCAACGCAATCGACCGCTGGTTGTCGGCGCAGAAGAAATTCTACTGGGACCAAAAACTCGGCCCGAAAGAATACTACCGTGACCTGACCATCGCGGCGGACAAGGCCAAGGGAAAGACGTACGAGCAGGATGTCGAGTTCGACCGCATCTTCTTTCACGCCGCCGAAGCCGCGCGTACCTCCGATATGTTCAGCGAGTCGCGCGGCCCCGAGGACGACCGGGTCACGCGGTACTTCACGTATTGGCGGCTGGCGTTCGACTTCGAAGCCAAGACCAGCTTCTTCCAGGAAGAGACCAACAAGCTCTGCAACGAGAAGATCAAGGGCTACTGCGACAAGATCCCGATGGAGCTGCGGCCCTACCAGGTCATGCGCCCGTACTACGACAAGGTGCTGTCGATGATCAGCGCCTTCAAGACCAAGTACCCGCAGAGCCCTTACAACCCCTTCATGGACCGGCTGACCGCGCAGTACGAAAAGCGCAAGAAAGCAGTGCCGGAGTGGAAGGAATGGCCGGTGCTGCCCGGGATTCGCTCGACGATCGGCGCGCCCGTGGGCGGCAATGCCGTGCTGTGGGTCACGGAGAAGGGGATCGTGCTGATGGACAATGTTCTGCGCAAGCTCAACGAAGTGCCCAAGGCGGCCTCGGAGCCGACGACGACCGATCCCAAGACCGGGATGGCCGTGGCTATCAAGGGTTTCAAGAAGCCCAAGGCGCCGACCGAGCCATGGCAGCCTACCTGGGAGCGCGACGAAGACCTCGAGTTGGCGGTGCGCGTGCTGGTCGAAGACGTGCGCAGCTCGACCATCTCGCAATTCAACCAGAGCCAGGTGCTGGTCGTGCCGAAAGCCGAAGTGCCCGTGCGTTTTCTGCGGCAGCTCATGTCCGCGACGATCCTGGGCAGCCACAGCAAGGAATGGCCGACCATGATGCTCGTGGGGCGCCGGCGCGAGGACGGCAGCAACAAGCGATGCGGCTACAAGATCACGCTGCTCGCGAAAGACAAGCACGTGCCGTTCAAGCTCACGCCGCCGGGGGCCAAGAAGGCCACGAAGTGCTCAGCGTGGGCGGTCGTGGGCGAAGAGGCGTACAACGCCAAGGGCTTCGCGCCGGTCGTCTATCACGACGGTAAGCAGGTACACACCGGCAAGCTCGCGACGAGCGGCGAAATCCGCAGCGTCATCAGCCAGAAGGGCCACGGTGAGGGCGACCGGCTGGAAAAATGGGCGGAACAGCAGGCAACGTCGATCGTGGTCGCCGTGCCGGAAAACGCGACGTACACCACGTGGCTGGAAGCGCTGAACGGAACCGCGCTGCGCTGCGAGAAGCAGAAGAACCTGCCGCCGCGCTGCAAGAAGCTGCGCGCAAGCCCGGTGTTCGTCGCGACCTGCAAGTAGCCGACGACCGCGTCGGCTGAGTCGACCAGGCATACCTCGCGCTTTTTTTAGGGGACCTCCGCCCCCCACTGGCGGCGCCGCTCGGCGCATTTCTCCGCGCCGACGCATAGCGCGCCGCAGCGTCCAGCCCGGACGCGTGACCTCCCCGCAACCACCGGTGAGTGCGGCAAAAAACAGCCGCCCCCGCGGACCAGACGCGCGCCGAATCTCGACACACGCCCCCGCCCTGCCATCCCGGTGATGCGTTCGCGTCGCGCGCCGAGAACGCGGCGACGGTTGCACCCGCCGCGCGCAATCCACTGTGCAACTTCAGTGCCAACCTCGATCAACGTGATTTCAGCTACTTAGCGACCAAGACCGCAGTCCCACAGCGGTCTCGAGACCGGTCCCGAGACCGCCGAACGCGCGACTGCTCGCCAACGCGCGGCGCAAAAGTCTCACTTCAAGGTCGCGCTGCGATCAGAACGTGATCTTCAGGTACCCGTTGGCACCGCTGCCGCCGTTCGGATTGCCACCGCCGGGCCCACCGCCGGAGTAGCTCGCGGACACCTTCGACGCGCAGCTACCACCGCCGCCGCCGCCGCCGCCGGTATCGTATCCACCGGCGTTACCGCCGCCAGCGTTGCCGGACTTGTACCCGGACCCGCCACCACCGCCGCCGCCGCCATCGGTACCGCCGAGGTTCGAAGCGCTGGCGCCATTTGCGAATCCACGAGACGCGCTCGCGCAGCCGGCGCCGCCGTCACGGCCGTTTCGATGCCCGCGGTTACCACCGCCGCCAGCACCACCGCCGCCGCCCGCGACGATGAGGTAGTTACCAGCGTTAGCGCTCGACGCCGTGAAGATGCCGGACAAGCCGCCACCACCGCCGCCGCCGCCCGAACAGCCCTGGTGCCCGGCGTTGCCGCCCCGACCGCCGCCGAGGTGACCGCCGTTACCGCCAGCGGCGTTGCCACCGCAGCCGGCGCCGCCCTTTCCGCCATATCCGACTCGGATGTAGTAGGTCTTGCCGGGCGTGACGCCGAGCCCGCTCTTGGTCGTCACCACGCCGCCCTTGCCGCCGTAGCCACCGCGTCCACTATCGCGACCGCCTGCGCCACCGCCACCGGCAGCGACCGTCACGTTGATCTTGGACACACCGATCGGCGCGACCCACTTCTGGACGCTCGTCGACGGGCTGAACGTGATGGATTTGGGCAGCCAGCAGCTCAGTCCGTTGCCGTTGTAGCCGGATTTGCACTTGCACGTGCGACTGCCGGTCGTGTTCGTGCACGTCGCGAACTTGTGGCACCCACCGTTGCTCTTCAGGCACTCGTTGACGTCCGAGCACACGACGCCGTTGCCCGTGTAGCCCGTCTTGCAGGTGCAGGTGCGCGACCCGATGGTGTTCTTGCACGTCGCGACCTTGCTGCAACCGCCGTTGTTCTTCGCGCATTCGTTAACATCGCTGCAGCTGAATCCGTTGCCAGCGAAGCCGCTCTTGCACGAGCAGGTGCGTGAACCCGGGATGTTCTTGCAGATCCCATACTTGTGACAGCCGCCGTTGTTCTTGGCGCACTCGTTGACGTCCTTGCAGACGAAACCGTCGCCGATGAACCCGGTGTTGCACTTGCAGCTGACCGATGAAGCGCCCGGGATGCACTTGCCGTTGGTCGAACACTTCTGCGGCCCGACCTGGCACTTGCCTTTCGAACACCGCTCGCCGCGCGTGCAGTTATTGCCGTCGTTGCAGGGCGCCGTGTTAAAGGCGTGCACGCAGCCGGTCTTGGCGTTGCAACTATCGTTCGTGCACAGGTTGCCGTCGTTGCAGTTGACCTTCTTGCCGACGACGCACTTACCAGCGCTGCAGACATCCCCGATCGTGCAGACCGAACCGTCGGTGCATGGCAGGACGTTGTTGACCTTCACGCATCCCTTGCCGGCGTCGCAGAGATCAGTGGTGCAGGCGTTGCCGTCGTTGCATTTGCGGGGCGCGCCTGGCTGGCACTTCTTGTTGGCGCACGTGTCGGTGACCGTGCAAGCATTGCCATCTGTGCAACCAGCTTTGTTCGCGACGTGGACGCAGCCGGTTTTCGCGTTGCAGCTGTCATTGGTACAGACGTTTCCGTCGTTGCACGCCTGCTTGGCACCCGCCTTGCACACAGTCTTGTCGCACCGGTCGCCAACCGTACACACCGAACCGTCATTGCACGGCGAGGTGTTGGGCACCTTGCTGCAACCCTTGGTCGGATGACACGACTCGGTCGTGCAGAGGTTGCCGTCGTCACACTTGCTGGGCGCAGCCGGTGTGCAGATCCCCGCTTTGCAGCGGTCGCCGGTTGTACACTTGTTGTTGTCGCTGCAGACGGCGGC
This sequence comes from uncultured Enterobacteriaceae bacterium, assembly GCA_964560875.1. Lineage (GTDB taxonomy): Bacteria > Myxococcota_A > UBA9042 > UBA9042 > UBA9042 > CAZLMW01. The sequence goes on from CAZLMW010000082.1 coordinate 24,443, forward strand.
GTTGTTGGTGTGAACACAGCCCTTCTTCGCGTCGCAAGTGTCATCCGTGCACGGGTTGCCGTCGTTGCACACGACCTTGCCGACGCCGAGGCACTTGCCGCTCTTGCAACGGTCTCCCGTCGAACACTGGTTGCCGTCGTCGCACGGGAGCACGTTCGCCGGGTTGCGGCAGCCCGCTTTGTGGATCTTGGTCGCGACGGGCTCGCAGATATCCGTCGTGCAGAGGTTGCCGTCGCCACACGCCGCGGGCGCGCCAGGTGCGCACTTTCCATCTTTGCAGCGGTCTTTGACGGTGCACGCGTTGTTGTCGGTACACGGGATCGCGTTGTGCTTGTTCAGGCATCCGGCCTTGGGATCGCAGAAATCGGTCGTGCACAGGTTTTCGTCGTTGCAGTTGACCTTGGTCTTGCCCTTGCAGGCCGATCCGGCGCACACGTCATCGCTCGTACACTTGTTGTTGTCGTCGCACGGCAGCTTGTTTGGCGACTGAACGCAGCCCTTCTTAGCGTCGCATCGATCCGTCGTACAGGGGTTGCCGTCATCACAGACGCGATGTTTGCCCGGCACACAAACGGCCCCGGCGCAGGCGTCGTTCAGTGTGCACACGTTGTTGTCCGTGCACGCGTCGGTGTTGTCCGTGTGCGTGCATCCCTTGGCAAGATCGCACCCGTCGTTGGTGCACACGTTCTCATCGTCACACTTCAGCGTGCCCGAGCCAGCGCATTTGCCGCCGCTGCAGATGTCACCGGTGGTGCAGGCGTTATTGTCGTCGCACGGCAGCTTGTTGGCCTTTGTCGTACAACCCGTCTTCGCGTCACAGCCATCGTTGGTGCAGAGGTTGCCGTCGTTGCAGACCTTCGCGGGGCCCGGATTGCACACCCCGCCGGTGCACACGTCCTTGGTCGAGCACGCGTTGCCGTCGTCGCAGACATCTTCGTTGTTCGTTGCGGTACAGCCCGTCGCCGCGTCGCACGCGTCATCCGTGCACGGGTTGGCGTCGTCGCAGGGAACCGCCTTGCCGGCGCATTGGCCCTTCGCGCACGTGTCGCCGCTGGTGCACTTGTTGTTGTCATCGCACGGAACCTGGCTGGCCGATGCCTGGCAGCCCTTCTTCGGGTCGCACGAGTCATCGGTGCACGGGTTGTTGTCGTTGCACTCGGTCGCAGGGCCGGGCAGGCACTTGCCGTCCTTGCACGTGTCGCTGTGAAAACAGACATCGCCATCGTCGCAGGCGGCGGTGTTGTTCGTTGCGGTACAGCCGGTCTTGGGGTCGCAGCCATCGTCGGTGCACACGTCATCGTCGTCGCACGTGACCTTGGAGCCGCCACACTTCGCTGCCTTGCAGGCGTCCTTTTCGGTGCACGCGTCACCGTCATCGCACGGGGCATCCGCCGCGGCGTGTTGGCACTTGCCCGACACGCACGAATCGAACGTGCAGGAGTTGTTGTCGTCGCACATCCCTTTCGCCGCGTTGTCCACGGCGCCGTCGCAGTCCTGGTCGATGCCGTCGCACGTCTCGGTCGCCGGGTCGGGCGCATCACACGCGCCGAGGCCCTTGTCGCCGCACACCCGCTCACCTTTGCAGACGCCCGCGGGGCCGGGTTTTTCGCAGGTTGTCGCCAGCTTCTTCTTCACAGCACGCGCGCTGCAGGCACACACAGCAGCGTCCTTGAGCACGCACTGCTTGGCGGTCGATCCCGACGCTCCTTTCGAGTCCACGCAGGCGTACTTGGCTGGACAGTCTTTGTCGGCCTTGCACGCCCAGCCGCAGAACCGCGACTTGTTGGCATCGCCGACGTCGGATCCGTGGGTCACACAAAGCGATCCGCCGGCGGACAGGGCGTTGTTGCAGTCGGCGTCGGTCTTGCACGGGTCACAGAGCCGCACGTGCTCGGGCACGCACATCGAAATCACGTCGCCGCCGCCCTGGTTGACCGACTTGCACGCGAACCCGAGCGGGCAGTCTTCCACACAGGTCTTGCTGCAGATCTTGCCGTCGGCACCTTCGACGCAGAGCTGCGAATCGCAGTCGTCGTTGGCCTCGCATGGACAGCCGAATCCGCCCGCGACCGAACAAACGCCAGCGTCCGGTTCACCTGCATCGTCGCCCGCGTCTTCTTCCTGGCCGATGTCATCGGCACCCACATCGGGGCTGCCCGTGTCCTCGGGACCGGTGTCAGCGAGGCCGTCCGCCGTGCCGGTGTTCGCATCCGTCGCCGCGTCGACGGTGGACGCGATGTCTTCAGTTCCGACGTCGTCACCGCAGCCGGACGAGGCGAAGCCGATTAAGAATGCCGCCGCTAGCACAGCCTGCGGCAACAAAAGACGGTTGCGGCCGATCACAATTTGCATGGAATGACCCTCCCCATGGTCGCTCGTTCGCACAGACTATCGAATCTCGCAAAGAGCGAGGAATTTATCGCGGAACAAGGCATGGGCGGGCGCGGCGCAGAACACGTCGACTTGGCCAACATCGCCGCAATTCCGCTATGCTCTGCGCCCCTTTCCCGAATCGGAGGACGCCATGATGCGTCACGCGCTCGTACTCTCCGCGTTTTGTTTCGTTGTTTCAGGCTGTTCGGACGAAACTCCCGTCGAAGGACCCAAGCTCACTGCGGACACTGCAGGCCAAGCCGACGCCGGCAAGACCGACAGCGGCAGGGCGACAGATACGGGCGGGACGACGACGAAAGACGCCGGCTCGACGACTTCGAATGACGTAGGCCCGACGACCAACGACAGTGGCCCGACAGCAACGGACACGGGGGCGACGACTCCCGACTCCGGCGCGACAACGGACACAGGCTCGACGGCGACCGACTCCGGCACAGCGACGCCGGACACCGCCACCGGCGACGACGTAACCACGGCTGGCGATACCAGCGGAACCGTCGACGCGGACGAGACGGCCGATGCTGGGGAGGAAGCGGACACGTCTAAAGCGACGGACACCAGTTCGACTGCAGACGCCGGCGTCGCGGCGGACACAGGTACCGCTGCGTGCACCAAGGCGACCGACTGCAGCGACAACAACCCATGCACGTTCGACACGTGCCAAAAGGGCGCCTGCGTGCACACCAACAACACGGCCAACTGCGACGATGGCAACCCCTGCACCACCGGCGACGCGTGTGCTGACGGCACGTGCAAAGGCGGCAAGGCCAAGGACTGCGACGACGGCGACAAGTGCACCGACGACTCGTGCAACAAGACGTCGGGCGACTGCGAACACGACGGGATCATCGGCTGTGCCGGGTACTGCAAAGACGACAAGAGCTGCGACGACGGCAACGCATGCACAACCGACGCCTGCACCAACGGCAAGTGCACCATGACGCCCAAGACAGGGGCTTGCGACGACGGCAAGGCGTGCACCATCGGCTCGGCGTGTAAGAACGGAGCGTGCGCGACCGCAGATGTCGTTGTGAGCACCCTTGCCGGCACCAACGCGTGGGGCTTCAAGGACGACGTGGGCGCCAAGGTCAAGATGAACCGCCCAGCCGGCATGATTTGGTACAGCGACAACCTGCTCTTCGCCGACATGTACAACCACAGCATCCGCAAGGCGCTCGTGAAATCGGGCACGGTCGGGCTGATGGCGGGCGTTGGCGGCAAGCCGGGCTACGTGGACGGACCGCAGAAGACGGCCCGCTTCAACTACCCAGCCGACGTCGCGATCGACGGCAAGAACATCGTCTACGTCGCCGACCGCAGCAACCACCGGATCCGCGCGATCAACAAGGTGAAAGTCGGCCACGTCTCCACCTTCGCGGGAATCGGCGCCGGATTCACCAACGGACCCGCCGACAAGGCGCGCTTCAACAACCCGTACGGCCTCGCGTCGACCAAGGCGGGCGTTCTCTACGTCGCCGACTGCAGCAACAACCGCGTCCGACTCATCAAGGACGGCATCGTCAGCACATTTGCGGGCGGCAGCGCCGGCTTCAAGGACGGCACCGGCATCAACGCCAACTTCCGCTGCCCGGTCTCCATCGCGCTGGATGGCGAAGGCACGCTCTTCGTCGCGGACCATTCCAACCACGCGCTGCGCCGCATCTCGCCCAACGCGGTCGTCACGACACTCGCAGGCACCGGCAAGGTCGGCAGCCTCGACGGCAACGCCAAGACCGCACAGCTCAACTACCCATGGGGCATCGATCTCGACGCTTCGGGGCGCCTGTTCTTCGCAGACCGCAGCAACCACAAGGTGAGAATGCTCGTAGGCGGCGTCGTTTCGACAATCGCCGGCACCGGTTCGGCTGGAAACACCGAAGGATCCGCCTTGGACGCGCGCTTCAACGGACCGTTGGGAGTGGTGGTCGATCCGCAGGGCCGCGTCTGGGTTTCCGACCACTGGAACCACCGCATCCGTCTGGCCTGGCGCAACAAGGGCGGCTGCGAGATCGGCGGCACCTGCTACGCGGCGGCCACCGTGGCAAAAAACGGCTGCGCGACCTGCGACGCCGCCAAGTCCGCCAAGGCGTGGACCAACACCAAAGCGAGCTCTCCCTGCACCGACGGCAAGGGCTGCAGCGCGGGCGACGGCTGCGACGGCAGCGGCACCTGCTCGGCCAAACCGAAGAACTGCGACGACAAAGACGCGTGCACAATCGACAGCTGCGACGCGGACACGGGAGCCTGCATCCACAAGAGCAAGCCGGGCTGCTCGGGCAAATGCCTCAATGACGCCGACTGCAAGTCCGACGGTCCGTGCGCCCTGCCCGGCAAGTGTCTCGGCGGCAAGTGCGCGACCGGCGGTGCCATCGGGGTCACCACGCTCGTCGGCATCGGCGCAGGCTTCAAGGACGGCGCGTCCAATGTGGCCCGCTTGCGCGATCCGCGCGGCATCGAAGTCGACAGCAAGGGCGTCACCTGGATCGCCGACTTCCGCAACCACCGGCTCCGCACCTGGGACGGCAAAACGCTCAAGACGGTCGCCGGCAACGGCGTGGCCGGATTCAAAGACGGCACGGCAACGCTGGGCCAGCTCTACTACCCGGCCGACGTCGCCATCGGGAAGGCCGGCGTGTACGTCGCCGACACGCACACGCAGCGCATTCGCCTGCTCAGCGGCGGCAAACTCAGCACTGTCGCCGGTCTGTACGGCGGGTTCGCCGACGGCAAGGGTGCAACCGCCCGCTTCAACCAGCCCTACGGCATCGTCGCGACCGGTGGTGGCACGCTATTCGTCGCCGACCGCTACAACCACCGCATCCGACGCGTGACGCTCGACGGCAACGTCACGACGGTCGCCGGCAGCGGCAAGGCCGGGCACAACAACGGCAAGGCCAGCGACGCCCAATTCCGCGAGCCGATAGGCATCGACGCCGACGCACAAGGCAACCTCTTCGTCGCGGATCACCGCAACCACCGCATCCGCCGCGTCACGCAGGCCGGTGTTGTGACCGATGTGGCCGGCTCGGGCACCCCGGGGCACGTCGACGGCGATCCCGCCAAGGCCCGTCTGCACTATCCGAGCGCGGTCGTCTTTGGCCCCGCCGGCACGCTCTTCGTCGCCGACACGTCCAACCACCGCATCCGCACCATCGTCGGCGGCAAGATCGGCACCTACGCGGGAACAGGAATCTCGGGCCATGTCAACGGCTCCGCGGTCACGGCGCGCTTCAGCAACCCAACCGGTCTCGCGATCGATGGGTACGGCAACCTCGTGGTCGCCGACTATTCCAACAATCGGATCCGCCAGATCCGCAGCGCGATCGGCGCGTGTTTCATCGGCGGCAGATGCTGGTCAGCGGGCGTCACAAAACCAGGCGATGCGTGCGCGAGCTGTGCCGGCGGCGCCGCCAAGTGGACGGCCACAGGAGACGGGCAGCCGTGCGATGACGGCGCGCTCTGCACCACAGCCGATACCTGCAAGAAGGCCGGCGGCAAGGTCCAATGCAGCGGCAAGAAGACCGCGTGTGACGACAAAGACAAGTGCACCACCGACGCCTGCGACACGGGCACCGGCCTCTGCGCGTACAAGCCGATCGTCGGCTGCGGCGGCAACTGCGCGGCCGACAAGGACTGTGACGACGGCAACCCGTGCACGGTCGGACACAGCTGCCAGGCCGGCAAGTGCAAGGACACCAGCGGCGCGGTCGTGATTTCAACAACCGCCGGTAGCGGCAAGGCCGGCTACAAGGACGGCAAGGGCACCGCGGCCGTGTTCCGCAACGTCATGGGCATCGCGTTCGGCGCAACCGGCACCGTCTGGATCGCCGACAGCGGCAACCACCGCATCCGCAAGATGGCTGCCGACGGGACCGTCACATCGGTCACCGGCATCGGGAAGGCTTCGTTCGCCGACGGCCCCGCAAGCAAGGCTGCCTTCCACTGGCCTGCCGATCTCGCCGCCGCCCCCGACGGCTCGGTCTGGGTCGCGGACCGCAGCAACAGCCGCATTCGACGCGTCGCCAAGGACGGGTCCGTTACCACGATTGCGGGCCAGAGCGGCGGTTTCGCCAACGGCAAGGGCAGCACCGCCCGCTTCAACAACCCGTATGGCATCGACATTACCAAGGGCGGCGTCGCCGTGGTCGCCGATCACTACAACAACCGCGTCCGGCGCATCACCGCTGACGGCACCGTGTCCACGCTCGCGGGCGGCAAATACGACTTCAAGGACGGCAAGGGCGCGAGCGCGGCTTTCCGACGTCCGCTGGGCATCGCGCTCGACGGCGAGGGCAACGCCTTCGTGGCCGACCACCTCAACCATGCGATTCGCCGAGTCGCTCCGGACGGAACCGTCACGACCGTCGCCGGGACCGGCAAGCCCGGCTACCTCGACGGACCCGGCAAGAACGCGCGAATGCACTACCCGTGGGGCGTCGCGACCGATTCGGGCGGACGCGTCTACTTCGTCGACCGCAACAACCACCGCGTCCGACGCATCGACCGCTCCGGTAACGTCTCGGCGCTCATCGGCTCCATCGCCGGCTACGTGGAAGGCACGGCAGCGACCGCCCGCATCAGCGGCCCCACCGGCATCGCGGTCGACGCCAGGGGGCGCGTACTTATCAGCGACTACAACAACCACCGCTTGCGTTGGATCACCGACGGGCGCAAGGCGTGCAACATCGACGGCGGCTGCTACAGCGACGGCTCGGCCAACAACTTCAACGGCTGCCAGGTATGCAACGGCGCCAAGGCTCCCAAGGCCTGGACCGAGGTCCCGGACGGCACCGCATGCGGCGATGGCAACCCGTGCACCGTCAAAGGCAGCTGCGCGGTCGGCGTCTGCAACGGCACCGCGGTCAAATGTGACGACGGCGACAAGTGCACCAAGGACGCCTGCGGCGGCGCCGGGGTCTGCACGTTCACCAAGATCATCGGCTGCAACGGTTACTGCGAGAAGACCTCCGACTGCGACGACGGCAACGCCTGCACCAACGGTCACGCCTGCGTGGGCAACACGTGTCAACCCGCGGCGCTCTCGATGACCTCATGGGTGGCCGGCACGGGCAACGCGAGCTGGGCCGACGGCGCGGCTGCGAAGGCCAAGTTCCACTACCCCTATGACGTCGCGTTCGACGGCAAGGGCACCACGTACATCGCCGACCAGACCAACCACCGCGTCCGCAAGCTCGCTTCGGGCGCCGTCACGACGCTCGCCGGCAGCGGCAAGCCCGGGCTCAAGGACGGCAAAGCAACCGCCGCGGGCTTCTACAACCCGCAGGGCATCAACGTCGCCGCAGATGGCGTCGTTTGGGTCGCGGATACATCCAACCACGCGCTGCGCACCGTCGCTTCGGATGGCACGGTGACCACCGTCGCCGGAACCGGAGCCGGCGGCTTTTTGGACGGCGACGCGGACAAAGCCCGACTCAACGCGCCGACTTCGCTGGTTTTCGCCAAGGACGGCTCGCTCTTCTGGACCGACTACGGCAACCACCGCGTGCGCAAGCTCGCCAAGGTCAAGGGCAAGTGGATCGCATCGACGTTCGCGGGCAGCAGCGCAGGCACCGTCGACGGCAAGGGCACCAAGGCCCGCTTCCGCAACCCATCCGCGCTCGCCATCGGGCCCAAGGGCGCGATCTACGTGGTCGAGTACTACGGCCACGCGCTGCGCAAGGTCGCGACCGACGGCACCGTGACGACCCTCATCGGCGGCAAAGGCCCCGGCGCCTTCGACGGTCCGCTCGCCAAGGCGTCGCTACAGTATCCACGCGGCGTGGCTGTAGACGCAGCCGGCACCATCTTCGTCAGCGACCGCTACAACCACCGCATTCGGCGCATCAAGGGCGGCACGGTCGACACGTACGCGGGCGGCGCGTACGGATACCTCGACGGCGGCGACTCCATCAGCCGATTCCGCTACCCCAACGGCATCAAGGTCGACGCAACAGGCACACTCTGGGTCGCCGACGGCCACAACCACCGAATCCGCAAAGTTGCCCCGAGCGCCGGCGCATGCATGGTGAAAGGCATGTGCTACGCGGCGGGGATCAACGGATGCAAATAGCGGTCAAAGCAATCTCGACGTGTCTTGCTACTTGCCAGTCCAAGGAATGCCCCAAGTCGGTCGCCGCGTGCACCAAGACATGATTGATTGAGCCCTCTCGGCCGGCTCGCCAGGGCGCCTGATGCCAGACGAAAAGACAGCTTTGGACGACGCGGAGCTCGACGGCTTCTCGCACGAGCCCGACAGCTCCGATCTCGACGCAGAATCATCCGACGACGATTCATCCGACGACGTTGACCCGCTGTCCGAAGCGCCCGCCCTCAAGGCGCTGCGCAAGGCTGTTGACGACTACCACGGCCCTGACGCGACCTGGACATCCGCCATCATCGTCGGCGTGGGCTTGTTCGGCCTCGCGGTTGGATGCACCGGCTGGCTGATGGGCTGGCTCTCGGGCGGGCAGGCGCTGGGCTATGGGCTCGGATTGATGGTCGGCGGGCTGATTAGCGGGGCGCTGATCGTCGGCGTCGTGGACGCGGGTCTGCCAAGTTTTGTGGCGTGGCCCATCGCGACTGTGGTGTTGAGTGGATTCGGCGGGATCATCGTCCGAAAACTCGGCGCGGATCCGACGACGTCCGTCGCCCTGGGATGCGGGTTGGCGGGCACGACATTCATTTCGGCGGCGCTCTTCCGTCGCCAGCACAAACGCGAGCTATATGATCGAGGTATCGACGACAAGCTCGCCGCCAACCTCAAAGAGCTCCCCATCGAGCCCGTGCCGATGCAGGCCGATGTCGAACACGCCTGCAAAGGGTTCACGGACATACAGGGTGCCGTGCGAGGCCCGTTGCACGACGAGCCGGGAATCGACGCCGATCGGATTCTCGCCGACGCCGCGACGACCCTGTCGATGGTGCTGGAGCGCGCGCCGTCGGTCGGTCGCCTGCTCGAACGCAGCGTTGAACACGAAGCGGTTGACGACGACGCGTGGGCGAAAGCGGACAAGCGCTGGGTCGAGCTTGTCGAGGAGCTGCATGCCGCGGCCGAAGCTTTGCTTGTGCACGCCGCACAACACGACGACGACAGCTTGGTGGCCATGCGCGAACACGTAGCGCACCTGCGACGGTTCAGCAGCGCCCGGGCCGAAGTCGCGGCCCCACAGACGCGCGGAATCAAGGCCACTGACCGGTCCCGTGAGACGACATCGCGCGAGGTGGTTGCGCGGGGCACGAAGCGGTAGGCTCCCGCGTGCCCCATCCCACGCCACCGACCGAAAAGCCAACTGAACTGCTGGGCAACCCGGTCTTTCTCAGCCGCGATCCCGACGACGGCTGGGTTTTCGCTGAACCGGCTGAGATCGGCATCGAAACACGCGACTCCATCACGGCGTGCATCCGCGCCATGTGCCCGCTGCACCTACCCGATTTCGAAGATGACCGTGCCAGCGCGGTCGCTGAAGTGCTCGACCAGGTTCGTCGTCACCTCGTCTACATGCATCCGACAGCGCGATTTGGCCTGAAGGCGGCGTTCATCCTCGCGGACTGGTCACCGCTGCTGCTGCTCAAGTCGACCCGGCGCCTCCGCGACATGGGTCCCGACGAAGCGGCCCGTTCGTTTGCGACGACGCTTCACAGCCCGGTGCATGCGATCGCCCGTCTTGCGGCCGGTGTCCGAGCGGCTGTCGTCATGGCGTTTTACGACCTGCCAGTTGTCCATCAGCGCCTCGACTACGACCCGGTGGGCCATATGCGGGAGCGGACCGATCTGCGACGCCGTTTGCTGGCTGGAGAGGCCGCGGCGCCCGGCGACATGCTCCGACCGAGCGAAGCCCAGCTCATCGCGGCCGCCGAGAGGGCACAGTCGTGATCTACAAGGCGGCAGACTACGCGCAGAACCGTCAATTCCACGCCGAGGTGGTCGTCATCGGCACGGGAGCCGGTGGTGCTGCCGCCGGAACCGCGCTCGCCGAGGCGGGCCGCGACGTTCTATTCGTGGAGGAGGGCGCCTGGCATCCCACGTCCAGCCTCAATCCTTACGCGCGGCAGTCGATGCCAAGGCTCTACCGCGACGCGGGCACGACCATCATCTTCGGAAGACCTCCCTTCCCCTATCTCGAGGGGCGCTGCGTCGGCGGGAGCACCGTGGTCAACGGCGGCATGGCCTGGCGCGCCCCGGACAGCGTGCTGGCGGGCTGGGAGAGCGAATTGAGCGCCTCCGAGCTCAGCCCCAGCGCGATGGCGCATCTTTTCGAAACCGTGGAGCGCGACGTCTCCATCAAACCGCAACATCCCGCGTCGATCGGCGGCGACAACCGGACAATGCACCTGGGCGCCGCGAAATTGGGCTGGGAACACCGCAAGAACCGCCGCAATCAACACCATTGCACGGGGTCCAACAACTGCATCTTCGGATGCCCGACGGGCGGCAAGCAGAGCACCCTCGTCTCGTACATGCCTCGGGCGATGGCCGCCGGTGCGCGCTGTCTCACCGAGCTGCGAATCGAGTCGCTGCTCATCGAAGACGGCCGCTGCGTAGGTGTGCTCGGCCGCGCCCGGGACGCTCGAACCCAGCGGCTGACCCACCGCGTAACCGTTCGTGCAAACGCCGTCGTCGTCGCCTGTGGCGCCGTACAGACGCCACTGTTGCTGCTCAAACACCGCGTCGGTCGCCCGTCGGGGCAACTCGGCCGCAACTTCCTGACCCATCCCAACGTCAAAGTGCTCGCGATCTACCCACACGATATCCGCGGCTGGCAGGGCGTCAGCCAGTGGGGGCAGGTCCGCCAGTTCCACGAAGAGGGCATCGTCCTGGCCGCCAACATGGGCTCAGCCGCGCTCGTCGCCGCTACGTTGCCGCACCACGGTCGGTCGCTGTGGCAGCTCATGCAGCGCTACAACAACATGGTGCTGTCCGGCGTCCTGGTAGAAGATTCCAACTCCGGCAGGGTCCGCCGCGGCCCATTCGGCATGGCCCTGCCCTTCTACAACATCACCGAACACGACCACGTGCGCTTCCTCAAGGCCGTCCGCTTGTTGTGCGAGCTGCACCTGTCGATGGGCGCCGAAGAGCTCCACCTGCCGTTCGCCAACATGCTCATCGCGACAACGATGGACGAGGTCCGAACCATCCAGGCCGACCGCATCCGTCCTGAACACCTTGAGCTGTTCACACCGCACCTGATGGGAACGGCCCGCATGGGCACCGACGCGCGCCATTCGGTCATCGATCTCAACGGCCAGGTCTGGGATCTGCCCGGGTTGTTCGTCGCCGATGCCAGCGTCTTTCCGACCGCGATCGGCGTCAACCCGCAGGTGACCATCATGGCGCTCGCGACCCGGATCGGGCGCCGATTGGCGGATCGTTTGGCCCGGACAGACCAGGCACTGCGAATCGGGCGCCAGCGAACCGCTGCTGGCGGCGGCCGACAAGGTCGCGGCCATGCTCAC
>CAZLMW010000083.1:0-21999 GCA_964560875.1 uncultured Enterobacteriaceae bacterium
CGCGGCTGTGTCTCGTCGCCGTCAACTCGTGGTTTCCCCTGCAACGAGACACTAGTGGACGTCAATGAACGAAGTACGCGCGACCTTGCGGACGAGATCGGTGAGGCCGGCGGGGCCAACGACGGCGTCGAAGCCCATCTTCTCGTGGGTCTCGAAGGCGCCGACGAAGATCCGCTTGGGCTGCTTGGCGAGATCGACCTTGGCGCCGTGTTTGGTCAGGTCCGCGACGTTGAGAGCGGCTCCGGCCACGTTTGGCGGCACGACGATAACCCAGCGCTGGCTCTTACTGCCGGTCATGATCACGCGGTAGAAGGCGACACCATCGACCTTTTGCACGGTCATCGTGCGTTTCTTGCCGTCGTACTTGGACCCGGCGCTGTACCCCAGGAATCCGCCGGGACTGACGGTCTTGGCGGGCGCGCCCGGCTTGCCGACGATGATGGAGCCGCCTTCGCGCTTGTCCTTGCCGCCGACGTTGATCGCCGCGTGAACGAGCGCGAAGTTGGGCGTCTTGCCGGTGCGTAGTCCGCCGTGCAGCGGGGCATATCGAAGGGTCAGGTCCTGGTCGCCGTCCTCGTTCGGGTCGCCGTCGACCTTGCCATCAGGCTTGGCGCCATCGACCGCATCTGCACCGGCCGTCAGACCGAGCGGAACGAACTGGCCGTCGGGGAGCATCGCGCCGCCAACCGACAGGATGAGGTCGGCCCACTGGCCTTTTTTCACTTCCGGCAGCGCGGGCGCCTTGATCACGGTGCTGAGCCCGAGCGGCATCTTCGGGGAGAGGTCCTGGGTGTTGGCGGGCGAGGTGAGCTTGTCCTTGAACTCCACGTCCATGACCACCTGCGAGTAGAACTGCGAGAGGTAGGGCAGCAGCGCGCTCACGACCTTGCCGACGTCGAGACCGCCATCGACCGCGCCGACAATCTGCGAAATCGCCGGGCCCAAATCGGACAGGGGCACCCGACCCGCGAGCGACCAAAGCACGCGACGTCCCGGGGGAGCCGCGAGCACGAAGCTGTCGACAACCGGCTGACCGAGCAGGAACGAAACACCGCCAGGGATGTCCTGCGGCTTGCCTTTTTCAGGGTTGACGAGACTCGGCGCCTTGTCGTTGAACGGCCGCTTGACCGACGGCCCAACGAGCGCGTCGATGTTGAAGCTCAGCAGATCGCCGCCGACACCGAGCGATGTGATGCCAAGCCCAGCCTCGCCGTCGCCCTTGTAGTTGACCTTGCCGGTAACGACGTCGCCGTTGATGAGCTCCGCCTCGCTGAGCAGCTTGCCCTTGCCGTCGTAGGACAGGTCGGCGTGATGGTAGGGCCGCACGGGGACGACCAGGTCGGCGACGCCCTTGGTGGCCTGGACGCGAAGTACCGACGTCAGTTCGTGGCCATCGGCGAGCACGTGAACGTCGACCGGGAAGTCGATCGCGTCGAACACCGCGACCCCGTCCTTGAGAGCGACGTCCTTGGCGGCCGCAGGTGTGCTCTTGTCGGCCATACCGATGGCGATGACCTTGCCGGTCAGCGGCGCGAGGGTCGTGTCATCAGCCACCGCAACGCGCAGCTTCGTCTTGCCGTCGGGCTTGCCGAGGTTCCAGAGCTTGGCGGCGTTGGAGGCCTTCGAGCCCCCTTTGACGGTTGCGGTGACGGTCGCCGCGCCGGCCTTGTCGGTCGCGACGAGCTTGCCGCCTTCGAGCTTGAACGCGTCGCCAGTCAGCTTCCACTCGAACGTCGCGTCGGTCTTCACAGCGCCGTTTGCCGATCGTGCCTGGGCACCGAGACCGGCGGCAGCATCGACCGAATCACCTGGCCGAGCGATCCAGAATGGCCGGAGCAAGTGCGCGGTCACGTCGGTCGCCTTGGGCGCATCACCACAGCCGCCGTTGTTGCAGATCTTGCCCGAACCACAGTCGCCATCGACCCCGCAGACGCCCTGGGCGCACGACCCGGCCGTGAGGTTGCAGATGCACAGCAGGTTCTTGTCGGGGCACAACACGCCGCCGAGCTCAGCGGCGCATTCATCGTTCTTGGTGCACTTTTCGATCTTTGTGCAGCACCCCGCGCTGCATGTGTAGTCGACCGCGTTGGGGCACAGCGCGAGGTTCTCTTTGCCCTTGTCGTCGAGGCACGCCTTCTCGTCGCCGCACTGAGGACCAGCATCCGCGGCGCCAGCGTCCGCCTTCGAGTCGCCGTCGCCGTCCCCATCGCCGCAAGCCGGCATCAGGGCCAGGCAAGCCACCAAGCAAGCGGCGATCGAAAAGTGGCGTTTGGATAGAGCGCAACGCATCGCGGACTCCCGTTTTTCCGTGAATGGACCGTAGTCATCAAATTGGCGCGCGGGTTATAGCAGCACCGGCGCTTGTCGACCACGACGCAGTTGCGCGGCCTATGAAAACCGCGAGCGGCCACGTTTCCGCAGCAGCTCAAGTTCGCTGGAAAGCAGCCGCTCGCCCTCGGCGTCGGTACGTTCCACGATCGGCTTGACCATGCCCGGCTGTTTCACGTCGCAGCGCGCTTCGAAGTACGCGATCCGTTCGTCATCGATGGCCATGTTCACGTCGACCCGCTCCTGCACGGCGGCGACAAAGCGGGTCCGACGGTCGACAAACACCAGCGGCAGCACGCGATCGGGCATCGGCGTGCGGATCCATACATCTTTGAGCGGCCTGGTCGCGTCGAGCGCGCCGTCTCCCAGCTCGCGACGAGCCTCCTGCAGATCCGCAGCCGCATCGAGCAACTCGACCAGGTCGAGGGCAGCCGCGGTTTCATCGTCTCCTTCAACGTCTTCTCGGTCGGTCGCCGCAAACGCGCGCATCAGGACGGGACGAGCCCGACGACGAGCCTTCGCGTCGACCGCCTTGGAACGCAGCAGGCGCGCGACACGTTCTGCATCTGCCCGAACAACCGCCACGAGCGCGTCTTGATCCATCACGGTGCGCCGCCCGTCTTCGGCTGCGGCGCCTTGCTGTCGCGGATGAGCCTGAGAACAACGCCCGACACGATGCCGTGTTTGGCGGCCTGGTGCGCGTTCAACTCGAGGACATAGCGGCACGGTTTTCCGCTCTTGCGCAACGTCTCGGTGAGCGGCGTGACATTGCCGAGCACACCGACCACGCGCCAGTCGCTGTCGATGAAGATCATGTCCAGCGGCAGGTACGTGTTGCGCATGTAAAAGGCCCAATCGTGGTCGCCCGGCATGAAAAACAGCATGCCTGCGTCGTCGGCCATCTTGCGGCGAAACATCAACCCGCGTGCTCGTTCGTCTTCCGTGAGCGCGAGTTCGACCTTGAACCGGGGGCCGTACTGCCTGCCGACGACGCTCACACGGCCGGTAGTGCTCAACTTCTTGGGCTCGGAGATCGCCGGTTTCGGTGCGGCTTCGACCGGCGGATTCTTCGAGACCGGCGGCGTGGAGGGTGCCGCGGGACCGGTGGGCGTCTGCCGACAAGCGCCGCATGCGCCGACCAGCAAAGCAGCGACGACAAGGCTCGGGCGCAACACGCGATGGTTCACGGCCATGGGGACTCTCCGACCAACCGTCTACTCCACCGGCAGGATCTTGGCGAGGTATGCCGCATCGACGGGGCCCCAAACCTCCTTGCCATCGATGCCGGCGCGCTCCCCGAACGGGCGATGAACCCCCGCATCCATGCGCCACCGCGGATGATCGCCGTCGTGGTGGAACAAGTCCGTGCCGGCCGCGAGCCCCAAAGCGTGGCCAATCTCGTGACTCACCGTCCCAGCCACCAGCTCGGCGAGCGCATCAACGGCCTGCGACGCTTCATCGGTGTCGGTCGCCGGTGTGCCGCCAAGTTTCGGTGACCATGGCCCAAAGATCGCGTCGAACCCGTGGTCTGAGACCTTGCTGGCGGGGTTGAGCTTGCGCGAATAGACGAACAACTCGCCCACGAAGACACCGCCATACGCCGCCCGCCCCGCGTTTCGCGACGTGCGATTGATGCCTCGGATGTGCTCATCGAGGTGCTTGTTGCCGACGTCCTTGCCCGGCGTGTTGTCGGTCCCGAGCAACCCCATCCCGTTGGGATCACGATCCAGCACGGCGATCTTTGTGTACTCGATGTAGGCGGGGTGGGGCCGTGAGTCGACACGAACAGCATAGCCGGAGAAATGGGCGGCAACCTTGGCCAGGACCGCTTGTTCGATCGCGGCGTGGTGTGCGCCGAGTCCGAACTGGTCCACGGCTACATCGAACCCCGGCGTAAACGAGACGACGATCGCCTGACGATCGGGACCGAGCACGAACTGTGTCGGCAAAGCCGCGGGCGCACACCCCTCCGAGACGACCTGCGCTTGCAGCTCCCATTGCTGTTGGCTTGAGGCGAGCGTGACTGCAGACGCCATGAAAGCAGCCCAGCCTTCGTCGAAGAAGCGCTCGCTGGAGAGAAACGGACGCGCGCCATCGGCGGAAAGCTCAAATGCCGTCGCAGTAGCCGTCTCTGCGCCAGCCGGAACCTTGCCCGGCGAGGACAACAGCATCGTGGCTGCCGCGCACGTACCGTCGGGATCTTCGAGCACGACGGGGAACGCGGCGCCGCGCCGGAGACAGGGTGTATCCACCGGGCAGTCGGGCATCTCAGCGAGCGTTGCGGCTCGAAGCTGGGGCGCGATAGACGCCGCGTCGGACGAGCAGGAGGCGCTGCACGTCAGCAAAACAAAGCCAAGGAAAACCGAACCAAGACGAACCGCACGGGAAAGTGCGTCGGCCGGCTCCTCTGTCCTAGCGCTGCCCAAGGCTCAACCCGTCGGCGCGGACCAGCCCCCGCTGCCGCTCATCAGCCTGCCACTGGGACTCCATTTCGCTCGCGATGTGCGCGAACCGTGGATCGTCGATCGCCAGCCCCTGGCCGACACAAGTGAGCACGAGCCGGACCTGCGCTTCCTCGTTGACAAGCCGTTGCCAGCGCCGCGCGAGGCCCTTGTGTTTGCGGAGGACGTCCCGAAATCGGCGGAACGGTTTGTCGGCGTCAAGGGCCCGAGCCAAGGTCGCGCGACCCTTGCCAGGGCTGAGTTCGTCGACGAAATGGCGCGCCATCGCGTAGGCCTCGTCGCTCTCCTGGAACGGAATCTCGAGCCACCCATCCTCATCAAACAAGCGCTCTTCGAAACGCTCGACGATCTTGCGCTGGCGGCGGCTGTGACGGACCGCGAAGAGCTCGCCGGTCTCGACGTTCCAGTGGCTCGCACTCATCGGAGAAGCCTTCTCGAACGCCGCCACGAGAGCATCGTAATCACCGCGCGCGATCGCTTCGCCGTCATTATCGGCCGTCATTTCGTCCTTCCAGAAGTTCTTTGCGACGCCTCGGCGCGTCTCCGGATCGCGCGTGCAGCAACGTCCGGAACAAGACACTGTGCCATACTGCCGTTGTCGTCAGCGAACGGGCACGTCAACCATGCACATCTACCAACTCGCGCGCGCGTACACGAGGCTGCGAGACGCCCATCGGCGCGACGACTCCGGGGTATTTGATCGCGAGCTGGATGCGGCGCTGGGCATGGGTTTGGGCAGCCGCACGCTGCCGTGGCGGCCGGACGATCACAGCGTGCGTTGGCTTACCTATCGCGGATTCAAGCCGGCGGAGCTGGCGATGCTGGCGGCCGACATCAAGCCGATCGTCAAGATGGAGGACATCCCGATCCAGCAAGCCAGGCAGTTCGTCGAGCGGTTCGGGGACCGCTACGCCATGACGATCAGTGAGCCGTACCGCAAGGACTACCTGCTGCTTCGATCGCGACCGACACGAGCCGACGATCGCGCCGCATTGGTCTCGATCTACACGTCGCGCGACGGCCGCGGGGCCGAGCTTCACGATCTCGAGCGTCGCAACCCCGACGACGTGCGCACAGCTGGCGCGATGCTCGGGTTCCCGCCCTGCTGCGTCGAAGCGTTCGCCACCGACCACGATCGCAGCCGTGCCGACCAGGACACACTCAACGACGACGCGACGCGACGGGTGCTCCAAAGCGCACCAACAAACGCTCATCCGGCGCTCGATCCCCTCTCCGATCGCGAACTGCTCGGCTTCTACCCGTGTCGGCGCGATTGCCCGGCGGCGATCCAACGAGCCCTGACCACACTTGGCGCGCTGGGCAAGACGTCGATCCGTGACGCGAAGGCCTGCGTTGACGAGCTGGGCACCCCGATTCTGTTCTGGCGCCTGCCGTTCATGGTCCGGTTGACCGGCCACCACGATGGCGATTTGCTGCGCTACACCGACGCGCGCATCAACGTCTTTCCGGCAACCGAGGTCCGCGCGATCCAGGTTCGCTTCGGACGCCGAGTGCTCGCGACACTTGCACGTGGAGACGCGTGTCGCGTGGTGCGTGGCGCGCTGGAGGTGTTTGCGCAAGGCGATCGGATCGAGACCTTGGGCGCCACAGACGGAGTCGGCCCCGTTCTGGCAACAACCGTGCCCTGGCAACCCCAAGTTTTTTGATCCCCGGTGGGGCGGCCGACAACATAGCCCAGCTAACCAGAGTTCGACTCGGCGGCGGGATAGTCCCCCGCGGTGGTCGCGCTCGCACAGAAGGCGCCCCTTTCTGTCATTAAAACCATGCCACTGAACGGCCTTTTTCGAGCGCCGCGCGGAGTTGACACCCCATGGGCCGACTCCTATGATCCAACTCGGCTCTTGCGGGACTGGTGTTCATCTGGCATACGACCGCGGCTCTGCCTCTGCCCTTTTGCTCCGGAATTGACGAAGCAAGTTTGGGACGGACGATGAGTCGGGGACGGCGCCTTACGGCCGCCGGGGAGTGAACGAGGGATGCGACGCGAATTCGTTGCGATGGCTATCGGCACCTCTTGCCTACTGATCGCGGTTGCGGTCGGTGCAAAACAAGGCAAGAAGTCGTCGACGACCGACAACATCTCCGGACAACTCGATCAGGCGAAGGTCATGATCGAGAAGATGCACAAGATGGTGAAGTCCGGCTTCGCCGAGTTGCAGGACGCGCGTTCGGCTTCGAACGTTGCTCGTGTCAACTGTGTGAACGATGCCCTGACCGCCATGAAGGGGCTGCTCCGTCTCGCCGAGGGTAACTTCCTCGCGATGCAGGAAGCGGCTTCTCGCAAGGACAAGTCCGGTGTTGAACATGAATTCATCAAGGTCACGATCGCCTACAACAAGACCGATGAGTTGAACGGGCAGCTGCAAGGTTGCGGCGGACCTTCAACCGACGGCGCGATCGACGGCCGACCGTACATTGAGAAAAACGTCGACACAGACTTGCCCAACGTCGATCCGACCGAAGGCTTGAAGGATCTCGATCCGTCCCTGCAGAATCCGCCGTCGGCTAGCCCATTCTTCAATACGCCATAGCACAGAGCGACACACCGCCCATCGAGCGGAGCGACACACCGCACCGCCCAATCTCGGGCGAGAGTTGCGGAGACCTGAAACGGTCGTAGGATAGGACGCAGTGTTCAAACAACGCACCACGACAAAGGCCCTGTTGGGCATCGCTTGTCTCGCCATGTTGGCGGCGCCCTCGACGGCGTCCGCGCGCAACTCGGTGATCACCGGCGGCGGTCAGAAGACCGGCACCGCAGCGATGAACCTGCCGTCGATCTCGAAAGTCCGCGGCCTCCGTAGCGGCGACTTCATCCTCAAACCAGCGGTCCAGGTCGCCGGTCACCACAGCACCAACGTCTTCAACGGCAACGAATCTGAGCCGGGTAACCCGCCCGTCGCCGGTACGTCGCTTCGTATCGCGCCTGCGCTGGGCCTCAGCAATGGCAGCAGCTCGGAAGTGCAGTTCAGCTTCGACGCCAAGGGCGATATTCGTTTGTACCTGTCGGACAACCCGGCGCTCGAGAACCTGACCAACTTCGGTGGCACCGCTGACCTCGGCGTCACGTTCGCCGCCCGCCGCGCGATTTCGTTCACCCTCTTCGACCACTTCACCCGCGCGCTGCAGGCCGACAACTGGGAGACGCTGAACACCCTCAACCGCGTCGCCAACGACGTCGGTGGTCGCATCAGCTTCCACCCCGGCGAAATCCCCGAGCGTCGTCCGCTCGAAGTTTCGTTGATGGGCTCCTACGCGATCGACAAATTCGAGCAGTTCGAAGCGGGTAACACGAGCACGGTCCGCACGCGCCTGACCAGCTCTTGGCGCTTCCTGCCCAAGACGGCCGCGATCTTCGACGCGTCGTGGGACTTCCGCAACTTCGACGACCCGAACAAGCTGCAGCTCACAAGCAACAGCAAGCCCTGGCGCGCGTCGCTCGGCCTCGCCGGCGCAATCACCAAGCGCACGACAGCCCGGGTGACCGCTGGCTATTCCATGTCCCTGCACGAGACTGGCTCGCAGTTCAGCTCTCCGATCTGGTCGGTCGGCCTGGGCTACCGCGCTTCGGCTTCAACGCTGCTGCACATCGGGTACACCCACGACTTCACCGACGCCTTCATGGGCAACTTCGTGGACTACCACCGAGGCTCGCTCAGCCTCAACCAGCGCTTCGGCACGATGATGGATGTCACCGCCTACGCACACTTGACCTACGGCGTGTACGGCGCGCTGTCGGGCACCAACCTGCCTGCGGGCACGAGCATCAACCAAAGCAGTCGTACCGACATCAACGTCGACGCGGGTCTCAAGGCGAACTTCGAGGTCTCCCGCATGGTCGGCGCGCTGTTGTCCTACCGCCTGCGCGGCGTCTTCACCGACTTTGTCGTGAAGTCGCAGTCCGACGACATCTTGGACGTCGGCTCTTTCGTGGCCCATGAACTCATGGCCGCGCTGACCTTGCGCTACTAGATTCGGTCGCGCATTTGGGCGATCGCGCCATCGCCCACCGAGTGCTAACGATGCGAAGGCTCGCCTTCATAGCTGCGTGTGCAGCGCTGCTCACAACTGTAACTTCTTGCAGCCAGACGGCGTCCAATCGCTATCGCGAAGTCCGCATCGACCAACGCCAAATCCTCGAGTCCGGCGCGATCGGTCCGCGCGACGTCATCGCCGTTCGCGTGCACATGCACAAAGACTTGAGCGGCGACTACGAGGTCTCGCCCAACGGCCAGATCGACTTTCCGCATATCGGGCTGATCACGGTCGAAGGCCTGGATTTGATCGGCGTCGGCCGCACGATCAAGCAACGGCTCGCCAACGGCTACATCCGCAACCCGCACGTCACCGTCACGATCAAGAAAACCAACAGCAAAATGATCTTCGTTTTGGGCCAAGTCGTTAAACCTGGACGGTTCCCTTACACATCCAATATGTCGATCGTAGAAGCCATCACGCTCGCTGGTGGGTTCGCCGCGCTGGCCGAGCGCAACTACACGATCGTCACGCGATCGGGCAATCGAGTTCCGGTCCCGGTGGAAAAAATCATGCAAGGGCTCGCGCGAAACTTCATGCTACAGCCCAACGACATTGTTTTCGTTCCCGAATCGGTTCTTTGAACCCGGACTGAGCAAACCATGCAACCCCTGCCCCCCCCCGCCGCAAACGCCGAGCAGAGCACCAAAGAGCTCATCGCCCGGACCCGTGAAGTGTTGCTGCGGCGACGCTGGTGGTTTGCGTTCTCGGCGTTGCTGACGATGGCGGCAACCGTGGTCATGACGCGCGCGCAGCCCAAGATCTACCGCGCATCGGGCTCGGTCTACATCGCCCAGTCCGCACCGCGCGTGCTCTCGGGTGTGCGCGAGGTTGTCGACCTGGGCACCGGCGGCTATTGGGGCTCCAAGCAGTACTATCAGGCACAGGTGGAGATCCTCCGGTCGCGTGAGCTGTCGCAGATGGTGGTGGATCGACTCGGTCTCGCCACTGACCCGCACTTTCACCGGCTCGACGGCCAAAACGTCAAGCTTACCGAAGACGAAAAGCGCGACCGCATGATGCGCGCGGACCACGCTGGGCTTCTCGCCGGACGGGTGCGGATCAAGCTCGGCAAGACGGCGATGATCACCCACGTCAGCGTCGAAGACACCGATCCGGAGTTTGCGCGTGACCTCGTCAACGCGCTGCTCGAAGCCTACAAGGACCGCAACATCCAGCTCCGCGGCCGCGCGACCCGGGTGGCCAACCGCGAGCTCAAGGAGATCCTGGCGGACATGCAGGGGCGCAAGACGTCGTCGGAGTCGAAGCTGTTCGAGTTCGAGACGAAGAACGATCTCAGCACCAACCGTCGACTCGCGGTCAACGAGCGGATCCTGGCCTTGGAGCGTTCGCTGCGCGAGGTGCAGCGGCTGCGCTTTTCGGCGAGCCAGCGGATGCACACGATGCGCAAGTTCCGCCGCGGCAAGTCGATGTTCTCGCTGGGGTCCAATTCGCTGATGGAAGACTCGCTGCTCGCGCGGCTGAAGGAACGCAAACTTGACTTGTCGCTCAAGCGCCAGGAGCTCGAGGCTTCCTACCTGTCCCAGCACCCCAGGCTGCTCAGTGTTGCCGGCCAGGAAGAACGACTGAACTCCATCGCTCGCAAACACCTCGACGCGCTCTATTCGGCGTCGACGATCGCCTACAAGGACGCGATGGCGCAGGAAAAAGAGATCCTTCGGCAGCTCGGCACGGCGCGGGATGAAGATCGGCGGATCCGCGCGCTCCAGGCTGAGCACAACCGCTTGGTGTCCAAGCGCGACGAGGACAAACGCTTCTACGACCTTGTCGCCAAGCGAATGACCGAGACGGATCTGTCTGGACAGGTCGACGTCAACAACGTGCGCATTCTCGACCCGGCGATTACCCCCAAAGGGCACATCCGGCCCGACGCGCGATTGAACTACGCCGCGGGCTTCCTTCTGTCCCTCATTGTTGGGCTCGGGACGGCGCTGGGCGTGAACATGCTCGACAGCTCCATCAAGGGCCGCTACGAGGTCGAAGAGATCCTCAAGGTTCCCTACCTCGGCGCGATCCCGAAGTTCGAGGCGCCGAGCCCGGAAGAGGCCAAGACATTGCCCGCGGGGCACGCCGACTTGTATGCCCACTATCGTCCGAATTCGCGCGTCGCCGAGGCGTCGCGAACCCTGCGCACCAACATTCTGTTCATGCGTCCCGATAAGCCGATCCGCACGCTCGTCGTGTCATCAGCCCTGCCGCGCGAAGGCAAGACAGCGACGTCAGCCACGATCGCGATCGCCCTGGGTGCTGCTAACGGCTCGTGCATCCTGGTCGATACCGACCTGCGCAAACCGCGTCTGCACAAGGTTTTTGGCCACGCCAACGACGCGGGGGTGACCTCGTACGTCCTCACCGGTCGACCGGTCGACGAATTCGTCAAGCAGACCGATGTCCCGGGTCTCGACCTGCTGACGTGCGGGCCGCTGCCCCCAAACTCGTCGGAGATCATGCACACGGAGCGCTTCCGTGAGCTGGTTCGTGAGCTGGCCGACAAGTACGAGACCGTGGTGTTCGACTCGTCGCCGATCGAGATCGTTTCGGACGCCCTGGTCCTCGCGACGCTGGCCGACGGTGTGATTATGGTGGCCCACGCCAACGTCTCGAAGCTCGATGTCATCGGCAGCGCGATCCACTCCGTGCGCAGCGTCAACGCCAACCTGCTTGGCGTGGTCCTGTCGCGTACCGAGACGACCGGTTCGGGCTACGGCTACTACTACGGCAAGGGCTACCGGCGCGGCGGAAAACCGTACCGCTATCGTTACGCAGCGAACGAAGAAGACGACTCGCCCCGCAAGGCCGGCTGACCGTCTCGCTGTGGTTCGGTGGCTCATCCAGCCACCGGCCGCATCCGTTACAACATGTGTTGAAGTGTCGGCGGTCCAGTGGCACTCTTCGGCGGCCTCATCGCGACGCGACAATCCTGTACAACAGTGTTTCGTGGTGTACGTTCGACGTTGGAATCTTCCTGTTGCGCTGTGTTGACTCCGCTCGTTTTCTGACCCATTTCGGCCTGCTGCACGGCCGCTCTCTGGCAAGGTGAATCATGGACAAAGTCATCGGTATCGATCTCGGCACCACGAACTCGTGCGTCGTCGTCTACGAAGGTGACGCTCCGACGGTGATTCCCAATGTCGAGGGATCGCGGACCACCCCGTCTGTTGTCGCGTTCACACAAGACGGTCAGCGTCTTGTCGGCGGTATCGCCAAGCGGCAGGCCGTCACCAATCCGACGCGTACGGTGTTTGCGACCAAGCGCATGATGGGCCGCAAGTACGAGAGCCCGGAGATGGAGCGGATCCGCGAGACCGCGCCGTTTGATGTGGTCAAAGCCGACAACGGCGACGCCTCGATGCAGATCGGCAACAAGGTTTACACCCCGCAGGAAGTTGCCGCGTTCATCCTCCAGTCCGTGAAGCAGAGCGGCGAGGAGTACCTCGAGACCGAGGTGAAAGACGTCGTCGTGACGGTTCCGGCCTACTTCGACGACGCCCAGCGCCAGGCCACGCGTGACGCGGGCCGAATCGCTGGCCTGAACGTGCTCCGAATCATCAACGAGCCCACGGCCGCGGCGCTCGCGTACGGCATCACCGCCGAGTCGCGCGGCACCATCGCGGTTTACGACCTTGGCGGCGGCACCTTCGATATCTCGATCCTCGAGGTGGCAGAGGGCGTTTTCCAGGTCCGCGCGACACACGGCGATACCTTCCTCGGCGGCGAAGACGTCGACGCGCAGTTTGTGCTCATGCTCGTGGAGAACTTCGAGCAAGACACCGGTATCGACCTGCGCGACGATGCGGTCGCGATGCAGCGTCTCAAGGACGCGTCCGAACGAGCCAAGATCGAGCTGTCCTCTGTGGACGAGACCGAGATCTCCTTGCCCTTCCTGACACAGGACGAAAGCGGCCCGAAGCACCTGCAGTACACGCTGCAGCGCGCGGAACTCGAGGCGATGATCAAGGAGCTCGTCGAACAGACGATCGAACACTGTCGGCAGGCTGTTGAAGACGCCGGGCTCACCGTGGCCGAGATCTCCGATGTCATCCTTGTCGGCGGCATGACCAAGATTCCGGCGATCCAGAAGGCCGTCGCCGAGTTCTTCAACCGTCAGCCCAACAGGACCGTCAACCCGGATGAGGCCGTCGCGGTCGGTGCAGCTTACCAGGGCGCGATCCTCGCGGGAGACGTGGGCGACGTGGTGCTCCTCGACGTGACCCCGCTCTCGCTCGGTATCGAGACGGCAGGCGGCGTGTTCACCAAGCTGATTCCGCGCAACACGACGGTTCCGGCGTCCATTACCGAGGTCTTCACGACCGCGGAAGACTACCAACCGTTGGTGAACATCCACGTCCTGCAGGGCGAGCGTCCGATGGCGTCGGACAACACGTCCCTGGCGCGTTTTGAGCTTGTCGGCATCCCACCCGCGCTCCGCGGCGTGCCGAAGATCGAGGTCAACTTCAACATCGACGCCAATGGCATCCTTTCGGTCAGCGCCAAGGACATCGGCACCGGCCGCGAGCAAACCGTCCGTGTCCGTGCGACCAGCGGCCTGAGCGAAGCCAGCATCGAGCGCATCCTCCAGGACGCCGAACAATACGAAGAGTCTGACCGTGAAATGGTTGAGCGTGCCGAGCTGATCAAGCGGCTCAACGGCCTCATCTACACCACAGAGCGATCGCTCAACGAGCTTGCCAACTACCTGACGGAAGACGAGCTCGTGCAGATTCGCGACGACCTCGACCTCGCGCGCCGCACCGTCGAAGAAGGCAACGCCGAAGCGATTCGCGAGGCGCTCAAGCAGCTTGAGCGATCGTCGTTCCGCATCACCGAAGTCATGTACAAGGACGCGAACTAGCGCCCTGTCACGCCGTTTCGGCGATTTCGTTTTCCGCCCTTTAGACGACAGCGTGTCCTGCGTAGGATGCGTCCCGCCATGGCGCCATACGAACCAGACCACTATCGACTGCTCGGCGTGTCCACGCAGGCCGACGATCGTACGCTCAAGGACAGCTACCGACGGCTGTCCCGCGTCTATCACCCCGATTTGCAACAGGGGTCGGCGGCGGCAACCACGCGTTTTCAGATGATCGCGACGGCGTACAACACGCTGATCGATCGCGGCGAGCGCGAGCGCTACGACCGGCTGCTGCTCGTTAGTGATCCGTTGCGGTTTGTCGACGATCCGCGCGCAGATCGAGCGCTGGATATCCTCGACGGTGTGGTCGGCCGAATCCGCAGGCGCAGGCGGCGCGAGCTCCCCGTTGTCCGACGAGGCCGCGACCTTCGCGTGCGCAAGGTGATCGCTTTCCGGTTGGCCGCGCTCGGTGGCCTGACCGCCGTTGATGTGGACTACACAACCGGCTGTACGACGTGCGACGGCGCCGGCACGACTCAGGCAGAGCGCAACCCCGACTGCCACATCTGCGATGGTTCAGGACGCCTGAAAGTAGGGATTCGCCGGCAGATGCAGAGCTGCGCGTTCTGTGAAGGACGGGGCGATGTGCTGCTGGCCCCGTGCGAGACGTGCGAGGGCGCCGGCGAGGTCCAGGTCCGCAGAAGCGTGGACGTACAGGTTCCACCAAGGTGTCGTAGCGGGTCGTTATTGCGTGTGCGTGGCGCGGGGGAGCTGTCCAGCGATGGCGGTCCGGCCGGTGACCTCGTCGTGGACGTCTCGGTGAGCCCCGATCCGCTGTTAACCATCGATGGCGATGACGCCGTGGTCGTGCTTCCGCTGACCTGGGTCGAAGCCGCGCTCGGAGCCACCGTCTCGGTGCCCACACTGCAAGGCCCGCAGACCTTGAAGATCCCGGCCGGCACACCATCGGGCCGCGAGTTTCGTGTATCCGGAGCCGGCCTGCCGACGACACGTGGTCGGGGCGACATGCGCTACAAGATCGAGATCGACGTGCCGCGCGATCTCGGCGATGAGCAGAAGAAAGCGATCTCCGACCTGCAGACCTGGCTCGGCGCTGACCGATTCGCGCAACGTAAGCGGTTTGAGGAGGCCCTCGCCCGCAACGGAGCCGACACCCTGCCCCGGGATTGGTCGGCCCGCGAAACGACCTCCGAGCCCCGTGACAGCGATCTCTGAGCCCCGTGACAACGATCTCTGAACTGGGCGAAGACGGCCTGCTCCATGAATTGAGCGCGGTTTTTCGGGCTCCTCACGAGCAACTGACCTGCGGCATCGGCGATGACGCCGCGGTGTTGGCGTGGCGCGGTGACCTCGTCGCAACCGTCGATAGTATCGAGGCAGGGACGGACTGGCTCGTCGACAAGACGCCCAGAGACGCGATCGGGTGGCGAGCGGCCGCCGTCAATCTGTCCGATCTCGCCGCGATGGGGGCGCGACCGGTCGCGTTGCTGTGTGCGCTCGATTTGCCCGGTGCGCTACCGATCGACGACGTGCTCAAGAGCGCACGGGGACTGGCGGAACTCGCCTCTCGCCACGGGGCCTCGATCGCTGGCGGAGACATCAGCATCGGCGGCTCCGAGCGATGGAGTGTGACCGCAATGGGCGATGTTCACGGGCGCGCCATGACCCGCGACCGCGCCCGTCCCGGCGATGCTGTTTGGCTCATCGGTGAGGTAGGCATGGCCGCGGTCGGACTCGCCGCCTGTCGAATGGACACCGAGCCGCTGCCGAGATCGATTCAACGCTGTGTTGACCGCCACCTTCGTCCTCGTCCCCTTGTGGATGCCGGGCGGGCGCTGCAGCAACATGGCTCCCGACTCGCGGCGATCGATGTATCCGACGGCCTCGCGCGCGACGCCGGCCATCTCGCTCGCAGCAGCGGTGTACACCTCGAACTGGCGATGGATCGGCCCAACTGGCTCGATGATGAGGCACAGCGGTGGTGCGAAAGCGCGGACGTTGATTGGCGGGCCGCTTGTGCATCGGGGGGCGACGACTACGCGCTCGTCGTGACCGCACCGCGCCACGAGGACATCGCGGCCATCCTGAGCGACGTAGAGGTGTCGGTCCGGCGAATAGGACACGCGCGGGCAACCGGCGCTGGCGAGCGGCTGGCGATCGTTGTCAACGGGCGTTCATGCGCGCTTTCAGGCGGCGGATTCGTGCACGGCTGACCGGCCCCGGGCCACCTTGTTCGGCCCACGACTGCACGGTATGTTCCGGCCATGCAAAGGCGAATCTTCTTGTCGCTTTGTGGCGGCGCCGCAGCTGGCGGAGCGTTGGCGTTGGTGGCACCTCAGCTGCCGCGCTGGCTCGCCGGTGCTGTTCGAGTCCAGGCAGGCACACTGTTTCCTGGCGCAACGTTGCAGGCATCCGTGGCTGATCACGCACCCGACGGTGCGCTGCTTGTGACCGTTGTCGAACACGAACAGGTCGCCCATCCCCTGCAGACCGAGGCTGCCATCGCCGGCCAAGACCACGCGCTGACCGTTCCCTACCCGTTCGCCGATGTCGTTCCGGGCAAGTATGTGGTGTACGTCGAGCTACGCCACGGAGCCCGCACGCTCGAACGCGTCGAGGCGGGTAGCTACTCGCTGCGTCGGGTTCGATTCTCTGCATGATGATGCGCCCAACAAGCCCCATGCGGCCGTCGGTCGCCGTCGCTATCGCCGTCGCCTGCGCTGCAGTCGTCCCGACCGACGCCGAAGCAGGACGCGCCGCTCACGTCCAGGAGACACCGCCGATCGTGCTCCCACAAGCGCGCATCGACGCCATCGACGTCAGTGAGTTTCCCAAGGTGCGCGTGCTGGCCACGGTGCTGGACCGACTCGGACGCCCGCTCGACGTCAAGGCGATCAAGAAGCTCGAGGTCCTCGACGGCAAACGTCGGCAGGCGGAACCGTACGCCGAGTTCGTAAACGGTGTGGCGACCGGCGAACGCAAGGACGCCGTACTCAAGGCCGCCAGCAAAGCAAAGGTCAAGCACTCCGCCGTGGTCGTGGTGTTGGGCCACCGTCACAAGGCGCTTGGCAGTGGCAGCCTGGGTCCCCGCGTCAAGGACAGCTTGCAGCCGCTGTTCAAGGCGTTTGGCAAGACCGATCGCGTCAACGTGATCTTCTACAACGACCGCATCTACAGCCTCGTGCAGCTCAAGGGCCGTTCCAAGGGGCTGAGCGATCTCGAGTTCATGCGCAACAGCAAGGTCAATTGCGGCCACGCGCGCGATGAAGCGATCTCGGGCCGACCGATCACCCTTGGCGATCCGGGCAAGGAGTTCGCACCCGGCACCGACCTCTGCGGACTCGCCGCGGACGCCAAGACGGTTCTCAAGCGCACCCAATCCAAGGCGTTCGAAGGCTATTTCCCTCGCCTGTTCAACCTCGGTCGGCCGTTCTTCGAGCCCAAACGCTACTGCGCTCCCCCCAAGGAAGCCCTCGGCGTGTGGGGCGAATTCTCGCCGGAGAACTACAAGGAAAAAGCCGAGAAATGGACGACTGACAAGGAAAAGGGACTCGCGGTCGAATGGACGACGTCAGCGTTCGATGAAGCGCTCAAGATGATGATGCGCGATGGGCGTCCAGACGAGCAGAAGAGCATCATTATCATCTCCGACGGCCGCGACGGCTACCTCAACGAGCTCGACCTCTGCCGCCGTTTCCCACCCAAGAAATGCGCGCAGCGCTCCAGCCGACGATTGCGTGAAGCCTGTGTGCGCGAGTCCCTCAAGGCCAAGCTCGTCGCACGCCAGACACAGTTCCGGGACAAGGCGGTCCACTGGATCGGCATCGCCCGCGCGTCGGGCATCCGCATCTTCGGCGTCGGGCTGGCCATGCTCGGCGAGGCCTATGATCTCGAGCGAATCCGCCTGCTGGCGGAACGCACCGGCGGCACCTATCGCCAGGCAGAGACGGAAGGCCGCGTCGGCTCCAAGGTCGATCAGATGGCGCGCGAAGTGCTCGGTCAGGTCGTGATCGATTTCGAGCACCAGGCGCCGGACGAAGCCGGTGAGAAGCTGTCGTTGAAGCTGAAGATGAAGCTCGACCGGACCATGTTCTCGGGCAACACAAAGCAGACCACGCGGCCGTTCAAAGTCGCGATTCCCGCCCGCAGGTCGTTCAAGGATATGGCGGTCGATATGGTCACCGACGTGCTCGTCAGCTTCCAGGAAGCGGTGGGCTACAAGTGGTACGTCATCATCGGCATCACGGTCATCGTCATCTTCACGATCCTGTTTCTGCTGATTTCGTTCTTCGTCATTCGCGGCATCTTCCGGCTCTTGGGGCGCATCTTCGGCAGCAAGGAGGAGGAATGAGCGACGATCCCATCATGGTCGCGCAGGCCGATCCCGGGCTGGTTCCACGCAAGACGGTCGACAGCTCATGTCCGGCTCGCGCGAGCGAAGCCATCGTCGTCGCGGGCCGCAAGGTCCCGGTTTCGGGCGCCTGCATCGTCAACTTCGAGGACGACAAGTCCTGGGATTTTCGACGCCTGGTGCATCCCGATCCCAACCGCCAATACGTGTACGCCCGCAAGGGAGAGAAGGGAAAGCCGACCACTGCGCTGCTCGAGGTGCAGGAAATCGTCGACATGGTGGTGATCCACGCCGACATCACCTACAACGCACGCACTTGCTACAACGTGCTGAAAAACCGCGGCTTTTCGACACACTTCATGGTCGACTGGGACGGCACGATCTACCAGGCAACCGATGCTGCTCAGCGGGCGGTGCACGCTCACTCGGACTACATCAAGGGCGTCAATAACCGCTCGATCGGCATCGATATGAACTGCCTGCAGTTCAATTACGCCCGTCGCGACCACGCTTCGACGACCGCGCGCCTGCAGAGCCAGTTCAGCCAACCCGGTGGCGCTCGCCGCATGAGCGACGAGATCGACATCAACGGCGTGCCCTGGAAGAGCTGGGGCTACACCGAACCGCAGTACGACGCGCTCATCAAGCTGCTACAGGCGCTCGGACGGGAATTCCCCAAGCTCAAGCTCGCAGCGCCAATCGACGAAACGGGCCAGGTGATTTGGGGGGTGCCCGGCGACGAAGCCTTCGGTGAAGCCGGCAAATCGATCGGCATCTGGGGCCACATGCACCTGACGGCCCGCAAGTTCGATCCCGGCCCAGGGTTTGACTGGCAGCGGCTCGTACAGGGGCTTACCAAGGAGCACAATCGCTTCCCGGTGGAGCTGATCACGGGGCGATCGATCCCGAACTTGTTGACTGAAAAGGCTGTTTCGGTGCTGGCCGATAAGTTCTATCACAACAACGAGCAGGCGGAGTCTGGCGGCTTCTACCCGATCGGACTCGGCGGTCAGTGGCACGGAGGACTACACCTGCACCTCGAGGAAGGGGCCGCGGTACGCGCGATGTGCGAGGGCGTCGTGGTTGCCGCCCGAAATGGCCCGAACATGAGCCCGCTCGGCAGCAACAACTTCGTGCTGATCCGCCACCAAAAGGAGTTCGGTACCAAGGAAGTGCCCAAGACCTTCGTGTTCTATTCGCTGTACATGCACCTGCAGCGCTTCGACCAGGCGGTCGACCAGAACATCGACCCGCGCAAGAAGCCCAACCCCAAGGCCGCCCCGCAATGGGTGACCGCCGCCAAGCGCATCAAGACCGGCGAAGACGAAGCCGACGAGGCCGAAGCGGAAGCGCGCGAGAAGAAGAACAAGAAGCGCCGCAAGAAGAAGGACGCCGACGACCTGGAAGACGAGGAGCTCGAAAAATCGGACGACAAACCGGAAGACGACGACGTGGACCTCGACGAGGACATCGAAGAGGACGAGCACAAGTACAAGAAGGAGAGTCCATTCCTGAAGGTCGGCGGCCGCTTGCAGGCGCTTGAGCGCGGTGAGGTGGCGACGTTCAAGCTCGACGGAACCGACCAAACCAAGGTCGCGGCGGGCGACACGATCGGGCGCGTGGGCGTGTTCGGCGACGAAGACGGCGGCGAAGGTGGGCTGCTCCACGTCGAGATCTTCGCGGACGGAACATGGCGCGAGGTGGTCGATCTACTCGGCGTGCACGGCGCGCATTGGATCGAGATGGAAGCCGACATCGACGACAACCTGACCGTCGACACCGATGACCTGCTGCGACTCGTGATGCCCGACAACTTCGGCACCGCCAAACCCAAAGTCGGCGACTTCGTGTTCGTCGGCAAGGGCGTGTCAGAAGACGACATCCTCGACTTCTTTCACAACGACGTCGGCGGCCCGAGCGCTCCGAAAGTACGCGCGCGCAAGGCGATTACGCGGCACGTTTCGGAGTGGAGCGACAAGGTCAACTGGATCAAGAGCATGGCCGGCGCCCAGGGGTGGGACGAGGCGGTCACCAACCTCAACGATATGCTGCAGGACCAACGCGGCGCTTGGCTGCAGACGCTCTTCGCCGAGCAGATTCGTCGTCACCTGCCGTTTATCTGGCTGACAGACATCGTGGCCGAAGAAGTCGGGCTCGAGGAGTTCGACGGCCAGCTCTACCACTTCCACCCGATCCATTTCCTGATGTGGCTGACTTTCCACACCAACACCCGCGTGCGTGTGCTTGCAAAGGGCCGCAGCAAGAAAGAGCTCAAGCGCCTTCGCAAGCGGGAAAAGAAGAACGAGGACCGGCTGCGGAAGTTGATGCAGTTTGAAGATTTCGACCACGGCTCACCGTTTGAAGACGATGAGTTCGAAGTGAGCGACCCCACCGAAGTGCTGCAGGATTTGTGGCAAACGCCGCCGTTGCAAGGCGATTGGCAGCTGGAGGACTGGGAGTGAGCAAGCCCGAGACCATCGCGTTTTACCCCGGCTCGTTCGATCCGCTGACCAACGGTCACAAAGATATCGTCGAGCGCGCGCTGCGTGTCTTTGACCGCGTCATCGTGGCCCTCGCTCAGAATGTCTCGAAGACCGGCCTGTTCAGCCTCGAGGAACGCAAGGAGCTGGTCCGACAGACCTTTGTCGGCAAAGCGGTCGAGGTCGTCATCTTCGAAGGCCTGATGGTGAAAGCGGCGCGAAATCACGGCGCTACCAGCGTTCTCCGTGGTCTACGGGGCGTCTCGGACTTCGAATACGAGTTCCAGCTGGCAACGATGAACAAGACGCTCGCGCCAGAGCTCGAAACAGTCTTCATGATGACCGAGAAGCACAACTTCTACGTGTCAAGCAAACTGGTCCGCGAAGTAGCCAGTCTCGGCGGCGATGTCAGCGAGGTCGTTCCGCCGCACATCCTCGAAGCCCTCGGCAAGAAGTACGGCAACGCTTAGCCGGAACCACCGGACGCGCCAACTCGGCCACCAATCCAAAGACTCGCTGGCACCGAACGTGGTCACCGAGGCATCAACCTCGCCACCACCGTCTTCCCCAGATCCTGTCCCTCGGACAGTCCCAAACGAGACGCTACGGCGGCGACGACCGTGATCACCGAGGCACCAACCTCGCCACCACCGTCTTCCCAAAACCCTGTCCCTCGGACAGTCCTAAAACGGTCGCTTGAGTGCGCCGGCCAAGATGCGGTCGACGAATGACTGCTTGAACTCGATGGCCTGGTACTGGAAGTCACTGCGCGCGAGGACGAAGAAGACCGCGGGCTTGAAGATGCGGCCCTCAATCTCGGCGACACCGAGGTCGGTCGAACCGCCGCCGCCACCATCACTGCCACCTTCGTAGTCGCTGACGGTGATGCGGCCCTTACCGCGGACGCTCTCTCGCTTCTTCTTCTCTTGCCCGAACACCATGGAGACCGGAGCGACCATCACGAGGATGGCGGCCACTGCAGCGATTCGCTTGGCGAGTGTGCGCTTGTTCATCAGCATTCTCCGGACGTCGGCCTACCGAGTTATGCCGGAGGCGGGGGAGGCGGCGCGTCGTCGTCACCACCGGGAGGCGGCGGGGGCGGGGGTGCATCATCACCACCGGGCGGGGGAGGAGGCGTAGGTGAGTCGTCCGGCTTCTTGTCGTCCGGCTTCTTCTCGCCGCCACCATCGGGTGGGGGCGGGGCCGGCGCGTCACCACCGCCGGGCGGCGGGGGCGGAGCGGGCGAGTCATCACCACCACCGGGAGGCGGGGGCGGAGCGGGCGAGTCATCACCACCGCCGGGAGGCGGGGGCGGAGCGGGCGAGTCATCACCACCGCCGGGCGGCGGGGGCGGAGCGGGCGAGTCACCACCGCCGGGAGGCGGGGGCGGAGCGGGCGAGTCATCACCACCGCCGGGAGGCGGGGGCG
>CAZLMW010000083.1:22099-36204 GCA_964560875.1 uncultured Enterobacteriaceae bacterium
GAGCGGGCGAGTCACCGCCACCACCGGGAGGCGGCGGGGTGGGCGCATCGCCACCACCGGGAGGCGGCGGGGTGGGCGCATCGCCACCACCGGGAGGCGGAGGAGGCGGTGCATCGCCACCACCGGGAGGCGGAGGAGGCGGAGCGGGCGAGTCACCACCGGGCGGCGGCGGAGCGGGCGAATCACCTGCACCGGCGGGAGGCGGAGGCGGCGCATCGGCACCACCACCATCGGCAGGTGGAGGCGGAGGCGCGGGGGCATCGGTTCCAGGCGGCGGCGGCGGCGCGCCAGGGTCGCTTCCATCGGCGGGCGGCAGATCGCCACCGGCGGGCGGGGGGGCGGGGGCGGCTGCACCACCACCATCGGCGGGCGGAGGGGCCCCCATGTCACCACCGGGCGCATCGGTCGGTGTCGCGGCAGCGGCGGCAGCGGCGGCTTCGGCGGCCTTGCGAGCCTCTTCCTCGGCCTTCTTGCGCGCTTCTTCTTCAGCCTTGATCTTGTTTTCCGCTTCGATCTTCTTCGCCTCGTCCGCGGCCTTGGCCTGGTCGACCGCGATCTTCTTCATGTTCTTGGCTTCGGAGATGTAGTCGTCAACCGGATCGTTGGGCTTGGGCGACGAACGCAACGACTTGTACTTCGTGAAATAGTCCACGGCGACGTCGTAACGTTTGACCTGGTCCGCGATCAGCTCTTTGTTCTCCAAGTACAGGATGCCCATGTTGAAGATTGGGGCTGGGTGATTGGGCCGCTGCTTCATCGCGCGCTCGTACTCCGCCTTGGCCTTGTTGGCTCTATCTGGGTCGCGCGTGATGCGGTAAGCGTTGCCAAGGTTGAGACGGGCCTCGAAGAAATTCGGCTCGTACTCCAAGGCCTTGTAGAACGCGTTGACGGCTTCGGTGCCCTTCTTGGCGACGAGCCACGTGATGCCGAAGTTGTTCCAAGCCTCCGGGTAGTTGGGGCGATAGCTAACGGCCTTCTTAAAGTGACCGCGAGCCTCCTCGTAGCGCTTCTTGTGCAGCGCCATCATGCCGTACACGTAGAAGATGTGCGCGAGCCCGTAGTCCTTGCCGATGGACTCAGCCTTGCTGCCACGCAGCCCGTTGGAGCCGCGCGAAATCCGCTTGTCGTACTGGGTGAGCTTCGGACCTGTCTGACCTTCGATCTTCGTCTCGGCCGTGGCGGATGGTTCTTTCTCGCCTTCTTTGGTCGGAGCCGCGGTGTAGATGTTGTAGGCCTCATCGATGGCCAGCTTCGCCAGACCGCGACGCCCAAGCCCCAAGTAGGTCTCGCCCAGCAGGCGCAGCGTCTCGGGGTTGTTGTGGTCGATACGCAGCGCCTTGATGCAGATCTGCAGCGACTCGTTGTACCGCTTGGCACCGTTGAGCAGCATCGCCTTGGCGTTGAGGAGCATCGCGTCCTTGCGGCGTCGGGCGAGCGCCATGTCGACGTGGCTCAGCCCCGCCTCGGGATTGCCATTGCGCAGGTGAACGACGGCCAGCAAGAAGATCGCGCGAGAGAAGGTCGGGTTGATGCCGATCGCTTTTTCGAGGCTCGAGACGGCGTCCTGGTGCGCGCCCGTTCGCCACTGAACGTACGCGAGGTTGTACCAAGCAGTGGCTGACTGCGGATCGAGTTCGGTCGCGGCGGAGAAGTCCTGGCGCGCGTCGAAGTAGTTGCCTGTCTTCAGCTTCTCGTAGCCCTCGTTGAGCTTCATGTCGGCCGGAGAATTGGCTTTCACCACGTAGGCAGTCGGGCTCGCCGCGGAAGCGAGTCGAGCGGGCTGGCCGGCACCGGGTTGGGTGGTCGGGGGAGCGGCACCACCGGGAGGCGCGGGCGGCTGATCGGCACCGGGGGGGGCGGGCGGCTGATCGGCTCCGGGAGGCGCAGGAGGCTGATCTCCGGCCGGCCGATCACCACCAGCGGGGGCGTCGGGCGGAGGCGGTGCGGTACCGGGCGCATCGCCACCAGGAGGCGCAGGAGGCGGTGGCGCTTCGTCGGCGGGCGGTTGATCCGCGGCGTTCGACGCAATGTCATCTTGTTTCTTCTCGGCACCACCGCAAGCCGTGACAGTGACCGCGAAAATCGCGGATAGCAGGCAAGCAGTGGCAATTCGAAAGGCGGGCATCGGCTGCATCGTGAGCGTCGTCGTCATGGTCAGGAGCTTGTTCATCGCAGCTCCTTCTCGGGCGCGGGAGCCACACCGTCGGGCTCAGCGATCATGCGGTGCGCTTCCTTCAGCAGCGGATATTCAGCCGGCTTGTACTTGTTGATGGCCGCGCGGAGCTTGGTCACCCATTCGTTGACCACGCCCTTCTTGTCAGCGTCCTGGACAGCAACCTCCAGCGACTTCAGCGCGCGGTTTTCGAACTGCGCACCGATGGTCTCAAGGATCTCCATCAGCTGTTCTTCTTCGTCTTCGCTCAAGTCCTCTGGCGTCGGCGCCGCGTAAATCGTGCGCGCCATGTGCTGCAGCACCTTCGCCCGGTACAGGAACGCTGCGTATGACCAGTTCTGCGAGCCGTAGGTCGCGACCCTCTCAAGGTAGACGTTGTAGAGGCCGCCCTTGCGAACCGAGGTCGGCTGACCTGGTTGCGGGTTCTTGACTTTGGTCGGCGAGCCGATCGCCTCGTTGGTCATCTTCTTGACCTGGTCCTGCAGCGACTTCATCCGACGCGTAGGCGACAGGCGCTTGTTCTCGGTCAACTTCTTGCTGAGGAACTTCTTGTAGCGCGGCTCGAGCAGCCAGAACTCGGCTTCGGCGGCAACGGTCGCTTCCGGTCCTCCGTTCTTCTCCCAGAGTCCGGTGCCGTTCTCTTCGGTCTTTTCGTTCTTCGCAAACTCCTTGAGCACGAGGTTCCAGCGTTTGAATTCCTTCTTCGTCTGGCCCATCTGCCGCCAGTGGCGAGCGATATCGCGGTGGGCGCGGAACACCTTGGCGGTGACCTTGGGGTCGTTCTTGAAGTGCGCGATGTACTCGTCGAGCTTCTTGAGCCACATCGCCGTCTGGTTCATGTTCTTGTAGATGATCGGCCGCTTGTACCAGGCGTCGTAGACACGATCCTCGAACTTCTTCTGTCCCTCGAAGCGCTTGATGATCTCGGTGTACAGGTCGAGCGCCAGCTGCCAGTTGCTGTTGGAGAACGCGAGGTTCGCCGAGTTCAGCAGCGCGTTCTTGCCTTCCTTTCCGTCCCGGTCCAGCTCGTACAAGCGGCGGTAGTTGGCCAGCGCTTCGGGAATGCGGAAGAACTGGAACTGCAGCTCGGCGCGGCTCTTGATGACGGTGATTAGGCGCTTGCTGTTCTCTTTCTTCTCTTTGGCCTTTGTCTTGGGGTCGGCGTTGATCTCTTCGAGCATCTTCTCGGCTTCGTCGAGTGTCGCGAGCGCCTTGTCCCACATCTCCGCGCGGCGGTAGAGCAGTTGGCCGTTCATCAACGTCTGTAGCTTGGTCTGCGTCTTGTCGGTCTGCTTGCGCAACGAACGAAACTCAGCGGCGGCGGCGGCGTAGGATTTGCGCGCCTTCTCGTGCAGCCGGAACGCCTCGTCCGGATCCTGTGATTCGTTGGCCTGTTTGTAGACGTCGTTGGCTTCCTTGTAGAGCTGATCGGCGTGTCGGGCGAGAACACCAAGGCTGAAGACCTTGATCGCCGCCTTGAGACGCTTGATCTGCTCTTTGCTGCCGATGCCGACCTTCTCGACGTAGTCGGTGACCGTCTGCAGCTCCTTGAAGTCCCGCTCGATCTCGAACGATGTCAGCAAGTTCTTGACCGCTTCAGCCGCCTGCGACGACTTGGGCCACTTCCTCATGATCGCCCAGAAGCGCTTGCGAGCGGACCAGAACTCGGCGGTGATGCCCTTGTCCTTGTCGACCTTCTCTTCCCACGGGTCGAAGTGGCGGTTCTTGTACAGCAGTTCCGCCGCCTTGAGCGCCAGCTTGTGAATTCGGTTGGGGTTGTCCTTGTTGATGCGGCCGGCGGCGATGTAGCCGTCCACGGCGAGCAGCCAATCGACGACCTCTTGCGGCAGCTCCATACGCTCGACGCGCACGACCTTAACCGACTTTTCGTTCTTCTTGGCGTCCGCCTCGTCCTGCTCTTCGCTGGGGCGGATTTCGGGAATGATGCGGGTTGGCAAGCGATCCGGATCGTCGGCCGGGAATGCGGACTTGGCGACAAGGATACGCTCGGTGGCGATGATCGATGAAAACGCCGCTTCTTCTGTGTAGTCGAGAGGTTTGTCGTCCTCGTCCTTGCCTTTGACGCCTTTCCAGTCGCGCACCATGTTGTAGTACTTGACCGACTTGTACATCGACCCGCAGGCCTCTTTGATCTTGGCGGCGACCTCAGCGGGATAGGCGACTGCGTTGCCGTCTGGGCCGATGAGCACGTCGCCTTCTTTGTTGCGCAGCGCGTCGCAGCGACGACCGGCGAAGAAGAGGACGTCTGCCAGGGTCCAAGCCAGCTCGTAGGCCTTCTTGGCGTCGAGATCGCTCTGCAGGAGGATTTCGTATTCCTTGGCGGCCTCGGCGTATTTCTGCAGCGCCTTTTCTTCCTGGCCAGCGGCGCGGAACGTCTGCGCCTGGGCGTGAACCAGCTGGGCGAAGTTGAGGCGCACCTTGGCGACCATCTCTTCAACCTGCGCGGCGAGGTCTTTGTCGTTGCCCCACTTGTTGTACCAGGGCGAGCCCTTGCTGAAATTCTTCAGGTAGTTGCGCCGCTCGGTGATCTGCGCGTCCATCGACTCGGTCGTCAGCTCCATGGCGAGCTTGGCTTCGGCGTTGTTCGGGTTCTTGTCGAGCTCGATCTGCAGACCGGGAGCGGCGGCTGCGAGCAAGTCGACAGCCTGAATGATCTTCTTCTGCAGGGCTTGGGCGTCGCGCGCCATCGGCCACTTCGCGACGATATACCGGAGCACGAGGATCGCTTGGCGGTAGTACTCGTCCTCAGCCTGGTCGATGAGCGCTGTGGCGTAGGTCACGAGGACTTCACGGACGTAACCTTTGTCGCTCATGAGGCCGGCGCGAACCTGCTGGCGGTACTTCAACTGCGTCTGCAGTTTGTTGAGCGCGTCGCCCGCGTAGAGGCTCATCCAGTCGGGGAAGTCTTCGAATTTCGGCTCGAGGACGCCGGAAACGTACAGGCGCGGTCGCAAGCGGGGGTCGACCTGGGGGCAATCCGGGTTGTCCTTGCTGTCTTCACCGCCGAAGTCTTCGCACGCGTCGTCATCCCAACTCGGCTCGGCAAGCGACTTGGCGAGGTACTCGATCGCCTCTTTGCGAAGGCCCTGGCTCTGGGCGCCCTTCTTAAGCGTCTCGGGGTTGTTGTCGTAGTACTCGATCAGCTTCTGGAACCAGCCCACCGCGACCGGGTAGCGGTACATCTGGAAGTAGGCCCAGCCGAGCTTGTACAGCGCCAGGCCGTACATCTTCGGGTCCTTGGTATCAGCCGCGTGCTTGTAGGCCCGCGCCGCGTCTTCGAACTCGTTGTCGTCGAAGTACATTTCGCCCACACGCAGCCATGCTTCAGCGATGTACTTGCTCTTGGGGTAGTGCTTCTCAAGCGAGGACAACGTCGCGATCGCTCTGTCGATCTGCTGCATTTCCGCTTCGCAGTAGCCCTGCAGGTAGAGCGAGGCGTCGGCGTGGCGGTAGTTCGGCCAGCGCTTGGGCAGCACAACGCCCTTGAGCTTGCCCGAGAGCGCGGGCATGCGTGTGCCGGCAGGCACCCAGTGCAGGTATTTGTACAGCGCGATGGAACGCGAGAAGTCCTTGTCCTTTTCCGACGGCGGGTCGAGCAGCTTGCCTCGGTTGTACAGGTCCATGTCGCGGTCGAAGTTGTCCTGGCTGTTGTTGTACTCCGCGATGCTGTCTTCGTAGTAAAGCTCGGCGAGGCGGAACAACGCATCGGGCGTGTACCGGTCGTGCTCGCGGTGGCGGAAGATGAAGCCCTCAAGACGCGCGATGGCCTCTTTGCGGAGCTTGAACTGGATCTTCTCGATCTCGTCGATCTGGTTTTGGAACTGCTTGGCGACTTTCTTCTGGCGCCGCAGGATTTCGTCGGAGATCAGCTCACGGACGTCGTTTCGGTAGTCGCGCGCCGCGGTTCGGAAGCCGCGAAACGCACGTTCGAAGACCTTGCGTTCGTACTTGATTTTGACCGGGTCGGTGATCGGCTCGCCGATGATGCCGCGATACTTGGGCATCACCTTTGGCGGAGCTGCCGACAGCGGCGCCGCGATGGCAAATGCCACGAGCGCTGCGACGAGGCGGATCGTCTTGGGTGTCATGTTGTGTTTGCGGGGGGTCATGCTATTGCTCCCCGTCGTCGCTGAGGTTGTTCAACACGCCCTGCAGCGTCTTGACTCGCCCGCCTCGCTCGTCTTGGAGCTGGCGAATCTCGCGGGCCTTGTCCTGCTTGCGTTGCCAGGCGACATCGACGAGGCCGAGGTCCGCTTCGAGGACGATGTCGGACAGCCGGGACTGCGCTTTGCGTATGAGCGAGTAGCCAACAGTGCGTGCGAGCCGCCGCGACTGCTCTTCGAACTGGTTCACCGCCACCTTGTAACGGGCGATGTTGCGCTTCTCCTTGAGCAGGGTCTGGCGAATCTTGTTTGTGCGTCCTTCAGCCTGGTCATTCAGCTTGCGGTACAGGCGCGCGACACCGAGCAGGGTCTGGTCGAGGCGGCCGCGAACCGTCATCAGCCGCGCCGATTCGTTGGCCTTGATGCCGCCTCGTCGCAGGGCCCGGGCGTAGATTTGTTGCTCACGACGCTGACGGGCCAACAGCGAGCCACGCACGCGGGCCTCGCTGGCGCTGACCTGGTCACCGGCACCGACCCGATTGGCCTCGATTTCGACGACGTGCGAAAGCTCGTCAACGAGGCGAAACGTGCGCCGAAGCTCGTCTTTTTCCTGTTGCAACGCCGCGCGCACCTCGGCCTCGCGCTCCTTGGAGAGCTGCAGTCCCTTCGCACCATAAACGCGCTCGTTGAGCATCTTTTCGATCGCGAGGATCTGGTCGCGCACGCTCGCCAGACCCGACTTGAGCAAGCTGACCGACGCGGCGAGGTTGTTGAACGCCGCGCCGACGCGGTTCTTCCGTACCGAATACGCACGAGCGGTCGCAGGGATCTTTGCGAATGCGCGGGCGAGCCCCAGACGCTGTCGGCGAAGCTGGTCGGCCTGGGTGCGTTCGGTCGGGTTCATGTGCGGCTCGGCGTATTTGCGCATCAACTCAACGATGCGCTCGCCGATCTTGACGACCGTGTTCTCGGCTTCGACCAGCTTGAGCCACGAGTCTTTGAGCTGCGGGTACATGTCCAAGCGGCTGTTGCTGGTCAACGCCGCTTCGATCGTGGCGGCGATCTGCGCCGAGATCTTCACGTCGCGCTTCTCGGACGCCATCTCGTCGAAGAGCTGCACGACACGAGCCATGTCTTCGTCTTTTTCGATGTAGCGGGCGACGCGCTTGGAGACGGGGCGGACAACCGAGTAGTCGTCCGATGAGCGATTGAGCAACCAGCTGAAGAACTGCTCGAGGCGCGCCGTGCTCTTGGCGAAACGCTCCATCTCGCCGCTGATTGCGCTGTATTGCTCGACCACCTCTTTGTAGCTGGCGTCGGCGTTGTCGTATTCCTTCGCCATCAGGTTGATGCGGCCGCGCAAGACGGCAGCCTCGACGCGCACCCGGTCATCGCTGACGGTCAGCAGCAAGATGTCGAGTGCTTCGAGCGCCTTCTTGGGCTTGCCATCGGCGACGTGGGTTGCGGCCATCTCGAAGAGCGCTTCTTCGTAGACCTCGGAGTTGCGGTCGACGGCCTGGTAGTGGAAGACGGCGTCGGAGTATTTCTTTTCGGACAGGAAGACGCGGCCCAGCGCGAGGTGGCAGTAGTCGAGCACGACCTGGCGCGGCCGCCGGGTCTCATCGCGCGTCTTTCCAGCGGCGACGACGTCGCGGAATTCGCGGACGGCATCCTTGTACTTCTTTTCGCCGGCGAGAATCGCGCCGAGGTAGAAGCGAGCGTGGCCCCAGCGCTTGGTCCCGACCCGGATCTGGCCGAGGAATCGACGCGCCTTGGTGAACTGCTTGGCGGCAAAGAACGACCGACCGAACTGGTAGAGCAGCTCATCGAGGCGTTTGCCGGGCGGGATGTTGCGCAGGTGGCTCGCGTACTGCGAGACGAGGTTGTACTTGTGCAGCCGGATCGCGATGTCGACCAGCGACTGGAGCGCGGACTGGAAGTGCTTGCCGCCGGGGCTGCGAAGGATCAGCTGCAGGTAGCGCTCGGCCGCCTTGTAGTTGCGCATCCGGTAGAGCGCGTCGCCGAGCATGTATAGCGCGTTGTAGTAGTCAGCGCGGTTTTGCTGGAACTTGCGGTTGTAGACCAGGTCGTACAGCTGGACCATCGCGGTGTTCCAGTTGCCTCGTGAGTAGGCCATCGTCGCTTCGATGTAGCGACGTTGGATCGGGTAGCGCCGGGCCTTGGCAAGGGCCGTTCGAAGATCAGACTCAACCAACCGGACGCGTGAATCGACGTTCTGCTGATCGACTTCGATCGAACGAACGGGATCCGGCGCCGCTGTCGCCGCGCGAGGGGCGAGGAAGAGCGAAGGCGCCGCGACGCATAAAGCGACCGGCGCCAGCCACCGAATTGCTCCGATGGGCCAGGTTCTGGAAAGCGTTTGCATCACTTGTCAGTCGAAGCCTTCTTTGCGCGGTTCTGGACCTGCTTGACCTCGTACTTGATGTACGGCTTGTCCTCGAGATCGGTGCCCATACCCCCGCGCTCGAAGCCGACCACGTTGACCTGGGTCACGCGGCCTTTCGCGGCGTAGAAGGTGTAGGACGACTTCAGCTTGAAGACGTAGCCCTTGAGATACGAGAAGAGAGCGGAGTTGCCGCGGTAGACCAGC
Source organism: uncultured Enterobacteriaceae bacterium (assembly GCA_964560875.1). Taxonomy (GTDB): domain Bacteria; phylum Myxococcota_A; class UBA9042; order UBA9042; family UBA9042; genus CAZLMW01. The sequence continues at coordinate 31,008 of CAZLMW010000083.1, forward strand.
TCCACCGTGAGAGCGTGGTTTCCAGGGATGATCGAGCCGTTGTAGATCTCGAATTCACGGCGCTTTTCAAGCAGACCGTTGCTGTTGTCCTGGTAGTAGATCTTCTTGCCGTCGAGGTAGTAGAGCACGCTCTGCAGCTCGAAGAAGGAGCCCATCTCGTTCTTGTGCACGAGGATGGAACGCGACTCGGCGATGACGTTGTCGAGGATTTGCTCCTTGAGCAGCAGAAGGCGCGTCTTCGTCTGGAAGATGCGCTCCTTGATGCCGACCACCTTCTCTTCGATCGAGCGGAGGCGGGCTTCGTACTGGGCATCACCGGACGGGCCGGGGGCAGCTTTGGCGGCCGGCTTGGGGGCCGGTTTCGGTGCGGGCTTGGCCGCGGGTTTGGCCGCGGGTTTGGCAGCCGGTGACGGTGCCGGCGCCGCTTGCGCGAAGACCGACGGGGCCGCAAAGGCGAGCACCGTCACGACGGCAAGACCGCGCGATACGGCCAACCATCGGCGGCTGGGCAAGCTGTGGGGGTTCACGCTCGACATAGTTACCTCGTTCTCCGCCGGACCTTCTTGCTTGGGCATCTTATGCATGAGCGTGTGATTGTCCGGTCGTTCGCGTCCGTGGCTCCGATACGCAGCCGCTGCGTTGAGCAAAGGCCGGCCACTCCACATGAAGCCACAGCTGGGGTCAACTGCAACTTTAGGGACCAACGCGTTCCTCGCTCCTCGGGACGTGCGCAGTATACGAAGGGGGATTTGGGGCGTCAATCGCACCCACGTTCTTTAGTGTCATGAAAATAAAGTGTTTTTCGGCTTGAGCTCGAGATAATGACGCTCCTTGGTTGTCACGCGAGCGGATCCCACGCGTCGTCGTCGACCGGGGCCCGCGACGGCAACTCCGCAACGATCCGGTCGAGGGCTTCCTTCACTCCGACACCGGAGGGCGCGCAAAGTGGCCCGATCTTGCGCGCCAACGCTCGCGTGGTCGTCGTCATGAGTTCTTCGAGCTCGTCGCCGACAGCGTCGGACCGGCTCAGCACCACCACGGACGGCCGCTGCAAGAGTTCGGGCTGATAGCGGCGCAATTCGTTGCGCAGAATATGCCACTGGTCCTCGGTTCCGACCGTGTTGCCGCAGTCCAATAGGTACACGAGCACGCGGCATCGATCGATGTGCCGCAGGAAGCGATGGCCAAGACCCGCGCCGTCCGCGGCACCTTCAATCAATCCGGGCACATCGGCCACGGTGAATGTGCGCCCACCGTGCTGCACGACGCCAAGGTTCGGGGTGATTGTGGTGAATTCGTAATCGCCGACTGTCGCCTTGCTCGCGGACACGGTGCGGATGAGTGTCGATTTGCCTGCGTTGGGGAAGCCGACCAGCGCGACGTCCGCCAGCAGCTTCAGCTCCATCCGCACCGTGCGCGACTCGCCTGGCAGACCGGGATTGGCTCGATCCGGCGCTTGCTGCCGTGACGATTTGAAGCGCGCGTTGCCCCATCCGCCATTGCCGCCGGCGGCGACGACGTGGCGATCTCCGTCGGCGATCAGGTCCGCCAGCTGCTCACCGGTCTCGTCGTCGAAGAGGACCGTGCCGGGCGGCACCACCAACACCAGCGCTTCGGCCGAGCGACCGGTCTTGCGCGCGCTCCCGCCCGGCTTACCGTCGGGCGCGGCATGAACGCGCCGGTGGTGGTAGTCGATAAGCGACCGAGCGCGCGCCGAGGCCTCGATGATGACATCGCCACCGCGGCCGCCGTCGCCACCATCGGGTCCGCCGAACGGCACGTGCCGCTCTCGGCGGAAGTGCCGACTGCCGGCGCCGCCGGTCCCGGCGGTGGCGATGATGGTCGCCTGGTCAACGAATCTCATGGGTTGGCCGCCTGATCACGGTTTGAAAATGGCCCTGGATGCCGACGATTGGCGGGGCAGAGGTTTGCGGAAATACTATGGGAATCGCGCACCGTCAAAGGTGCGGGCGGCGCCGCCGAAGGGGCTCCGGCCGGGGTTTGAACATCGCGCTGTTCAAGGCACGGATCGGCCAGTGAAATAACGCAGTTGTAAACCGACTCATCCCCCATATCTTGTGCCGCTTCCGCCGACAACCCCAATCGCTGGTGGTTCGCTTCGATCAACTTTCTTGCGTTATCCCGATCCGACCCCAACCTCAGAATCGGGTTTTTCAGCAACGCGGAGGGCGGCATGCGGAGTAAGGTGGTGGAGTCTGCGGTTTTGACGAGCGAACGGACGACGGGCGACATGGAGCAACCACGGGACGAGGTCGAGCAAGCGTCGGGCGAAAGCACCGCACAGGACACGGCGTCCATCGGCGTTTGGCAGCGCACCCAGAGGCGCGCCGAGGACCGTGCTGAAGGCGGCGTGAGCTTCACGCGGCGCCACACCGAGCCCGGCAAACACCCCTTTGACAGCGTGACATGGGAGCTGCGCGATGCCGTCATCACGTCCGCCGACGGCGACAACGTCTTCGAGCAGCGCGGCGTCGAGTTCCCGCAGGATTGGTCGCAGACCGCCACCGCCGTCGTCTCGAGCAAGTACTTCCGCGGCCCGCTCGGCACAGAACACCGCGAACGTAGCGTCCGCCAGTTGATCGGGCGCGTCGCCGGTGGAATCGCGCGCTGGGGCCGACAAGCCCGCTACTTCCGCACCGAAGACGACGCAGCCACGTTCGAGGCTGAGCTGACCTGGCTGCTGCTTCACCAGCACGTCGCGTTCAACTCGCCGGTTTGGTTCAACCTCGGCGTGGAAGAAGAGCCACAGTGCTCGGCGTGCTTCATCAACGGCATCGAAGACACGATGGACTCCATCCTCCGGCTAGCCCACACCGAAGGGATGCTCTTCAAGGGTGGGTCGGGAACCGGCACGAACCTGTCGCAGATCCGCAGCAGCAAGGAAAAACTTGCAGGCGGCGGGGAGGCCAGTGGGCCCGTCAGCTTCATGCGCGGCTTTGACGCGTTCGCGGGCGTGATCAAGAGCGGTGGCAAGACGCGGCGCGCGGCGAAGATGGTCATTCTCGACGCGGATCATCCCGATATTATTGATTTTGCGCGCTGCAAACAGAGCGAAGAGAAGAAGGCGTGGGCGCTTATCGATGCCGGCTACGACGGCTCGTTCAACGGCGAGGCATACGGGTCGGTCTTCTTCCAAAACTCCAACAACAGCGTTCGGGCGTCCGACGCGTTCATGGAGGCGGTCGAAAACGACGGCGACTGGACGACGACGGCGCGAACCGACGGCGCTCCGGTCGAGACGTTCAAGGCGCGCGAGTTGATGGACACCATCGCCGACGCCGCGTGGTTCTGCGGCGATCCCGGGATGCAGTTCGATACGACGGTCAACGACTGGCACACCTGCAGCGGAACCGATCGGATCTACGCGTCCAATCCGTGCAGCGAGTACATGTTCCTCGACAACTCGGCGTGCAACCTCGCGAGCCTCAACCTCATGAAATTCGTACGTGATGACGGCGAATTCGATGTCGACAAGTTCAAGCACGCCGTCGACCTGACGATCACCGCGCAGGAGATCATCGTCGACTTCGCGAGCTACCCGACCGAGAAGATTGGCGAGAACAGCTTCGCGTTCCGGCCTCTCGGCCTTGGATTTGCCAACCTCGGCGCGCTCCTGATGAGCCGCGGGTTGGCCTACGACAGCGACACTGGACGCGACTATGCAGCGTCGATCACGGCGCTGATGCACGGCGAGGCGTACCTGCAATCGGCCCGAATCGCCGGTGAGATCGGGACGTTCCCCCGTTACCAAGAGAACGCCGAACCGATGATGAACGTGATGCGCAAGCACCGCGGCGCGCTCGGTCGGATCAACAGCGCCAACGTGCCGCTCGAGATGCTCGGCGCCGCACGAAAAGCGTGGGACGAGTGCTTGGAAGTCGGGGCGACGAACGGCTTCCGGAATGCCCAGGTCACCGTCCTGGCGCCGACGGGCACGATCGCGTTCATGATGGACTGCGACACGACCGGCATCGAGCCCGACATCGCGCTGGTGAAATACAAGAAGCTGGTCGGCGGCGGGATGCTGAAGATCGTCAATCGCTGCGTTCCCACCGCGCTCAATCGGCTCGGCTACGACGCCCGCCAGGTCGAGGCCATCACCGCGTACATCGACGAACACGACACGATCGAGGGTGCGCCGGAGCTGCAATCACAGCACTTGGACGTCTTCGACTGCGCGTTCCGTCCGCGCAACGGCAAACGTTCGATCCAGTACATGGGGCACCTGCGGATGATGGCTGCGGTGCAACCCTTCCTCAGCGGCGCGATCAGCAAGACGGTGAATCTGCCCCACGAGGCGTCTCGCCGGGACATCGCCGACACGTACATGGCCGCGTGGAAGCTCGGTCTCAAGGCCGTCGCCATCTACCGGGATGGCTGTAAACGAAGCCAGCCGCTGAACACGTCGAGCAGCGAAGACACAGTCAACAGCGTTGCAGCGCAACCGGAAATCCAGGTCGTCGAGCGGATCGTCGAGCGCGTGGTCGAGGTCGAAAAGATCGTCGAAAAACCGGTTCGTCGTCATCTGCCGGACACGCGACGCGCAACGACGCACAAGTTCGAGATCGCCGGGCACGGCGGGTACGTCACCGTTGGCATGTACGAAGACGGCACGCTCGGCGAGATCTTCATCGTGATGGCCAAAGAGGGTTCGACGGTGGCCGGTTTGCTCGACAGCTTCGCGACATCGACGTCCCTGGCGCTGCAGTACGGGGTGCCGCTATCGGTCCTCGTCGATAAGTTCGTGCACACCCGCTACGAGCCGTCGGGCTTCACGAGCAACGCCGATATCCGCATCGCCAAGTCGATCACGGACTACATCTTCCGGTGGCTGGCGCTTGAATTCCTCGACAAAGGCGAAGCGAGCACCCCGTCGGTAGAGGCCCGCACGGGTTCAGACCGCGAGACCGGCAAGCTCGATATTCGCCCGATCGCAAACACGCGCTCAGTGGCCAAACCGCGGCTCAAAATGGACGGTGCAACGCGCGCCGACCTGGCGGCCGACGACATCACGTACACCGCCGATCTCGACGCGCCGCCGTGTCACACCTGCGGCTCGATCATGGTGCGCAACGGCGCTTGCCACAAGTGTGTGAACTGCGGGTCCACCAGCGGGTGCTCCTAGATGTGCCGGGCACGAGTGCTGAGCCGTTTTTCTTGCCATGTGATCCCGTTG
>CAZLMW010000084.1:0-36064 GCA_964560875.1 uncultured Enterobacteriaceae bacterium
GATGCGCAAACACGCGATGCGCAAACACGCGATGCGCAAACACGCGATGCGCAAATACGGGGCGGCGCAATCGGCTGTCCGGGTGTGCGTCGTCGCGATGGCGTTAGGCGCGTTCGCTGGCTGCAAAAAAGGGCCGCGACCGCTGCTGACGTGCCCTGTCATTGGCGAACAGACGCCGATACACGACGCGCCCGCCGCCGGATGCCTGGTCGTGATCGACGGCAAGCTCCTGGTCGTTCGTCGAGTCGATCCGCGAGCTGGAAAGAACGGTCGGATAACGCCTCCCGGTGGTGGTGTGGAGTCGGGCGAGTCAGCTCGCTGCGCGGCCGTACGCGAGTGTCGTGAGGAGGCCGGGGTTGATGTCGCGGCCGGTGCTCTGGTGCATCGGTTCGACAACGGATTCGCGCTCTTTTTGTGCCGGCCGATCAACGACAAGGCAGACGCAGCAGCGCGGACCGCCGACGTGCCAGCTTCGATGCGCCACGAGGCAAGTGAGAAGCTGCTGCTCGACGTGGCCAGAATGCGAGGACCGGGCGGACAACCGGAGCGCTGGGCGTACAGCAGCAACAAGGTCGTGCAGGATCGGTGGGCGGCCATCATGAAACTGGCCCTGTTCCAGGGGACGGGCGGCGATGTCGCGCGGGTCGCTGAAGCTGTCACACCGGCCGCACGATAGGCGCTGCGTCGGTAGTGCCCTGAGCCAAGTTCTGAGAAAGACGCCCTAACGTATTGAGACATCGAGCACCGAGGTAGCCCATGCGCATCGACGCGTTCATCGACCAGCCAAACCACAAGCGCCTCAAGCGGGCGTGCACATTGGCCGAGATCGCCGGATTTGACGGCATCACGATCCCGGAAATCACCAACGATCCATTCATATCTGCCGCGATCGCGGCCGATGCCACCGAAAAGGTTGATGTGCGCACGGGCATCGCCGTTGCGTTCCCACGAAGCCCGATGAACGTGGCGACCAGCGCTTGGCAGCTGCACGAGAACAGCGCGGGGCGATTCGTGTTGGGGATCGGCACTCAGGTCAAGGGGCATATTGAGCGACGTTTCAGTACGGCGTGGACCAAGCCGTATCCGCGATTGCGCGACTACGTCTGGGCGCTGCGGGCGATCTGGGCGTCGTGGCAAGACAAACAACCGCTGAATTTTACGTCGGACAACTACGCGCACACGCTGATGACGCCGGAGTTTGCCCCCAAACCGAGCACATACGGGCCGATACCGATTCACACAGCGGCGGTTAGACCGGCGATGCTTCGGCTTGCTGGCCGCGTATCCGACGGCGTTCGGCTGCACGGTTTTTGTACGCGCATGTACCTGGATGACGTCGTGCTGCCCAATCTGCAAGCGGGTTTGGATCGGGTGGATCGCGAGCGCGAGACCTTCGAGGTGTGCGGCGGTGGCTTCATCGCGACCGGTCCGGACGAAGAGGCGGTGGCCAAACGCGTGGAGTGGGTGCGCTATCGGCTGGCCTTTTACGGGTCCACGCGCACGTATTCGCCGGTGCTCGAGGCGCATGGTTGGCATGATCTTGGCGCGGAGCTGCATGCGATGAGCAAACAGGGGCGCTGGGCGGAAATGGCGGCGCGGATCGACGACGACGTCGTTCGGCAATTCACGGCGGTGGCGACGTTCGAAAACCTCGCGGCGGAGGTGGAGCGGCGTTTTGCAGGGCTGACCGACCGTATCGACCTGTTTGCGCCCGCCGATGAGAAGGAAGCCGCCACGCTGGCCGATGTGCTCGACGATATCCGACGCCTGCCACGGCGCTACAAGGGGCTTGTGAGCGAGGCGTAGTCAGCTTCGGTGCCACGTGGATTCAGCGCATGAAGGGGAACGCAAACAGCGACACTCGGGGGCGACGGAAGCAGACGTCGAGAGACCAGGTGAGCTTGCCAATGGATAGCAGCACAGCGAGGGGCCATGACACCTGAACGCGCTACCGCCGGTGATTCGCCGCTGTTGCAGGTGCGTGATCTCGGGGTTGACGTCGCCGGGCAGCCGTTGTTGCGCGGTGTCAGTTTCGCGGTACAGCCGGACGAGAAGATCGCGATTGTCGGTCCGTCGGGGGCGGGCAAGAGCCAACTTCTGCGAACAATCGTTGGCCTCCAGGACGCCGCGGCCGGCGAGGTGCTGTTTCGCGGTGGTCCTCGCGACGTGCAAGGGTGGCCCGCGTACCGGCGCCGCGTGCTGTATGTGCCGACGCTCGCGCCGTTGTTGCCTGGGACCGTTGCTGAAAACTTCTCTGTGGTTGCGGCATATGCCAGCCACGACAGCGAAATTGCCGCCGACCTGCGGGATGGATTGCTCGGCAGGCTCGGCGTTGGCGGCTTGTTGGACCGGGATGTCGCGGTGCTTTCGACCGGAGAACAACGGCGCGTGGCGGTCGCTCGAGCCCTGGCGCTCAAGCCCGATGTCCTGCTGGTAGATGAGCCGACCAACGGTTTGGACACGGACCACGCCGCGGCCGTCGAAGAGATGTTGGTCGACGCGGGAGCCGTCATCCTCGTTTCGCATGACCGTGGCTTGGTCGAGCGTTTGGCCGGTCGCGTCGTCGACGTCGGCGGGTTCGTAGTCCGCCGCGACGGCGAGGATCGAAGCCGTGGCTAGTCCGGGCGCATTGCCGCTGACCTACGTCGATTTGGCCGTGGCCGGCGGGCTGGTGGCGGTCAGCGGATGTGTGTCGCTCGCATTGCGGCTCGGACTGGGACGCACGCTGGCGGTGGCCGCGCTACGGACTGTCGTCCAGCTCGTGCTGATCGGCTACCTGCTGCAGTGGGTATTCGACCTGGACAGCGCGCCGCTGGTGCTCGGGTGGCTGGCGGTCATGGTGGTCGCTGCGGGGCGCGCGGCGGTACATCGTTCCGGACGCACATTCACCGGTGCGATTCCGATGGCATGGCTGACGCTGACGGTGGCGTGTTTGCTGACAACGTTTACGGTGACCGGTGCGATCGTGCACGTGGACCCCTGGTTCGACCCGCAATACGTGATTCCGCTCTGTGGGATGGTGCTCGGGAACACGCTGACTGGGCTGTCGCTGTGCCTCGATAGCGTGCTGCAGGCGTTTGACGTGGGGCGGGCGACGATCGAGTTGCGGCTGATGTTGGGCGCGTCGGCGTGGGAGGCAGCTCGGCCGGCCGTTCGCGAGGGCGTGCGGCGAGGGATGGTGCCGATCATCAACTCGATGACAGTGGTCGGGATCGTGTCATTGCCCGGCATGATGACCGGGCAGATCCTCGCTGGCGCGGACCCGATGTCAGCGGTGAAGTACCAGGTCGTTGTGATGTTCATGCTGGCGGCGAGTACAGGGCTTGGGAGTATCCTCATGGCGTTGCTCGTGTACCGGCGCGCGTTTACCACCCGGCATCAACTGCGCGCTGGATTTGTCCGGCGCGTGCGGTGAACGGCGCGACGCGCGTGTCAGAACACGACGACCGTCTCAGCGACGACCGTCTCAGCGACGACCGTCTCAGAGAACTGTAACAAACGTTGAATTTCATGCGGTTATCCGTGGCGGATTCCGACCCGCGAAGGTCGCGTGTGCGCCTCCCGCTCGTTTCGACGCGCCTCCCGCTCGAAATCAGCGTTGAGTGGCGCCAGCAACGGCGCCCGGCGTGCACACTCAGTCGGTTTAGTCGGTTTCGGCCGCCCGAACGCGCTAAAAACGGCGCAAGGCCGCACCTGGAGGCATAGCTCTCCGATGCGACCTCGCGGTGCGCCTACAACAGTCGTTTGAATCGCTTTGCGTCAGAGGGCGACGTACCACCCGCAGACTCTACCCGCCCTCTGGTGGGCCCGTTGCGTTGCGGTAGACGCCAGTTCGCTGGCGTTGCGCCCACTCTCGCCGCGTCCGCCGGTTCATCTCCCCAAACGCCAGACCGTCAGGCCCGCCCATCCTCAGCGATGGTGGAAACGTCCAGGGCGGAAACACAGCCGCGTCTCCCGCCAGAAACGCCGACGACGCAGCCCGATACCACGCCGCGATCTCATCGAATGCAGCGCGAAAGTCGGTCGGCTTGCCGGCCACACCGTCACTCCTGGCCCGCTCCGTCGACGTGTTGCCGTCGCCGGCCTTGCGCTGCCAATCGTGGCGTTTCGCTCGCTCCGCTCCAGCGTCGTCCGGGGTGCCCGAGCGGTGCGACGCGATGACTGCATCAACGGCCACGCGCAGCTGCTCTTGCTGCTCCTCCTCCGAGAACGCGGCCAGTCCCGGCAGCGGCGAAAGCTTGATCGCATGCGCCTCACGAAAGCGCTCGGGGTCTTGCGCGACAACCTTCGCCGTCGTGCGCCCCATCGCCTCGCGACGCTGCCAATAACCCGTCGCTGCTCGCCCTCCGCAGAGCAGCTCTGCCGCCGATGACACGCCTGGCCATTGCTCCGGTCGCGCGACGAGCCCTTCCTTTGCGCCATGGGCCAACACATAGGCCAACGCCTGCGCCTGCTGACGGCTGTCGTCCGGGACGCGGACCATATCGTATCGCCCCTGCCAGAGCGTGCCTGTGCGCCCGCGCAGTCGGTTGATTCGCCGCGTGAGGTTGCCTTTGACGTACTGCATGAAACGCGCAATCTGCTCCGGGTTGGCACCTGTCACGACCATGTGGAAGTGGTTGCTGACAAACGCCACGCCGTGGATCCGCACCCGATGTCGCTTCTGCCCCCGGCCGACCACGCCGATGACGGTTTCGTTGATCGCCGGGCGATCCGGCACCAGGTACATGCGCCCCTCGAGCGTTTTGCTCGTGAGAAGGAGCACCGTTTCCGGCTCAAACCATCGTGGCGAACTCGCCATTCATCCCGCCCTTTCCGGCCGCAACCGTTGTCGTGCTACAGCCCCGATTTGCGCCGCATGCCCACCCGCAGCCGCGCCCCTGGTCACAGCGCCACCACGTACTGATCGGCGATTGCCCTCATTTCTTTTCGAATCGCTTGACTGAAAGGCCGCCGGCCCGGCTCCGATTCGGCACGGCACGTCGTCATCGCCGGGCCCGAATCAAGCTCGCCCGTTGCGGCCGTTCACGACGTTGCTGGTCTCCGCGCGTGGCCGCTTGCGGTGCTATGCAAAAACACTATGCTCCGGGCCCTTTTCCGCCGGGTCCTTCGTGCGTTTCTTTCGCCTATTTGCCGCTGTCGTAGCCGCTTTGTACGTGGCCGTGCCCGCCTCCGGTTCCGCGTCCGAGGACGACACAATCCTGTCGGCAGTCGCCGCGACGGGTTCACCGCCGATCGCCCTTGACCTCAAGGGCACGATGCGTATGCGCGGCGGCATGATGCGCGACGCAAGCCTCGGCAATGGCCAATCGGGCGTGCCGGCAGCGCTCTCCACGCGTGACTTGAACAAAGACGTTCCGGCCAACGACACGCTCTCGCAGACCGACCTTCGTCTCCGGTTCGATCCCACGTTGCATGTCGGAACCCGCGGCGCCATACACGGCCAGTTCGAGTTCGCCGGCGCGCTCGTGATGGGCAGCGACCCGCGTGAGCCCGCCGTGCTCGGCCAGGCCACATCATTTGGCGGCAACGGACCGGCACGCGGTGGCATCGGCGTGCGACGGCTGTGGGCCACTTTCGACCTGTTCGGCATGGGCTCGGTCGAGATCGGTCGTGTTCCCGACCACTTCGGCCTCGGCATTGTCCGCAACGCCGGGCTCGATCCCCGCGCCGATTTTCAGTCCGACGTCGATCGCGTCGGCCTTCGCGCGGAGCTGTTCGACCTACGGCTGGCCCTGTCGCGCGACACGATGGCCAGCCTCCCGCATGTGAAGCGCGGCCTTGGCGCTGAAGATCCGCTCGATGGCATCGAAGACAGCACCGACGTCATCCGCTGGCTGGCACAAATCGAAGGCGGTGCGGCGAGCGGCCCCGGCTTCGGATGGGGCTTTTCACTCTCGTACCAAGACCAGGCCGTCGCGCTGCAGATCGAACACGACGCCGATCCCGCCGCCAAGCTCGCGTCCGGCTGTGTGCAAGGCGGAACCTGTTCGCTGACCGTTCCCCGCGACGCGAGCCTCATCACGCCGCAGCTCTACCTCCGCTACGAACAGAAGACCCCGCTTGGCCTGCTGCGCTTCCAAGGCGAGGGCGCGCTGCGTGTCGGCACCATCGAAACCGGCGCATTCCTGGCGAATACCGACGTCTCCAAGACCCTCATCGGCGGCGGTTTCGGGGCGGAACTCAGCCTCCGCAACGGCAGTCACCTGCTCATGGTGCGCGGCGGCGGCGCGACGGGCGACGACGAGGGCGGCTTTGGCGTGCTCGATCAGGCCAACTTCGAGGTCCAAAAGGGCGGCGAAATCAAACAACGCGACGTCATCACCGGCTTCTATCTGCACCGCGGCTTCCTGGTCGATGGTCTGCTGTTCCGTGAGGTGATCGGTGCCGTCGCGAACGCGTTCTATTTGCGACCTTCGTGGCGGATCGATCTCAACGCGACCGACGGCTCCCACAAGCTCTGGTTCGAAGGGGCCGCGGTCGCAGGACTCGCCTTCGCTGCTGGGTCGACGCCGGGCCGTTCGCGGCTTCTCGGAATCGAGCCCGAGCTGCTCGCAGGTATCGATACGGGCGGCGCCAGCACAGCTTTGCTCCATGCCAGCTACCTCGTCTCGGGCAGCGCGTTCAACGCCGGCGAAAACGGCACCGCTCCAAGCAACGCCTGGCGCGTGCTGGCCGAGTGGCACATACGGTTCTGAGCCGTGGTGACAAAACCCCGTAACACACGGACCTCTGAGACGGGGTGCGGATCGTTTGAGTCGGGCCGGTCCGCAGCACCACATGCGTCCGTCTGGCGACCGGCAAAGCCGCGATGTCGGAGGCTCGCCTGGCGCGCAGCAGCGCTCGCGCTGCGAAGAAAACCAACAACGCATTGGGTGCGGGTCGACTCGGGAGGGCGGCGCGGCAGCGCCCCCGACCGAGGCGAGCCGCACCCTCTGAGGCGTCTTGGTCTTACGTCGGCGCACCGAAACTGCTAGCCTTCGCGCCCCCTGATTCAGCCCCTTTCTCCTTTGGCAGCCGGCTCCGTCGCACCCGCCGACCGACCCGCCCAACCGACACAATCGCCATGGATCTCACCCATCTCCATCTCAGGTCGCGCCTCGTCAGCCCCGCGCTCGTCGCCGGCTTGACGTTGGCCGCCTGCGGCACCGAAGAGACGCCCGACGACAAGACCGCCGAGGACAGCGGCACACAGGTCGATTCGTCCACTTCGGACACGGGCTCCACGGCAGACTCGTCCACAGTCAAGGACGCCGGCAGCGCCACTGACGACACCGCGGCAACCGACACCGGCAGCGCCACCAAGGACTCGGGCACGGTCGACAACGACACCGGCACCACCAAAGACGCCGGTTCAGCCACGACGGACACCGGGTCCACCGCAAAGGACACCGGCACCGTGGATCCGGTCGACGCCGGCCCCGCCGCCGTGGATGCTGGCCCCACCAAGATCGACAAGTACAGCGAGCATTCGGCCACCTGTAAGACCGACAAGGACTGCGCAATCCCGTGCGCCCAAGGGCAATGCTCCAGCGGCAAATGCACCTTCATCCCGCTGGACAAGACCTGCCTCGTCGAACTCCCCGGCGACAAGGTCGGCTGCTACGGCGAAGCGATGCTCGGCGCAAAGCACAACTGCCTGCGATGCAACCCCGCCATCAGCCAGTCCGCGCTGACGTCTACCGCGCACTTGCTCGACCTCAACGGCGACACCAACGGCATCAAGACCGAAGACATGAGCAAGGGCGGCGTGCTCTGGACGCTCAGTGCAAAGCGGGCCTACTCGGGCACCACGAGTCTGTACTTCGGCGACCCGAAGACGCACCTGTACGCCAACGACAAGCACGTCAAGGCAACCGCGACCACGCCCGACATCGCCGTCCCTGACTTCAAGGGCGTCAAACCCGAGCTTTCGTTCTGGCTGTGGCTCGCGACCGAAGAATCCAAGGGTTACGACTTCCTCAAGGTCGAGGTCGTTGACGGCGCCAAAGGCACACAGATCTGGCACAGCGACAGCATCGGCGGCACGACGTTCGGCATTTGGAAGAACGTGCTCGTCCCGGTCGACAAGTTCGGCGGCAAGACCGTCAAGATCCGCTTCACATTCGACAGCATCGACGGCCAGGTCAACGCGTTCGAGGGCGCCTACATCGATGACATCGCGATGAAAACCGGCTGCTGTGGCTCTGTTTCCGACTGCGACGACGGCAACGCGTGCTCGAAGGCAACCTGTGCACCCGGTACCGGCGCAAACCCGGTCTGCAAACACGCAGTCACCAAGAAATGCTGCAACTCGGCGGCCGACTGCGACGACGGCAAACCGTGCACGGTCGACATCTGCTCGGGTAAGGGCGGCACCTGCACCCACAGCGCCAAACCCGGCTGCTGCCTGACCGGCGCCGATTGTGATGACAAGGACTCGTGCACGATCGATCACTGCCCCGGCAAGGGCGCCCAATGCCAACACACCAATACCTGCTGCAAGGCCGACGGGGAGTGCTCTTCGGAAGATCCGTGTCTGGTCGGAAACTGCACCGGCGGCGAATGCGCGTTCACTTCGGTCTGTTGCACCGCCGACGTCGACTGTGACGACTTCAATACCTGCACGCTCGATGCCTGCGATCCCAAGACGAGCAAATGCGTTCACACCCCGAGCAAACAACCCGGCTGCTGCTCGCCCGTACCGTGGGCCGATTCGTTCGAGAACGGCGTCGTAGGGTGGAAAGCCGACGCGCCCAAGAACAAGTTCGTCTGGCATTCCGAAACGCCCAAGGACGCTTCCAAGGTCAAGACCGGCGCCAAGGTGCTGAAGTTCGGCATCCCCGGCCAGACGTACAAGAACAACGGCATCACGACGAACTACGGCTACGTTGTCAGCCCGACGATCGACCTGCCAGCGGGCCAGGACGCCAAGCTCACGATCAACGTCTTGATCGATTCGACCGGCAGCGCCTCATACAACCGCGTCAACGTCTACCTCTACAAGAACCTCAAGAGCTACTACATCGGCTACATGACCAACGCGAAGAAGGGCTGGCAGTCGTTCAACTACGACGTCAGCTTCCACGCCGGCGGCAAGTTCCAGATTCGCTTGTATGGCCGCGTCGGTGGCTACAGCAGCCTCAAGGCCTCGGGCAGCGGCATCTACGTCGATGACATGCGCGTGCAGACCACCTGTTCGCCCAAGAAGTGCACCGACAGCACCCAGTGCAAGACGCCCTCGAAGTCGACCTGCAGAGCGGGCAGCTGCGTCAACGGGCTGTGCCAATTCTTCGATGCCTGCTGCAAGGTCAACAACGACTGCAAGACGCCGAGCGCGTGCGAAACCGGCAAGTGCTCCTTCAGCTACTGCAACTTCACCGCGAAGAAGGGCTGCTGCAACGGCGACGGCGACTGCGACGATGGCAACCCCTGCACAGACGACTCATGTCCAGGTAAGGGCAAGCAATGCGTGCACAAACAGAAGGCGGCGTGCTGCGTGTCATCGAGCGAATGCAACGACGGCGACAAGTGCACCGAGGACGCCTGCATCGCCAACGAGTGCAAGAACACCAACCTGTGCTGCAAGAAGGACGCCGATTGCAGCGACGGCGAGACCAAGTGCACGACCGACACCTGCGGCAGCAACGGCTTTTGCGTCCACAAGCCCACGGGCGCCAAAGGCTGCTGCAAAGCCAACGTGTACAGCAACGACTTCGACAAGGGTTCGCTGGGCGGCATCCAGGTCAGCAACACCGGTGGCTCGAAGAAAGGCTGGCAGCTGTGGAACCCGGCCTACGTCTACAAGTCCCCCAAGGGCGCGCTCTACTACGGTGATCCGATCGCGAAAAACTACAACTTCGGCAAGAGCAAGGGCACCGCGACGACCGGCAGCATCAAGTTGCCGTCGAACGTGAAGACGACCCTGACATTGTGGGCGTGGCTCGATACCGAGGCCTCCACCAAGTACGACGCCTTCAAGGTCTATCTCGTTATCGGGACGTCCAAGCAGCTGCTCTATCACAAGGGCAGCAAACCCGGCTTCAAGAAGCAGACGTGGACCGCGCACAAGTACGACCTCGCCGCTCACAAGGGCAAGAGCGTCAAGGTCCAGTTCGAGTTCGATAGCTACGACAGCTTCGCCAACACTGGAAAGGGCGTCATTATCGACGACCTGAAGTTCACCGCGTCCTGTCCGTAGCGCCCTGCAAACAACGGCTTTTGGCGCGAACGTGAAAACCCCGCGCCGACCCGCTATCCTGCGCCAATCTTGGCCGTCCAGCGTGCTCTCGACGGCGATTGTGGACATGCGCGTGCGATTTTTCCGACTCCCCCTCGCCTTCTCCCTGGCCCTTGCGGTCGGTCTCTGCGCACCTGGCTGCAGCGATGACACGAAGGACGACGACAAAGACGACGAAACCGACGTCGTAGCCGATGCCCTCGACGCGGGAACGTCCGATGATGGCGGCCTGGTCGACACCGGTTCACCGGACGGCAGCAGCAGTGGCG
The DNA here is from genome assembly GCA_964560875.1 of uncultured Enterobacteriaceae bacterium. GTDB lineage: Bacteria > Myxococcota_A > UBA9042 > UBA9042 > UBA9042 > CAZLMW01. The sequence goes on from CAZLMW010000084.1 coordinate 10,489, forward strand.
GGACCAAGGATTCGGGGGCTGCGAAAGACACCGGCCCGGTTGATACTGGCGCACCCGACGACACCGGCGGCACCACAGACGAAGACACGGGTCCAGTCGACACCTACGTCCCCCCGGTCGACGCCGGCCCGGAGTGCACCAACGCCAACGACTGCACCGCCAAGGTCAACCCAAAGGTCTGCGAACAGCCGGCCTGCAGCGACGGTATGTGCACCGTCGAGCTCAAGAAGGGCGCGTGCTGCGAGGACCTGCACTGCAACGACGCCAAGGAATGCACAACCGATAAGTGCGTGCAGAAGACCAACGTCTGCGAGCACAAGAACATCCCCAACTGCTGCAGCGGCAAGCTGACATTTCACAAGACCGACTTCGAAACCGATTTTGGCGATCTCGCGGCAAAAGAGGGCCCCACCAACGGCAACGTGAAGTGGCAGCTGACTACCAAGCGAGCCCACAAGGGCAAGCAGTCGCTGTACTTCGGCAACGCGTGTGGCACCTACGACAACAGCCAAAAAAAGGACAACAGCTGTGCACCCGGCAGCAAGGGCACCGCAGTCTCGGGCACGCTGACCACCAAGGCCTTCCAGCTGCCCGCCGATAAGCAGACCCAGCTTCACTTCTGGTTGTTCATGCAGGCCGAAGCCATGTACGCGGACACCCTGCCCAAAGGTAAGTGCGCCAAGCCCTGCGACCTCGGTAGCAGCTGCGTCAACATCAACGGCAGCTCCCAGTGTCTGCCCGAAAAAGACAACCTCGTCGTCCAGGTCGTGGCCAGCAAGTCGGGCACCAAGACCGTTTTCGACAGCACGTCCATCGGCAAAACGACCAAGGGCAAATGGCGCCGCGTCCTCGTCGATCTGGATCCCTACAAGGGCGAATCGGTGCAGATCCGCTGGGCGTTCTCCACCGGCACCAAACACAACAACGGCAATGAAGGCGTCTACCTCGACGCCCTCGTGATGGAGACAGTGTGTGCCGTACAGGGCACGCTTTGTGGACCGAGCGCGCCGTGCCTCGACGACAGCAACCCCTGCACATCTGAAGCCTGCTCGCTGTACGCCAACAAGCCCGGTAACGGCGTGTGTTTCCACGACAAGGTGCCCGGCTGTTGCACCAACGCAGACGAATGCGACGACGGACAACCCTGCACGACGGACACCTGCGAAAAAGGCACCTGCGACAACACACCCGACACCAGCAAACCCGGCTGCTGCAAGCCTGCTGTGCTGCTCAACGATGACTTCGATTCAGGCGTGCTTACCGATTGGGCGCTGACGTCCAACAGCCAGCTGGTGAAATGGCGGATCAACCCGTCGGGCGGCAGCAAGAAGAGCCAGGCGTTGTATTTCGGTGCGAGCAGCTTCGACAGCTACCACGACCCCACGCTCGGCAAGGGCAAAGGGCCCAAGGGCAGCGCCTGCACCAAGAAGCTCACCTTCAAGACCGGCACCGTTTTCAACCTCGTGAGCTTCAAACTGCAACTCATCACCGAGTTTTCGTGGCTGCCCAAGGCCAAGTACAAGAACCCGCCGCTGCTCGGCAAACCGAAGTACGACTACCTGTTCGTCACCGCCAACGTCGACGGCACGCTGCACGAGGTCTGGACCAGCGACCTCATCTACGGCACCACAGACGGCAAATGGATCGAGGTCACGGCACCCATTCCGGCCAAACTCGGCGGCAAGACCGGCACGTTGTGTTTCAACTTCCAGGCGGGCGACGACCAGGTCAACGACAAGCAAGGCGCCCACATCGACGAGCTGCTCGTGCGTGTCACCTGCAAGAAAGCCGCCTGCTACTTCGACGCCGAGTGCAAGGGAAAGTGCCCCGATTGCCACGCCGCTGGCTGCACACCAACCGGCTGTGGCTGCAAGAAGATCCCCGGCTGCTGCACGCTCGACAAGCAGTGCGACGACGGCGACCCGTGCACGAAGAACTCGTGCATCGGCAAGGTCTGCAAGGTCGCGCCGGTCAAGGGTTGCTGCACCAAGGACGACCAGTGCAAGGCCAAGGACAAGTGCAACACCGGCGTCTGCGATCCGAAAACGCACCAATGCGCGCAGAAGAAGATCGACAAATGCTGCCTGGCGGCCAAGGACTGCGAAGACTTCGATCCATGCACCACGCAGACCTGTGACACAGCCAAGAACCTGTGCTCGTACAAGCCGGTCAAGGGTTGCTGCAGCCAGGACAGCGAGTGTGACGACAAGGACAACTGTACGGCCGACAACTGCATCGACGGCAAGTGCTACCACAAGAAATCCGGCAAGCCGGGCTGTCCTAAGTAGCTCGTGCGCTCCGCTTCCTCGCCTGGGGCATCCCGGCTTGGATAGCGTTGTTGGGTTCTCCGCATCGCAGGCGATGCTGCGCGTCCTGTCGTGCCTGCGGCGACGACGACTTGCCGGGGTGCCCTGGGTAGCTCGAAGGCTTCGCGTGGCAAAAAGATGTGCCGAATTGCGACACGTGCGGGCGTCCGCTACACTTTTGGCGCTCTGAACGACTGCGATTGTTGACGGTGGCCTGTGCCGCTTGGACGATCGTGGTGTGACCGCACCCGGCCACAGGCAGCCCTTCTTTGCACGAGCCACCGCCATGAATGTGAACTCAAACGCCCACTATCGCCTCTCGCGAGGCAGGCTTTCCCTCCCGATCGCGCTTTGCGTCGCGTTTTTCGTGGCCGCAGCTGGTTGTGCCGGCTGCTCCGACGACACGCCGTCCGTCAAGGATGACGAAGACACCGGTGTCGAAGATGCCGGACTTGATTCGGGCGGTGGATCTGACGCCAGCGGCTCGGACACAGCGGTCACAGATACCGGCGGCGGGGACTCCGGTGTGCTGGATACGGGCAACGAATTGGACACCGGCAGCGGCAGCAGCAGTGGCGCCGACGCGGGCAAGATCCCGCCCTGCAGCAGCAACGCCTTCTGCCTGACCGCGCTCGCCAAGGAGCTCAAGCCTTGCGAAGAGGCCTACTGCGAGGTCAGCGCCGGGGTGTGCAAGAAGCGCCTCAAGCCGGGCAAGTGCTGCAACGACGGCGACTGCAACGACAACAACCCCAACACCAAGGAGAAGTGCGATCTCTCCGATAACACCTGCCAGTACGAGTCCGTTTCGGGTGTGTGCGCCAGTGGCAAGAAAGTCGTGGTCTTCTCCGACGAAGGCTTCGAACAGGGCGGAAACCCGCTGCCGCCGTCGTGGAAACAGACCAACTCGTTCGCCAAGGGCAACGTGAAATGGCACGTCTCGACCAACCGCTCGCACAGCGGCAAGCACAGCCTCTACCTGGGCAACGAGTGCAAGACCTACAACACCTCGTCCAACGAGGGGAACAAGTGCACGGGGCAGGACGGCAAGGCGTTCAAGGCGACCCTGGCGTCCGTCGAAGCCAACATCCCGGCACAGACCCAAGCCATCGCTCACTTCTGGCTGTGGATCGATGCCGAGCCGCTGTGGACGCAGACCGACGACCAGAAGAAGAACAAGTTTGACCCGTCCAACGGCTGCAAACCCGCCAAGTGCGCCGAGCAGAGCAAGGGGAGCAAGAACCCATGCTGCTTCGCGCAAACCTGCGTCAAGCTGCCCGGCGGCAACAACACATGCCTCAACGAGCGCGACGTCCTCAAGCTCTTCGTCCAGGTCAAGGGCGAGACCCATGCGGTCTGGGATAGCTCGCTCATCGGCAAGACGACGCAGGGCAAATGGGTCCACCAGCTGGTCGACTTGACGCCGTACTGCAAGGGCACGACGGGCTGCGCCACCAAGCTGTTCTGGGAGTTCTCGACCGAGACGGGCGCGCTCAACGACTACGAGGGCGTCTATCTCGACGACTTCAAGGTGGAGACGCTCTGCGTCGGCAACCAAGGCTACGGAAAGTGCGATCCGCAGACCTCGTGCAAGGCCTCGAGCAACGCCTGCGCCGCCAACGCGTGCACGCTTTCGCTCAACCAGAAAAACCTCGGTCTCTGCTTCTACGACAAGACCCCCGGGTGCTGCACCGGCGTCCTCGATTGCGACGACAAGCAGTCGTGCACGATCGATAGCTGCAACAAGCCGGACAAGAAAAAGCCCGGCAACTGCGTGCACAAGCCGGATAGCTCCAACCCGCAGTGCTGCCAGCCCAAGAGCGTTTTCTCCGAGGACTTCGCGTCGGGCAGCACCGGCGCATGGACGTTCAGTAGCTGCAACAGCAAGTCGGTCAAGTGGCACGCCACGAAGAACCAGGCCAAGTCGGGCAGCCACTCCATGTGCTTCTCCAACACCAACGGCAAGGGCTACCACGACGCGTCGATCGCGCCGAAGGGCCCCGCCTGTACCGTGTGCAGCAAGCCGATCAAGCTCACCGCCGGCACCGTCTACAACACGCTCGAATTCGCCGTGAAGATGCAGACCGAATGGTCCGGACAGCCCAAGGAGAAGTACAAGAACCCGCCCAAGCCCGGGCTCAACGAGCTCGACAAGCTGGTTGTTTTCGTCAAGGACGCGGGCAAAGAGGTGACGATTTGGTCCAGCGACCAGATCCAGGGCACCACGGGCAACAAGGGCGCCGATTGGCAGAGCCAGTTCTCGGCGGGCCTGGACAAGTTCGCCGGCAAGACCAAGGAAATCTGCTTCAAGTTCGACGCGGGCGACAACAGCGGCAACGATCAGGGCCACATCTGCGTGGACGACATCAAGGTCGGCGTGGCGTGCAAGCAGGACGAGTGCAAGTCGGCCAGCGACTGCAACAAGGGCGGCACTTGCGACGAAGCCACGTGCGAAAAAGAAGGCGACGCGCTCAAGTGCAAGTACACCAAGAAGCAAAACTGCTGCGTCACGGAGAAAGACTGCGACGACAAGAACTCCTGCACCAAGGACACCTGCGCTTCCGGCAAGTGCATCAACGCGGTCGATCCCAAGGACAAGGACTGCTGCGCGCCGATGACGACCAAGCTCGGCAACCAGGTCGGCAAGCACGACTTCGAAGGCGGCAAGACGCCGGCTGGCTGGGTGCTCAAGCCCAAGACCGGTCAACCTCCGTTCGGTGGCGGCGCGAGCTACAGCAAGACCTTCACGTGGTCGGTTTCGGCGCTCAAATCCAAGCCGGGGACGGGCAACTACTCGCTGTACTTCGGCAAGAACGGCACGTTCAACGCGGGCACCGATGTCGCCGCCGGTACCGCCGAGTCGCCCGAAATCACGCTGCAGGCGAGCAGCAAGTCGTTCTCGATCGTGACGTTCGACCTCTTCCTGGACACCGAGTGGACCAAGAACGCGTGGAAGAAATACCCGTTCCCGATCGACCAGCTGAAGGTGCTCGCCAAGGACGTGGACGACGCCAAGGCCAAGTGGCTGCCGGTCTGGGACAGCTACGACATCGAAGGCAGCACACACGGCAAGTGGACGAGCATCGTCGCGCTGATTCCGCAGTCGCTCAACGGCAAGAAGATCACGCTGCGCTTCGACTTCGACGCGGGCAACAAGAACTTCAACAACTTCGAAGGCGCGTACGTCGACAACCTCACGGTTGAGACGGTCTGCACCAAGCCGGCCTGCACGTCGGTCAAGGACTGCACCAAGTCTGACACATGCAAGCGCTACTTCTGCGGCAAAGACCCCAAGACCGAAGCGCCGGTCTGCTACGACCAGTTCAAGCCCGGCAAAGGCTGCTGCCAGCCGACCCTCCTGCTCCCGCTCGAGACTGTCGAGGGCGGCGGATTTGACCAGTGGGAGGTGCCGACCGCGCCCCAGGGCGACGTGAAATGGCACGTGGTCAAGAAGGGCACTGCCGCAATCCCGACCTATCTCAACGGCCAACACGAGATCCGCTTTGGCTCGACGTCCAAGCCCCACTACCTCACCGGCAGTGGCAAATCCTGCACCGATGACAACGGCTGCAAGGGCGCCGAGAAATGCGCGAAGAACAAGTCGGGAACCAAGGGCTGCTACCTGCCGGTCAAGGGCACCCTGCGCAGCAAGCCGATCAAGCCGCCGACCGATGCCAAGGCCGGGCTGGAATTCCGCTTCAAGGCCTACATCGACGTTGAGAAGACCTTTGAGACGATGCAGATCGTCGCCGTCAACCAAACAGCCACGTCCACGTTGAAGGTGCTCTGGACCAAGGCGAAGAACCTCAAGGCGACCGACTACAAGAAGGTCGTGGACGTCAAGGTCGATCTGCAGGACATGATCACGGCCGGCGCCATTTTCCGCCTTGAGATCCGGTTCGACAGCACCGACGCCAAGCAGAACGACAAGTACCTGGGCATCCACGTCGATGACCTGCGCGTCGAGCAGACCTGCAAGTAGTCGAGCGCTGAGACGGTCGCTGCATCGTCGGCCGGCGCGGATTCGGTCGCTCGTCGCTGCGCGCCACCCTTGCTAGCCGACAACTTTCTGCTTACCTGTGCGTCCAAGTTTGCGAGGGCCGGCGTATCGCCGAGGCCCCACCTGCAAACCTGATGGGAGGCGCAAATGGCGTCCTTGAACGACCGCACATTCGACAGACAGGCTTGGATTCGTCTCGCGATGGTCGCGTCCGTGTTCGCGATAATCGGCGGCGGAGTCTACGCGTCCGCCGTCGCGCACCACGAGTTTGTGCAGAAGCCGCGCATGATGAAGTCCCGCCACAGCGAACCGGTCGGAACCCCCGGCATGGCGACCACGCAAATCACCAGGATGGGTTCCGAAGCGGTGCCGGTGCTGCTCGACGACATCAAACAAGACAAGCCGATGGCGGAGCGCCAAAAGTCGCTCGAAATGCTGTCTGGAATCGACGATCCCCGCGTGCTACCGGCTTTGGTCAAGACGCTTGGTGACGCTGACGTTGGGATGCAGCTGTCCGCGGTCGCTGGTCTTGCCCGTCGCGGCAAGCCGGATGCTTTCGACGCGCTCTGGAAACTCAAAGACCATGAATCGGACCTCATGCGCCATCGCGCCTATGTCGCCCTGGGCCTGGTCGCCGACCAATCCCAGATTCCACGATTGCTGGACGAGGCGGACAAGAGCGCCGGCAAGGATCGCTACCTGCTGTACTGGGCCGCCGGATACACGCAGCGACGCCAGGACGCCGCGAAGAAAAGTGAGTACGCGCGCCCGGTGGCTGCGCCGATCCCCGAGAACCCGCCTGGCGAGAGGAAGCTGCGCGCGGAGATCGCCGAGATGAAGCGGCGCATTCGCGACAAGGAAGGCAACCGCCAGGAGCTCGCCAAGGAGCTGGCGCGGCTGACCTCCGTGGCGTTTACGACCTGGGACTACGGCAAGCAGCTGGCGCACCAGACCATCGCCATCAACGGCCCCGGCGCCATTCGCGGCCTCGCCCGGATCGACGAAGATCCCAAGCCGCCCGCGCACATGGAACCGCTGCGCATCGACAAGAAAGCCAAGGCAAATGCCGCGCCGTCGCTGCCCTGACCACGCCTTGTCCGTCGAGCGGCACGACTGAATCCCGCGATTCGAATCGATGGAACCTGCGGGGCAGCCATTTCCCCGCAGTCTGCTAGACTACGGCGCTCGCGCGACGACCCCTCGCAGTCGCGCTCCGGGAGGCACACGTGGCAAGTTCGGATGGAAGCAAGATGGTCGTCGCTGGCATCGGCCTGTTGGTCGTCGCATCGGTGATCGGCGGCATCTTCGTCTTCAGCAGCGAACCCTCGATCGACGAGGGCTCCGACGAAGGTTCCGAGACAGCGGCTGAAGGGGCTGAAAGCGCCACGTCTGGCGGCAAGAAGGCGACGAAGGTGCTGCGCGAGAAGGCCGAAGCCGCGGAAGGCGAAGAGGGCGAAGGCGGTACCAAGGAGATGGCGCTACCCGGCGCGCTCCCCAAACTCAATGTGGCCGAGTCCAGCGATCCGCCGTCCGCCGGCGCAACCGAACCGGCGCAACCTGAAAGCATCGACGGCAAGCCGATCGAAGAAGCGATCCAGCTGCGCGTCGCGGGCAAAGCCAACAACGTCGGGCAGAAGTGCCTCAAGTCGGTCCGCCAGAAGTTTCCGGGGGCCGGCGGACGCTTCAAGCTCAAGATGATGATCGGCCCCGGCAGCGGCGGCGCGACCGTGGTCAAAGACATCGGCGTCGAGCCCGGTAGCTCCAGCGGCCACCCCGAGCTGCTGGCGTGCTTGGATCGCGAGCTGATGCGCATGAACTTGGAGCTGCCCGAAGGCAAGGAAGGCGTGGTCAAACACGAGTTGACGATGGGCACTCCGCCGGCCGCCGCGGGAGGAGAAGCCGCCGCCGCCGCCGCCGCCGCTGCCGCTGCCGCTGGCACCCCGAACGAAGAACTCCCGCCTGGTGTCGAGCCCCACATCCCTGCGCCGGGTGAAGCCGTGCCGCCGGGTGAAGCGCCGGCCGAGCCGGCTGCGGGCGGACCGGGTGAGGCTCCACCAGCCGGTGGTGAGCCGCCTGCTACGCCCCCGCCGGGCGCGCCTCCACCCGAAGAGGTTCCGCCAGCGGAGGTGCCCGCCGAGCCGGGCTCTGGGCCGCGTTGATCGCCACAAAACGTCACAGGCGTTGCGCTGTCGATCCGCGGGCTTGAAATCGACTCAGGTGCGGCCTGCGGGTTGCGGGACGCGTCGCGACCGTGCGATCGTAGCGCCGCTTCCGTGGGAGGATCGCATGCCGCGAGTGCTGTTGGTCGATGACGATATTCGCCTGGGCCACCTTCTTGAGCGCCTGTTCAAGCCCGAGGGGCTTCAGGTCGAGCTTGTAACGGACGGCTTGCAGGGCGTGCGCCGGGCGACCGGCGAAGTCTTCGACCTCGTGATCCTCGACGTGATGTTGCCCGGCATCGATGGCTTCGAAGCCCTGCGCAGGATCCGCGCGGTGTCCCAGGTGCCCGTGGTGATGTTGACGGCGAAAGGGACGGACAACGATCGCATCGTGGGCTTGGAGCTTGGCGCGGACGACTATCTGCCCAAGCCGTTCAACCCCCGCGAGCTCGTGGCACGCGTCAAGGCGGTCCTGCGACGGTCGGACACCTCGTCCAACCAGCCGCGTCGGCCCGATATCCTCGCGTGCTCCGGGATCGAGATGGATCCAGCGCGCCGGGAAGTCATCGTCGGCGGCGAAAGCGTTCACCTGACCACGACCGAATTCGACCTGTTGCGTTGCTTCATGAAGCACCCGGGCCAGGTGCTGTCGCGCGATGCGCTGATGGACATGCTCCGAGGCGTTGGCTATGCGGCCTACGACCGTTCGATCGATGTGCACGTGAAGAACCTGCGCGCCAAGATCGAGGAAGACCCGCGCAATCCCAAGCGCATCAAGACGGTTTGGGGCACGGGTTACATGCTCGCCGCGGATGACGGCGACGCGCCTGCGGCGTGACCACAACCACCGATCCAGCGCCTTCGGGTGCAACGCCTGGCCCAACGGTCGGCGTCGACGAACCCCATCGTCTGCGCGACTGGCTGCTCGGGCGCCTTGATGGTGTCTCGCTGGCTATCAGCCTCGTCGGCCTGATGACGATCGCCGCGTCCGCTGTCCTGCTGGTGCGGGTAGCTGGACCGATCGATTGGCTTGGCCTGAGCGGCGTCATCTTGGCGCTGCTGCTGCTCTCAGCGGCCGCTCTCATCGGTCATTTTGTCGTTGTCGCCCTGGCCCGGCAGCGCTACCACGAACGCCTCGCCGCCATGCGCGAAGCCGCCAAGTTGCTGGGGCATGGTGACTTGTCGGTCGCCGCTCCCATCGCGGGTGACGACCTCGGCAGTGTGGGCCACTCCCTCAACCAGCTCGCCACGCGGATGGGGCGGATGATGCAGGCGCAGCGCGACTTGCTGTCCGGCGTCTCACACGAGCTCCGCTCACCGATCGCGCGCATCGACGTGGCGCTCGAGCTGCTCAGCATGGAAGGCGTCGACGAAGCCGAAAAGGCCGAGCTCATCGGTGGTATTCGCGAGGAAACGGCGTTGCTCGAACGACACATCTCGCGATTGCTCGAAGCGCAACGGGTCTCCACCAAGCGGGTTCTGCTCAAGAGGCGCCCGCTGGTGCTCGACAAGCTCGTCGCCAAGGTCATCGATCGCGAACGGCTGCGTTTGTCCAAGCTCGGCTGGCAGGTCGAGACCCAACTGGAAATGGGCGACCGCGAGGTCCTGGGCGACGACAATGCGCTCGATCGCGTGCTCTCGACGCTCGTGGAAAACGCCATTCGACACGCGAGCAAACCGGAAGGCGACGACGAGCCCTCGCAGCTACGCATCGAGACCCAGGCGACCAAGCTCGGCGCGGTCATCCGCGTGATGGATCGCGGCCCAGGCCTCACCGACGAGCAATGCGCGAGCGTCTTCGAGCCGTTTTTCCGCATCGACAAGTCACGCAGCACCAAGACCGGCGGCACCGGGCTTGGCATGTTCCTCGCGCGACAGATTTGCGAGGCACACCGAGGTCATGCGCGCGCCCAACCGCGCCCGGGCGGCGGGCTATCTGTGGTGTTGACGCTCCCGATCCGCGGCCAAAAGGAGCTGAAGGAGACGCTGCGGGTCGAAATGGACGCCGAGCAACTCGACAGACTCGTCGCCGAAGCGTAAACGGCTCACTCCGCCCGGTATTTCGGCCCAATCGGCCCGGTGCTGGCGCTGATCCCGTTGCCTGTTCCACTCTGCTACCTTGCTGTCATGACCACTACGCTGCACGGATTCTCGGTCGACGTTGAGGACTGGTTTCACATCCTCGATTGCGAGGGGGCGCCCGACACCCAGTCCTGGGAAGGCCTCGAAGACCGCGTCGCACACGGCACAACCCGCGTGCTCGACCTGCTCGACAAACACGGTCACCACGCCACCTTCTTTGTACTCGGCTGGGTCGCGAGTCGGCATCCGGAGTTGATCGCAGACATCGTCGGCCGCGGTCACGAGATCGGGTCGCACGGACACACCCATCAGCTGGTCAACAGCCTCGACCGCGACGCTTTTTTGCGCGACCTCGACCGCTCTCTCGACGCCATCAGCAAGGCTGCCGGCCGCGACGTGAAGGCCTTTCGGGCGCCCGGCTTTTCGATCGGGCCGTCGGAGAATTGGGCGCTCTCGGGCCTGGCTTCCCGCGGCATAACGGTCGATTCTTCCTTGTTCTTATCGCGGCGCGCACACGGCGGCTATCCCCTTGAGCGGGTCCGCCCTTTCGTGATCGAATTCCCGGACGGCAAGTCGCTGCTTGAGGTCCCGGTCGTGCCGTTTTCAGCCGGCGGCGCCGCGTTGCCATACTCCGGTGGCGGCTATTTGCGGCTCCTGCCCACGCCGGTCCTCGACGCCTTCTTTGCCCGCGCAGATGCCGCCGCGGAGCCCGCGATCGCGTACCTGCACCCGCGCGAACTCGATCCGCTGCAGCCGCGCATGGATCTGCCCGCGTGGCGAGCGTTCAAGTACTACGTCGGCCTTCGCTCCGTTGACCGCAAGCTCGAGGCGCTCTTTTCACGCTACCGGTTTGGCACCCTGTCCGAAGTCGCCAGCGCCGCTCGACTCGACGAGCCGTTGCGCGTCGCCGCCTGAAGCCCGATGCCCGATCGCCGTGCCCGTCAACCGGGAGCCATTCGCCCCCTGATCGTCCGTTTGCTCGTCATAATTGCGGTCGTCCCGCTGGCCAATGACGCCGTCGCGAGCACGCTCCACCTGTACGGCGCCGGCGCGCGCAGCATTTCCCTGGCCGGTAGCGATGACGCTGACGCCCGCGACTATCTCGCCACCTGGGCCAATCCGGCCAACCTCGGCTCGACCAAGGGCGTTCACTTCGGCATCGGTACGCACATCATCTGGCATCGCTTTCAGATCGACCGCGTGGCTGGCGAATCGACCTACCCAACCGCGTTGCCCAACGGCCTTGGGCTCGGTCACATCGGGGTCTCCTCCCCGATCGGCGGCATCTTCAACAACAAGCTGGGCATTGGCATCCATTTGCACATCCCGATGTCCGGACCGACCCGCATCGCGGCGCGCGACCACCGCACACCTCAGCTCGCCATCTACGACTCGATCGAAAACCGCCTCGCGGTCATCTTTGGGTTCGGCGCACGACCGCTGGGTTGGTTGTCATTTGGCGCGGGACTTCAGCTGCTTGCGTCGTTGGACGGACGCGCCGATTTTGCCCTCTCGATTCTCGACCGACGCTTTACCCAGCGTTCGCTGCACATCGACCTGTTCAGCGCCGTTTCGCCCATCGCGAGCATCGCCATTCACCCCACTGACGCGACGCGCATCGCCATCATTTACCGAGCCGAATCATCGGTGCGTTTCGAGCTTCCCGTGGTGGTCGACATCGAACAGGTGGGGACCTTGCGATTTCGCGTACAGGGCGAGGGCCTTTACACCCCCGACCAAGTCGAGCTCGCCGCGAGCCATCGATTCAACGCCGCGTGGACCGCATTTTTCGCTGCGACGTGGGCCCGCTGGAGTCAGTTGCCGCCCATGGCGCCGAAGATCGACCTCGACATCAGCGACGTATTGTTCGCGGCCGACGGCACCGACGAAAAGCTCATCGTGGTGCGCAACCGCCCGGTGCCGATGGGCGCAAAGGATATCATCGTGCCTCGCGTGGGCGCGCAGTGGCGGCCCAACGCCACGGTTTCTGCTCGACTTGGTCTACGATTCCGCCCGACGCCGCTGCCCAAGGCTGATGGTTCTGCGAACTACCTCGATGCGCCCGCGTGGACCCTGGCCACCGGGCTCGGTTTCGTGCTCGTGGACAGAGATCAAAAGGACCGCAGCCCGCTCGCGATCGACCTGGCGTTGGGCTGGACCCAACTGCAGCGGCGGACGGTTACCAAACGCGACCCCAACGATCCCGTCGTCGCCACGTCATTGCACGGTCACAACGTCCGCTTCGCAGCGACGCTCCACCACGATTTCTAGTGGCCTTGGCGCGGGTTCGCCGACGTTGAGCCGTTTGGCAACCGGATGACAAATGCGCCGCACCGACCCATCCTGCGCGCCGTGAACGTCATCCACCCCACCGACCCCGACACCCGCCCCGGGCCGCTCGCAGTCGCGACCGCTTCGGCCGTGCTCGCGGTGTTCATCGCGTCGTTTGCGTGGGTGTTCCTGCAGGCCCGGTCGCGCGCTGACAACTCGCCAGGCGACGTCGATCTCGCCGCCGCGGAGCGTCTGTTGACCGCTGAAGTCAAAGCAGGCGACGCGTTTGCGATCATCCCGGGTTGGGCGGCGGCACAGCGCTGGCGATTCGCCCGGGTTTGGCGCGACAAGGGGCTGAGCTTCGAAGACGCCATGCAGTTTGGGGATCCGCTGGATAGCTGGGACGTCGACGGCTTCAAGCGCCTTTGGATCCTCACGACTCACGGTCATGACGCCGGCCTCGATGGCGCTGGTCTTGGCCCGGTCGTCGCCCACCACAGCTTGGGGCACGGCACCGCCCTGACGCTCGTTCGCGTGAAGCCGTCCCGCACGGTCTTCGATTTCCGCGAGCGTCTCCTCACCGCTGCGGTCACCCGCGTCTCCAAGGACGGCAAGGTCGAAAAGTGCAGCGCCGGCGTGCGCCAAGACTGCTCGGGCGAATGGTGGCGCGATGTCTACGAGGGGATGCACGAGGTCGGCAATACACGTCGTCGCTGCCTCTTCGTGCAGCCATATCCCAGCGAGGGCGAGCTGCACATCGAATACACCGACCTGCCTCCCGGCGACGCGCTCGAGGGCCGATTCGGCAACCGCTTGTGGGCCGTACGACACGACTCGGGCTCGGACGTCGTGTTTCGCGTGCTCGTCGCTGGCAAAGAGCGGTTCAAGCTGCAGATCGCCCGCGACGACTTCCGGTGGCACAAGTGGCGGGTGAAACTGCGCGCATCCGAACGAAAACAGGACGTCACGTTCGTTGTTTCCGCCGTCGATGTAAGCTGGCGACAGGCCTGTTTCGACGCCCGCCTGCTCGGCCGCAAACCCAACAAATAGCCGCCGATGAACCTCGCCGCGCCGCTCCTTGCCTGGCACTACAAGCGTCGTCGCGGGTTGCCGTGGCGGGCTCCCTTGGATGAACGCCCCGCGCCCTACGCCGTCCTCGTATCCGAGTTCATGTGCCAGCAAACCCGCGTGGAGACGGCCATCCCGTATTTTCACCGCTGGATGGCTGCGCTGCCCACTCTCAAGGCGCTCGCGGCCGCATCCGAAGATGATGTCGTGCGCCTGTGGACCGGGCTGGGCTACTACCGGCGCGCGCGCAATCTCCGAGCTGCGGCGATCGAGGCCGTCTCACGTCACGGCGACCTGCCAGCCGATGAGCCAGACCTACGCGCCCTCCCCGGCATTGGGCCCTACACCGCCGGCGCCATCGCTTCGATCGCTTTTGGCCGGCGCGTTCCTCTTGTGGACGGCAATGTCGCCCGCGTGCTCGCTCGCCTGCACGGCATCGAGCGCGATGTCACCGCCGGGGCCGGTCGACGCCAAGCTTGGTCCTTCGCAGGGGAGCACATCAACGGGCTCAGGCCCGACCAGCAACCAGGCCACTGGAACGAGGCGCTGATGGAGCTCGGTGCGGTCATCTGCACCCCGCGCACGCCGACTTGCGCCGTTTGCCCCATCGCCGGCCAGTGCATCGCATTGTCCGAAGGCCGAACCGCTGAGCTGCCCGTTCCCCGGGCCAAGACAAAGGTCACGCGGGTTGCGGCCACGTACACCGTCGTCTTGCACAGCGATCACGTTCTCGTCATGCAACGGCCCGGCACAGGCCGCTGGGCCAAGCTCTGGGAGCCGCCCGGATTCGAGGGATCCCACGCTGACACCGCCAGCGCCGACTGGATGAAAAAACACGGCGTGATCGAGCGAGCAACCTTCAGGCCGATCGTGCACGTGCTCAGCCATCGCCGCTACGAAGTGGTCGGAATCCTCGCGGCTGCGGACACGATGTGGAGCGCGCAACGCCTCCAAGCGGTGTGTGCGGAGCTACCCCACGAACGCGCGCGCTGGATGCCGATCGAGACGGCCCTGGGCAAAACGTCGGGCGTTTCGCGGCTCGCACAGAAGCTGATCGCCGCCGCGGTCGATGCCGTCGCGGTCGATACCGTCGCGGTCGATGCCGTCGCAACATTTGCGCCCAATAGCGCGGCCACAATCGCTCCATCGCGTTGAATTCACGGCGTGGTCCGCCTTGCTTTTCAGCAGGTGCCCGACGCACCCGACCCTCTTGGAGCGCCCCATGATTCCCACCGACGTCCTCGTGGCGACCGATCTGTCCGACCTCGGCATGATCGCCCTGCCGCACGCAGCCGCCTTCGCCGCCATCAACAACGCCAGCCTGACCTTGCTCTACGCCAACGAATGGGCCGATGTTGAGCCGGTTCAGCAGCAAAACAAGAAGCGCGAAAGGCTCGACACGGTCCGCCGCACAGTCGGTGCGATGGGGTTGGAGCCCCAAATCGACATCGTCGACGGGCCCCCCGAAACCGTCATCAGCCGCTACATGAAGCACTCGGACGTGGACCTCGTGGTTGTCACTCGCCACGGCGCTTCGGTCGGCCAACCGCTGCACCAGTCGGTCGCCAGCCGCGTCGTGCGGGACGCGCCTTGCCCCGTGCTCGTTGTCCACGGGCCCGCCGATCGCAAACCCGAGGTGGATGTCGCGCCGTCGATCTATCGCCGCGTCTTTGTCTCGACCGATTTCAGCTACTCCAGCGACCGTGGCGTCGAGGAAGCGGCCGCCATCGCCTCGCAGTTCGGTGCGGAGCTCGTGATCGGACACTGCGTGGAGGTGCCCGGCCTCCACTCGGTGGAGGGCGACAAGGTGATCGAGCCCACTGTCCCGCCGGCAGCCCAAGCCTCCGTTGAGCAAGCCAAGCAATCGATGCTGCAAACCGCGTCCAACCTTGCCGGATCGCCGCCCACCGTGGTCGCTCAGTGCGCCGATGAAGCCGCCGAGGGGATCGTGGCGATGGCCTTGTTGAACCGCTGCGACCTCATCGTCATCCCGTCGCACGGCAAGAGCGCGGTCTTCACTTTCTTCCTGGGCAGTGTCGCCCAGCGTGTCCTGGACCTGTCGCCATTGCCGGTGCTCGTGCTGCGGCGCGGCTCCTCGTCGCGACGCCCCGACTGACGCGACGTCCGCTTCGACGGGTGTCGCAGACCCCATGCCGTTGGCAAATGCTGGACGGCGTCGGGCTGCAGCGTCACACTTAGGCGGTTCGCACACGCGGGCTTTGGGAGCGCTGTGGGCATCACCTTCGTCGAAAAGTCCGATCCGAACGCCCCTGTTCGCCAAGACGCCAAGGTCGCGCTCGTGCTGGCCGGCGGCGCTATCTCCGGCGGCGCGTTCAAAATCGGTGGCCTGATCGCGCTCAACGCCTTCTTGACCAAGCGCTCGGTCACGCAGTTCGACATCTACGTTGGGATCTCGGCCGGTGCTTTCCTCGCCGCGCCGTTGTGCGCAGGCGTTGAACCGCAGGAAGTGCTGCGTTCCATCGACGGCAAATCCGAGCGCATCTCGCAGTTCTCACCGCTGGACTTCTACCGCCCCAACTGGCGCGAATTCCTCTACAAACCTGCGCTCCTCGCGCGCGACATGCTGTCGACGTTTCCGGCGGTGTCGATGTCCCTGGGCCGGCACCTCGCCGGTCGCAAGCGCGCCTTTCTCATCGACCGGGCGCGCACCTTCCTGCGCGATCCCACGTATCTCAACGCGGAAAACCTGATCGCGCCGATCGTCGCGGACCTGACCAAGGAGTCCGAGCTGCGGTCAGGCCTGAGCTACCTGCCCAGCGGCCTCTTCGACAACCGCGGCATCGAACGCTTCATCCGCGCCAACCTCAAGCGCAACGGCGTTCCCAACCACTTCCGTCTGCTCAAGCTCGAGCGCGGCAAAGACCTCTACATCGGCAGCACCAACCTCAACACGGCGCAGCCGGTCGTCTTTGGCCACGACGAGGACTGTTCGGTAACGATCAGCGAGGCGGTGCAGGCGTCCACCGCGATCCCGGGGTTCTTCCGCCCCGCGCGCATCAACGGCCACGACTACATCGACGCCGGCGTCCGTAAGACCGCCAACATCAGCCAAGCCGTCAAACACGGCGCCAACCTGGTCATCGCGTACAACCCATTCCGTCCGTTCGTCGCCTACCACGCCGACCAACTCCTGCATGGCAGCCGCACGATCAGCGACATGGGCATCGCGACCGTGCTCAACCAGGCGTTCCGTACGCTGCTGCACACCCGCCTGATGCTCGGCATCGAGAAGCTCCGCCTCAATCCCGAGTTCAAGGGCGACGTCATCCTCATCGAACCGTCCGAGAGCGACCTCAAGTTCTTCAACATCAACCCGGTCGCCTTCTGGCAACGCGCCGAATCGGCCGAGCACGGGTTTACGTCCGTCAAGGAAGGCATCGAGCGCTACCGCGAGCGCATCAGCTCGATCCTTGGCCGCTACGGTATCGGCACGGACATGAGCCTGCTGCGCAAGATCACCGACGAATTCCGCCAGTCGCGCTACGACAAGGACACGATCCTGCGCGTGCTCGAAGAGGCCCATCCCAAGCCGGACGAGCCTGCACGCAACGAAGCTCGCCCGCATCTACGGGTCGTCGGCGAGTAGTTCCCAGCACACGCCCAGAGCGTTATCGGCGCGCAGCTTCTCAGTCGCCGCCCGCCGGGTCGTGAACCTCAGCCCACCAAACGCAGCAGGTTGTCGACCGGCCGGCCGATCTCCGCTTTGCCGTTCAATACGCCGATCGGGCGCTGCATCATGCGCGGGTGGTGGGCCATCGCCGCGATCAGCACGTCGTCGCTTTCCTGGCCGGTGAGCCCCGCTTTCTTCACGTCGTTTTTGCGGAGCACGTCCTTGACGCCCACACCGAGCGCGCTGAGCACATCGCGGATCTCCGCCTCGCTCAGCGGCTCCTTCGTGTATTCGCGGTAGCTGAACTCGATGCCATTTTCTTTCAACAAGGCGACCGCCTTGCGGCATGTGCCTCAAGTGCGGGTGCAGATGAGCTGCATCATCTTCGGACTCCGTTTGGACAGTTGCGTGGGACGGGATCGGCATCGAGCCACCAATCCTCGCGGAGCGCGGAAGCTGCGATCTCCACCGTTGAACGTCAAGATTCTCAACGCTTGCCGGCGCACATGAGGTCCGCGGCCCCATTCGCCCCATTTCCACGACGCGATAACCCGGCTAAAGTTGCCGGCCCTGCCAAGCCCCGCGCCCCTTTTCGGGCGAGCCCGTAGCCAAAAGGACGAACATGCCACGCAAGCTCTTTGGAACCGACGGCGTCCGCGGCCAGGCCAACTCCGGCATTATGACAGTCGAAACCGCCGTTGCGATCGGTCGCGCGGTCGGCACCATCTTCGAGAGCCGCCATGAGCGTCCGCGCGTCCTGATCGGCAAAGACACCAGGCGCAGCTGCTACCTCTTCGAGATGGCGCTGACGGCGGGCGCGTGCTCGGTCGGCGCCGAACCCTATCTGCTCGGTCCCCTGCCGACGCCCGGGATCGCGTTTATGACCACCGGCATGCGGGCCGACGTGGGCGTTGTCATCAGCGCATCGCACAACCCTTTCCAAGACAACGGCATCAAGCTGTTCGGCGCGGACGGCTTCAAGCTGGCCGACGAGATCGAGTCGAAAATTGAAGCGTTCATGGCCGACGACAAGGCCACCTCCGCCTCCATCAAGACCGGTGCGGACGTCGGACGCGCCTACCGAATCGAGGACGCACGCGGCCGCTTCATCGTGTACCTGAAGACGACGTTCCCGTCGGATTTGACGCTCGACGGGCTGCGCATCGCGGTCGATTGCGCCAACGGTGCCGGCTACAAGGTCGCTCCGGCGGTGTTCGAAGAGCTCGGTGCGACGGTCATCACACGTGGCGTGCAGCCCAACGGCATCAACATCAACGACGGGTGCGGCGCCCTGTATCCCAAGAAGCTCGCCGCCCTCGTGCTCGAAGAGTCGTGCGACATCGGCATCGCGCTCGATGGCGACGCGGACCGCCTCATCATCGTTGACGAGCGCGGCCAGGTGGTGGACGGTGACCAGATCCTCGCCCTCCTCGCGACCCGGATGCAGCGCGCTGGCACCCTCGCGCGCAACAGTCTTGTCGTCACCGTGATGAGCAACTTCGGGCTCGAGGCCGCGATGCGGGAGGCCGGGATCAAGCTGATCCGCACCCAGGTCGGCGACCGATATGTCGTCGACGCGATGCGAAAGGGCGGCTTCAACCTCGGCGGCGAACAGAGCGGGCACATCGTCTGTCTCGACCACACAACGACCGGGGACGGCATCTTGTCCGCGTTGCAGGTGCTCGCTTACGCGGTCCGTGAACAACGACCGGTGTCCGAATTGATGACCGTCATGAGCCGCGCTCCCCAGCGTCTCGTCAACGTCAATGTGCGCGAAAAAGCCCCGCTTCATTCCCTCGAATCGGTGCAACGCGCCATCGTCCAGGCCGAAAAGGCGCTCGAAGGCAACGGCCGGGTGTTGGTTCGCTACTCGGGGACCGAAAACAAGTGCCGCGTCATGGTCGAGGGCCACAACGCAGGTGCGGTCAAACAGTGGGTCGACACCATCGCCGACGCCGTACGGGAGGCCATCGGTGCCTGACACAAACCTGCCCATCCGCGCTGGCGCGGGCGTGAACGTGCGCCTTGGCGTCAACGTCGATCACGTCGCGACGATCCGCCAAGCGCGCGCTACCCGTTATCCCGACCCCGTCTTTGCCGCGTCCTTGGCCGAACAAGCTGGCGCCGATCAGATCACGATCCACGTCCGCGAGGACCGTCGGCACGTCCAGGAACGCGACCTGCGCGTGATGAAAGAGACGGTGCAGGTGCCCCTCAATCTCGAGATGGCTGCCACCGACGAGATGCTGGCGATGGCGCTCAAGTACGTGCCCGACACGGTTACGCTCGTGCCTGAAAAGCGCGAAGAACAGACAACCGAAGGTGGTCTGGACGTCGTCGGCAACCGCGACGCCCTCGCGCCCCACGTGCACAGCTTGCGCGAAGCCGGGATCGTCGTTTCGATGTTCGTCGATCCCGACAACGCCCAGTGTGATGCGTCCCTTGGAATCGGCGCGGCGACCGTCGAGCTGCACACCGGCGATTTCTGCGAGGCGTCCACCGACGCGCTTCGCAACAACGAATTGCTCAAGCTCGCCGCCGCCGCCCGTCACGCACACGGCATCGGCCTGGCGGTCGCGGCTGGCCATGGCATCGACTACCGCAATGTCGCCGACATCATGCTCCTCCCCCACGTCGAAGAGCTCAACATCGGTCACAGCATCGTGGCTCGCGCCATCTTCGTCGGCTTGGAACGCGCCGTCGGTGAAATGCTGCGCCGCATGCACCGTTACGAGCTCTGATTGGCCCGAACACGCGCCGAGGCAACCATGCGAATCATCACTCCCGAGCAGATGCGCTCGCTCGACAGCCGCACCATCGAAGAGCTCGGGCTCCCCGGCGCGACCCTGATGGAAACCGCTGGTCGAGGCGTCGTCGCCGCGATCGAAATGCGGATCGGCGGTGTGGGAGACGGCCGCCTCGCCACGATCTTGTGCGGTGTCGGCAACAACGGCGGCGACGGCTTCGTGATCGCGCGGGAGCTGCATTACCGCGGGTTCGCAGTTCACGTGTACACGGTCGGTGATCGCGGCAACATGAGCGACGACGCCAAGCTTCACTACAAGGCCATGCAGGCCGCCGGCGTTCGTGATCGCCATCACACCAAGCCGCCCGACAAGCGCGAACTTGGCGGCCTGCGGCGGTCCCTGGCCCGTTCGGCCGTGATCGTCGACGCGCTGATAGGCACCGGGCCGACCACCGACCTCCGCGATCCGATCGCCACATTCGCCGCCCAGGTCGACGGGCGCCACAGCGGACTGGTCGTCTCGGTCGACGTACCGAGCGGGATCAACGCCGCCAACGGGCGCAAACTCGGTGTCGCGGTCAAAGCAGATCTCGTGTGCACGATGGCCGCCGCAAAAACCGGCTTGTTCTTCGGCGCAGGGCCCGGCCACTACAACGAGCTCGAAGTCGTCCCCATCGGCGTGCCCCCCGCGTGGGCCGACGAGCTCAAAAAACAGGGCCGAGCGGTCACGTGGGCATCCGAAAAAGGCGAGCTGCCGGGCCGCAACGAAAACGCCCACAAGGGTCGCTTTGGCCACTTGCTCGTGCTCGCCGGATCACCGGGAAAGACCGGCGCTGCGTTGCTGTCCACGACCGCGGCGATGCGGTCTGGTGTCGGCCTGTGCACCCTCGCCACGTCCGGTGAGATCCGCGCCCGGCTCGAAGGTGCGGTTGCCGACCTGATGGTCGAGGCTGTTCGCGGTGGCGCGAGCGAGAAAAAACGCGTCGAGAAGCTGATTGACGGCAAGGCCGCGATCGCCGCCGGTCCGGGCATGGGGACCGCGAGCGCGTCGATCGAACTCGTCAAACAGGTGCTCGAGATGTCCAAGTGCCCGGTCGTCCTCGACGCCGACGCGATCACGTGCCTGGCGACCAAGCCCGAGATCGCCGAACCCGCTCAGCATCGGCTCGTCCTGACGCCACATCCGGGCGAGATGGCGCGGCTGCTCGAAAGCGAAGTCGCCGCCGTTCAAGCCGATCGGCTCGGATCTGCGCGCAAGGCCGCCGCACGCTTCAAAGCCGTCGTCGTGCTCAAGGGGGCGCGCACCGTGATCGCGGCTCCTGGCGGGCAGTGGGCGATCTGCAATGAACCGAACGCGGCCTTGGCAAAAGCCGGAAGCGGCGACGTCTTGTGCGGGATAATCGGCGCGTTGTTGGCCCAGGGATTGCGGCCGGGAGCTGCGGCCCGCGTCGGCGTGACTGCCCACAACGCTGCGGGAAAGATCGTCGCGCAAGACGTGGGACCTGTCGCTTCCATGGCGTCCGATCTCGTCGGCGTATTGGCCGATGTCTGGCGCGCTGACGGCTGATTCAAGGTCGATTCGCACCGGCAAACGGCGGACTTCGATCCGGTTGCGGGCGCTCTTGCCGCGATTTGTTACGATGTGCCAATGGCTCGCACCACCAGGTTTTACGGTCCGTTAGCGCTTTTACTTCTCGCGCTGGTCGCCGTCGGGTGCACCGCCAAATCGATCGGTGACGCGTGCCTCGCCAGCGATGAGTGCGACAGCGGCCTCTGCTACGCCAACCTCTGCCTGGATCCGGCTGGCGACGAGGACAAAGACGGGCTGGACAACGCTACCGAACACCGGCTGCGCAGCCATCCCAAGGCGGTCGACACCGACAAAGACGGCAAGCTCGACGGCGATGAGCTGGGCACCGACCCCGACAACCCCACGGACACCGACGGCGACGGCATCCCCGACCTCGTCGAGTCGCTCAACGCAGACAGCGACGGCGATTGTTTGCCCGACGAGCTCGACGATAACGACGAACAGCCCAACGGCGATCCGGCCAAGCTCAAGGCCATCGCGTGCAGCACCAAGGGCGTGTGCACCGGCCAACTGGCGCTGATCGCGGCGACCTGCAACGTCGGCAAAGGCGGACCGGCGACCTGCGTCTACAAGGCGGTCCCCGGTTACTCGGCGCTCGAAGCGTGTGACGGCCTCGACAACGACTGCGACGGCGAGACGGACGAAGACAACACCTGGCAAGGCCTGAAAATCGGCGGCGTCTGCGACGGAACGGGCGCGTGCGGTGACGGCAAGGTCGTGTGCCACAAGGGCAAAGCGACATGTTCGTCCAACCCAGATGGCCGGTCCCCCGCCGTGTCCGCGGAGCTCTGCAACGGCATTGACGACGACTGCGACGGCGTAACGGACGAGGGCTTCGAACTCGGCGGGCTGAGCGTCGGCGCACCTTGCCTCGGGACCGGGGAGTGCGGAGTCGGCAAAGTCGTCTGCGGCGCCGGAAAACCGGTCTGTAGCAGCGATCCTGGCGCGCCGGACAGCGAGGCGAAGGTCGAGGTCTGCAACAACCTCGACGACGACTGCGACGGCGAAACCGACGAGGGGATGAAGCTCGGCAGCCTCAGCATCGGGGACGCTTGCACGGGAATCGGCGCGTGTGGACCCGGCACTGTGGTCTGTTCCAGCAAAGGAAAGCCGGCCTGCAGCTCCAACCCCGACGGCCCGAAGAGCGCCGCGAAACCCGAGACCTGCAATGGCAAAGACGACAACTGCAACGGCCAGACCGACGAGGGGATCACGTACAACAGCCAGCCGCTCGGGGCCTTTTGCTGGGGCGTTGGCGAGTGCGGAAAGGGAACCGTGGTCTGCAGCGTGGACGGCAAACCCACCTGTTCGTCCATGCCCGGCGCTCCGGCCAACAAGGACAACCCGAAGACGGAGACCTGCGACGGAAAAGATGACGACTGCGACGGTCAGACCGACGAAGGTTTTGTCTACCAGGGCGGTCAGGTGGGCGACGCGTGTATCGGGGTCGGTGCCTGCGCAAAGGGTGTGGTCCAGTGCAACAAGTCCGGCGGCGTCACGTGTTCGAGCAACCCCGATGGCAGCAAGGCCGGCAACAAGTTTGAAGAGTGCAACAACGTCGATGACGACTGCGACGGGGTGACCGACGACGGGGTGCCGCCGACGTTCGGTCCGAAGTGCTCGCCCAAGGGCATCTGCGTCGGCGAAAAGGCGCTCCCGACCTGCAATGCGGGCGCGTGGTCCTGCAGCTATCCGGACGCCAAGGGCTTCGAGGGACCCAACGAGCAGACCTGCGACGGTAAAGACAACGACTGCGACGGCCTCGTCGACGAGGGTCTGGCGCACCTGTGGAAGCCGACGCCGCAGAAGCTCACAGATGGCGCGCCTTCGTCCCGCAAACTTGCCGCGTGGTGCCGTTTTGACGACGCGCTGTACCTGGCTGGCGGGCAGGTTCCGAGCTCCGGTTCCGCCGTGTTGAGCGGCGAGCTGTGGCGCTTGGATCTGGCTACATTCGCCTGGCAGCGGCTGCTCGCGCACCCCGATTTGAAGAGGACCGGAGCGGCGCTGGCTTGCCTTCCTGCTATGACCGACGGCGGTGTAAAGACGGCGCGTTCGTTGTGGTTGCTGGGCGGTTTGGATAGCGCCGGAAAAGCCGCCGATCCCGTTGCCATCGATCCGTTGACGAAGACAGTTGGGTCGCCGGCGTGGAAGGGCACTGTCGAGCACGCCGATGTCGCAATCGCGGTCGTTGACGCCCTATCCGGTCAGCTCTGGCTCGCGCCCCGAGGCGACCAGAAAACCGCACCCGGGCTGCAGCGAATGCACCTGAAGGCAAAGACCTGGATCCCCGCCAAAGACGTGATGCAGCCAACCTTCAAGCCGTCGATCAGCGACCTGTGCGTTGTCGCGGACGGCACGATCTACGCTCTGTCCGCGCCTGACACACTCGGCGCTCGCTGGCTCGAGAAACTGCCGAGCGGCGCCAAGAAGTGGTCCTCGCTGCTCAAGACCGGCTACCTGAACACCGGTGGATCGCTGGCTTGCGGCGGCAAACGGGTCGTCCACATCGGTTCGTCGGCGGTCAAGGCAGCTGCCAAGTGGTCAATGGAGCTCGATCTCGGCAAGGGCGCGTTCGTCAAAGCGCCGTCGATCGCGGCCGGTTGGCACGCGAGCGCCGCATTCGTCGACAGCAAGCAACGGGTCATCTCGGTCGAAAACGGCGCGATCGATCGATTCGGCGCGGGTGTCTGGCGCCATCAGCCGGTCGCCAAAGACCTCGCGCCGAAGGTATTGATCAGCGTCGCGCCCACGCCCGCACCGGGCAGGCGATGGCTGGTCGCTGCATCCGAAGCGATCGCGGTTGCTGGATACCGGTGCGCCGGCGCGAAAACCTGCACCGCATCCGATCACGTGTGGACGGCCTGGCGCTTCGATAACCACCAGTTCACGCCCATATTCGCGCCCCCTTACGCCGAGGGAATCGTCCATCCCAAGTGCCCGCCAATCGCCGTCGCCGACGTCGATCACGGCCGCCTCTTCACGTGGCCGCTCGCATGCCCGCTCGGCAGTTTCTATGGGGTTCGCTCGGTCGATCTCGTGGCCAACAAGCTGGTCGATTTGGCGTCCGACAAGGGGCTACCAACCGAAACCTTCCAATCTCCGATGGAGGCGATCGGTCATGTGCCATCCCGCGTTCACATCCTGGGCCTCGGCAAGAAAGGCGACGTGCAGCTTTGGCTCACCGAATTCAAAGCGGCGCCCGTCTCGACGATGATCTGGTCCGGCCCGGGCGCGAAGGGGCCGCAGCCGAGCCCACACGCGACCCTGATCCACGACGAAGCAAACCAACGGCTGCTCCTCTTCCAGCCCGGCAAATCGCTGCGCGTTCACGCATTCGATCTCGGCGCGAAACCCGGCACGTGGGGGCTCGTCGGCGAAGACACTACGATCAGCGGCGGTCGTGTCCGAATCGCGGGCGATCCTGGCATGAAAGGGGCCCAACTGGTTGTCGCTTTTGCGCACAACGGGCCGCCAGCGGTGTCGCGAACACTCGCCTTTGGCAAAAAGGTCAGCTTCGGTCCAGGACAGCTGAAACTCGGCGCTCTGGCTGGTGACTACGAGCTCGTTTGGCAGCGCAACAGTGGGCAAGCGCTATTGATCCACGGCAGCGATTCCAGCGGGCACCCCATCAGTCGGATCGATCAGCTCACGTGGGCCTGCAAATAGACCGACTAGATGTGCCGGGCACGAGTGCTGAGCCGTTTTTCTTGCCATGTGATCCCGTT
>CAZLMW010000085.1:0-8586 GCA_964560875.1 uncultured Enterobacteriaceae bacterium
CGGCCACACCGCCTGCGCGATCGGTTTGCTGGACGCGTCGAAGTCGTCCAACGCGCACAAGTCGCCGCCGTTCTTGCCGGCGCAATCGGCGTTGGACTTGCACTCGCAGACGTTCTTGCCGCCCATGCAGTTGCCCGCCTTGCAGAAATCACCGGTCGAGCACGGGTCGCCATCGTTGCACGCCATGCCTGTCGGCACGGGGATGATGCTGCACTTGCCGGTCGCGGCGCTGCACGGGTTCTTGAGGCACGTGTTCGACGGCACCTTGCACTTGACGATGGTCGCGGGGTTAACCGCGCACTTGTTGACCAACTTGTCGCAAATGAGAACGCCATTGCAGTCGTTGCCGTCGTCCTTGGCTTTGCAATCGGCGTCGGATTTGCACTCGCAGGTCGACTTGCCGGCCTTGCATTTGCCCTGTGAACACGCGTCGTTGGCCGTGCAGTTGTCGCCGTCGTCACACGGTGAGCCCGCGGCGACGGCGGTCATGAAGCACTTGCCGGTGGCCGGGTCGCAGACGTTCTTGGCGCACGTCGAGTCGCCGGCCTTGCTGCAGACGACCGGCGGTGTCTTCTTCTTGCACTGAAACTGCGCCTTGGACTTGTCGCAATACACCTGGCCCGCGCATTGATCGCCCGAAAAGCAGTCCGCGTCGGTCTTGCACTGGCACGTCGTCTGGCCAGACTTGCACACGCCGTTGGCGCAGATTTCGCCGATCGTGCACGTGTCCCCGTCGTCGCACAAGCCGCCGGTCGTGGGCGTGTTCACGCATCCAGCCGCGCCGCAGAAATCGCTTGTGCAGGCGTTCTTGTCGTCGCAGGTCCCCTCGTCGGTGTCGCCGTCGCAGTTGTTGTCCTTTTGGTCGCACGTTTCGGCGGTCGGAGCGGGCGCGTCGCACTTGGTCAGGCCCAGGTCGGTGCACTTGCGCACCCCTTTGCAGCTGCCGATCGGTTTGCCGTCCTTGTCTGTCGCGGCCCTGGTGCAATGGGTCGCGAGCTTGGCCTTGATCGCCGCCGCTGAGCAGGTGCAGTCGCCTGGCTTGCCCTTCGCGTCCTTGGGGACGCACTGCTTGGACGTTGTGCCTTCGACCCCGGTGACCGCCTGGCAGTCGTAGTCTTCCGGACACTCCTGGTCGGCTTTGCAGGGCACACCGCAGAAGTTGCCGAGCTCGCCGCGATCGACGCATAGCGCCCCCACGACGCCGGTCAGCGCGCATTGCTTGGATTCGCTGCACGGGTTGCAGAGCTTCGACGCCGGGTCTGCGCCCGCGTCGGTGACTGCGGCGATGTCGTCGGGCGCGGTGGATCCGGCATCCTGCGCCGACGAACCCGAATCGATGACGGCGCCCCCCGAGTCTGGGGAACCGGCGGCGCCCGTGTCGGAAGGGCTCGTAGATCCCGTGTCTTGCTGGCCGGCTCCCGTATCCGCGCCAAAACGCGCGTCGAGGTTGCCGCCCTCCCAGTTGACCAGCGACGTGTCCGCGCCGCTATCGGTCTGTGGATCGCTCGAACATGCAGTCCATGCGACGACCGCGACCAGGCAGAAAGACCTGCCAAGAAGCCGACCAGTCGTCGATGGGCTTGGCCCACAACGCATCATGCCTTCCCTCGTGCTTGTCGAAGGAAGGCAGGATAACAGATTCGAACAGTGGCGTTTTTCGCCCGCCGGCGCGCGATCAGGCTTCGGCTTCTGGAGCCTTGGCCTCGGTGGCCTTCTTCATCTCGGCGGCCACGGCCTTCTGCTTCTCGGCGGCCTCGGCGTACTTACGTCGCCAACGGTCGATGCGGCCCTCGGAGTCAACGAGGCGCTGCTTGCCGGTGAAGAAGGGGTGGCTGTACGACGAGATGTCGAGGCGGACGACGTGGTGTTCAACACCGTCGATGTCACGCTTCTCGCCGCTGGTCATCGTCGAGCGGCCCTGCCACTCGGTGCCCGTGGACGCGTCGACGTACAGGATGTGGTTGTATTTGGGGTGGATGCCGCTCTTCATGACTGCACTTCCTCTCCGCGAAGTTCTTCGTGCGCGGGGGGCGGCTTATACGGCGAACGGGGGCGGTTTGCAATCGTTTTTGGCGGGCGCCCGCGACGACGACCAAAAGTCGCCCGCTGACCGACCAGATGGCACGATCGCGAGGGAGCCGATGCATCGGCGAGGCGAGCGGAATCTTCGATGGGCATCCAGGCATTCGTTGTAGGCGCGGCGGCCGCGTGGGCGACGTTTGTCATCGCCGCGTCGTGGGCTGGGCGAAAGCGCGAGTCGGCGGCGATCGCGTTTGTTGTGGGCGCCCTGGCCTTTCTCACAGCGGTCCAGGTTGTGGAGAAACCGCCTCTGGCTCCACGTGGACAGCCGCCGGCCTCTGCGCGAGGCGGATATGCCGGTTCGCAGACCTGTCGTTCGTGTCACACGCGCGAACACAACACGTGGCAGAAGAGCTTTCACAGCCGGATGACGCAGGCGCCGTCTGACGCGACGATCCTGGCGCCGTGGAAGGGCACGATCGACGCCGGGCGTTTTTCGGCAACGCTGCTGCGAAAAGGCGCGGAATTCTGGGTCAAGACGCCTGATCTCCATGCGATCTACATGACCCCGGGCAGCGACAAGCTCAAGGAGCTGCCGAAGCTCGAGCGGCGCATCGTCCTGGTCACCGGCAGCCACCACAAGCAGATCTATTGGTACACGACCGGCCGCGCGAACGAGCTCGAGATCTTCCCATTCCTGTGGCTCATCGAAGCACAACGGTGGGTGCCGCGCGACGCGGCCTTCTTGCGCGAAAGATTTTGGCCCCCGCGCTCGGAAAAGGGGCGCTGGAACGACGTCTGCATCACGTGCCACACGACCGGAGGGCGCCCGCTCTTTGCCGACGAAAATGGCGCGGATCCCAACAGCGATGTGGTCGATTACGGCATCGGCTGTGAGTCGTGCCACGGCGAAGGCGCGAATCATCGCAAACGGCACGGCCAGCCCTGGCGGCGTTATGCGGCTTATCTGACCGGCGACAAGCAACCCGCCGACGATATCGTGCAGCCCACGCGCCTCGACCCGAAGCGCTCGGCACAGGTTTGCGGTCAATGCCATGCGACCTGGATCTTCGCCGACGAGCTGGGCTGGAAGAAGAACAACGACACGGGGACACCGTATCGCCCCGGCGATGATCTCGCCGATACGATCCACGTCATCGATTCGGGCGAGTCGCACGACACAGCGCGCATGAAACGTGCCCTGCACTTCAACCCGAAGATGTTCGAGGACGTCTTTTGGTCCGACGGCATGATCAAGATGGGCGGCCGCGAATACAGCGCGCTGCTTCGCGCCCCGTGTTTTTACCGCGGCAAAGGCGACAAGAAGCTTACATGCACCCACTGCCATTCGATGCACCGCTCCGACGCCGATGATGACCGAGAGACGGCGCAATGGACGGACGACCAGCTCGCGGTGGGGGCGCGCGGTGATGCTGCGTGCCTGTCCTGCCACGCCAAGGCTGACTATGCCGTCGAGGAGCACACACACCACGCATTGAACAACCCCGGGAGCCGCTGCCAGAACTGTCACATGCCGTATGCGACGTACACGCTGCTCAAGGCCACGCGAAATCACATGGTCGCGATTCCGTCCGCGGCGACGGCGGCGACCACCGGCCGACCCGACGCGTGCAGCTTGTGCCACCTCGACAAACCCCTGTTGTGGACGGCGCGCGCGCAAAAACGGTGGTGGGGCATGCCGATTCCCAAGCTCTCCGACGACCACAAGCGCGTCCCTGCGACCGTCGTGTGGGGCCTCAGTGGCGACGCGGTACAGCGCGCGATTGTGGCGTGGAATATGGGTAACAAGGCCGCCCAGGACGTGTCCGGGACAGACTGGCTGCCGATGGTGTTGATCCAGCGCTTGCTCGACCCTTATCCAGCGGTTCGTTACATCGCCGCGCGTTCGCTGCGCAGCATCGCCGGGTTCGAAGGCCTCGAATACGACTACATCGCGGCGCGCAAGGACATCCGAAAGGTGGCCCTGGCGGTGTTTGCGTCGTGGAAGTCCGCCGTGCAAGCCAATGGAGGCAACGCGGAGGGACATCTATATAAGGGGCGCGTGAATGTAGTCGTCGAGGACTTTGAGCGCCTGCTGGAGGCGCGTGACGACACCGAGGTTTCGCTGCCCGAGTAGCGCGATCTGGGCCCGCGACCGAGCCGGGTCATCAAGCGACGACCGGGTGGGCTACGGCTTCCAGGTGTTGTTCATGTACTTGTAGAACGACTCGTAGTCCCACTGCAGACCCTTGGACTTGAGCGTCGCCGGTGACCAGGTGTTGTTGTAGTAGCCGATCCAGAGGCGGCCGTAGTCGCCGTTCCAGTCGCTGTGGTGCGCGACACCGCTCTTGAGGGCAAAGACGGATGTCTTGCTCGCCGGGAAGGTAGCTGTGTGGCAGAAGCTGCTGCGGAAGTGGTCGCCGCGCTGGTAGATGTTGTTCTTGTTGATCGCGATGCCGCCGCCGTTGTTGCCGTTGCGACCCGACATCCAGTAGCAGACCTTGACCTGCTGAGCGGACTTGGTGGTGTTCTTCACGAAGTGGATCAACCGGACCTGCGTGCGATCGTTGTCGTAGTTGTACCAGTTGATCGGACCCTTTTGGTACTTGTAGTTGCCGTTCGCGTCGCCCCAGACGATGCGGTCCACTGCGTTGTGCAGACCCACGTTGTCGATCGGGATGCTGCTCGCGTACGTGTACTGGTTCATCAGCATCTTGTCGCCATTGAGCTGATCCTGGAGCTCGCCGAACAAGAAGGGACGGCTGCCCGGAGGGAACCACAGCTTGGACGCGCTCGCGGCGGTCAAGTTGCCTTCGACGTGCAGGTCGCCACCGACGACCACGGTCCCGCCGGTCTTGCCGTGCCCGTTGTCCTTACCGTAGAGCTTGCCCTCGATGTAGGTGTTGCCCGAGACCTTGATCTTCTTGTGGCTGAGCGTCTTGATGGCGATGTCCCACTTGGCGAGCGCGCCATCGACCTTGTTGTCGAAGTACTTCGTGTCGACGATGACGATCTGCCACTTGCCCTTGGGGTTCTTGCCGTGCCACTCGGTCAGGTCACCGGTGATGGTCTTGGTCTTGGGGTATTCGACCGCGTAGTTGATTCCTTTGCCGTTCTTGTCGTGCAGCATGTAGTGCTTGGGCGCGCCCGACTTGATCTTGCCGGCGAACGCGTCGTTGTTGACGAACATGGCCGAGACCTGGCCGGACGGCGGGCCGCTTCCCGGGGGGAAGAGGAGGATGCGCAGATCCGTCACGCCGAGCTTTCCAGCCGGGTCGCCCTTGTGGTTGGTGATGTTGATGTGGACCTTGATTTGCTGCGCGATGCCGATGTCGGGGAAGTCGATGATGTCGGTTACTCCGTTGGGGTTGTTGTCCTTGATCGGCACCGACTTGCTGTTGACGATCACGTCCTGGAACTGGTTGTGGATGAGGCCGTTGGACACCTCGTCGATGCCGTCGGCGGGCAGGGCGCCCGCGACCTTCTTGCACTTGAGCTTGCCGTCGGCCGCGATGCCGATGACCGCTTCGTCCTTGCCGCAGTCGCCCTTGGGCTGCGCGATGCCGGTCAGCTTGCTGCCGTCGCCCTGGAAGGACGTCGCCGCGACGGTGCCCTTGGCCACCACGTCGCCGGTGCTGGTGAACTTGGCCGCGCTGATCGCGTGCGCGCCGAGGTTGACGCTGCCGTCCCACTTGACCTCGGACTTGGCGGACACGCAGCCGCTGCACTTGAGGTCCTTGGCCGGGCCGCCCTTGATGCCATCGGCGGCGCCCGCGTAGGCGAATCCGACCTTGGCTGCGGTGATCGAGCCGTTCGACAGCGCCTTTCCTGACAGGCAGCCGGTGCAGCTCACGTTGTCAGCCCACGCGGCGCGCATCGCGAACGGCACGCTGTTCATCGCCTGGCGCGGCAGCTCGGGATCGGTGCCGACCGAGATTCCCAGGAACCACGGGCCCGTGCCATTGAAGGCCTTGGCGTCGACCGCCTTGACGGAGCCAAGTCGATGCGCAAACCGACCGCTGGTCACCTGCAGCGAGACCTTGTCTTCTTTCCAGATGGCTGTGCCGCCTTTCTGGGCCTTGTAGATGGCGAACGACAGCGCGTATTTGCCGTCAGCAGCCGGGCCGCTGTTGCTTCGCAACACACCCTCGACGAGCAGCGTGCTGGGCACCTGGGCAAATGCTGGTGCCGCGAGCATGAGCGCGGCGAAGGCGGCGAAAATCTGCGAGAGTTGACGGTTCATTGTCGGCTCCTGCTCCCATATTTCGTGGGATGGATTCGGATTCCGTGGATGGATTCGGTGGCGGTGTCGTCGTACGGCCCATTGTGGGCTGCTCGGACGGGCGTGTGCGATTGCGTCTGTGTTCCACTTCCGTATGTGGTGCCGGGGGTGGGTCAGGGCAACGTTTCCGCTGTGGCGGTGAGCAAGTTTAGCGATTCCTGTTGGGCTTGTCGCGTCCGCCCGTTGAATTTCCCACACAGTGCCTAAATTCAACTGTTTGTGCGGCTGCCAAATCGCGTTGAAGGGCGCGAACGGATCGCGGCGGGGGCCCGGCCTTTTCGGTCTGAGCGGGGCACGGAGCGACAGCAGAAAGCGACGCCAAACCGCCGCGGCGTTGATTTGTGACCGCGTTGCACGGAACATCGGCGGCATGACGACGAAGGACCGGCCAACCAAACGACCCGACGCCGGAACGCCTCCGCCGTTGCCGGCCGTCGCCAAGACGCGGGTCGAAGCCTCCGAAGCGTCGACGGTTCGCGAGCTGCACGATCGGCCCGACGCCAAGGGACAGACCGTCTTGCCATCGTTTTCGAGCGCGTCGTTGCAAAGCGTCGAAGAGGCCGCTGAGACCGGGGCGCAGGGGCCCGATCCTCGGATCCTCGAGCGCGGCGCGATACTCAGCGATACGTGGCGCATCATCGCGTTGCTCGCGCAGGGCTCCAACAGCCTCGTCTATGAGGTCGAGCACGTGCGAACAGGGCTGAATTTCGCCCTCAAAGTGCTGCAGCCGATCGGCCAAACCGTCACCGACGCTGCGCGGGAGCGCTTCTTTCGTGAGGCGGCGGTGCTCGCCCAGCTGTCGTCTGCCAACACCGTTCGTGTGGTGGACTTCGGTGACGCTGGGGACGAGCTGTTTTGGATCGCCATGGAGCTGCTCGACGGTGAGTCGCTGCGCAGCCTCCTGCACGATCACCGCGACGAGGGCAATTCCGGGATCCCCGACCACCTCGCCGTGACGATCGCGGACGGCGTCTTGTGCTCGCTGATCGAAGCCCACGCCATCGCCCTGGTGCACCGCGACCTGCGCCCGTCCAACGTCTTCTTGCAGCATGTTTCCGGCGGCGAGTCGGTCGTGAAGCTGTTCGACTTTGGTGTCGCCAAGGATCTCTCTCGGCCGATGACCAAACCCGGTGAGATCTTTGGTCAAATCACGCACTTGCCGCCCGAAGCCATCCAGGGGCGCAGCGTCGATGCGCGCTCGGACGTCTATAGTCTTGGTGTCGTCTTGTACGAGTGCTTGACCGGATCGCTGCCGTTTGACGAGGGCAGCGATATGGCGACAGCCGCCGCGATCCTTGGCAAGCCTCTACCGCCGATCGCAGCCCGCCGAACCACTCCTCTGAGCCCCGCTTTGGCGTTGACTGTCGAGCGCGCGTTGGCGAGGCGGCCCGAAGACCGATGGCCCGACGCCGTCTCGATGCGCGACGCGATCCTGGCTGCCGCGGCGAGCATGGAGCAAGCGCGCTGGAAGCGGTTCGAAAGCACGCCTTCCGACGAGGCTGTGCTTACACGTACGTATGTGCGAGAAGGGGTTGTTCGCGATACGCCGGTGGCCCGGGCCGCGATTCCGGAGCTGGCGCCGCGACGCAAGACCGCCGGCTACGCGCCCAACCACGTGGCCGACAAGCCGCCTGAACCGGTAGAGCCCGAGCCGCGCACCCGTAAAACGATGGACCCGCACGCGCTCGAAACGGCGCCCGTTCGGCCAAAAACCGGGGCCATCAAGCGCGGCTCGCGAGCACATCAACCCAAGCCGGACCTTGCCAGCGAGCTGAGCGAGCGACCGACCGTGCTCGAGGATGGCATCGACATCCAGGCGCTACGGGCGGCGTTGTCGTCGGAGAAACCCACGCTGATGGAAGGCGCCATCAACTCGGCCGAGCTGCAGTTCGCGCTCGACCAGAAGCCGACTGTGCTGCAGGACGTCATCAGCGAGGCGGACCTGCAGGTCAACGTGGCCCCCAAGCCTCCGAAGTTGGCGCCGGATACGACTGTCGGGCCCGTGCCGACCGACCCGAACGCTCGCCCGGTCATCGCGCCGGGTGCGCTCGTGCAAGCCGAATCCAAGCTGACCAGGCGCCACCTCCGCCTGCATCTGCGTACCACCGACCTGCTGCCGAAGACGCGACACCCCGACGACAACGACTGATCATTTCTCTTTTCACGTGTCTGCGCCGGAAGCCGCGTCGGATCACGTTGATCAATGAACGGAACTGCCGCGACCCGGACACAAGCGCAATTTGTTCAGAATTATGAAGATCGGCCGAATTGCCTCGATCGGGCCT
>CAZLMW010000085.1:8686-18125 GCA_964560875.1 uncultured Enterobacteriaceae bacterium
TACCGCCGCCTGGTGAACGCCCACAGTATGAGAGGGGCGAAGGCTCGGTCTACTGCTGGGGCTACAACGCCTACGGTCAAATCGGTGACGGCACGACCGCGCTTCGCAAGTTCGCGACGCCGGTCTACGCGAGCAACGCTGCGCCCTTCGGCTCGGACCTGCTCTGCAACGTCACGGCGGACTGCGCCGACGACGGCAAGCCCTGCACGATCGCCAAGTGCATCGGCGGCACCTGCAAACACGTGGCCGCGCCCAACGGCGTCGGCTGCGCAGACGGCGCGCCCTGCACAACCGCGGGCACCTGCAAGGGCGGCAAGTGCCAGTCCAAGCTGATCGTCTGCAACGACGCAAATAAGTGCACCGCAGACGCCTGCGCACCCGCGACGGGTCGCTGCGTGCACGCACCGATCGGCGGCTGCAAATAGCCGGTAGCCACGGGCCCGTGCGGCGGTCCGTGGCTTCACATACATCCGCGCTCAGTCGCGGAAGGCGGTGCTCGAGGCCGTGGGGGAAGTGCCCCTGCGGCCTCGAGTGTTTTTTGCCCGGATCCCCCGATCCCATTCGGGATCCGGTCGGTGCGTCTGCTACGCAGCCCCGCCTAAACTGTGCTGGACCTCGATTGCTGTGCAGAGTCGGGCTGAGGGGGGCGTCCCTACCGCGAAGATGTCAACAATCCGAGTACGAATCATGGCCAGCCGCGGAGCGGCGACATGCAGTAGCCTGGGGTGCCAACCCCAGGAAAGAGAGTTTGTTTTGACGGAGCCGCGACGCGGCGGCAGGAGGGCCGCAATCGGTCCTGTCGCCCCTTCAGGGCTCCGCATTCCGTGCGACCACACCTGGGGCTCACGCCCCAGGCTACTACCCGCCGCCGCTCCGCCGCTCAACAGCCCGCGAAACGAACGCAAATGCCTGTTTTGACGTGAGAAATATCTAAACCCAGTGCCCGTGCACCGATGACCACTCGCCAAAGTAGACCAACCTTGACCAACCAATGGGAGTCTACCACCTTGTCAAAGCGACCATCCCGGGAGGCGCCATGATCCCAGTGAACGTCCATGAGGCCAAAGCGCAGCTGTCGCGCCTGCTGCGGTAAGTCGAAAACGGTGGCGAGGTCATCATCGCTCGCGCGGGTCGACCCATTGCGCGGCTCGTCGCATACGAACAACCCAAGCAACCGCGCCGGCTCGGCGGATGGGAAGGCAAGATCCACGTGGCCGAGGACTTTGACGACCTGCCCGATGACGCACGACAGGCGGTTCGCTGACTACCCCGTCGATGTGATGTGGACGTAGCGTTCCCAGTGCCGCGTAGTGCGTCGGCAGAAGCCGGAATAGCTACGGGCACTTGTCGTTGGCGGCGCCGGGCGTGCCGAGGTCGGTCTTGGCCGCAGCGCCGTCGATCTTCTTGGTCGCCATGCACCAGTTCTTGCCGTCTTTGGCCGCCGCGAAGGTCACTTTGTCGCTCGAAAGCTGCAGCGATTTGCCCTTGATGCTGTCTTTCGGCCAGCCACCAGCGCCGCCCTTTTGGTATTTGACGTGCGCGACGACGGTCGTGCCGCTGAGGATGCGCAGCTCCGACCCCGAGTTGCTCAGTGACAGCTTTTTGAACTCGTAAGCGCCCTTGACCCCGCCGTTGGTCTTGCCGTCGGCGTTGATCGCGATGACCAGGTAACCCTTCGACTTCACGATGATCTGCGCCTTCGGATCCAGCCCGTGCTCGGTCGTCTTGATGGCCAAGGTCTGCCCGGCGAGGTTGATGTCCTTGTCGGTCGTGTTGAACACCTCGAACCACTCACCCTTGCTGTCGGCGACCGCGTTGGGGTCGGCGAGGATCTCGGTGATGACCAGGTCGCCCTCGTTGAGCTTCTGACCGAGCGCCTCCTTCTTGCAGGCCTTGCTGCAGCCGTCGCCGTCGGTCTTGTTGCCGTCGTCGCACTCTTCGCCCTTGTCGGTCTCCTTGACGCCGTTGCCGCAGATGCCGGGCGCGCAGGCGTCGCCTTTGCCGTCCTTGTCGGTGTCCTTCTGGTCGGGGTTGGCGGCCGCTGGGCAGTTGTCGCAGGCGTCGCCGATCTTGTCGCCGTCCTTGTCGGTGCCGCCGTCCTGCTTGTCGGGGCAGATGTCATCCTTGTCGAGGATGCCGTCCTTGTCCTTGTCGGCCGGGCACTCGTGGCCACCCATGCCCGGTGTGCCGACGTCGCCCTTGCCGAACGTCTTGACGCCGATGCACCAGTTCTTGCCGTCGTCGTTGGCGGTCGCATCCGGCTTGCCGACGAAGTGCTGCGATTTGCCCTTGGCGACCAGCGGCCAGTCCTTGTCGCCGCCGTCCATGTAGATGACCTTGTCGATGACGCCGCCAGCGTTCTTCAGCGTAATGCTCGCGCCGCTGTTGGACAGCTTGAACTTGGTGTCGTAGGCGAGCAGTGCGTCGACGCCACCGTTCTTGGCCTTGTCGCTGTTGTTGGCGAGCACCGCGTACTTGCCCGATTCGATGACGACCGGCTTGCCGGCGCCGAGCTTGTAGGCCTTGCCGCCCTTGTCCACGAGCTCGAGGCCGTCGATGTCGACCGGCTTGTCGGTCGCGTTGAAGATCTCAAACCACTCGCCCACGTCGTCGCCGACCGCGCCCGAATCGGCGAGGATCTCGGTGATGACCAGGTCGCCTTTCTTGAGGTCCTTGGCCATCGTCGTGCCGCCGGACGAGCCGCCGTCGCCGCCGGTGCCGCCCGTATCACCCGTCGAGCTGCCCGCGTCCGTGGAGCCGGAGCCGCTGTCGGTAGCGCTTGAACCCGTGTCCTGGGCCGTCCCGCCGGTGTCATTTGCGGCCGAACCTGCGTCGGCGGCCGAAGATCCGGCGTCATTCGTCGTCGATGTTGTGTCCTGGGCCGAAGATCCGGCGTCTTTCGCGGTCGATCCCGCGTCTGTGGCGCCCGAGCCTGCGTCCGTCGCGCCGCCGCTGCTACCCGAGTCGGTGCCGCCGCCGCTGCTGGACGTGTCGGTCGCGCCGCCGCTGTCGGTTGTGCCGCCGCCTCCACCACCGCCGCCGGTTCCGCTGCTGGTGCTGCAAGCGAGGGCGAGGGTGCAAAGGCACACGATTGGCAAGGAATGGATGCGTCGCATGTTCGGCTCCGTACGGATCGACGTTGAACTGAGATTGGGCCGCAACATAGAGAAGACACGGCAGAACGCAAGCCCAATGAAAAACACGGCGTTGCGCCCGCGATCGGCCGGCGAGTGAGCCAAGGTCACCTTGGTCCGGGTTACTTCGTCACTGTCTACTTGGGCCCTCAAAACGCGCAACACTTCGCCGCGAGCGCTGTCTGACACACCTTGCAACCACCGTGCACGCTGACCGCCATGCTGCAGTAGTTGTGCTTGCCCCCGTTGCTGCATTTGCACGTTGTCCCAGTCGGCGTGGTCTTGCATTCCAGCTGCCATGGCAAGGTAGCGGGCAAGCCGCATCGCGACGAATCACACGTAGCGCGTTCTTCGGCGTGTGCACGGCTGACTACTTGCTGATCGTGAACGCGGCCGGGACGACGTTGTTGCCTTCATTTGCCTCGCTGACGGCGTGATCCGAGTCGATGATCAGCAGCAGGTACCACGTGCCGGTCGCCATCTTCGTGGGGAGCCCGACCTGGGCGGCCTGCGCGTCCTGCCCCCCGGGCGCCAGAGCACCCACCGTCCACGAGGCGAGCTCGCCGTCGTCTTTGTCGACCTTTTTATCCGCCGAGAGCAGCACCGAGACCTTGCTCACCCCGGCTGCCCCACCCCCGGCGTTGGTCACGATGGCCATCAGCGAGATCTTGTTTCCGGCCTTGTACGACCCGGCCGTGGTCTTGAAATAGGCCGCGTTGAGGTCCGGCTTGGGCGCAGGCGGCGCCGCGACGACGAGCTTGGCGATGGCGACGTTGTTCTTCTCGTTGGATTCCGCGACCGCGCCGAGCGAGTCGGCGATCATGCCCACGAAGTAAACCCCAGGCGGCGTTGTTGCCGGAACCTGGACAGTGTGCCCGACCGCTTCCTTCGCGCCTTTTTGCGCCCCGAGGACCGTGCGCCAACCGAGCAGCTTGTCGGCGCCGGTGATGACCATGTCCTTCGACAGCCTGTAGCTCACACGAATGCCGTTGCCGTAGCTGCCGCCGTGATTGTGAAGCGTCGCGAGGCATTTGATGGCTTCGCCCGCCAGGACCGACGACGGGTTCACCGTAGCCAGGTTCATCGCGAAATCGGGCTTGGCCGGAGGCGGCGGCGCGGCGATCTTGATGACAGCCAGCCGGGCGTTGTTCGTCTCGTCGCTCTCGTCCACGGCATCGAGCACGTCAGCGCGCGCACCGATGACCCAGGAACCGGGTTTTGCGGCCGCCGGGATCGTTGGGAAGACCGTCGCAGTCGCCGAAGTGTTGGCCGCGAGCCCGCCAAAGTCGCGCGTGACCATGAGGTAGTCGCTGCCGTCGACCGCGGCGTCTTCGGACAGGCGCAGGTCGATGCGAAACGCCTTGCTGGCCGCCTTACCGACGTTGCGAACCTTGATCACGACCTTGGTTTTCGCGCCCGACACGCCGCCGTCGCCGCTGACCGCGACGACCTGCAGATCCGGCTTCTTCGTCGCTTTGGGCGGCGCGATGATGGTCAGCTTATGGGCCGCGCTGTTGTTGGACTCGTTCTTCTCTTTAACCGCGCCGGCGACGTCGATCCGCATACCGAGGTGCCACGAGCCCAGGCCGATGGACCCCGGTAGCTTCGCGGTGAACGCGAGCGGCCGCTTCTCCGCCGCCTTGAGCCCGGCCACATGCATCGCGCCGAGGCCGAGGTCCTTGGAGGTAATCGCGCCGTCTTTGCTGAGCCGGAAATCGATCTTGAAGGCGCCCGACGCGATCTCTCCGCTGTTGCCGAGCTCAAAGATCATGCTGACGTTTCCGCCCGGCAACGCCGTCGCCGACATCGGCTTGAACCACAGAGCGGCCAGGTCCGCGCGTTCGGGAGGCGGCGGCGGGGAGACTTTGAACGCGGCTGCTCGGACGTTGTTGCCTTCCTGCAATTCGGCAACGGCGTTATCGACATCCGCGCGGGCGAGTACGTGCCACTTGCCGTGGCCGAGTTTGGCCGGGAGCTTCGCGCCAAGAATCACCACATCGACGTCGCCGGCGGCGAGCTTGGGGCGCTTGGACGACGCCAGCACCAGGTCCGACCCGCTCCATTTCGTGTCCTTGGACAGACGAAGCTGCAGCCTGTGGGCACCGGCTGGTCCGGCGCTCTGGTTGTGAACGGTGGCGGTGACGGTCACGCTCGCGCCGGCCTTGTAGACGCCCAGCCCGGTCTTGAGCGACGCGATGATGAGATCGCCTTTGGGCGGCGGTTTGGGTTTGCAGCGACCGCCTTTTGCGTCGACGGTGCACGTCGCCTGTTTGCCGCAGTCCTGCTGCTTTTTCCACGTCTGCCACACCCAGTCTGACTTGGAGCTCGAGCACGTCACCGCCTTGCCCGTGCACCCGTCGAACGCGTTGCGAACCATCAGCACCGGGCCGAGGCACTTGTGTTCGGTGGCGCGCGCGTTCTGTCCGCAGACCGCGCCCTTGGCTTTGACCGTGTTCTTGGCCACGTCGCAGCAGACGCCCGCCGCGCAGCAGTTGGGGACCGGGCTGTGCACACATTTGCCCGCCGCGCACATGTCCGCGGTGCACGGGTTGTTGTCATCGCAGCCCTTGCCGCCTTTGCAGGTGCCCATGCTGCACCCGTCGTTGGCGGTGCACGCGTTGCCGTCTTCGCACGCTTTGCCATCGGCCGCGGGGATCATCGTGCATGTGTTCGTCTGGACATCGCAGCCGGGCGCGACGCAGTCGGTTTTCGTGCCCTTACACTCGCTGTCCTTGGTGCAGCAGGCCGGCACGTCGAGGAACGTGCATGTCATCTTCGCCACGTCGCAGATGCCCGCTTTGCACGCGCCCGAGGCCACGCAATCGGCGTCTTTTTCGCAGCATCCCGCGTCCGCCTTGCCCTGGCACGTCGCCTCCTTCGTGCACGCGTCGCCGGTGGTGCATGCCGATCCGTCGTCGCAGGTGCTGCCGATGTTGGCGACCCACTTCTTGGCGTCGACCGCGGGGTTGCAGACGGTGCATGGCTTGGGCCCATCGGTCGTCGCCATGACGCACGCGCCGTCGATCGCGCAGTAGTTCTTGGCGATCGGATAGGTGCAGGTCCCGTTTTCGCACGCGTCTTCGGTGCACGGCAGGCCGTCGTCACAGTCGGCGGCCGCAAGGCATCCAGGTTTATCGCCAGCGTCGATCGATCCGCTTGCGGCGCCGCCATCGCTGCCGTTTTCGTGGGTGGCCGAGCCCTCGTCGTCGCTCGCCGGTCCGGCATCGCTCGAGTTTGCAGCGCCGGGATTTGCTGCGTTGGGGTTCGCAGCGTTGGGGTCTGCTGGCCCCGCATCGGCCGCCGGTGCGCCGAAATTGGCACGATCGGCCATCGGCAACACGCAGTAGCCCTGTGTTCCGCAGACGTCTCCGTTTTGGCAGTCGGCGTCGACGCTGCATGGGATCGCGTCGATTGCCGGGTCATCAAAGTCGGCGCTGCAGGACGCGGAGAGCGCGACGAGAGAGCACAACGTGAAGGCGTTTGCTGTACGCAACAGGCCCGGGCAGGGGGCGGTCGGATGCAGGCGGCGGCGGTGCATGGTCTTCCTTTCGGCGCGGAGGCCCGTGGTGCGCGGGGGTCGCGCTTCCTCGGGGTTCGGGGCGTAGAATACCCGGATTGACTTGAGCGGGACGATAATCCGTGTCTAACTGTCTCGCAAGTGGGGTCTAAACGTCCCGATCCCGCCTCGCTGCTCGCCGCCACCAGGGAGGAACCTGTGACTTTGCCCGCCGCAACCGCCCCCAAACCAACCCGACCTTCTCGCTCGCTGACCGTCTTGTTCGCCGCATCTCTGGCGACGTGCATGGGCCTCGTTGGATGCGAGAAGCCATCCGAGAAGCCCGAGACGTTCGCCGTGCCGCCCTGGGAGTGGCCGGCCGACATGCACGCTTTCGAATCAGCCGGCAAGGCGCCCGACGTTTCCCCCGCGCTGCTGGCCGCGATCGCCCAGATCAGCACCGGAGGCCAGCCCAACCAGGCCGAAGCTGGCTGCGAAACCGCCCGAACCATCGGGGTTATGGGGCTGTTGGCGAGCGGGGAGTCGGGCGCCACTTTGCACGCCGCCGCCGCCGCCGCGAATCTCGATCCGGAGCTCGTCAAGACCGACGAAGCGGCCAATATCGCCGCTGCCGCCGCCTGGTTGCGGTCCATCGCCGGGCCTGGCGCAAAGTCCGATCAACCCGCGGATTGGTACAGCGCAGTCGCCCAGTGGCCGGGCAGCTCGGGACCCGCGGCGCAGGCGTTTGCGGCGTCTGTCTTCAGCGAGATGGCCGGCGTTGTTCAACGCACGCGTGCCGGAGACCCGAACACGCCGATCGGCGACGAGGGCTACATCGACCCCGCTCTGCTCGACGTCCAGGGCGCCGGCAAACCGTCTCCAGACCAACCCGGAGCGTCGTACGTGCCCGCGTGCGCCAGCAACTACACGTCCAAGTCGCGCAGCAAGTCCGCGATCGACCGAATCATCATCCACACGGTTCAGGGTTCAGCGATG
This sequence comes from uncultured Enterobacteriaceae bacterium, assembly GCA_964560875.1. GTDB lineage: Bacteria > Myxococcota_A > UBA9042 > UBA9042 > UBA9042 > CAZLMW01. The sequence continues at coordinate 16,313 of CAZLMW010000085.1, forward strand.
GGGGCGGTCAACTGGTTTGCCAACTGCTCGTCCAACGTCAGCGCCCATTACACGGTCAGCAAGTACGGCGGCATCACCCAGTCGGTGCGCGACCGCGATGTCGCCTGGCATGCTGGCCACTACTACACCAACCAGCGCAGCATCGGCATCGAGCACGAGGGTTTTGTCGCCAAGAAGTCGACCTGGACCGAAGCGATGCTCAACGCTTCCGCACACCTGACCGCCGACCTCTGCCAGCGCTACGGGATCCCGATCGACCGCACCCACATCATCGGCCACAACGAGGTGCCGGGCTGCAAGCACGCGGGCGGCGGTGGAAAGGGCTGTCATCACGACCCAGGTGTGCATTTTCCGTGGTCCGCGTTCATCGCCAAGGTGAAAGCGGCGGCTGGTCAGGCTACGGCCGAGCCTCCCAAACCCGCTCCGACACCGGCACCGCCCAGCTCCAAGCCGCCCAGTTCCAAGCCGACCGGCTCCAAGCCGACCGGCCCGACGGGGCAGGGCGCCGGACATTGCAAACCCGGGGTCGTCTGGGGCGCGAAGGGCCCCATTTACCGCGATGTCCCGACGTCACTCTTTGCCGCCAAGTACGTCCACGCGTTGCACGGCGCCGGCGTCGTCACCGGCTGCGCAGTCGACCCGCCCATGTTCTGCCCGTGGTGCACCATCTCCCGGTCCGAGCTCATCGCCTGGATCGCCCGCGCCATGAAGCTCACGCCGCTCAATCCGACGGCGGGCAGCTTCTCCGATGTGCCCCACACCGACCCCAACGCGCGCTGGATCGAGGCAGCACGCAAGGCCGGGATCGTCGCTGGCTGCGGCGGCGGGAAGCTTTGTGCCAAGGCGCTGATGAAGCGCGGCGAGGTCGCTGCGGTCATCGCCAAGGCTGCGGGGCTGCCGGTCGGACCGTTCAAGGGCAGCTACGTCGACGTCGCGGCGTCCCATCCACACGCCAAGGCCATCGAATCGCTCGCGCCCGCCTGTGTCGCCGTCGGCTGCGGCGCTGCCAGCTTCTGCCCAAACACACCCGTCAAGCGCTCCGAGGCGGCCTTCACCATCGCGCGCGCATTCCACATCGGCGGCACCAATCCCTGCAGCAAACCGGCGGCGCCCAAGCCCAAACCCGCCCCCAAACCCGCCCCTAAACCCGATCCGAAGCCCGATCCAACGCCCAACCCGCAACCCAAACCCAACCCCAAACCGCTGCCGTCGGTCACCATCATCAGCCCGTCCAACGGCGCCACGACACCCAACCCCGTTGCGTTCAAGTTCGCGGCGAAAAATGTCGCCAAGATCCGCCTCTTTTCGGACGGATGGGCTCTCACACCCGCGCTACCGCCGTCGTCGCTGGGCAAACACACGTACTCCTTCCACGACACCGGTACGCGGGCCATCCGGCTCATCGGACTGGACGTCAACGGCGCCACGATCGCCTCGCACGACATTCAAATCGTCGTCCCCGCCGTCAAAAAGGCCCCGCCCAAGGTGCCCGACGTCGCGATCCTGGCGCCCAAACACGCGGCGAAGGTCGCCAACCCGGTCACGTTCATCGTGGAGGGCAAGCACGTCGCGAAGGTCCGTCTGACCGCCGGTGGGTGGCCGCTGGGTGACGCGTTCAACCCGGTCGCCAAGACCAAGCACACCTACAAGTTCAACAGCATCGGTTGGCGCAGCGTGAAGCTCTCGGGCTACGACAGCGGTGGCACGCTCGTGGCCTCGCATGACATCAAGATCGAGGTGCTGGCGTCGGGGTCATCGTCTGGCGGTTCGTCTTCTGGCGGTTCGTCTTCTGGCGGTTCGTCTTCTGGCGGTT
>CAZLMW010000085.1:18225-26265 GCA_964560875.1 uncultured Enterobacteriaceae bacterium
TCTTCTGGCGGTTCGTCTTCTGGCGGTTCGTCTTCTGGCGGTTCGTCTTCTGGCGCCGGCAAGTCGGGGCTACCGGCCACCGCTGGAGCGTGGGGCTACATCCTCAAGGTCGATCACGGCATCCGCAGCGACTCGGCCGGTGGTGGGCATTTCGGCGCGTCTCGGTATGGAAACGCCGGCGGCCACTCGGGCATCGACTTCCTCGCGCCGTCGGCAACCCCGCTGTACGCGCCGTGTTCGGGCAAGGTCATCGCCGGGTCGGCAGGCGGTTACGGCAACTATGTGCAGCTGGTGTGCAAGCTGCCCGACGCGCTTGGCGGCAAGGATGGGCTGTATGCGTCGATGCTTTATGCCCACCTCGCGACGCGGTCCGTGGTGACCGGCGCAAAGGTCGTGAAGGGCCAGAAGGTCGGAACCGTCGGCAAGACCGGCAACGCGTCCGGTTCGGCGGTCATGCCGCACGTGCACTTCGAAGTGGCGATTCACGCCAGCCAGTCCGCGGGCCTCAACGAGTATCACGCGTCGAGCAACCACAGCGGCAACTGGGCGGCCACGAAGGTGAAGGCGGTCATCGCAGCGTCGTGCTGGACGCCTACGGGGTTGGGACCCAAGACCGGTCCGACGTTTAAGGGGCGGCGCATCGATCCGTTTCTGCTGCTTTCGTGTGCGGCCAAGAAGCCTGGTTATTCGCTGCCGGGAAGCTGGTTGAGCAAGTCGTCGCAGCGGTGGTCCAAGCACTTCAAGGCGGCGACTTTCAGCGTTGATAGCGGCAAATGAGCGCGGCCGCCGGGGCGCAGGAGTTCTGACTCGGCCAGGCCCGATTCGAAGTCGCTGACTGAGCGATAGCCCGGGTCCGGGCCACCCGAACTCGAACCCGAACCCCAACTCCCACCCTCACTGTGCTTGCGAATCAGGCCCGTCAGCATGGCGGCAACCTAGTCGGCCACGGCGAGGGGGCTGCGGCAACGAGGTCGGCATCGGTATCGGCCCCAGCGGCGGCACCAGCATCGGCTACGGCATTGGCATCGGCATCGGCAACAGCATCGGCATCGGCATCCGCATCGGCATCCGCATCGGCTTCTGACTCGGCTTCGGCTTCTGACTCGGCTTCGGACTCGGCGTCGGCGTCAATTCATCCCAAAATCCGTGCCCAGGCTCGATTTCGCCCCGCGGACGGCAAAAACCGGCTTCTGCGAAGGGCAAAATGGCCGTAGATGCCCGTAGAACGCGCCAGGATGCGTTTAGCGCCGTCGAAGCTATATCAGTGGGTTAAGCGATTAATCGGCCCGCAGAACGAATCCTTGGGCTTGCCGCGATTCGGCGGCGGACACCAGGATACGGTCGCCACCACGCTTGGAACGCTGAATTCGCGGCCAGCGCCGGGCCTACTTGAGCCAGGCGTGACCGACGTTGTAGCTGCAGTACTCGCTCGAGTCGCCGCAATCGTAGGACTGCCACGCACGCACCGGCAGGAACGTCAGGTTCGTGTGCGTTCCCTTCGAGCTCACCGTCGAGTTGTTGTTGCTGTGCCAACACCCGCCGTTGCCGCTCTGCTTGTAGTTGCTGTTGTTCCAGCCCTTGAAGTAGTTCTGGCTGCCCACACCCCGCGTCGCGCATGCCCAGTCTTGCTTGGCGGCTGAGGCCGTCTTCTTGAGCGCGTTGATGAACCCGTCGCTGACCTTGTAGTTGAACGGGTAGTACTTGCTGCTCTCGGAGTAGACCTTGGTCGCGTAGCTCGTCGTCTCTTCGATACGCGTCCAGCCGCCGCCTTTCATGTCGCAGTAGAGCAGGGCCGCGGCGACGTTGCCGGACGGACCGTCGGGATCGAGCCAGTAGTTGCCGTCGGCCACGCCGGGTCGTCGCGTGAAGATGTCTTTGCACGACGCGCCAGGGTTGGATTGGCTGCCGAGCGGGCTCAGGTGAATCGGCACCCATTCTTTGCCTTCGCAGACCTGCAGCGCCTTGAACGCGGTGTTGAAATACACGTAGCCGGTGCGCGACGCGTCGCACTTGAACGGATCCTTGGTCATCGTCTTGAGCTGTACGCCGCCATACAGCGTGCCGAGCACGTGGTGGTCGCCCGTGGATTGGACCTTCTTGTTGCTCAGCGTCTGGATCTTGATGCTCCAGCTGTCGAGCACGCCGTCGGTGTTGTTGTTCAAGTACTCCGAGTCGAGCATGTGCAGCGTCCACTTGCCCTTGGGGTTGCTGCCGTGCCAGCTGGAAAGGTCGCCCGACGCGGTCTTGGTCGGCGGCCAGGTGAGCGCGATGGACGTGCCTTTGCCGCTCTTGTTGTGAAGCACGAATTTCTTGCCCTTCGGATCGGTCAGCGTGAGCACGAGGTCTCCGATGCCGACCGCGTTGGCGTCGCCCTTGTGGCCGCTGATCTTGACGTAGACCCAAAGCTTCTGGGCTATGCCGATGTCCGGAAACGTGAGCGTGCTTGTCACCCCGACCGGCGAGTTGTCCTTGATGGCGACCGTGCCCTGGCCCTGGATCGTGTCGACGAACTGGTTGCTGACCAGGCCGTTGGAGACCTTGGCGAGCCCGTCGGGAGGCAGCGCGTTGGGGTCCATGCTCTTGACGCAGATGGGCAAGCCGTTCTTGTCGATGCCCTTGACCACCTCGCCGGTCTTGGAACAAGCGGTGTTGGCCCGCGCGACGCCGCCGAGCTTGCTGCCGTCACCTGTGAGCGACTTGGCCGAAACGGTGCCGCCCGAAACGATGTCGCCGGAGACCGCGACTTTGCCAGCGATGAGCGCCTTGCCCTTGAGGTTGAAGTCACCGTCGAAGGCGAGCGCGGAGGTCTTGACGCAGCCGGTGCACGACAGGTTGGCGGACGACTTGGCGGTCGCGGCGGACTTGGCGGTGTCGGCCGTCGCGGCCCAAGCGGAGCCGTGCGCGAAGAAGACCGAGTGAATGCGCTCACGAGGCAGCTCCGGATCGCCACCGATCTTCGCGCCGATCCACAGCGACTTGGCGCCGTTGACCGCCGCCGCGCTGATCGGTTTGACCGAGCCGAGGACGTGCGAAAACGCCCCGCTGCTGACCTTGAGCTTGATCGATTCGCTCCAGATGGCCTTGCCGCCGGTGCCGGCTGCGTACAGCGAGAAGACGAACGCATAGGTTCCGTCGGCCGCCGGGCCACCGCCCTTGGCTTGCACAACGCCCTCGATCGCCACGCTGCCCGGAATCGCCGCCGATGCGGGGGCCGCGCTCATTGCGAACGCCGCCGCTAGCACACAGGCCAACGCCTTGCCGATCAGCGGGAACCTGGTGGGAACTGCGAATTTCATCGCTCACCTCTCATTTCGCGACCGCCTTGAGCCACGCCAGCACGCTCCAGCGCACATAGCGGGCACCTGTCCCGGTCTTGCCGCCGACCGCCGCCTTGCTGGCGCCAAACGCCTTGAGCCCGTACTTCGCCGAGCCCGCCTGGCCCCGCTGAATCCGCACGCCGCCCAACGCGAACTTGATGCCCACGGGGTTGCAGCCTTCGTCGACGACGCCGTTGCAGGTGTCGTCCTTGCCGTCACATTTTTCGGTCTTGTTGGGCACCACTTGGCCGATGCAGCCGCTCAAGGTGCCCTTGGACGTGCAGGTCGCTTTGCCCTTCTTGCACGTGCCTTTGCCGTCGCTGCCCTTGGGCCCGTCGTAGCAGTCGTGTTGCTTGCCGGTGTCGGGTTTGGCCACGCAGCCCTTCTTCGGGTCGCACGAGTCGAGCGTGCAGACGTTGCCGTCGTCGCAGCTCCTCTTCTTGCCGGGCAGGCAGCCGTGTTTGTCCTTTGCGTCCTTGCCGCACTTGTCGCCGACCGTGCACGCGTTGCCGTCGTGGCACGAGCCAGCGGCGGGCGAATACGTGCAGCCCTTGCTGAGCGAGCAGCTATCCTTGGTGCACGGATCGCTGTCGTCGCAGTTCTTGCCAACGCCTTTGCAAACACCGGCCTTGCAACCGTCGTTGGTGGTGCACGCGTTGCCGTCGTTGCACGCCTTGCCGGTCAGCTTGGTCTTGTCGTACCCGCAAGCGCCGGTCTTGGGCGCACAGGAATCGGCGGTGCAGATGTTGCCGTCGTTGCAGACCTTGGGCTTGCCGGCCTTGCACACCTTGGCGGCGCACTGATCGGCTATGGTGCACTTGTTGTCATCGGCGTTGCACGGCGCGGTGTTGGCGGCGTACTTGCAGCCCGCCTTCGGGTCGCAGCTGTCGGACGTGCACGGGTTCTTGTCGTTGCAGTCGACCGCGGGCCCAGCGGCGCATTTGCCGGCCTTGCAAGCGTCGTTCTTGGTGCACACCGAGCCGTCGGCGTTGCACGGTTTGCCCTCGTTGATGATGGTCATGCCGCACGTGCCGGTCTTCATGGCGCATTGATTCACCAGGCACGCGGTGTCGTTCGCCTTGGTGCACGTCACGATGGTCTTCGGGTTGATGAGGCAGCTGTAGGGCGCCTTGGACTTGTCGCAATACAGCGTGCCGTTGCAGAGGTTGCCGTCCTCGCTCATCTTGCAGTCGGCGTCCTGCACGCACTGGCACACGTTGACGCCGGCGTTGCACTTGGTCGACTTGCAGACGTCGCCCTTGGTGCACGGGTTTCCGTCATCGCAGGGCGCGAGGTTCGCCTTGTGCACGCAGCCGGCCTTCGGGTCACACGAATCGGTGGTGCAGACGTTGTTGTCGTTGCAGTCGGTCGTCACCTGCTTGGCCAGGCCGACGCACGACCCGCCCTTGCAGCCATCCTTGTCGGTGCACTTGTTGTTGTCGTCGCACGGCAGGTTGTTGGCCTTGTTCGTGCAGCCGGTCTTGGTGTTGCAGCCGTCGGACGTGCACGCGTTGCCGTCGTCGCACACCGCCGCTTTGCCGGTGCAGAAGCCGTCGCCGCACGTGTCCTTGACCGTGCACTTGTTGCCGTCATCGCACAGCGACGTGAGGTTCTTGGTCTTGCACTTGCCGCTGGTCGGATCGCACGAGTCCGCGGTGCACGCGTTGCCGTCGTCACACTTGATGGCCGCGCCCGTCGCGCACGCGCCCGCCTTGCACACCTCGCCGGTGGTACACGCGTTCTTGTCGTCGCATGGCAGCTTGTTTTGGACCTTCACGCAGCCCTTGGTCGCGTTGCACGAGTCGGTCGTGCACGGGTTGTTGTCGTTGCAGTCAACGAGCGTTCCCTGGCAGTCGCCCTTCTTGCAGCCGTCACCGGTTGTGCACTTGCTGCCGTCGTCGCAGGTCGAGCCTTCGGGCGCCGGCTTGAACTTGCACTTGCCCGACAGCGGGTCGCACTTGGCGGCCAGGCACGCGTCGCTTGTGGCGCATGCCTTGGGTTTACCGGCCGAACACGCCCCGGCCTTGCAGACATCGCCAACGGTGCACGGGTTGTCGTCGGCGTTGCAGCCGGTGCCGTCGTCGTTGGTCTGGGTGCATCCGGTGGCCGGCAAGCACGCGTCTTTCGTGCACGCGTTGCCGTCGTCGCAGTTCTTCGCCTTGCCCGGGGTGCAGACGCCGTTGACGCACGTGTCATCGGGTGTGCAGGCGCTGCCGTCGGCGTCACACGGGCCTTGCAGCTTGTTATGGATGCACGCGCCCTTGCCGCCGTCGCCCTTCGGATCGCACGCGTCCTTTGTGCAAGCGTTGTTGTCGTCGCACGTGCCCTCGTCGACCTTGCCATCGCAGTCGTTGTCGACGCCGTCGCACTTCTCGGCCTCGGGGTCGGTGCCCACGCACTTGGTCAGCCCCGCCGCCGCGCAGGTCCGCGTGCCGTCGCACGAGCCGATGACCTCACCCTTGTCGTTCTTGTGTTCGATGACGCACGAGGTCGTCAGCTTGTTGGACTTGGCGTAGTCGCTGCACGAACAGGTGCCAAGCCCGTCCTTGGTCGCGCCTTCGCGCACACACTGCTTGAGCGTCTTGCCCTCGACCGATTTGCCCGATTCGCACTTGTAACCGGTGGGGCAGCCCTTGTTGTCGGAGCAAACCGTGCCGCAGAAGTTTCCGCCGACGCCGTAGTTGACGCAGGCCGCGTCGGATAGCGCGCCCTTTTGGCAGTCCGCGGACTTGGCGCACGGGTTGCACAGCCAATCGAACGCCGGCACGCAGATGTTCTGGACGTCGCTGCCGACGGCCGTCTGGACACAGCGGTATTTCGGGTCGGGGCAGGAGTCGACGCACGTCGCGGCGCATTCTTTGCCCGTCGCTGATTGGATGCAGAAGCTCGAGTCGCACTCGTTGGGCGCCGTGCACGCGCAGCCGGGCCCACCCGGGCAGTTGTCGGTGTCGACGAGTTCGGGTTCGGGTTCGGGTTCGCGCCGCTCGGACTCGGCCTATCGCTCAGTCAGCGACCTCCAATCGGGTCTGGTTTGCATCGGCGTCGCCTTACGGCACAGCGACCAACGTTGTCGCGGCCTTTTCTGTTGATGGCGGGCTGAACTGGCTGACCGTCATCGCGCCGACCTTGTGCATTCCCGTCTTCGCGTCCCACATGGGCTGCAGCGCGCCGTTGTCGTCGAGGTAGCCGCTGTTGGCGAGGCGAATGGCGAACTCGGGTCGGCCCGCGAGCTTGGGCGCCGGGTCTTCGAGACGCACGAGCATGTCGTACTTCCCCAAGTGCATCGAGGCGGGCAGGGCGACGGTGGTGTTGATGGATAGCTGACCTTTGCCGATGGCGTCGGGCACCATTGTTCGTAGATCCGCGGGCAACGTCGCGCGCCAGAGCTTTCCGGTCACTGTGTTGCGCAGGAAGAGGCGCAGGTTGCGGGGCAGGACAGGCGCCGCATAGCCATCGTTTTGGAGCTTCAGCACCAACCGCATCGTGTCGCCCGGTCGGTGAGCGGATGGCAGCGCCGCGGACACGAGCCGCAGCCGATAGCCGAGGCGGTTGGTGATGGTCTTGGTGCACCCCTGCGTCTGCCAGGCCGCGAGGACCTTGGGGTGATACTGCGAGTTGAGGAACGTGTAGTGGAACTTGGCGAGCTCGGCCATAGCCGTCTTGCAGTCGGTTCGGGGCGCGTTCACGTTGCACGTCTCGCCGCCGATCGGCACGCATCGGGTGTCCGCGGCGACGTACGGATACTGCTTGGCCGCGTTGGCCCACGTACCGAAGTCCGTCGCGGACGCCAGAAAACAGTCGTTGTGGTGGCTCAGCCGCGCGACCTTGGACTTGCCCAAACACGCCTTGGCTGCGACGGGCGTTGTCGAGCCGACGAGCGTTGTCTTGTACAGCGGTGTGCGCAGCTGGATCGTCAGCGGGTGGGGGACTGCCGCTAGCAATGCATCGACGACGTCGCCGCGGTCCTTCCAATTGGCGGCGGTGTAGGGGCCCTTGAGGGGATCGCCAAAGTGAGTGGTGTAGTACCACTCGCCCCAGATGCCGATGAACCCCGCCTGCACCGCCACGATCACGTCCGCGTTGGCCTTGAACAGCGGCGCGAGCTGGGCGATGTGCTGCAGGATGACCGGCTTCGTCGCGTCGCCGTAGGGCGGCTTGGGCGGCCAGCCGGTGGGGTTTGTGATGCTCTCCTTGGTGTAGGCGAAGCGCACAATGGCCTTGATACCCGCGGTCCGCATCGCGGCGAAGTCCTTGATAATGGCGTCGAGTTGGCTCTTTGGGAGCGCGGATTCTCGCCACTTCTGCAGGTACCAGATGCGATAGATGAGGCTCATCGCGTGCTGCACCCGAACTTGCGCGAGCTCGCTGACGGTCAGAGGCTTGATGGCGTGGCTGTGCGATGCCTTGTGGCGGTACCAGCCGCGTTCGGGGTTGAGCAGAGGACCGGTGCTGGCCTTGAACACAACGTCGACGGGCTTGGGTTTGGGAATGCAGCCGTCGGTTGCGCACAACGCATCGAACGTATCGGCCACCGAAGCTGCGTCGGTGCCGTTCACGGCGACCGTGTCTGTTGTGCCTTTTGCATCTTCTGCCGCGCCGGCGTCATGCGCCGTATCCGTGTCCGTATCCGTGTCCGTCGCCGTTTCGGTGTCCGTTGCCGTTGCCGAATCGGTTTCTGTGTCCGTCGCCGTTGCCGAATCGGTTGCCGTTTCCGTCGCCGTTT
>CAZLMW010000085.1:26365-35903 GCA_964560875.1 uncultured Enterobacteriaceae bacterium
CGGTGTCCGTCTCCGTTTCGGTGTCCGTCTCCGTTTCGGTGTCCGTCTCCGTTTCGGTGTCCGTCTCCGTTTCTGTGTCCGTCTCCGTTTCGGTGTCCGTCTCCGTTTCGGTGTCCGTCGCCGTTTCGGTGTCCGTCGCCGTTGCCGAATCGGTTTCGGTGTCCGTCGCCGCTGCGGAGTCGGTCGCCGACTGTATTTCGGGTGCTGCCTGGACGTCCGCTGGCGAGCTCGCGTCCTTGTCCGGCTTCTTTGCTTTGCCGCCACAGCCGATCAAGGCCGTCGCGACGACCAGCGCGGTCAGGAGGTGCGCTCTGCGGAATGATGCGCGCGGGAATCGCCGAGACATGCTCGTAGGGTACCACCGGGTTGCGAGAGTTCATGTCGTCCGCAGCCCACGTCCACGGCAAGCCCGCCAACAGGTCGACTGCCAAACTTCGCCCAGCGGCGGTTTCCGGGGGCGAATGGAAGGCGCGTCTCTTGCTGGCCGGAAGCTCTAAGGGCTGCCTCCGACCGCCGCACTGCGCGAAGCTCTATCACTGCGACGTTGCGAAAGTTGATGTCGGGCGCGCATTCGCGTGGCCGGATTTGGCGGGGTTATGCCAGACTCCCCGCGTGTTTACGCCCCTGCCAGAGTTTCGACGCGCCGTGGCCCGATGGGGCGTCGTTTGCGCGGTCGTCGTCGCAGGATGCGCAGCGGAACGAAGCGGGCCCCAGGTTCTGACGCAACACGGCGGGGCCGGCTCATCCGGTGGGGCCGTGGACGCGGGCAGCGATGCCGCAAAAGACGACTCTGTGACAGACGATGCCGCGACAGACGATGCCGGCTCCGAATCGACAGCCGCCGACGCCAAAAAGTCGACGGGTCCCAAGTGTCCCGGCGCGATCCGGTGCCCCTGTGCCAAACACGCCGACTGCGATAGCGGGGCCTGCGCGGAGGCAGACGGGAAAATGCTCTGCATCGACCCGTGCAAAGCCACCATCAAGCCCGATGAGAGCTGCGATGGCGTCGACAACGACTGCGACGGGCAAACCGACGAAGACACGTGCGACGACGGCAACCCGTGCACCCAGGACAGCTGCGGCGCGGGCAAATGCGCGAACAAGGCCGCACCCGGGCTCTGCGACGACGGCGATTCATGCACCGTTGGCGACAAGTGCAAGTCCGGCAAATGTGTGCCGGGCGCCGGCAAGAGCTGCGACGACGGCAACCCCTGCACGACCGACGGGTGCAAGTCCGGGCCGTGTGAGCACGTCAACAACAGCAAGTCCTGCAACGATGGCGACGCCTGCACCACCAAGGACATCTGCGCGGGCGGCAAATGCGCCGGCAAGACCAAGCTCAGCTGCAACGACGGCAACGCGTGCACGACCGACTCCTGCGACAAAAAGAGCGCCTGCAAACACGTCAACACGACAAAGGCCTGCAACGACGGCAACGCCTGCACGGTCAAGGATACGTGCAAATCGGGCAAATGCGTCGGCTTGACCACGCTCAAGAAACCGGCGTGCAAGGTCTGCATCGCGACCAACAAGGCGCCGCCGTTATGCACGGCCTGCCTGCTCAAGTTCACCGGCACCAAGTGCGACAAGTGCAAGGACGCGTCGTTTACCGGGCCGGCGTGCGACAAGCCGGTGGATGTCCCCAACTCCAGCTACTGCAAGGGCGTGGCGTCGTGGCAGTCCAAGTGGCGCACGCTCGAGGCGGAAATCGTCAAGCTGGTCAATATCGAGCGGGCCAAGGGCAACACGTGTGGCAGCACCTGGTATCCGAAGGCGGCGCCGCTGAAGATGGAAGGTCGGCTTCGCTGCGCGGCGCGGGTGCACAGCAAAGACATGGTCGTGAGCGGCTTCTTTTCGCACAACAACAAGCAGGGGCAGACGCCGTTCGTGCGCATCAAGCTCGCGGGCTACAAGTACTGGAGCGCCGCTGAAAACATCGCCGCTGGCAACAGCACGCCGGCCAAGACGATGGTCCAGTGGATGAAGAGCCCCGGTCACTGCAAGAACATCATGAGCAAGAAGTACACCCAAATCGGAGTCGGCTATTATCCCGGCGGCAAGTGGGGGCACATGTGGACGCAAACATTCGGCAAACCGAAGTAGGGCCGCGGCTGCAGGGCTGGCACGTGTACGGCCTCGCAGTCTGTGTTTGGGCCCTCTCGTCGTGCAGCAACGACGCTTCCGCACCGTTGGTTACGGCGACCGACACAGGCGGTGTTTCGACTTCGGACACGGCTTCGGTGTCGGACACGGCTGCGGCATCGGATTCGGCCTCGGCGGCTTCAAGCCACCGAATGTGCCGTAGCCGGCCGTAGCGCCAATGACGATCGTTTATGCAGCAAGCGCCGCGTCGACGCTGCGCGCGCTGACCTTGCGCCACATCTTGGCGTGGCGGTCCTGGCCCTCGGCGGCGTAGACCCAGCCGAGCGAGCTCGCCGCGGCCACATACATCGCGTCGCCTTCATCGCGTTGCACGACGCGGTTCCACGCCAGCTTGGCGCGTTCGAAACGGCGCTCATCGCGCATGGTGGTGTCGTTGAACATCGCCCAACCGAGCAGCAAGTCGAGCGTGCTGTCGTCGACTCCACAGGGCAGGTCACACAGGGCGTGGAGTTCGTCGGTCGCTGCGCGCCAGTCGCCTTCAACGATCGCGTTGAGCAGAGCGCCAAGCGGCGCGGCGCTGGGGTTTTCCGAGCGGATCAGCACGCCGAGGGCGGCGGCGAAGGGGTCGGCGGCGAAATTGGCGATCGACGACATGCGTTCGTTCCGACAGGCACTGTTCGGCCGCGATGGTCCGCGGCGCGGGATAAACGGGTACGACCCGACGCTGAGGACGGTCCCGGTATTCGAATTGGCTGGGGAACCGCGAGCCGCTGCAAGCGCGTCGACTTCGCTGAGGCATCGTCATGATCATGCGCTCGGACCGCAAGCACAATTGTGCGCCGTTCGCATTCCTTCAATGTCCTAACATTGCAGCGTTTGAACACGAGACGAGCGCTGTTGCAACGGCCTACAGCGGCCGGCGGACGGGGCGGAGCCGGCGGGTGCGCACCAGGTCGGAGCCCAGTCGAATGCGCTGCAATTCACGCGGTTGGAAGCGCCACGACGTCATCGGCGGCCGGTTGTTTGGCGACGTGTTCATGACGCTCGCTGGAGTCTTGCTGTGGGACAGGCCAAAGAAGTGGCCGAGGGAACGCGGGTACGAACGCGAAGGCCAGTAGCTGCAGCTGCCGTGACATGGCGCGATTAGGGCACATCGCTGGGCAACGATCCATCCGGCTGACAGATTGTAAATCCAACTTACAAACTGTCAGATCGCCGCAAGTCGACGACGACTCCAACGGCCGCATCGCGACGGGCCACTTGCCCGCGCTGGCCCGCGCCGTCTCCGGCTAAGCCTGTCAGCCACGTTGTGCTACCGTTGCAACCTCCCTGGTTCGGATTTCAACACCATGATTGCTACGCTCCCCCGCGAGCGGGACGTCTGTTGCGTCGTTCTGCTTGCGATCACACTTCTGTTCACCCCCGCGTGCGGCTCCACGGACGGAGACAGCGACGCGGCGCCCGCCGGTTGCTCTGCGGACTCGGACTGCGCACGCTACGACGACGACAACCTCTGCAACGGCACCTTGGTGTGCGACGCGGAGTCGGGCGTCTGTCACGTCGGCAAGACGACGATTGTCTCGTGTGCAGCGGACAAGGACACGCCGTGCGCGACCAACGCCTGCGAAGCGAAGACAGGCAAGTGCGCCATGACGCCCACACCTGCTGGCACGGTTTGCGACGACGGCGACCCGTGCACAGGCGGGGATAAGTGCGCCGACGGAAAGTGCGCGAGCGGCGCCGTGAAGCTGTGTCACTGCAAAGACACCAAGGACTGCGCCGGCGACGGTGATAAGTGCAAGGGCGCGTCGTTTTGCGACAAGGCGGTGGTGCCGTGGACGTGCCGGGTCAAACCGGGAAGCGTCGTCACGTGCAACAAAGACGAGGGTCCGTGTCGTTCCTCGCAATGTGATCCGAAGACCGGCAAGTGCGAGGCGAAAAACGGCCCGGACGACAAGCTGTGCAACGACGGCAACAAGTGCACCGCCGACGATGTCTGCGCGGCGGGCAAGTGCACGGGCATCGACATCTGTACGTGCAAGAAGACGGCGGACTGCGCCAAGCAAGAGGACGGCAATTCATGCAACGGTGTGCTGTTCTGTGACCAGGCCAAGGGCACCTGCCGCGTGAATCCGACCACGATCATCACGTGCTCGACCGACAAGGACACCGCGTGCGTCAAGAACCAGTGCGACCCGAACAACGGGCTCTGCCGGCTCAGCGCGACACCCAAGGGCACCAAGTGCGACGACGACAACGCGTGTACAGCGGGTGATAACTGCGTCGGTGGCGAGTGCCTGCACAGCAAGAACGTGTGCGTCTGTAAGAAGAACGCCGACTGCGACAAACATGACGACGGCAACAAGTGCAACGGGCTGCAGTTCTGCGACAAATCGAGCGGCACATGCAAAGCCAATCCAGCGTCGGTCGTGACGTGCCAGGGCGTGCTCGACTCGGCGTGTTCACTCAACGCCTGTCAGCCATCGACTGGCAAGTGCGAGCAGACGGCGCGGGCTGACGTCAAACAGCTTTGTGAGCAGGCGACCGACGCCAAGGGCAAGCCGATCCAGGTCTGCAAATGGGTCGTCAAGAAGAAGGGCGAGGCCGGCGACAAGGGGCCGTTTCTCTGCGACGACGCAAACCTCTGCACCGAGGCGGAACACTGCGAAGGCAAGACGTGCGGCGGCGGCAAGAAGACGTGCGAGTGCACCAACGACTCCGATTGCGAATCGAAAGATGACGGCAACGCATGCAACGGCGTGTATTTCTGCAATAAGTCGAAGAAATCACCCGTGTGCGAGTTCAACCCGGCATCGAAGGTGTTCTGCTCACCCACCAATGACACGGCATGTTTGAAAGCGGCGTGCGACCCGAAGTCGGGCAAATGCGGGCTCCAGCCGGCGCCTGGCGGGACGAAGTGCGAAGACGGCAACCCGTGTACGACCAAGAGCACCTGCAAGCTCGGCAAGTGCCAGGGCGGCGTGCCGAAGGTGTGCGACGACAAGGATGTTTGCACCGAGGACAGCTGCGACGGTGGCAGTGGCGGCAAGGTCGGGGCCGGGTGCGTCTTCAAGGCGCGCAATTGCGACGACGGCAACGCCTGCACGGCCGATTCATGCGGCAAGACCGGCAAGTGCGACAACAAACCGCAGCCCGTGGATTCGGCCTGCAACGCGGATAACAACCCGTGCACGGTTGCTGATCGGTGCGACGCGAAGGCGGTTTGCAGTCCCGGAGCAAAGAAAGTCTGCGATTCATCGACTGCTGGACCGTGCGAGGCGGCGATTTGCCAGCCCAGCGGACCGCACGCCGGTAAGTGTGCGGTTATCGCCAAGAACGATGGCGACCCGTGTACAGGTGCGGATCCCTGCTACGCCGGCAGCGCCTGCAAAGCGGCCAAGTGTGTGCTTGGAACGAAGTCGACGCTGTGGACGCGAACCGCGGACGGGATGAAGAGCACCGATTGGACGGCCGTCAAGGCGGTGACGGGCGGGGACATCATCGCAGCTGGGCAGCACGACACCGGTGAGGCCACGAAATGGCGTGCGATCCGCTACGACCTGGCTGGAATCAAGGTCTGGACGCAGACGATCTTGCCCGCCAAGGGTGTGAAGGGGCTCGGTGACGTGCTCTTGGTCGATGGCGACGCGGACGAGACGGTCCTGGTCGGCGGGTTCACGAAGAGCGACGGCACACAAAGCGCGGGTTTTGGTCGGATCAGCGCCGACGGAAAGCTGACCAGCTTCGTGCCGGTCGCTTGGAAGACCAAAGACAACCACGAGCTCCAGCAGGCCGCGCGGCACACGTCCGGCAACTATGTGCTGGGGGCGCGCTACACGACCGCGAACGGCTCCAAGGGCCGACGGTACGCGTTGGTGCGCAAAACCGGACAGACGATTTGGGAGAGCGCGTTTGGTTCCAGCGAAACGCACCGCATCTCCGACCTGGCGGTGCTCGGCGACGGTCGTATCCTCGCGCGAGGGTTTCTGAGCAAGACCGGCAAGCCGCCGTTCGGCCGCACATTCGGTTCGTTGCTCAGCCCAGCAGGCGCCCGCCTGGACAGCACGAATGTCAACTATGGGACGGCGCAGTATACCGACCACAAGCGCATCGCGGTCGTTGGCGGCGGCGTGCTTGTTCTGTTTGGCTACGTGAACGGCGGAATCAATGTCCGCCTGACGCCGGCAAACTCGATGCAGTCCTACGGCACCAACGTCACAAGCGGCAAGTTCTGGGTGGTCGACCAAAAATCCCGGCAGGGCCGCGTGTTCCTGGTCACGCGCGATACCAACGGCGAGTACTCCCTGCGCACCTTGGACCGATTCGGCAACCCTTCGACGCCTCGCAGCATTGCGATTCCCGAGGGCGCCGTCCTGCGCGCGCTCGATGTTACGGCGGACGGTTCGCGTGTCGCCGTCGCCGGTACCCTCGGAACAGGAGTCAGCCGCCGTCCGATCGCGTTTGCGTTGGACCAATGGGGCAGCGGCTCCTGTAAGGCCCGCGGCGCGTGCGCCAAGCTGAGCCGCGCGGACTGCGACGATGGGTCGGCGTGCACGGCCGATGGGTGCAGCGCGGCCAGTGGCTGCGAGTCCCTGAGTAAAGCCGGTCGTCGCTGCGACGCAGCTGACGGATGCTCGTTTCTCGGCAACTGCAACGGCACCAAGTGCGAGTCTGCGCGATACGGTCGCCGGTTTCTGCTCCGCTGGAAGACAACATCAACACCGCACGAGCTCGAAGCGATCGGTGCCATCGAGCACAAGCCGGGTATGTTCTACGGCTACTCGGTCAAGCAGTCCGCCAACGATGCGCGCATTCAGCGCTATCGGATTGACATGGCAGTCGGCGGGGCCACCGAGAACAAGTCCATCACGTGCAAGGACTTCTCGGCGGGAGCCCACGTCGCCCGGTCGCCATCGGACGCTGTTTACATCAACGGCGTCTCCAAGAGCTCGGACAGCAAAGGCGGACTGGCAAAATGCCGGATATCGACGTCTTCGGTCTTGGTGACGCGCTACGCGGTGCCGGGCTGTAGCACGTGCACCGCGGCGGCCAGGGACATGGATTTCTACTCCGGCGGCAACGCGGTGCTGCTCGGGGAGGTGAATACGCCGAAGACCGGTTGGGCCGTGATGGTGGCTGGCGTGGTCATCAAGAACGACGCCCAATTGATGCACAAGACCGGTGTTTCGACCGCCGGATACGGCATCGAGGTCCGCCACGACGGATCGCTGTTGATCGTCGGTCGTGAGACGAAGGCCGGCACATACGCAGGCAAGGCCTTGATTATCGGCGCCGCGTACAATGGCGTGCAGACCTATCGCGAGACCCCGGCCAACCTGATCGATCCATTCCTGGCCGATGCTGTTGACGTGCCGAAGGGAGACGCGGTCGTCGCCGGCTATGAGCGCTTGTCCAAGGAGGCGCGACGGTCTCTCGTTTTCGGGGTGGATCAGAAGGGCAAAGTTACATGGGTGCGTCGCAATGCCACGACAGATTCGGTGTACGTGCGGGGCTTGACCGTGCTCGCCGACAACACAATCGTGCATTCCGGGACGCACGCCGCCGGTGCCAATCGCATCGTTCTCACCGGCCTGGCCGGCAACGGCGAGCGGCTCTGGCGTCACGACTACCGCTACTCGGGCACGGGCGGCGTCTCGGCGGGCGACCGCTCCATTGTGCAGCTGTCAACGGGCGAGATCGTAGTGCCAGGGAAACGATCGCTTTCAGGCACACCGGGATCTGAACCGCTATGGCTGGTCGCCGACCCCTGGGGCCACGCCGGCTGCAAGGTCGCTGGCAAATGCACCAACCTCAACGCCAACGAATGCGACGACCAGAAGGTCTGCACTTCCGATTATTGCGACGCCTCGTTCGGCTGCAAAAACGTCGTAATCGCGGGCCTGCCCTGCGACGACGGACAGAAATGCACGGCCAGTGAGACGTGTAACAACTCAGGTTCATGCGGAGGCGGAAAAGCTGTCTGCGGCTGCATCAAGGACGCCGATTGCGCCGACGATGGGGACGCCTGCAACGGCACGCCAGAATACGACAATGGAACGTGTCGCGTCAAAAAAGGCAGCGCGGTTGTGTGCAGCACCGCCAACGACGGCGCGTGCGAAGTGACCAGCTGTGACCCGGCGACCGCCAAGTGCGTCAAGAAGGCCAAGAATGCGGGCACAGACTGCTCCGACGGGGGCACTGTGCGGCCAAGGGCGCGTGCGCGCTCGGCAAATGCGTCCAGAGCGTGTCGACGCAATGCAACGACGGCAATCCGTGCACGACGGACACCTGCGACAAGTCCAATGGCGCCTGTGTGTTCAAGCCCGCCGCAGACGGAAGCAAGTGCCTGTCGGTGGGCGCGTGTCAATCGGGGCGCTGCGTCAACAAGACCCTCGACGAGGTGTATGTCGGCGGCGGCCGCTTCTACATGGGCTGCAACTCCGCGGTCGATTTTCAGTGCCGAAGCAATGAGAGCCCGCAGCACGAAGTCGTGGTGTCCGGCCATTGGATCCAGCGCAACATGGTCACAGTCAACGCGTGGACCAAGTGCGTGAACGCCGGGGCGTGTACGACGCCATCCCGCACCACGAAGATCGATCAGCGGTACAACTACGGGCACAGCAAGCGCCACGCTCATCCTGTCAACGGCGTCACGTGGTACCAGGCTCGCATCTACTGCAAGTCCATCGGCGGGCGCCTGCCCACAGAGGCCGAATGGGAGCACGCCGCGCGCGGAAGCTGCGGGCACTACCCCGGCGTGGACTGCAAAAAGGCGATGCCCATCTATCCGTGGGGCAACGCCGCGCCGACCTGCAAACTCGCCGCGATGGATGACAAATCAGCTGGCGGCGATGGGTGCGGCACCAAGCAGTCTTCCCCGGTCGGCCAAAGGCCCGCAGGTGCAAGCAAGTTCGGCATCTACGACCTGTCCGGCAACCTCTACGAATGGGTCAATGACTGGTACAGCGAGAAGTACTATGCGGTCTCGCCGAAGAACGACCCACCCGGGCCGAGTGGCGGGTCCAAGAAGATCTATCGCGGTGGTGCGTACTACGTCGGGCCGCCGACTGACGGCCACTTTCTCCGGTCTTCGTCGCGGAAATCCCTCTCCCCGACCACGACCAACCTGTACGGAATCGGCTTCCGATGCGTGCGGGAAGTAACCGACTGATCCAGGCGACGCCTGTTTGCAAGACCGGCGAAAACGCGCGAGGTTCGTGTCCGCTGTTGAAAAGCGCGTCGCGCGGGACAGGTTTTGCGCACCTGCGCAATCGTGGGCCCACCTGTCTTGGGGCACCAACCGCCCAGGAGCCGTCGCCATGCTCAACTACCGCCGCATTGTGGTCACCGTCGATTTTTCGGAGCAGACCCCAGCCCAGAGGGTGCGGATCGTTTGAGTCGGGCTGCCTGAGGAACCGAGGAAGGTGCAACGCGC
>CAZLMW010000086.1:0-35365 GCA_964560875.1 uncultured Enterobacteriaceae bacterium
AAGCGGCATCAGAAGCGCTGAGCCGGGAGCGGAAGAGCGGATCGCCATTCTCGCCGCGCACATCTAGAACGCGGCCTTGAGCTCGGCGCAGCACTTGTCGAACACGCACGCCTGCGCCTTGTCGTCGTCGTTGCCGGCGATCTCTTTGCACGCGGACTGATTGTTGCCGTCGCACGTCGAATACTTGGTCATTGCAGACTTGCAGGTCGCGTCGACCTCGCAGATCGTCGGCACCTTGGCGAAGCAATCGACGCCCTTTTGCTGACACTGCGCGCACGACGGGGGGTTGGAGATACAATCCGTCAGGCACTTCTGCGCCACGCCGCCGCATTTGAGCCACTCCTTTTCCAGGCACGGCATGTAGGGGCAGCAGTTGCGGGCGCTGTTGGAGCCGCCATCGCACGGGTTGTGGTCACAGGTTGCCGTCGCAGGTTTCTTGAACACGGTGAGCGAACCGCCGGACGAGCTCGAGGCGCCCGACGACCCCGAACCGCCGCTGCTGCTCGAGGCCGGTTTGCAGTTCAGTGCGCCGGCACCGCCCCAGTAGACGATGTTGAACGTACCGTTGAGCGTGAAGCTCTTCGGCCCCGACGCCACCGCCTTGCCGTAGACCACGACGTTGTTGAGCTTGCCGACAATCGCGGTGCCCTCTTTCTGTGGGCACGAGTCGATCGAGATGGTGCCTTTGTCCTTGGACTCGTAGTTACCGACGCCGGTCGCGCTTGCGACGGAGTAGCTCACCCAGGCGTCGCTGAGCGCTTCGCCGACCGGGATGCCGTCCTTGGGCAGCTGGTGCTTGTCGGACTTGATGTGCACCGAGATGACCTTGCCGCTGGTCTTGGTGCCGCTGGTCAGGTGCAGGATGAGCTCCTTGTCCGCGTTCGTAGCGCCGTTTTTGCTCGAGCTCGTGTTGCCGACATCGGTCTTGGCAGCCTGTTTGTCGACCTTGACCTCTTCGGACTTGCCCCCGTCGTCGGTCGTCTGAATGGTGGCGGTGTTCTTGGTGTTGTCGCCGGTCGCGCCGCCCGACGAGCCGCCCGAGCTTGTTGAAGAGCCGCCCGAAGAGCTTGCGCCGCTGCTGCTGGACCCGCCGCCGGTCGCCCCGGTCGTCCCGGTGCCGCTGGCGCAGGCCGCAAAGAACATCGAAGCCGTGGCGATCGCGGCCGCACGGCACAGTGCATTATGCTGAATGAGAGTCATGCCTTACTCCATGTGGTGTTGGCTGAGCGAGTACCACCAACGGGTGCGCCGCACAATCGCTTCAACGCCGCGTGGGTGCCGTGATTTGAGGCGGCAACCGTGGCACCCTCTGGCCCGTTGTACGCGTCTGTTGCCTGCGGAGTTGCCATGCAGAATCGCTCGCTGAGGTCCTCGATCGCGCTCATCGTCGCGGCGGTGTCGGTGGTCATGGTTGTCCCGGCCTGTAGCAAGCCGCGCAACGCGAAAATCGCCGCAGACAAAGGGGCCGCGAAAGGTACAAGCGCAGCCGACAAGAAAGCCGCCGCCGCTGCCAAATCCACGGCTGGCGAGGGCGCCGCGGACAAAAAAGCGGGTGGAGGCAGACCAACGTCCGCTCCGGCCGCCGCGACCGCGACCGATTCCGCAGACACGGGCGCCGCGGACGATGCTGGCGGTGGCACATTTTCCGTCGTCCCGCACATCTCGCGCACAGCCGACGGCCCCTTTGAGCTCCCCGTTTCCGGCAAGGCGACCCACATCCGCGTCACGCCGATCGACGGCAACAACAACCCGGTCAGCGACGTTGAGCCTGTTCTCGGCGCGAAGCTCATCGCGCTGGTCGTCCGCAACGACACCCGATTCGCTGCCTTGCACGTCGCCGATGAGTTGCCGCGTCGTGGCGCCCCAATGCAGGTCACGTTTCCCGAAGGCGGCTCCCACGTGATGTGGGTGCTGTTCAAACCGGCGGGCAAGCCGCTGCAACGTGTGCCGACGTTCTTCCAGGTCGACGGCGCAATTCCCAAGGCGGCTGAAGACACCGGAAACGGACGTGTCTTCCAGGCTGGCAAGCTCGAAATCGCGCTGGCCGCGCCCGAAAAGGTCGCCGTGTGCGCGCCGCTCAACATCGGCACTCTCTGGACGCGCAAGACCAAGAACCTGAAGCTCGAGCCGCGGGCCAGCAACGGCACAACCGTCGACTACATCGCTGTGAACCCGGGCGGAACCGAGGTGATCCTGGGCAAGCCGCTCGCCGACTCGAAGGATGCGGTCGCCGCCAACCCGGGCGCGCGTGCACGCCTTGTGCTGCCGACGCAGAGCCGCTGGTACGTCTGGGCGTTCGCGCGCCATGGCAAGACCCTGTCCTCGGCGCGATTCTTCCTCGACGCGCGTGGCGAGGCTCCGCCAGGGGGCTGCGGTGCGCCCTGACTCGATCGGTGCCTTGGTTGTCCTGGCGGCGCTTGTTGTCGCCGGTGTGGTGTCATCGTCGTCGGCGTTCACCCCGACCGGTAATCCGCGTGAAGTTCCGGTTCAGCCGGTCGATCAGAACGCGTCCAATGGACTCGTCGGCGCGATGGATGCGCTGCGCATTGGCAAACTCGCCGCGTCCTGGGACGAGCTGCGCGCCATGCCTCGGCCCGGACAGCTCGGCGGCCCACGAAGCGACCTCGGGTGGCGCGGGTTGATCGACTTCGCCGACGGGCGACGCGCATTTCGCCAGGTGTTCGAGCCCGCCCAGGGTCTCGGCCCCGGCTTCAATGAACGCGCATGTGCCAACTGCCACTCCCACCCAAATACGGGCGGCGGCGGTCCGGACATGGGCGTTTCGGTCGCCACGGTCGCGCCCCCGGACGATCCCAGGGACACAGTCGGGACGCAGAAATACGCCATCGCCGGCCATAAGGCCCAGCAGATCGCGGCAACGACACCCCGGCGCCGGACGCCACCCCTGTACGGCATCGGTCTGCTCGACGAGGTGCCCGACGACGCGCTCAAAGCGCACGCGGACCCCAACGACCGGGATAAAGACGGCATCAGCGGCGTCCTCAACGAACGCGGCCACCCTGCCGGCGGCAAGCGCCCTGCCCGTTTCGGCCACAAGTGCAACGAACCCAACCTGTTGCGATTCATCGGAGCGGCCTTGTTCGGCGAGATGGGCGTCACCAACCGCGCATCGCGCGCCGCCCCAAAAGACAAAGACAAGATCAAAGACCCCGAAGCACCCGTCGGCTATGTCGCCCGCGTCGATGCGTTCGTGCGCGGCCTGGCGCCGCCACCGCGCGGCCCGATCGGACCCGCCGAACGCCGGGGCGAAAAGACGTTCCAGGTGCTCGGCTGCACCGGCTGCCACAAGCCGCGCGTGGGGCACGTCACCGGCGCTTACACAGATATGCTCGTCCACGACCTCGGCACCGCCGTAAGCGATGGTCTCTACGACGGAAAAGCTGGCCCGACCGAGTGGCGCACGCCCGCTCTGTGGGGGCTCCGACACCGCAAGAAATACCTGCACGACGAGCGAGCCGCGAGCCTGGACACCGTGCTCGCCTTCCACGGCGGGGAAGCGGCGGAGACAGCCGGCCGCTATCGCAAGCTCGGCAAACGCGACGCAGCTGACCTCAAGGCGTTTCTCGATTCGCTTTAGCGCGAGTTAGCCGAGTTTTGCCGCAACGCCGGAACTACGCACACGTCGCTGACGCGTGGCTGTCGCGCGATGACGACGACGCCGTTGGGTTCGGCGCGGGGCAGCGAGGGCCCACGATTGCACAGTCCACAGGAGCGCGGTCGGCAGGGTTGACGTCGCCGCGCCCATCGCCAGCCATGCCGACTGGGGGCCCATTGATTCGGCAACCAGCGCGAAGACCGAATATGCCAGCAGCGGCGTGATGTAGACGAAGACGGCGAAGCGACGACGTCGTGGATGCAGCAGGACAGCGGCGTAACGGGCGAGCGTCGACGCTGGCATCCAGCCGATCGCAAGCGTCACAGAGGTCACGCAGACCCCCGCGAGTCCGGCGACCAAGAGCGTCAGAAGCAGCGTTTCAAACCCGGCCATCGGCACCGGAGCGGCCGCCGACAACCGCGCCATCCCGGCCCAACAAGCGCCGCCCCATAGCGTCATGACGACGGTAACACCAGCCAGGAGCAGGCTGCCGTCACCAGCGACCGATGCGGGCCAGCGCGCGGGCTCGTCGTGTTCTGACCATGTTCGTTGTGAACCCGACGATTTGCGTCGTTTGCTGTGCATCGGTGCCTCCGGCCCGTCTCCGTGTCTTTGCACGGACGCGCGACCGGGGGCTGCGATCTAGATTCGTTTGAAGAAACGTCCCAACCGCTATTCGGGATCCTTGCCCAGCTGCTGATCCTGGTGCTCTTTGTGGACGCTGTGTCCATCGGGCGGCACCTCTTCGCCCTTGGCCCTGGGAGCAGCTGGCTTGCCGGAGTCGTCGCTCTTGGGCTTGTCCTGGGCCTGCTCAGCCGGCTTCACGACATCGGGCTTTTCGCTGTCCTGGGGAGGTGCCGTCTGCGCCCCTGCACACCCGCCGGCCAACGCGATAAGCGCGCCACCAACCAGCAAACCGGCGGTTCGCGCCCCGGATCGAGCGCACAGTTTCGCCAACAACGCCGCAATGGAGTCCATCTTTCAGCCCTTCGCTCGCTCGATGTAGACGTCGCCACCTGCCTCTTTGAAGCGATCGGACATCTCGGCCATGCCTGCGGCGAGCGCCTCGTCTTCGGACACGCCCTGGCTTTGCGCATAGTCGCGAACATCCTGGGTGATCTTCATCGAGCAGAAATGCGGCCCGCACATCGAGCAGAAGTGCGCGGTCTTGGCGTTGTCGGCCGGCAGCGTCTCATCGTGGTAATCGCGTGCCGTGACCGGATCGAGCGAGAGGTTGAACTGGTCTTGCCAACGAAACTCGAAGCGCGCTTTGCTCAACAGGTCGTCTCGCTTCTGCGCCCCGGGGTGTCCCTTGGCGAGATCGGCGGCATGCGCGGCGATCTTGTAGGCGATGACGCCGTCCTTGACGTCCTTGCGGTCCGGCAAACCGAGGTGCTCTTTGGGCGTCACGTAGCAGAGCATTGCGGTGCCCCACCAGCCGATCATCGCTGCGCCGATCGCGCTGGTGATGTGGTCGTAGCCGGGCGCGATGTCGGTCACGAGTGGCCCGAGGGTGTAGAACGGCGCGTCATGGCAATGATCTTGCTGCAGCTCGACGTTCTCCTTGATCTTGTCCATCGGCACGTGGCCGGGGCCCTCGATCATCACCTGGCAGTGGCGGTCCCACGCAACCTGGGTGAGCTCCCCGAGCGTGCGCAGCTCGGCAAGCTGGGCTTCGTCGTTGGCGTCGGCGATGCAACCGGGCCGCAGTCCGTCGCCGAGGCTGAAGCTGACGTCATACTTGGCGCATAGCTTCGCGATCTCGTCGAAGCCTTCGTACAGGAAGTTCTCGCGGTGATGGTGCAAGCACCACTTGGCCATGATGGAGCCGCCGCGCGACACGATGCCGGTCACGCGATTGGCGGTCAGCGGGATGTACCGCATCAGCACGCCGGCGTGGATCGTGAAGTAGTCGACGCCCTGCTCGGCCTGCTCGTGCAACGTCTCGAGGAAAAGTGGCAGCGACAGGTCTTCGACCTTGCCTTTGACCTTCTCGAGACATTGGTAGATCGGCACCGTCCCGATCGGAACGGCGGCGTTGCGCACGATCCACTCACGGGTTTGGTGGATATCGGGTCCCGTGGACAGATCCATGACCGTGTCCGCGCCCCACCGCACCGACCACTGCAGCTTCTCGACCTCTTCTTCGATCGACGAACTTACGGCCGAGTTGCCGATATTGGCGTTGATCTTGGTCAGGAACTTGCGGCCGATGATCATCGGCTCGGACTCGGGGTGATTGATGTTGGCCGGGATGATCGCCCTGCCGCGCGCAACCTCGGAGCGGACGAACTCGGGCTGAACACCTTCGCGGACAGCGATGAACTCCATCTCGGGGGTGACGATCCCTTCCCGTGCGAAATACAACTGCGTCGGTGTGAGCACATCGGCACGTTCGGCGATCCAGGAAGCGCGCCGTTTGGGCAAGCCAACGCGCGGCTCGATCCCTTGCGGTCCGCTGGTGTCATAGACGTCGTACTTGGTGCCATCGGTCAGCGTGATGACGCGCACGGGAACTTCGAGGGCGCCTCGTGTCGCCTTCTCCGACGATGGAAAGTGCTCCTCGATCGGCGGCAACGTGTCGCGAGGCTCAACGATCTTACCGACTTTCAGCGGCGCGCCGATGGACAACTCCGGGGACCCTGCCACCGCATCACCACCCATCGCTTCGCTGCCAATGTCTTCACTCATTTGGATTCTCCCGCCATGAACACGCGCTCGCTTCGTCGGCGCGACGCGCAAGAGTGGCCGGTCCCTGTCGACGCTGCAAGCACCGGTCGCAGCACCCAAAAGCAACGACCGGCCTCGATCACGGCTGCGTCCATTCGGATGCCACCATGGTGTCGGTTGTTGTTGCGTTGAGGGGCCGGCGCCCGGCCCCTGGTGCCGAAAAAGTGTCATCTTTCAGCACCTTCCCACAGCGTGCGGCGCGCGTGCACCTTGCGTCCCTGGCGGCTTCGCCTCGGTCCGTGGACCAAACGATCGTCGCCGCCGCAACGATCACTTGAACCGATGGGGGGTTGGTCGCACTCTTTAAGCAGCCGCGCAACGTGGTGGAGGTCGTCATGCAAAGGACGCAGGTCCGCGACAAACTCGAGAGCGAGAGCAGTAGACGGGCACGCGACCCGCGCCGATTCATTCCCTGGCTGCGCGAGCGAAACTCGGTGTTCGCGCGCATGTCGGACGAGGAGATGAACGCGCTCTTTGAGCACGCCGAGGTTCGTCGCTTCAGCCGTGGAACGATCGTTCAGCGCCAGGGTCTTCCCGCTGAACACGCGTTCGTCGTTGTCGATGGCACGATGACCGTGCGCGTGACAAAGACCGGCATCGTTCGCGAGCTCTTCAGCTACGAACAGGGCGACATAGCCGGCTTGATGAGCTTCGTCGACGAAGGCCCGACGCCGTACGAAATCTACTCGGCAACGAACACCGAATCGATCTGCATCGACGTCAAGCGCGTCGCCCAGCTGCGCGCCGCATACCACCCGACCGGCCTGGCGATTCTCAGCTCGGTGATGCCGTTGCTCGTCGAGCACCTGATGGAGCTGGACGCAAGGTGTCTCAAGCTCGCCAAACGCAAGAATGCGGCTACGCGCGGGTCGGGCGAGACCTTCCGCCGTGGAGAGCGCTGATGGCGGCCAAAGAGGAAGAGCACGATCCGCTCGATGATGTCGAAAGCCTGCCGCGGGTCGAAGCGATGGGCTGGTCCGTCATTCCCAAGCCGCCCAAGGTCGAGCGCGAGATCAACGTCAAGAAAGCGCACATTGGATGGACGCTCAAGCCGTGGAGCAAGAAGCCCACAAAAGCGATGGTTACGATGAGTGACATCGGCCTCGGAGCCAAAGCGCGTGGCGGCGCCAAACCCGCACGACGACCGCGCCGCGAAGTACCCAAGCCGCTGCAAACGGACGAGCCCGAGTAGTGCGCTGGACAGCAGCAAGGCTCTCAACCTGCGAAGATTCAGCTCGCCGGGACGACGTTGTAGCGCTCGCCGAGCACCTCGCTGCGGATGTCGCGGAGCTGGTTAGTGGTCGTGCGGTTGTTCGGCCGGCGCCCCGTCTCGTTTCGCGCGACGTTTCGCCTTTCGCTGCTCGGCCTCCAGACGCTCTTGCTGTTCGGCGAGCAGCATCTTGCGGCCCATCACGTAGCCGAAAATCGCGCCGACGAGCAGGATGGCCGGGATAAAAAAGACGTGTGAGCTGGTCATGCCTGGCTCTTGGCGGCGCTGTCTTCCTCGATGACCTCGAGGCGCTCGCTCAGGTCGCGGATTTCAGCCGCGGCGCGCGTCTGGCTGCGGATCATGCGGAACACGAAGAAGAACATCAGGGCCCACACGACCAGGTACGCGAGCCACAACAGCAAACCGCCGGGGACGGACTCTTCTTTGTACTTGGAGAGATCGCGGGGTTTAGCCGGAGCTGCCTTGGCGTCAGCGGGCTTGTCGGCTGACGCGGCGGTGGACTTGGCCGGGTTTTCGTCCATCGCAGCAGCGGCTTCCCCGGCTGACGAAGGCGCCGCGACGGCGTCGGGTGAGGCGATCGAAAGCGCGAACACGACCGCGATCACACCAGCGGTTGCGCGTCCCGCGCGGATGGCGTGGGCGGACAGGCGAAGCCGGAGGTCAGCAGCCGTCTGAGCCAAGCGCAAACCGCGGTACCGAATGGCGACGAGGGAACCAGCGAATAGAAGCACGGCGATCACTCCAACGATGAATGTGTGGCGCATTTCGGCGCTTTGGATGCCACCACCGCCGCCCTGGATGACCTGCGGATGGTTGCCACCCCATAGCCGGACGGCGACATGAATCAGGTACGCGGCTGGCGCTGCCATGACCGCCATCGCCGATCCAGCGCGCCGACCGACGTCACTTGTCGGCGCAAGGTCGCGCACGGCAATAACGGAAATCGCGAGCAACTCCGTCAGCAGCGTGAGGGTCAGTCGCGGCTCCCAGGTCCAATACGCGCCCCAGGACTTACGCCCCCACAGCGGTCCCGTGGTCAGGACAACGGCGCCGAAGAGCACGCCAACTTCGATGCAGGCCCGGGCGATGGCGTCGCTCTTGTCGTTCTGTTTGACGAGGTCGACGAGGCTGAAAACCGAGCCGCAACTGAGCGCGAGCAGCATCGCGAACGCCGAGCTCACGTGGATATAGAAGATCTTCTGGACGACGCCGAGGATGCGATCGGGCGGCGGATAGGTGCCCACCATGAACAGCAAAACCTCCATCAGCAACGCCGACACGAGGAAGAAGGCAAGGAGCGCAGTCGGGCGTTTGACGGGGACGTTCGCCATGGGCGCAGAGGGTGCCACAAGGCCAAACAAAGGGGAAAGCCGCCCCGGATCCCGTTCAGCCGCACAGGCGTCGTGCCAGTCCTGGTGATGCCATGACGGACTCCTTGTCCGGGGACGTGGCCGGGCATCAGCACCCGAACGCGAACCCGAACCCGAACACCCACTCGCTCCTCGGGCCTCCTCAACGCCGGCTGATCGGCGCCCCTCTCGGGATGAGTGCATCCCGCGAGGCGACCGCGACCTGGCCGATCAGCTGCGGCGGTTGGCAACGGCGCCGGCGCTGCTGATCGGGGAGAGCATCCACCGCCTGCGGCGACCACGGTGAACGAAACTGACGTCGGTATTCGGCAGAAGGAGGCGGCATGAGGTGGTGAGTTTCTACTTAGCGCCAACCGACTCAACGCCGGTGAAAAGCGGCAGCGCTTCAACGAGACGCGGGGCGAAGCGTGCGAGGCGGCGGTGGCGGTGGAGCTGGCCGCGGCGCCTGGTCTGGTGCCGGCCGCCGAAGCCGAAGCGCTGCTGGCGGCGGCCGACAAGGTCGCGGCCATGCTCACGGGCCTCATCCGCAAGCACAGCGGCGCCCGGTGAGGGTGTGAGTTCGCGTTCGGGTTCGGGTTCGGGTCGCTCGGACCCGGCCTATCGCTCAGTCAGCGACTTCCAATCGGGCCTGGGACCCCTTGGCGATCCGGTCGGCGCGTCTGCTTGCTGCCACGCCTAAACCTGTGCTGCAGCTCGATCGCTGTGCTCGGGCGGGCTCCCGAGGTCGCCACCGGTCGGGGCTGGCGCGTTGGCGCCCCCGGGGCCCGCCATCGCTTCGAAGTCTGCGACCACGAGCCTGTTGTTGACGCGACGGAGCCACGCCCGAGGACGTGCGGCGAGCGTTTCCGTGCCACCCGTGGCGGCGAGCAACTTGTCGGCGCGGGTGCGGTCTTTGTCGTGGAGTTGCAGGTAGGCATACAGGGGCCGTTGCCACATCCACTGGGTGAACGTCTGCGCCATTCGTTTGCTGGCCGCGCCGTCGATCTCGAACGCGTGGCGACCGACCGTGCGAGGCAGTCGAGGTGCATCGGGGTGCGCGTCGGTCCAGTCGCCGATGGCGTCCATGCAGGCCGTCATGATGGGACCGAATTCACCGAAGAAACGGCGCAGAAGCGGCAACAACGTCGACGGAACGTCGGTTGGCGAACCTTCGTGTTCGGCGCTCAGCGCGTTGGCTGAGGTGTCGGCATCGATCATCCGTTCGACCCAACGCGCGACACCTGGAGCGCGTCGTCGCATCAACTCGCCGGGGGCAGGATCGCGATAAAGGTGCGCGTAGAGAGGAGCGATGAACCCGAAATCACCGATTGACGGCCGGTCTCCGAGCAGGAAATCGTGCTGCTGAAGGTGCGCCTCGAACTCGTCGAGGAACTCCTCATAGCTGTGTTCGATAGCGGGCCGGGTCGCAGCGTCAATACCGAGAAAGGGCCCGTAGCCACCACCGAAATAGGCCGCCAGGACGACGCCCGCGGCAAAATGAGCGGCGCGGGGGAGCTCCGGGGCTACGAGTTCACCGAATTCGCGGAGCACGAGCGGCATGTTCTTGCGCTTGTATGCCCACCGGTAGTGCATCGCGGGCATCAACAGCCACTCGTCGCCAAAAACCTCGAGCAGCAGGCTGACGAATCGCCGAACCGGGTCGACGGGGTAGCAGCGCTCGTCCCCAAACTCGAAGCGATCGATGATCGCTGTCGTGTCCTGCACCACACTGCCGTCTGGGAACTGGACGACCGGCACCATGCGCAGACCGGTCGTGGGCGCCACGAAACCGTTGACGACCGCCCGCGTGCTCAGGATCTCTTCGAACGGCACACCGCGACGGCGCAGGTACGAGCGCGCTTTGCCGCTGTACAGCGACACTTCACATCCGATCAGGCGACAGGTGCCCGCGGCGGGGTTGGATCGCTGTAGAATCTCAAGCGCTGTCATCTCAAATCACCCAAAACCCACGACGCCCGCCCCAGAGTCGGGACGGGCGTCGCGTTGAACGGGAAGTTCAAGCGGTTCGGTCTAGCCGCGCTCGAGCTTTTCGACGACGAGTTCGAGCTCTTCGACGTTGACGTCGGTGCCCTTGCCGTCGAGGGTGAAGCCCTTCCACTTGGACGGCCAACCTTCGAAGAAGTTGTAGCGCATGATCTCGGCGCCAGCGTCATCACACATGATGATCGAGCCGGACTTGCGCTGGACCTTGCCGTCGATAACGGCTTTGCGCCACTCCCACAGCTCGGTGTTGTTGATGTAGCCGCGCTTCAGCGTGACGTTGCTGTACTTGGTGCGGCCGGGGCGCTTACGAAGAATGAGGTCGTCGCCATCCTGGTATTCCACGATCTCGGTCTCGGAATCGAGACCTTCGACGTTGCGGAATGCGCCGGTGGTGACACCTTCGATTTCGACCTTAAAGTTGAAGTTACCAATATGGTCGAAGGGTCGACGATTAGGCATGAGTTACTCCAGTGAACCCCGTCGGGGTCGCGGGCAGTAGGTGGGCGGTGCCTCTTGGCTGAGGCGGGTGGCCCAATGTGGAAGTGTGGACGTCCTTGCCGTTCGGCTGAGAATCCGTTTTCTCGCGACCCGGCGTCCCGTTGAGACGTCCGGCGCTGCGAGCCCCGCGCAACTGCGGGAGCCCGGACACTAGCGCGTTGCGTGCAGAAACCAAAGGGTTTGATGAGGGGGGTGGTGTCGGCGTGCCCCACGTCGTCAAATGCCGAGCGCGCGCCCGTGCAACCAAGGGGCCAAAGCCGCGAATACTGCATCGAAAACGGCCATCAGAAGCAACCAGGTTGAAGCCTCTTCGATCGGCGCTCCGGAGAGGCAAAGCGCCGTTGTCTTGACCCCCGCGATCAGCAGCGGCGCCACCGTTGGGTAGAGGACCAGCGGCAACAGCACCTCGCGCATTCGCACGCCGATGAGCAAGCCCGCACAGAGCGTCCCGACCAGAGTGGTGCCCGCGAGGCCGAGGACGAGGGCGAGAATCAGCGCTCCGGCACCCTGTAGCGTCGCCTGGAAGAAGATCAGCGTCAGTGGCAGGACCACGGCGGTCACAATGCCGGTGAAGAGCAGCTGCAGACCGGCTTTGGCGAGGAATAACGGCCACGCGCCGGCGTGGGACGTTGCGACAAGTTCGAGCGTGCCGCCCTCTTCCTCCGGGCCGAAAAGCCGCAGGAGCCCGACGGTGCCCGAGAACAAAAGGGTCACCCAGAGCACGCCGGGAACGAACTCGTCGGCGCTGGCGCCCTCTCGCAGGAATCCGAAGGCGAATACCAGCACGCAGAGGATGGCAAAAAGCACCATGAAGCCGATGACTTCGCGGGACCGCGCGGCGATCCTCAGGTCCTTGGCGAAGAGCACGCCGGCGAGTCGGAGGCCGTTCACGCGGCGTCCTGCAGGCGGCCGTCGACCAGGTGCAGGTGCCGATCGGCGACGTTGATGACCTCGTGGTTGTGGCTGGCGACAAGGATTGCAGTTCCGGCGTCGGCCCTGTCGCGTAGGACCTGCAACAGCATCGCGCGGCCGTCGTGGTCCAAGCCGGTTGTCGGTTCGTCGAAGAGCCATACGTCAGCGCTGGTCGCCATGACGCGTGCCAGTCCCGCCCGCTGTTGCATCCCGCGAGAGAACTGGCGAACGGGACGGTCGCGATCAGCGCGGCGCAGACCGACGGTGTCGAGGAGCTCGTCGACCTCGGCAGATGACACGGCGGCACCGGCGATCCGAGCGAACAACACGACGTTTTCTCGCGCGGTCAGGTCGAGATAGAGCCCGGGCTTGTGGCCGAGCCAGCCGATGCGACGGCCGACGTAACCCGGATCGAGGGTCGGAAGCGGCGCGTCGTCGAGGGCGATTGTGCCGCCCGTGGCACGCATGCGCCCGCCGAGCAGGCGCATCAACGTGGTCTTGCCCGAACCGTTCGCGCCGCTCAGCACGACGAATTCGCCACCTTTGAGCGCGAGTGCGAGATCAAGGAGGACGTAACGAGGGCCGGCGGCCCATGCGAGTTGCCGCGCGGCCAGTCGTGCGCGCGTCACGAACGCCCCCGCCACGCTCCGAACCCGAACGCGCCGGCTGCAATGACCATCGCGACCGCGGCGCTACCCAACATCCGACCTGGCCAGGCGGCCCGCGCAGGAAAATCGAGGATCCGCACGACTGCGACCTCTCCGCGCCCGATCGGATGAACGAGGCTCATTCCGGTGAAGCGCTCACGTCCTTCCTGGTAGGTCGCGACGCGAGCCGGGCGGTTGACGTCCATGCGGATGCGCACCGGCGGCACGGCGATTGTCGCGATGGCAAACGAGGTCTTGCCGACCACCCCGCGCAGGCCGAGATCGACGCTGTCCGACGCGATCTTGACGGCGTAGTGCACGCGCAAAGTCGCCGGCCTCCCCGGAGCCACAGACCCGACAAGCGCGAGCCCTCCAGCCATGCGATGCACCTTGACGGCGTCGCGCGACTGGACCTCGACGTCCTTAGTCGCCGGGATGATCGCGCCGCGGTCCAACACGGTGTCGCGCACGGCCGGCGCAAGAATCGGAAGGATCAGCGGGGCCTTTTTTGTCCACTTGCGCACGCCCGGTTTGGTGGTGGCGAACGTGTACTCGATCCACGTCGAGCAGCCGCTGTCGCGAACGCTCATGTTGATGCGGACATCCAGCGACACGTCGTCGTCGGTGAGCTCCGCTGCGTACCGGGCGACGTCCATTGAACCCCGGCCGCGCAGGCGTACCTCCACGGTTTCGCCGGCCTCTTCGAAGCGCAACGCCCGCAGGTCACGCGGACCGGCCTGGGGCAGGCGGAGAACGCCATCGCGGTCGGTCTTGACGGTTTCTGTGGTGGATTCCTCGGCGCGCCCTTCGGCCTGCGGAGATTGACGAAAATGCACAAGCGTCAACGCGGTCTCGGTCGACGCCTTGGCGATGCCATCTCTGTCGCGGTCGACGAACCGAATCAGCAGCCCAGTGGGGCGGTTTTCGGCCAAGGAGGGTGTGACGGTCCCCGGCAACGGCGCGGATTCGGCGCCGTGGGCCATGCCTGCCGTCGCGAGTACGGCGACATAGAGCGATGCGGCGACAACGGATTTCGTCGCGATCATTCGGCGCGTTCCGTGTCGAGGGCTTCGAGCGATCGGATCGCCACCGCGGCCGCGCGTTCGTGACGCTGGCGCAGCTTCGTGTAGTCCGTCTCGTCGATCTTGCCCGTGTCGTAGTCGAATTGGACCTCGCGCAGGCCGCGCAGATGCCGCAGGCGATCGTCGTCGAGCATCGTGCGGCGCAGGTCGTACTCGGGCCCGAGCGATCGAGCCGGTCCCTGGATCACGCCCCACGCACGCAGGGCGCGCCACAAAGCGAGCAACGACAACGCCGCGACCGCCACGATCGCAGCGATAGCCACGGCACTCTTCAAAGGCTCTTCTCCGGGGTCACTCGCTGCCTGGCCGCTCCGACACGCCGAAGAAACGCTTGAGGAATCGCGGCGCCTTGATGTCGGTCACCGCCAGCGCTTTGCGCCGCGTGTCGCTCAGAGAGTTGGCGAATTCCGCCATGGATGCAAAACGACGTTCAGGCTCACGTTCGAGGCCGCGGTGAATCGCGCGGGCCAGGCTCGCCGGCAAGGAGTGCTTGGCGTCGACCGGCTCCTGGGGGATCGGTCCGTAACCGCGCAAGTACTCCAGAAGCGGGCGTGGGCCGGGCGCTGCGAGGGCGATCGGCCGCGCTCCGGTGACCATCTCGTAGACCATCGTGCTCAATGCGAACTGGTCCGCGCGGCCATCGACGCGACCGGCGCGCGCCTGCTCCGGACTCATGTATGCGGCGGTGCCGAGAGGATGCTCGGGGTCATAACCTTTGCGGTGGCGATCTTCCTTCTCAACCGTCTTGGTGACGGTGCCGAAGTCGAAGATCTTGCAGGACAGAGCGCCCAGCGAGGACTCGGCGACGATGATATTCGAGGGCGTCACGTCACGGTGGACGTAGCCGGCGGCGTGAAGTTCGGCGAGTCCCTCCGCGATCTGCTCGGCCAGGTTCATCGCCGTGAACACATCGAGCCGGCTCAGCTCGCCGATCATCTTCGCAAGCGTGGGCCCCTGGACGAACTCCATCGCGAGATAGGGGCGTTCGTCGTCGAGCGTGCCGGTCAAATAGACGTCGATAAAACAGCTGGCGTGAAACGCGCCCAGCAACATCCCCTCGCGTCTCAATGCGCGGGCCGCTCGCTGGAAATCGGCCTCGCGCAAGTTGAGGTAGGGACGGGAAAGCACCTTCAGCGCGACGAGCCGGTCGCCCATCGAGCGCTGCTTGGCCATGAAAACGTCAGCGTGGCTGCCCGAACCCAGGCCGCGAATGATCTCGAACTCTTCGTCGATGGTTTGACCGATCAACGGATCGGTCTCATGACGTTGCGAGATCCGACGACGCACGCCGCTCGCGCGTCTGCGACCCGAGATCGATTTCTTCGCTGGTGAGGACATGCTGTCTGGGGAGGGGCGCTGCGCGGGCGTTCACCGACATCGACGGCGAAGGACCGATGGGGGGTATGAACCGGGCGGCGCATCGCGTTTGCACGACCATCCGGCTGCGGCAAGCGTAGCGAAGCCTTTGACATCTGGCCAGCAACGACCGCGTTCAACGATCGCGAGCAAGCCGGGTTTCGGTCCCCGTTGCCCGGTGGTAAAGTCCGCCGCCATGAGCGACCTCCAGCGTATCGACAACGCGCGCGACCTCCGCCACGCGTTGCAATCGGGCCGTGTCGATCGACTCCAGGTCGGCCCGTGTCAACTCAGCCCCAGCGACTTTCGCAACGTGCGTCTCAACCACGTGCGAATGCTCGGCACCAAGCTAACCGGCGTCGAGATTCTCGGCCTGGTGGCGGAGCGCTGGCACGCCCGCGGCGTCGAGATGATGGGCACGCGGTTTGAGGGCGGCCGTTTCAAAGCGTGCGATGTCAGCAACTCGCTTGCGCAGGCGCTGCAGTGGCCGCGGTCGGTGCTCCGGGCCTGCCGCTTCACGGAGACGCCGCTCACCAACAGCAACTTCAGCCGCGCCGTGCTGTCGGACTGCCATTTCACGACGTGCGACCTCAACCACACGAACCTGACCGAGTCGCTGCTCCTCGGCTGCAGCTTCTCGGATCCGCGTCAGGGCGGTGCTGTCCTCGACAACGCCAACCTCACCGGCGCCGTGCTCTGCAACGTCAACCTGCGGCACGCAAACCTGCTCCGCGCGTCGTTTTCTGGCGCGGTGTTGGTCAACGTGGACCTGAGCGACGCGAACCTCACCGGCGCATCCTTCGACGGCGCCGTGTTGATCGGCGTCAAGGCCGACCGCGCCGAGATGACGCGCGAGCTCTCCAGCAAGGTCCAGGGCGGCCACGGGAGCCTCGACGACATCGCCGCCGCGCTCAAAGGCCATGACCCCGACCACCTCGGCATGATGATGGCTGCCGCCGTCGCCGCGATCGCCAAGGGTGGTGCCCAATCGGCCGCCCCTCCGCCGCGCCAGGCCGGTGGCGGCGACCCGGTTGCGGGCCTCTTGAACCTGGATTTCACGTCGCTGATCCGCGAATTGCAGGGCAAAGGTGGTCCCGCCGAGCTTGGCCGACTACGCGTCGATGGTACCCACGTGTACGCACGGGGGGTCGATGGCACCGAAGTCCGGCTCACCGCCGCCGAACGCAGCCAACCCGTGCAAGCCGCGCCGATGGCTGTGCCCGACCCGGATCCGGCGATTGCGCCACCGTCCCAACGCGAGCCTGCACGGTCGTCACCGTCGCCTGCCCCCGCCGCTCCGATGCCCGCGCCGCACGGCGACCCGTTCGATGGCGGCGGGCTCGAGATCGACTGACTTTCGCTCCGACCTCCCGCCACGGTTTTGTTGACCGGCGGCCACCCTGCTCGATTATCGGCTCCGACGCGACATTTACGCTCGCCGAGGAGTCCGCAGATGGCCGAACGCCCCACGGATCGCATCCCCGCTCAGACCGCCAAACGCCCCAGCTATCCCGTATTGTTACGCGGTTCGTCGAGTCACGGCGGCCACGAGGCGGAGGCAACGGGTGCGGTTCACGATGACGGCGTGGACGTCGAAGGCGTTGGCGATGTCGAGTTGGGTCGCTTCGTGTGGGTCGACATCGGCATTCCCGGCGGCGATGTGCGCGCGCTGGGCGAAGTCGTTCGCCGCGATCCCCTGCAGTTGGCCCTCGAAATCCGGTTCAAGCACCTGTTTCCAGATGCCCGACGACGCCTCTACACGGCGTTGGCGCGCTGATCCGGCGGTTCAACCAGCCAACGCCGCGTCGATGGCATCGCGCGAAAAACCGGTGAGGATCCGACCCTTGATGTAGAGAATCGGCACGCCTCCGAGCGAGGAAGCGGGTACGCCGGCCTGTTTGGCCCGTGTCAGCATGTCTTCGCGGGCGCCGGCGTCACGCTCAAGGTCCTTTTCGATGAACGGCACGCCTTTGAGGCGCAGGTACTCCGAAGCCTTGCGACAATAGCCGCACCACGCTGTCTTGTAGAGGATGACCTCGCCGTCGGTGGCGGTGGGGGCGGTGCTTGGTGAGGCGGAGGCAGGGCGCACGGCAGCGTGCTGCTTTTCGAGCTCGCCGCGGTCGACGGTGCGCACCGGATAGCTGTCGCCTTCTTTCTTCGTCAGATCCGCCACGAACAGCCAGGGACCGAGCTTGTTGGCGTCGTCGGGCACCACGAGGACCTGTTTTCGCGCGGCCACGGGCACGCCGCTGACCTTGCGGGCGACGATGAGCTCACCTGTAGTGGGCGAAAAATAGCGCAAGACGTAGGGGCCCGGTTCGTCGCCGACCGCGGGCGGCGAGGGCGCCCGTGGACCTGTCTCGGCGGCCGTGGCTTCGGGCGCCTTTTCCTTGTTGCAGCCGGGCAAGGCGACGGCGCAAAAGTACACGATACCGGTAAGGAAACGAGCTGCGGCTGGCGACAAGGAGAGCGCTGGGACGTGGTTCATGGTGACGAAAGCCTGGACGCGCGCGCCGCTTGAGCAGCAGCGGTGGGCGTCGATGATGGAGGACGTTTGGCAGCCCCGTTGCACGTCTTCAGCGTCGTGGCGACGACCGCGGCCAGGGTGGCGTCGCTGGTCCCCGCGAGCTTCTGCAGCGCGCCGATGACGCGCGTTTTGTGGGTTGTGCCGCAATACGGGATGACGCCCCGAGCCGCACTTACCGCCAGGTGCGGGGTGCCCAGACGCAGGTCATCGAGAAGCGCGTCGAGCACGGTCTCATCGGCCCGATTGGCCAGGGCGAGCCGCGCGGATGTCGCAAGCAGGACATCGGTCGACTTCATGAATCGGCGCAACGCGGTACAGGCCTCGCCGCACTGCGCGTGGTCTCGATTGCGGAGCAGCTCGCCAATGCCTTCGATCGCAGCGACCTGGGCGCGGCGGCTCGTGTCTTCGTGGCCAAGCGCGTTGAGGAGGGCGCGCTCGGCGAACGCCTGGGTCTGCGGGGTCAGCTGGCCAAGTCGCTCGACAAGCACGGTGCGGATCGCTGGGCTGTCCGAGGTCAACAAGCCAAAACAGGTGCCGAGCAGACACGCGCCGGCCGCGGGCGCTTTACCGCAGCCTCGATCGTCTTCGCAGGTCTTGCCGGTCCCGAGCAGGACGGCCTTCGCGGCAACTTCGGGATCCACCGCGGCCGGAGCTGGCGACGACGGCTGGGAGCACGCGCACAAAACGGTGATGGCAACGGCGAGACAGGTCGGCCATCCGGCGCCAGCAAACCCATGAATTCGGGCAATTGTGCCTTGCATGAACGTCACGACGGGGGACAGCGCGACCGGTCATCGCAGCGGTCGGTCAGGGAGCGCCCAGCGAAAGGCGCTCGGGTGTATCAGCCGCCAAGGTACGTGAGCGCCGCAGCGATGCGAACGCGCTGGTTGGCTTCAGCCATGAACTTCACGAGCAGCTGCTTGGCTTCCTTGTCGCGCTTGAGTTTGCCCAACATGCGGATGGCGACGAGCCGCACGCGGATGTTCGAAGACAGGGCGAGCGACTTCACCTCGGTCGCGACTTTCTTGCCCTCGATGTCGAACAAACGGGTCAGCACGCGGATGCGCAGGTCGGCGTCATCGGTGGCGGACAGCACCTTCTTGAGCAGCGCAGCCTGCTTCTTGGGGATCAGCGCGAGGGCAGCGATGGCCTCTTCCCGCATCTCGTAGCGGCGGTTGAACAGGGCCAGCTCAACGTAGCTCTCCATCGCCTCGCCAAACTCGCGGGTGAGTTTGAGAAGCGCGCCTTGGGGCAGCCAACTGAGCGCGCGTTTGAAGACCTTCACCGAGTTGGCGGGGTCGCTGAGGATGAAGCCACGGACGGCTTCGACGCGCACGGCCGGGGACCGGTCGCGGAGGGCGGCCTGTAGACCTGATCGGGCGGCGCGTTCACCCGAGTCCGCAAGGGCACGGACCACGAGGCGGCGAATCTCGTTGTCGCGCTCGCGGGTGTAGAACATCAGGGTTTCGACCGCTTTCTTGTGGCGGATCGAGGTCAGCGCGCGCAGCAACTCCATGCGGACCTGCGGGTCTTTCTCGTGGTCGAGGCCTTCGCGCAAGGGACCTACCGAGATCGGCGACGCGATAAAACCGAGCACCCGTGCTGCGGCGATGCGGACGTCGGAGATGCCGTCGGACAGGTACTGGTGCATCTCGCGCAGGCGACCGGCGCCACCGACGCGACCGAGGTAATAGACGCCCGCAGGTCGCAGCTGAACGTTGGTGCCGGACGCGAGCGCGCTGGCGTCTTTGGCCATCGAGCGATCGCCCTGTAGCGCGAGGATCTCGTACACCGACAAGGCGAGCGCACCGTCGGGGTTGGGACCGAGAAGCCCGCGAACCGTCTTGGAATGCGCGCTCGAAGCGATCGCGCGGTAGGTCTTGAGCGCCTTGACTCGGGCCTTTCCCTGGGCTGCAGCGGCGATTTTCAGCACGTCTTTGCCGACCGACTTATCGCCCTGGCGCGCGCGAGCGAGCGTCACCAGGTTGCGAAGCGCAGGGTCCTTGGTCTTGAGGTATTTGAGGAACGTCGTGTCGTCGCCGGGGCGCGCGCGGGCAGCCAGCGCGACCATCGCCTTGATGACCTCGGGCTTCTTGCCGCTCTTCTTGGCGATGGGCACGAGATGGGCGGCGTGCCGATCGATGTCGAGCTGCTTGATGACGCGCATCCCGGCTTCGCGCGCCAGGGGATCTTTGTTGCCCACCGCGGCGTTGACGAGCGTGGCGAGGTACTTGGGGTTGGCCCGCAACAGGCCGTCGGCGATGGCGTTCTGGCGCTCGTGTTCCTTGTCGACAAGGACCGAGAGAATCGCCGCGATGGCCTGCTTGGGCTTGACGACTTCGAGCACCGGCAACACCTCGTGGGTGCGCAGCGTTGGGCGAATCAGCGCGTCGTGAACCAGCTTCTTCCATGACTTGTCGCGGAGCCGGACGTAGGCGCGGACGATGCCGGCCCGGACGGTCCACTGCGGGTCATCCGTGCCGTCTTTGAGCGTCTGCTTGAGCGCCTTGTTGCGCTTGTTGAACGCGATGCCTTCGTACGCCATCGCGCGCGCCGTGAAGTCCGCCGATTTCACACCCGCCATCAGGATGTGGTTGGCGTCGTCCCTGGGTTTGACCTTGCTCTTCTTCGCTTCGGCCGGCGGTGCGAGCAGCATCGCGGCAACGAGGGTGGCCACCGCGGCGCCACCAACGGCATGAAAACGATGAATAAACATGGTCACTCCTGATTCGGGCTCGCGATGATTGAGGCCGCACCGGGGCCTGTCAACAGCGCATTGATCCGGTTTGTGGCGCGCATGCAGCGCCGCCGACAGCGAGGTGTGTCGGAAGCGCTCGGACGATCGTGGAACCGGCCGCTACGCCTGGGCGTCGCCTGCCGAACGCGCGAGCACCAGCAACGATTCGCGCTGGTCGGGAGGGAGCAACTTGGCGGCGTCGGTCGCGAGGAACTCGGCAATCCTGCTCGGGTCCTTGAGGGCGCGCAGGCAAACGGCGGCAACCTGGGCCATTTCGGCGCTTGCAGGGAGCCTCTGGGCGTAGCGAATCGCGTCTTCGTAGTTGTTCAGGCGGGTCGAGGACAGCGCGAGGATGTGCCAGACGTGCCGCATCTCGTCGATCGACAAGTAGGGTTGGGCGCGGGCCTGGTGGCAGCTGCGCACGGCCGTCTCGAAGTCGCCTTTTCCGTAGGCCGCGCGTGCCCTATCGAGGAGCTCACGAACCGACGCGTGTTTCTTTGTTTCATGCGCAACTGGCGAACGACCGAGCTGCTGCAGCATCTGCCAGTTTTCAAAGGCCGCGAACGCCAAGATGATCGTGACGAAGAATTGTCCCGCGGCGACGCCCCAGAGCGCGATGGCTCCGCCCAGGACCACGCCGGCCCAGTGTGTGATGCGGTCGGCCTTATCGCCGCGGGGGATGAACTTGCGCAGCACCACGCGGGTCAGGACGCCGCCGTCGAGCGGGTAGATCGGCAGCAGGTTGTACGCGCCCCAGATGATGTTGATTTGCACCCCGAGCCACACGATCTCCGACAGCATGCTCTTGTCGCTCGGCATCAGCAGCGAAAGCACCCAGGCGAGCGCGAAATTGATCGCCGGTCCGGCCGCCGTGATCAGGAACTCGTCGCGTGGGCGTCGCGCAGGTTCGTGGTAGCAAAGGCCGCCGAAACCCACGAGGGCGACGCGTGGCTGCAGCCGGAAGTATTTGCTGACGAACGCGTGTCCGAGCTCATGCATGAGCACCGAGAAGCTCGCGATGATGATGACGCCGATGCCCAACGCCGCGTCGGCGCGCAGGAAGCTGTAGAAGAGCACGCCCATCAACACCAGGTGCCACATCGAGACGTGCACGGGGATGCCGACGACGGAGAAATGGGGACGTCCGGGGTAGGGTCCGTACATGCGCTCTCCCGCCCGGGACGGTCCAGGCTGCGCACATCTTAAGTCGCACGCGGCGCGCGGCAAGGGCCCATGTCGGATCGGTGGTTGCGCTGCCCGGCCCCATGGTACAATGCGGCCGCGCTCGCCCTTCCTCCAACAGGCCGCTGCTCTGGCGCCGGATCAACTCATGAACGTTCGCTTCACGACGCGACGACGTGCTTGGCATGCGTCGCAGTCTCTGCTCGTGCACGTGCTCGTGGCGGGGGCATTCACCTTCTCCGCTTGCTCGGACGATCCGGCGGACGGCGACAAGTCCACGCTCGCTGACGAGGACACGGCGACCGGAGACGACACGGCGACAGGAGACGACACGGCGACCGGAGACGACACGGCGACAGGAGACGACACGGCGACCGGAGACGACACGGCGACCGGCGAGGACGCAGCTACGGCTGCCGATGCCGGGTCCGGGACGGTCGATGCCAGCCAGGAAACGCCGGACACAACCTCCACGGTCGAGGCGGGCGCGACAACTGACTCATCCGCGCCGGTCGATGCGGGCGCAACCAAGGACGTCGCGGCGACCACGCCAGACACATCGGCCGGAACAGACACCGCGTCGGTGGCAGACGCAACGCCGAAAACGGACAGCACCACGACCGTGGACGCGGCATCGGCTGCGGATGATTCGAGCAAAGCGGATTCAGGTGGGTCTGACGCCGGCTCAAGCGACGCACTGTCTCCCGATGCGACCGGCGCCGACACGGCCGAAGACGCTGGACCAATGGATGCCGGTTGCTCGAGCGACAAAAGCTGCGACGACGGTGATTTGTGCACCGACAACGCGTGTTTGCCTTCCGGCGCGTGCACCGCGACGACCAACACCAAGAGCTGCGACGACGGCTCCAAGTGCACCGAAAAGGACGCCTGCAAGGACGGCAAGTGCGCTGGCAAAGCGGTTGACTGTGACGACAAGAACGCCTGCACCGACGACGCGTGCGACGCGGCCAAGGGCTGCCAATCAACCAGCCACTCCAAGCCCTGCGACGACGGCTCCAAGTGCACCGAAAAGGACGCCTGCAAGGGCGGCAAGTGTGTCGGAGCGTCCGTATCGTGCGATGACAACAACCCCTGCACCGATGACGCGTGCGATCCGGGCAAGGGCTGCTCGTCCAAGAACAACACGGGCAAATGCGACGACGGTAACAAGTGCACAACCGACCAATGCGCGGCGGGCAAATGCGTCGGCAAGCCCATCGTGTGTACCGGTCACGCATGCGCGACCTCCGCTTGCGACTTGAAAACCGGCTCATGCAAGGCCACCAACAAGCCGCTGTACACCGCGTGCGGTGGCGGCCGCTTCTGCAAGGGCGGCGCATGTCTCGCTCCTTATGCGACCGATATTGTCTCGGGCTACACCGGCGGCTGCCTGCGCCGCTTCGACGCGACGGTCCACTGCTGGGGGCGGAACAAGGACGGCCAGCTCGGGCGCGGTTCGAAGGCGGCATCGGGCGCTATCGGACCGGTAACCGGCCTCGCTGGAGGCGCACGCCTGTCCGCGGGGCTCTATCACTACTGCGCGGGCGGGCACGACGACACCGCGAGGTGCTGGGGACGCGGTACCAGCGGACAGCTTGGCCACGGGAAGAAGGCGTCAAGCAACCTGCCCGTGTCGGCCGGCATCACGGGCGCTGGCTCGATTGGAGCTGGTGTCTCGCATACCTGCTACGGCGGGCGCGACGGGCACGTTCGGTGTTCGGGCTACAACGGCTACCGCACGGTCACCAATCGCGGGTCGTCGACCTACACAAAGCCCACGACCCACGTCGACATCGCGCTCAACGGTGAGCTCGTCGGCGGCTGGTACAGCAACTGCACGATCGACAAGGGACGCGTGCTCTGCTGGGGGCGCAATGACAACGGACACCTCGGCCGCGGCTACGTCAGCGTCCATGGCCACCTGGCACCCGTCGTTGGGCTCGACGATGCGGTTTCGGTGAGCGTCGGCGGCCACCATGCCTGCGCGATTCGGAAGAACGGAACCGTGGTCTGTTGGGGTCGCGGAACCAGCGGGCAGCTGGGCTCGGGCGTCGCGAAATCGTCGGCCATCCCTGTCGCCGTCAAGGGCTTGTCAGGCGTGATCAACATCTCGGCCGGCGGCTATCACACGTGCGCTGTGACCAACAAACATGTCGTCTACTGCTGGGGCTGGGGCACGTATGGCCAGACCGGAGATCCGAACTACAAGTCGTCGGCCGTCGCGAGGATCGTCAAGATGACGCCCGTGGCCAAAGTCGCGTCCGGTTATCGCCAGACATGCGCGCTCGCCAGGGACGGCTCGACGTGGTGTTGGGGCACAAACGCTGACCTGGCGCTGGGAATCGGCGCGCAGAAATGGTCGAAGACGCGTTTTCCCAAGCTGATCGCCGCGACCAAGCCAGGCACGCCCGCCGAATGCGCCAAAGACGCCGACTGCGGCACCGCCGGGCCGTGTTTCGCGCCGATGTGCGACAAGAGCAACGCGACCTGCACGACGACGATGAAGAAGGATGGCGCGGCGTGTAGCGACTCAAAGGCGTGCACGGTCAAAGACGCCTGCACA
The DNA here is from genome assembly GCA_964560875.1 of uncultured Enterobacteriaceae bacterium. Classification (GTDB taxonomy): domain Bacteria; phylum Myxococcota_A; class UBA9042; order UBA9042; family UBA9042; genus CAZLMW01. The sequence continues at coordinate 24,435 of CAZLMW010000086.1, forward strand.
GACGGCTGGTGTCGCGGTGTACGCAAGTGCACGGATGGCAACGCCTGCACATTCGACCGATGCGACGCGAAAAGCGGCAACTGCTCGTTCGTCGGACACGGCGCGATCTGCGACGACGGCGACCCCTGCACGGCATTCAGCCGCTGCGGAAAGGCCGGTGGCAAGGCGTCGTGCATCGGCTACACCAAGACCTGCGAAGACGGCAACGACTGCACCGCGGACGCCTGCGACTCCAAGTCGGGCAGCTGCAAACACGTGGCTTCCGGCAACGGCGCGGCCTGCAGCGATGGCAGCGTCTGCACCGCCAAGGAAGCGTGCGACAACGGCGCCTGTGCCCTGGCCGGAACGGTGACCACATGCGTCGACGACGGCAACCCCTGCACCATGGAGACCTGCGATCCCATCACGGGCTGCGTCGCCGCGCCGCTCGCTGACGGACATCCCTGCGGTCCCGGCCTCGTTTGTGCAGCGACGACCTGCAAGCGACCGTTCGCGGTCGAACTGACTGCCGGCAACGATTTCACCTGTGCGCGCGGCGGCGATTCGAAGGTGCGGTGCTGGGGGCGCGGCGATCTCGGGCAACGCGGCGCGAGCGGCAAGAAAGGGGACTACGACCCAGCCAACGAGATGGTCGGCATAACCGGCGCCGTCGCCATCGAGGCCGGTCGCTACGGGACCTGTGTCCGCCTCGCCAGCGGCAAGCTGATGTGCACGGGCTACAACAAGTTCGGCCAGCTCGGCATCGGCTCGACGAGCAGCATCTGGACCGCCAAGAGCTTCGCGGCACCCGGAAATTGGCGGCACGTCGCGATGGGCTACGACCACGGCGTCGCGATCGACGCCAACTGGCGCTTGTTCGGCTTTGGACGCTCGATCAGCCAGCAGCTGGGCACGGTGTTCACGCAACCTTTGAAGGCGGCGAAGGCCATCGCCAAGGCGCCGCAGATGATCGCCATCGAAGCGCGAAACGCCGGGACTTGCGGCGTCGACACAAACGGCGCCGTTCACTGCATGGGACGAAACACCCATGGACAGCTCGGCCGCGGTTCGTTCGGTAAAACTGGCGGATTCGGCCCGGTGGCCGGCAACCACAAAGCGAAGGCGGTCGCCGTCGGACAGGCGCACGCATGTTTGCTCCGCCAGGACAACAGCGTGTGGTGCTGGGGCTCGGGCAGCAGCGGCCGGTTGGGCAACGGCGCGAATACGACATCCAACATCCCGGTGCGGGTTGCGTTGCTCGACGACGTCAAAGCGATCGATATCGGGGACAACCACGCGTGCGCGCTGCGCGCCAATGAAACGGTGTGGTGCTGGGGGGTCAGCAACCGCGGCCAAGCGGCCGACAAGAAATACAAGTTCAACAACGTGCCCAAGCCGGTGTCCAATGTTTCGCGAGCCCGGACAATCGCGACCGGTACCGACCACAGCTGCGCGGCAAATCGGATCGGAGAGGTGCGCTGCTGGGGCGACAACGCGCGCGGCGGCCTTGGCATCGGCAAGAAGAAGTGGGGGTACACAGCCTACGGACAGAAGGTGCCCAAGACCGAACCCGCCGCCGCGACGTGCACCAAAGCGGCCGATTGCGGGTCGACCGGACCCTGTCAGACCGTGGCGTGCGTCAAGGGCGTCTGCCAGGGGAGCGTCAAGAAAAACGGTTCCAAGTGCGCGGCCGGCTCGTGTGTTATCAGCGCCGTCTGCATGGACGGCAGCTGCAGCGGCACGGCCAAGTGCAACGACGGCAACGCGTGCACCAACGACGCGTGTAGCAAAGCGGGGGCCTGTTCGCACGTCGCCAACACGGCCATCTGCGCAGACGCAAACGCGTGCACCGCGGCCGACGTCTGCGAGAACAAGACGTGTGTCGGTGGGGCCGCCAAGACGTGCGATGACGGCGTCGCCTGCACCAGCGACTCGTGCGTCGCCATGACCGGCACGTGCAAACACGTCGGCAGCGGGACCTGCGCCTCCGCAACCGTCAGCGGCAAGGTGACGTTCGACTGGGTCGAAGCCCTCGACAAGAGCCAGGGTGGACCCGCGCTCGGTTACAAAAACATGTCGGCGCGCCCTGCCCGTCGTGTCCTTGTCGAAGCCATCGCCAACAAGCTGCCCGTCGCGAGCACGGTCACCAACGACGCGGGCCAGTACGTGCTGTATGTGCCCCCCAAGACCGCCGTCACCGTCCGCGTTCACGCCCGACTGCGCGGCATCGGCCAACCGCGCGACGGGATAGGCCAGGAGGCGTGCCACAAGGCAACTTTCGACGTCCGCGTGGTCGACAACACCAACAACAAGTCGCAATACGTTCTGGACACGCCCCAAACCTTCACTGCGCCGGCCAAGGACGTGAACCTGCACGCCGCGCTCGCCTGGGACGCAGCGAATTTGACGTACACGAAGCGATTCGCGCCCCCGTTCGCGATCCTCGACACGATGCTGTCGACCATCGAGACCATGTGCGATGGGCGACCGGACGTCGCACTGCCGCTGCTGACCGTCAACTGGAGCGTGAACAACAAGCCGATCAGCGGCGACAAGAGCAAAGGCGAGATGGGCTCAGCGGCTCACTACACGACCGAAAACGGCTGGCCGACCATCTACCTCAAGGGCCAGGAAAACGTCGCGACCGACGAATACAACGACCACACCGTCGCGCACGAATTCGGCCACTTCCTCGAGCGCAACCTGTTTCGCAGCAACAGCCTCGGCGGGGCGCACGCGTTCGGCGAAATCCTCAACATGCGCACTGCTTTCGGCGAAGGCTACGGCAACGGGCTCAGCGCGATCGTCTTTGGCGACCCGGTCTACGTCAGCGTTCGCGGTAAGGCACAAAAAGGCGGCTTTCAGTCCGACATGGGCATCCCACGGTCGGGCGACGACCGCAGCTTCTTGAGCGAAATGTCGGTCGCACACGCGCTCTGGAAGCTCTGGGAGAACCGCGAACCCGGCGCCAAGAAGGGCCATTTCGGGCGTATCTTCAAGACCTTATCAGGTCCACAACTGACCACAGAATCGCTGACAAGCGGCCATTCGTTCATGGCGCACTACAACGCGATGTTCGGCAAGGTCGACGGCATGGCGCAGGTGATGTCCCAGGTCTTCGAGTCGCCCTACGACTCGCTTTGCGCCGGCTCCTGCACGGGCACGGGCGACAAGGCCGATGTGTGGGACGTCGACAATGACCTCGGCAAAGCCTACGCCGGCCGCCTGCACTACCCGCAGAACTCCGGAAAGCTCTATTCGACGGCCTTTTGGCGCCTCTACCAACCGCTGAAACCAGGCCTCAACAAAGCCAACGGGCACCAGGTCGCGCTGCCGTTCCACTACAAGAGCCCATCGAACAAGTTTGGCGGCGTGAGGCACTACACCTGGGTCGGCACCGGCACCAAAACACGTATCGCGGTCAAGAACCTCGTCGGCGCGTCGTGCACCGAGGACGTCGTGAACCTGCGCGTGCGGCTTGTCGGCGAGCACGTGACCGGCGATTTCAGCAAGAAGGGTAGCCGCGCAGGTTGCCCATATGTCGTGTTCACGGCGCAGTCCGGCAAGCGCTATGTCGTGGTGGTCCAGGTTCCGTCGACGACGCCCGGCAAGCCGGTTAGCGCGTTCGATATCGAGGTGACGCCATGAAGAAGTTCATCCTGTCGCAATTCACCGTCGCAGGCGTGCTCGCGGCGGCGGTCATGTCCACCGGCTGCGCGAAACAAGCCGAGCCCGTCGCGCTGGTCGCGGTTGAAGGGGACGCGCGTGCTCCTTTCGAGGTCAAGACAACCCTGTCAGGCGCCATCGAACCCGGCGTGCAACACGCACTGGTGCTCGAGATTCGGCCGCAAATCGGCGTCGACGCGATCAAGACAGCGCTGCGAGGCATCGACGGCGTGAAGCTCGACAACGAGCGCGCAGTCAGCCATCCAGCCACGAAGGTCGGCGAGTCCATACGTCACAAGGGCGTGGTCGAAGTGCCGGCGGGGGTCGCCGGGACGCTCGCCGTCGATATCAGCTGGCGCAAGGGCACCGAGACCCAAAGTACGACCCTGGCGATCGATATTCACGCGGTCGGCGCGACCAAGAAGACCCCGCCCATCGGCCGCATCGAGCGTGCCGCGGACGGGACGCAGGTGCAGGTCATGCCCGCCGAAGTGCGGTGATCCTCGGGCCGGCTCGAGGGACTCCACGCGAGGCCCCCTGCAGATGAATTCAGCTACGCAAACGCCGTAACGGCCTTGCCGACTCGCGTCCGCACACCCTTGCTCCACTTCATCCAGCGCGCGGCACCGGCGATGGCGTTTGCAGACGTGCAGCCGACCTTGTGTGTTGGATACGCCAGGGCACGCCGGAGCGTCGGGTGTTTGGCGATGAACGCACGGGCTTCGTCCAGCGAGACGCCGGCTTCGGCAAGCTGCTCTTCCGTTTCACGTTTGGCGGACTGCCGCGCCTTGTGCAGCATCATCTGGACGCGCGAATAGACGTTCACCGCGCCGTCGCCAGTGGTCTCGATCGGCAGGAAGATCGCCCCGGGATGCATGGCCTGGACAACGGACTGAACGCCATCGGACACGCCCGAGCTCGGCATACAGCCAAACGGCTTCACCGAAAGCGTCATGTTCACCTTGCTGTGAAGCGTGTTGACGATGAGCTTGCCCACCTCCATGTGCCCTTCACCGCCGCGGATCTCGTTGTGGTACAGGCCCTCGGTCACCTCAGCGAGCTCGTCCATGTCCGGCAGCTTGTAGCCGTGTAGCCCCATCGGCTTGGCGAGGCTGTGAAAGAGCATCCGCACGATCTTGTCGGCCGCCTTCATGCCCCAGACGATGCGGCCCGGGTGTGCTGTTTCCGCGAGCCCCCACAGGCCGTCGTCGACGCCGTCGAGCTTCATGCGACGCAACGTGTCCCACTTCACTTCCCACAGGTTGTAGAGCACCCACGCGGAGACGAGCTGAACGTCGACCTCGGCGCCTTCGGATTCGAGGAAACGCGGCATCTGGTAGTTGCCATCGCCCTCGGTCGTCATCGCCCAGAACTCGCCGATAATCGCGACCTTGGGCTTGACGACGGTGCGGTCGACTTCGATCGCAGCGAACTTGCGCCGAACCTTCAGCAACGTCGCCGGAATGCGCCACAGCTGACCCGGCTCACCGAGCACCTCGCACAACATCTCCTTGGACTCGGCGACGGCCTTGTCGGTGTTGCCGGCGACAACTTCATAGGGACGAATGCGGTACATCATCGCGTTGAGGGCGTCGCCGATCATGCCGCCGAGCACCATGCGGAAGAAGAAGGCTCCATCGAGCGCCAAACCAGCTTCGCCAGCGGCCTCCACGACGCGCTCGGCGTTGGCCATCACCGTGTCATCGATGCCGTTGCCGTCGGTTTGGTCGACCCCGCCCTTCTGTTGGAAGAGCAGCACCCGGAATCCCTCGAAACCGGCGTCTCGCAGCGCCTTTCGATACTCGGTGATGTAGCTGCCGAAGCGACATGGACCGCACGCGCCGGCGGTCAGGAAGATGTACCGATTGTTGATCTGCTCGGTCGTCATCCCGGCTTCGCGAAAGCGCGTCAGCGTCTTCACCAAGTGTCCGACGGTGAAGTAGGTCGGCGAGCATTGACCGCGGTTGCCAAACTCCTTGCCGAATCGAAACGACTCGTAGTCGGGCACGTCGAGCGTCTTGACCTTGTAGCCAATGCCCTGGAACGCCGCGGAGATCAGCGTGTCATGCGCGTGGGTCAGTCCGGACACGAGGATCGTGGTGTGCGCGCGCTGCTCGAGCGTGAAGGCGTCGTGGACCGTGTCCTTCCAATGCGCGACGTCCTTGATGCCGAGATCGGCTTTCTCTTCGGCGATGAACGCGTCGAGCTCCGCCGCCAGCTGCGCGTCGAGTTCGGCTTCGATGCGCCGGGCCTCTTTTTGGGTCGATTTGTCCAGCGACATGGACGAAACAGGTTGGACGTTGAGCGGGTTTCCGTCGGGCATCTTGGGGTCCTGCGGTGTATTGCGGTGGGAATCGAAAGGTCAGGTTTGGGGACGTCGGGTTTGGGGACGTCGGGTTTGGGGACGTCGGTCGGGGGGACGCGCCGGTCAGGTGACGCGCTGGCGAAAGGCGCGGGCCTTGTCGCGCAGCTTGCCGAGGCCGACGAACGCCCCGCGGGTCAGGCGGTTGTCCGGCATGCGTTTGGCGAAGCGGTCGGTGTAGCCGTCGTTGATCGGCTCGGGTCGATTGGCGGTTGCCTCGGCAAGATCGGCGAGTTTTTGAGCTTTTTCGGCCTCGTAGCGCTTGCGGAGTTCGGCCTGCTTGTCGGCGATGCGCTGTTCGAGTTCGCGCCGCTTCCGGGCCACGTCTTCGAGGCGTTCGCGGTGCCTTTCCAGGGTGTACGAGTAGGTCCGCACCCGGATGCCAATGCTGCCGCCAGGTTTGTTCGCGTCGATGTCGTGAAGCGCCGAATAGGGGGTCGCCGCGGCGCCGATGATGCCGTCAATTGTGGCGTAGATCGGCGAGTCGTGGCCGCATTTGAAGCTGCTGAGGTCGAGCACAGCGACGTTGGGATGGCGGGCCGCAAACTTGGCGCACCACACCTTGAACGCGGAGTTGGCCGAGTAGTTCTCGGGCCACACGTCGTTGATATCGTGCACATCTGGCACACCGTTGCGCAGATCCTCGCGGAAATACCGAGCGAGCCACGCCTTGTCGCGCGGAATCGAGGACATCGACAGGATCGGGTAGCCGAGCGACTGGAACTCCTGCAGCACCTCGTGGTTGAGCCCGGGATCGCTGTGATACGGCCGGCCGATCATCAGCAGCGCGATATCGTCGTTTCGCTCCACCTCTTCGAGCAACAACCGGCCCTTGTTCGCGATGGCCGCTTCGTAATCATCGAGCGCGCGCCAGGCCTGTTCGCAAGCAAAATTGCTCTCGTCGCGGGTCACCCGCAGCAAATCGCCCCAGGCGCCGAACATCTGGTCGGCCAGCAGGTGGTGCTCGGTGAACGAGACGGACGGGTCGAGCCAGGTGATCGAGCGCTCGGCGAAGAAGTCCTTCTCCTTGGTGAAGCTGGCGTGCATGACGTTGCCAACACCCTGCACGATCGGACACGACGCGTGATCCATGACGCCGACCAGCGGCGTGCGGACATGGGTGATGGTGGGCAGAAAGACCGCATTGAGCGGCTTTTCGTCGTGCTTGTGAAAGAGCAGGTTGTGGATGTGCGCCTGGGCCACCTTGCTCGGGAAACACGGGTCGATGGAGCCGTATTTGCCGCCCTCTGCCCACATCTCTTCGCTGGTGTAGTCGGAAAACACGACGTTTTGCCGCTGGATCCCGAGCGCCTCGAAGTAGGTCCGCCAGAACGGGGCGGTGCTCCAGATATTGAGAACGCGCGGGATGCCGACCCGGTAGTTGGACCGCCACGCGATGTCGCCCTGGGATGACCGATGAAAGCCGCGGCGAGAGATCTTTCGCTCCACGGCCAGGCTGCGGGTGATCTTGGTCTCAACGCCGTCGATCATTGTGTCGCTGGACGGCAGCGGGTCGTGCTTGAAGCGGCTCTTGAACAGGTTCTTGGACTCCCACTCCACGAGGTTGGGATACGCCCGCCGCAGACGTGCCCGCTCGCGGGTGAGCCGTTTGAGCGCCGCCTCGTCCTCGACCGTGCCCTTTTCGCAGGAGAAACCGGAGATATAGCGCGCCGTTTCGCCCGTCGGTGCGACCGTGTCGATGAACGTCCGGCTGCACAGGTTCGGGCAGAAATGACAGCGCGTGGACTCGTCATTCTTGGTGGAGTACGCGAGGTTGATCGATGGCTCCAGCCCGATCCAGGACTTCTTCCAGGTGCCGCCCTGCCCCTCGACGCGCTTGACCCGCCGCAGCACTTCCATGGCCGCGCCGATAGCGCCCGCCTCGCCGGGATGGGGGTGTACGAAGACCTCGGCGCCCGGCACACGACTCTTGATGTAGTCGACCTGCGCTTTGACCGCCGCGAGGTTGTATTGGGTGCCGCCCTGCAGCACGTACTTGGTGCCCAGCTCGGCCATGCGCGGAATCTGGACGACGTACTGCCAGACGTTCTTGGGCAAGACGAGCGCGAGCCCGGCAAGCATCTCCTCGCGCGAGAAGCCCTCTTTTTGAAAGTTGACCCGGTCGGCGTCGAGGAAGACGGCGCACCCGTAGCTGAATTCCGGCGAGAGCTCGGCCTCGAATGCGGTGGTCGCGTACTCGGTGACCGGCACGCCAAACTGGTCGGCCATCGCCTGGAGCAGCATCCCGTTGCCCGCTGAGCACTGGTTGGACAGCCGGAAATTCTCGATATCGCCGTTGCGCATCATCAGGACCTTGATGTCCTGGCCGCCGATGTCGCAGATGACGTCTACGTCGCCAAAGTAGCTGACCGCGCTCATCATATGCGCGACGGTCTCCACCACATGAATGTCGGCGAGCGTGGCCTTTTCGAGCACGCCGCCCGCGTACCCGGTGACGCCAAAACCGAGCCACTCGATGTCCCAGCCTTGCTCCTCAATCCTGCCGTGCAAGCGCGCGAACATCTCCTTCATGTCGGAGATCGGGTTGCCCTTGGAGAGCTGGTATTCCTTGATCAACACGTCGCCGTTTTCGCCGACAACGACGCATTTACTGGATGTCGAGCCGCCATCGAGGCCCAGTGACGCGCGAATCTTGGTGCCGGCCTTGATCAGCGGCAGCTCGAATTTCGGCACGGCGTAGACGTCCGTGAACGCGATCACCTCGTCGCTGGTTTCGGCCAACGGCGGTCCGGCGGCGTCTGCCAAACGCGCCTTGCGGCCCGAGTCGGCGTAGGTCTTGAGGTCGTGCAGGCCCTTGTAGCGGCCGATCTCGGGGGCTTCGTGCAGGCCGTAGAAGACGGCGCCGAGCGCGGCGTACAGCTCGCTGCTGTCGGGCACGAAGATGAGCTCCTGCACCGAGATATCGGGCAACTCGAGGCCCCTTTCTGCCCAAACCTGGGGGATGCGCAGCCGCCAACATTCGACCAGGAACGGCAGGTACGTGTTGGGCCCGCCGAGCAACAAGACGCGGGGTTTGAGCGTGTTGCCGCGGGTCAGGACGCTCAGATTCTGCATCACGATGGCGTCAGCGAGCGAGTTGAGGATCTCGTCGCCGGGAACGCCGGTCTTGACGAGGTTGACGATGTCGGTCTCCGCGAACACGCCACATTTGGCTGCCACGTGATGCAAGCGCTCGGAATCGAAGCGGATGTTGCCAACTTCGGCCTGCGGGACACCGGCCTTGACGAAGCACTTGTCGATCGTCGCGCCGGTACCGGAAGCGCACTTGTCGTTCATCGACGCGATCGCGCGTTTATCACCTGTGGAGTCGCCGTCTGCGTTGAGAACGTCGCGGAGGATGATGATCTTGGCGTCCTGGCCGCCGAGCTCGATGACGGACCGCACGTCGGGATGCAGCACTTCGACGGCCATCGTGACCGCGTTGACCTCCTGCACGAACTTGGCGCCAAGCGGTCCGGCGAGCGGGCTGGAACCGCTGCCGGTCACGAAGATGCGGACGTCCTCCTGGGCGACACGCGGGAAGGCGTTGCCGATGCGAGCGAGGAATTCGATGACCGATTCGGGCTGACGGGTGTGATGGCGCGCGTAGTCATGCCACAGGATCGCGTTGTCCGACGGGTCCACCACCACGGCCTTGACGGTGGTCGAGCCCACATCCACGCCGATGACGACGGGGGCGGTTCGGTCGCGGTGGATCGTGTCTTGATCGCGGTGGATTTCGGGTTCGCGCATGTCGTGTCCGAGGTAGAATTGACACGACGTATAGTCTATTCCATCCGGCGCTGCCAAATCGGCGCGCCGGAAAGGTGTTACTGCCCCAGGAGAGCTTCGCGCACGGCGGGTGTACCGACCCCACAGAGGCAACATGCGAGCAGCTCGGAGGCGATCCGTTGGCGCTCTTGGGCGTCGATGGTGGCGCGTTGGGTGGTGAGCGAGCGGAGCATGACCTCCTTGATCGCGCCGAGCAGTGACCAGGCGGCGATGTCGATCTCGACGCGACGGACCAGGCCGGCTGCCTGACCTTCATCGAGGGCGTCGCGGATCATGTCGAGCACGAAGCGGAAGAACGCCTCGGCGCGACCTTCGATCATCCGGTCGTTGCCAACAGCCTCGACGAGCAACAGCCGCGCGTAATCGGGATCGCCGAGGAGAACGTCGAGCACCCGCAGGAGGTTGGCGGCGAGCTGCTGCTGCGGGCTGGGCGCATCGGGCGACAGGTCGACGCCGACAACGACGGACCCGAGCTGTTCGAGCAGGTCATCGACAACGGCTGAGAAGACATCGGCCTTGCCGTCGAAGTGTTGGTAGAACGTGGCGCGGGTGATCCCGGCGGCGTCGGCGATGTGCGCGAGCGGGACGGCGTCGTAGCCCACCCGGACGAAGAGCACGCGGGCTTCGGATACGATTTGTTTGCGCGTCGCGGCTCGCCGATCACGAGCTCGGCGGACACGGCCGTCTTCGTGCGGTTTGCCGTCGTGGTCGGAGCCGCTCATTTCTCGTTGGCCGGCGCAGGCGGGGCTGGAGCGGGCATCGGCGCGATCGGAGGCTGGCTCGGATCGGCCGGGGCGATCGTCGGCGGCGCGGCTCGCAGGTTGCGCAACGGATCGATCGCGAGCACCTCTGCGGGTGGCATGTCGCTCGGCATCGGTGGCGCGAGCATCCCTTGCGGAATTCCCATGTCGCGTCCGTTCGCTGCGTCGGGCTCGGGGGGCGGTTCATCAGCGGTATCGCCGGTCACCGACGCCGGGGCCGCTACCGGGACATCCGCGCCGGCATCGGCCGTGGGCGTGGCTGCACCTGCCTCTTCCGCCGCCTCCCGTGACGCTCGTTCAAGCGCCATTTCGCGCTGTCGGTCCCGCTTTTCATCCGGCGACATGCGCATATTTTCGCCGAGCATCGTCTG
>CAZLMW010000087.1:0-1638 GCA_964560875.1 uncultured Enterobacteriaceae bacterium
CACTGTAGCGGTCGGATTGACGTCGAGCCGTGCGTGAAGTAACGATAGACCACCCAGTCGAACCGGCTGGTACAAGCTCTTCGCTGGAGCGTCCTCGTGCCCAGACCACGATTCGACACACTTGAGCCACACCGCCGGCGCGGGATCCTGGAGGGTGCCGCAGCAGCCTTCGCACATGGCGGGCTGCACGGGGCGTCCCTGAATCAGATCCTGTCGGCTACGGGAGTCAGCAAGGGGGTGTTCTACTACTACTTCGACGACAAGATGGATCTGTACGGAACGGTGGTTGAAGACGCGATCCGGCGCTTCGAGGCGGTCTTCGCAAAGCACCCTGCCGCTGAGGACCTGTCCGCTGCCGACTATTGGGAGTGCCTCGAGGCCAGTTACAGGGACCTGTTCGCCTTTTCGGAAGAGAATGCGGCCGTGGTCGGGCTGGTGAAGACCTTGCCCGACCTGACTCCAGGAGAAGTCGCGCGCCTGGGCGTCGACCTGCGCTGTCTGAGTTGGTTGGAGCGCTACCTTCAGCGAGGTCAGGCGCTCGGTGTCATTCGCGACGACTTGCCGATGGATGTGCTGACCGGGCTTGCGTCGGCGGTGGATTCCGCGATGGGTCAGTGGCTCTTTGGGGACCCGGGGCCCGATCTCGATGCGTTGGTGCAAGGAGCTTCGAAAGTCGTCGGAATGCATCGAAGAGTGCTCGGCGCCGATGTTCGATTCTCAGAAGACCGGGCGGCACGGCCTGTGCGTGATGAGAAGGGCGGGCTACAGGAGAGATGTGGAAATGAGTGACCCGCAAGAGTTCTGGAACGCTTCGGCGGGCAACTACGACAGGACCGAGGAACGGTTCGAGTACATCCACCAAAGGAGCAGGGAGCGCGCAAGGAGACATCTCAGCCTGGACGATGTGGTGCTCGACTATGGGTCGCATGCAGCTTCTGCTTGTACGAGCTCTCTGCGTGATCAGAGTAATCCCGATTCCGATCCGCAGCGTCGGCCATGCCGATCTGGACGACCTACTGGCCCAGAGCGGCGGTTTCGAGACCGTGGATGCCGAGACGATCTTCAAGGGCATCTCCAGCTACTTCCTGGTAGGCAAGAAGCTTCTCCCGAGGTAGACGAGGCGCGCTGCAATCGGTCCTTTCGCCGCCTCGCGGCTCTGACATACAGCCCACCGGACCCTGGGGCTGTCGCCCCAGGCTACTGCCCGGCGCCGCTCCGCGGCTCAACAACCCGCGAAACCAACGCAAATACCTGTTCTAACGTCGGAACAAGCCAGGTGGTGCCGTCCCAAAAAGACCCGCTACGAATCCAAAAAAAGAACCCACAAAAACAGGCGGTTGGGGTAAACGGAGAGAGGGGTTCCAAAGGGGAGAGAACCGATCAGGGGAAGGCAGTCTGTCCTCGAACGAGATCCAAATCCCAGCAGCCACAACCGGTCGGCAAATCAAAAAATGCCTTCCCCTGTTGGGTTCTTTCCCCTTTGATCCGAGGCCCCGTCTGCCAAGACGATCCCCAAAGAAGATTAAACAGAGAGCAATTTCAAAAGAGGAGAAGCCGCCGCGCAGCGGAGAGTAGTTTTCAAGAGCCGCCGCGCAGCGGAGAGTAGTTTTCAAGAGCCGCCGCGCAGCGGAAAGTAGT
>CAZLMW010000087.1:1738-11077 GCA_964560875.1 uncultured Enterobacteriaceae bacterium
CCGCGCAGCGGAGAGTAGTTTTCAAGAGCCGCCGCGCAGCGGAAAGTAGTTTTCAAAGCCCCGCGCAGCGGAAAAAAGATTCAAATCCCAGGCGCAGCGTCGGGGTGCCGCAACTCCCCGGTCTGAATCGCCAATGCCACTTTCGCCATCATGGTGAACAGCGCCGCTCCAAGCGCCCAGATCCCAAGAGAAACAAAGAACTCCACCACCGAAGGTGCGTACTCCACCAAATCCCCCGCCGGGGACGGCAAAAACCCAGGCACCACCAGCCCCATGCCCTTCTCGATCCAGATGCCGACGATGCACAGCACACAGGCCGTGAGCAGCACCGCCTTGTTCTGCCGCCAGCGCGGGTGCAGGAAGATCACGAGCGCGATGACGCCCATGATGAGGCCGGCCCAGATGTACGGGACCAGCATCCCGTGGTGGCCGATGCCGAAAAACAGGTAGTCGGCGCTCAGCGAGTGCGTCGCGTCGGTGTAGAACTCCTTGAAGAGCTCACAGAACAGCAGAAAGAAGTTGAGCGGCAGCATGAACGACACGATCTGGCGCAGCAGTTTGATGACCGACGACTTCACGGCCATCTTGCTGTACTTGTCGACGGCGAGCAGCACGATGATGAGCAGGGCGGGACCGGCGGCGAAGGCGCTGACCAGGAAGCGCGGGGCCAAGATGGCCGTGTTCCAAAACGGTCGCCCACCGAGGCCGCAGTAGAGAAACGCCGTGACGGTGTGAATGCTGACGGCCCAGCCGATCGACAGGAAGACGAACGGCTTGTAGACGTCGCCCTTGGCCGACTTGCCGAGGTATCGGCGGTAGAGCAAGTAGCCGGGGATGTGCAGGTTCAGCAGCAGGTAGCCGTTGAGCACGATGACGTCCCACGCCAGGATCGAGCTGGGGAAGTTGAGCTTTCCAAACCCGGGAAGCATGTGCAGCGCGCGCTCGGGCCGGCCAATGTCCACGCCGACGAACAGCAGGCACATGATGATCGCGCTGACCGCCATCAGCTCGCCGAGCAGCACGACCTCTTTGACGTCCTCGCGATGGAACACGTAGGTCGGGACCACCAGCAGCACCGCCGCCGCCGCGACACCGACGAGGAAGGTGAAGTTGGCGATGTAGGCGCCCCAGCTGACCTGGTCGCTCATGTTCGTGACCGCGAGCCCGTATTGCAGCTGGGTGCTGTACGCGAACACGCCTGCCGCAACGAGCACCGCGCAGGCGCCGAGCCACGCGTAGTAGATCTTCGGGCCAACGACCGCGCTGCGGATCATCGCCATCCAGTATCGCAGGTAGGTGGTCATCAGGTTCAGCTCGGTTCGGTGTTGAGTCGGCTTTGTGCGCCGATCGCGTGGCCGTGATTCAGTCGAGGCCGTGATTCAGTCGAGGCCGTGATTCAGTCGAGGCCGTGATTTCAGTCGAGGCAGTGATTCAGTCAAAGTAGTAGTAGATGTTTGGCAGCGTGTTCAGCTCCTCTTTGAGCACGAACACGCGCTTGGTCTTGATGATCTTGGCGACCTCGCTGTCCGGATCGGCGATGTTGCCGAACTTGCGGGCGCCGGTCGGGCAGGCTTCTGCGCAGGCTGGATAGGCACCTTTGCGGGTGCGGTGCAGGCAGAAGTGGCACTTCTCGACGACGCCGCGCGGACGAACGCGGTTGCTCAGGTAGCCCTGGTTGGCGTTGAGCTCGTGGCGCGGAATCTCGGGCTTGGTGAAGTTGAACCGACGCGCCTCGTACGGGCACGCGGCCATGCAGTAGCGACAGCCGATGCACCAGTCGTAGTCGATGACGACGATGCCGTCGGTCTCCTTCCAGGTGGCGCCGACCGGACACACAGAGACGCAGGGCGGGTTGTCGCACTGGTTGCACTGCATCGGCAGGTAGAACTTGTCCTTTCGCGGGACATCGCCCTCGTAATACTGGTCGCCCGTCTCGAGGTTGAGCGAGCCGCGATCCATCTGCACGACCTTGATGTACTGGATCGCCGGGTTGCGGCCCTGGTTGTTCTCGGCCACGCAGGCGTGCACGCAAGCGCGGTTGCCGTTGCACACCGACAGGGAGATGGCGAAGGCGAAATGCACACCGGGAACCGGCGCCGGGTCGTCGATCGTGACGTCGGTGCGATAGCGGGCCTCGGCGACCTTCTCGAGCCGCGCGAAGACCTTCTTCTTGTCCTCGGGCGTCATCTCCTTGTAGTGCTTCTGGAAGAACGATTCCCAGGTCGAGCCGTCCGAACAACCCGTCGTCGTCGCGGCTGCCGTCACGGCGCCGGCGCTGATGGTCTTGGCGATGTTGGAGAGAAAGGCGCGCCTGCTCGTCGACGGTGTCTGTCCCTGGAGCGCTTCACCAGCTTCCCGGGCCTGGGTTGCATCGGTGCTGCGCTGCCCACCGCCGACGAGCAGGTCGCGGACATCCAGCAAGCTAGGTCGGTCCCTGCGGTTTTTCATCCGTGATCACCTTTGCGGATGCCACCCTTTGGAAACGGTGGGCCCTTCATCGCCTTGACGGGCGCGAATCCGGGCGTGTGGGGGTGGTGGCAATCGGTGCAGTTGAAGCGGTATCGCGTGTTCAACCAGCTGCCGACATGTTTGCCGTGCGCGCCGATCTCCCAGTCGCGAACCTTCTCGCCGTGGCATTGACCGCAGAGCCGGTTGCTCTCGTCGAACGTGACGGTTACGCCGGTCATCAGGCGCAGGTAGTCGACGTCAGTCGGGTTGTGGCAGCCGTAGCAGTCCTTGATGCCCTCGTAGTGATCGAACTTGAGGTCCTTGTGCTTGCCCCGCAGGGCGGCAGGCCCATCGGTGGTCATCGGCGCGCGACTATTGGCCGACGGTAGCGTTGGCTTGACCTTGTCGTGGCACTCCATGCACGGAAACGAGCGGATCTTGCCGGAGCGCTTGCTGATCATGACCTTGGCGGTCTTGACCTTCACACCGGCCACGCGCTGCTCACCCTTGCTGGCGACGCTGCGACCGCCTGGGCAGCCCGCGAGCGTCACCGCGGCCATCGTTACGAGCAGGGCGCGGATCATCGAAGTTGCGGTCGGGCGGGCCATCGTGCGTACCTGGGTACGTGGCGAGAAATCAGTGGCGTCAGAGTCGGTGAAGACACGTCCTCCGGTCGGTGCTCCAGGCTGTTACTTCGCGTAGCGGGCCTTGAACTCCTTGGCGCGCTTGGCGCGGGCTTCTGCCTCCGCCTTGGGCAGCTTGCCGAGGTACCAGCGGTGCTGTTCGGAGGTGAGCATCTCTTCGATGCCCTTCTTGAGCGCCTCGCCGGCGGCCTTCTTCTTGGGATCCTTGGAGTCGAGGCCCTTCTTGGCTACCTTGCGCAGCTCGGGCAGGAACTTGACGTACCAGTGCTTGGCGATCTCGTAGGTGCCGTGCCAGTGCGTGTAGTCGGGGCCCTGCATCGACGCGGCGTGGCGCGCGCGGCGACCTTCGTGGTGCCACAACTCAAACCAGATGAAGTCGAGCTTGTTGGAGAACTTGACCGGGCTCAGCAGCGGCTTGGCGAGCTTCATCAGCTTCAGGCCGGGGTCGGCGAACTTGACGTGGTACTCGTTGATGAGCGCGTCGTACTGCGTGTAGAAGCTGTCGATGTAGGTCTGAGCGTGGCAAGCCAGGCAGACATCTTCCATGTTCTTGCGGCGTTGCTGCCACTTCACCTTCGCGCCCGGCAGGCCCATCTTGGCGTCTGAGACCTCGGGACGGACCGACTTCGGCGGCCGGTTGTTCCACGAGATGCGCAGGCCGACATCGTGGGTCACGCCTTGCTTGCGCGTGGCCGACATATGGCAGGTCGCGCAGGTGGGCGCCGCGTTGTAGTCGTCGCCAACAACCCACTTGTCGTTGTCGATGTTCATCTTGTGGCGGTTGGCACGGAACGCGATGCCGTGCTTGGACTCGTTGTAGATCTCGATCTGCGGATGGTCGGGGCCCATGTGGCACTTGCCGCAGTTTTCGGGGTTACGCGCCTGGGCGACGGAGAACTTGTGGCGGCTGTGGCACGCGGTGCATGAGCCGCGCGAGCCGTCGGGGTTGAGCCGGCCGATACCCGTGTTGGGCCACGTCGCGGGGTCGAGCTTGCCGTCCTCGAGCACCTTCACTTCGCTGCCGTGGCACTGCCAGCAGCCGTTGACCGCGGCGGCCGAAACGCCCTCGGGGAACCCTGCAGTCTTCAGCAGGCGCGAGCCTTCGACCACCTCGGCGAGCACGTTGTCGAGCGATCCAAGGATCTTGCCGGCCTGCGCGTGGTGGCTGTCCGTGAATTCTTTGGTCTCTTTCTCGTGGCACTTGCCGCAGTCTTTCGGCGACACGATCGTCGAAATCCGTTGGTTGTGGTGCATGAAGGCGTCTTTGTCGCCCGGGTGCGCCTGGTGGCACTCGAAGCAGCCGACCTTGGCGCGGTAGTGACGGCTGGCGCCCCACTGCTCGACGATCGCCTCGGACTCCTTGACGTGGCAGGTGATGCACTCCTTGGATTCCTTGGAGAACGCGGCTGGCAGCTGCGTCTGCGCGATCGCCTCGCCCACGAGCAGCTCGCCGAGCTTGTCTTTCTTCTTGTCTTTGGCTGCCTCTTTCTTGCCCTTGTCATCGGGCATGGCGGCTTCTCGGCAGCCGAATGTGACGGCGCACGTGAACGCAAGCAGCGCAGTAAGGATCGCAATTCGGCGCGCGGAGTTGCGCGGCAATGCGGAGCTCGAGCCGGCCATGTCGGCCTCCGAAAGATAGGGCAAACGCGCGTGCAGCGGCCCCTCTCCGCTGCTCGGCAACGGGATGCAAGGAAACAGGTGAACGGCTTTCAACGCGCAATCTTCCGCTCCTGCCGCGAAAAATTCCCCGGCCGCCTTCGACACCACGGATTCGCCCCGCAAACGGTGGTGATTACGCCTTGCAAGCGCCCGATCCAGCGGCTATACAAGCGCCGTTTTGTGCAATGCAACATGATGCGTGCGAGCTGATTTGTTGCGACGCACAGGCCATCCTCAGCCGCACAGGCCTTGCTGAGACGCAGAAGAGAGGAGCGCAGCCATGAACGCAACCGACGTGAGCTTCGTCGACACCGTCGCCGCTCACCCCATCGCGTGGGGCTTGTTCGTCATCTACCTGGTCGCGACGTCCGCGCTCGCGTGGATCGGCCACCGCAAGACGCAGGATATCGCCTCGTTCGCGGTGGGCAGCGGCGACATGAGCCCGTGGATCGTCGGCGTCACGCTGGCATCATCGGTCGCATCCGCGGCGACGTTCGTGCTCAACCCGGGCCTTGTCTACCTCTACGGTGCCGCCGCGCTGATGCACCTCGGCGTCGCGGCCGGGATCGGTGTGCTCATCGGGTTGTTTTCGCTCAGTTTTGGCTTCCGGCGCGTGGGTGCGTCTGCCGGCGCTCTCACCCTGCCGCACTGGATGGGCCAGCGTTTCGGTAGCCGCGGGATGGCGCTGTTCTTCGCGGCCGTCAACCTGCTTTCGATCACGTTTATGGTGCTGATCGTCGGCGGTCTCGCGATCGTGATGCAGGTCACGCTCGGCCTCGGCCACACCGCCGCGGTGCTCATCATCATCGGCTTTGTATTCAGCTACATCTTTATCGGCGGAACCTGGGCGCACGCGTACACGAACACGCTGCAGGGCCTGGTGATGGTCGTTGTCGCGGCGATCATCGTGGCGAGCGGCCTCGGCGAGCTGCTCGACGGGGGCTGGGAACGTCTCGCCGCGATCGATCCGGCCCTGATCGCCGTTCATCACCCACGTAGCCCGCTCTACGGTAGCCTGTTTTCGGTCTGGATCAGCGGCTTCGTCGTCGGCTTCGCGCTCGTTTGCCAGCCGCACATCCTGACCAAGGCGCTGTACGTCAAATCCGATCGCGCGGTGCTCAAGTACCTGCTGGTCAGCACCGGCGTCTCCGTGTTCTTCACCGCGCTGCTGCTAGTCGGCCTGTACGCACACCTGTCCGACATCCCGCGCGAGGCGTTCCTCGGCGCGAACGGTCTACCCGCTGCCGACAAAGTGGTGACCGTCTACATCCACCACGCGTTCGGTCCCGTGCTCCGCGCCATTATCGCTGTTGCCCTGATGGCAGCCGGCATGAGCACGCTCGACGGGATCCTCGTCGCGCTGTCCAGCATCGCGGCCAACGATCTCTTCCTCGGCCTCGCCGGCCCTCTGCTGCGCGATCGCACCGACGGGGAACGCGCAACGCTCGCTCACCGCGCCAGCCAGGTGATCCTGGTCGCCCTCGGTATCGGCACCGCTGCCATCGCGCTCGATCCGCCGCCGTTGCTCAGCATCTTCGGCCAGGTCGGCGTGTTCGGCATCGCCGCGGCGAGCTGTGCGCCCATCGTCTTCGGCGTTTTCGGCCGCGGCGTTCCCCGTGGCGCTGCGTTTTCCGCTGCCGTGACTGGCTTGGCGGTCTACGTCGCCTTGTTCCTGTGGGGACGGCAAGCGACCGCGGCGGGCATCAACCTCGTCGAAGTGGTCAACGGCTGGGGTGCCTGGGGCGCGTTGTTCGACACGTCGATGCCGCAGCTGGGCTTGCTGAATCCGGCCGTTCCGGCGACCTGGGGCGTGATCTCCAGCTTCGTCGTCGGGCTTGTTGCGTGGGCGATCGCAGCGCGCGCCGGCGGCTCCGAGTCCGAGGACGCTTCCCAGGGAACTGACTCAGGGAGCGGGCGCCCAGCGGCGAATCTCGGCAGCTGAGCTGAACTCGGCGTTTTTGGTTCCGTCCACGGACCGAATCGTCGCGACCGTCCCGTAGCACTCCGCCACGAAGAAGTGGCTCCGGACATCCGCATTGAGCAGCCCAACCGTGCGCAGCAGGTGCGTGTTGATGCGCAGGACCGGGAAGTTGCCAAACGGGGTCTTCACCGCGCCGCGGGCGTCCACGTTGGAGGCGTACGTCTCGGTGTACAGGGCAATCACCCCTTGCGCCTTGCCGCTCACGGTCGACTTCACGGTCCAGTTCGCGTCTGGGGTGAGCGGAAACTTCATGACCGGAATCGGCGGGTCGTAGGTGAGGCGCGTCGCGAACAATCCATCGTCCGGTGACACGACGCCGAGCAATTGCAGCTCGGCATCGGTCGCGCGAAAGACACCCAACAAGTCGCTGCTCGTGGTGAGCCGGGCGGCGTACGTTGCCTTGGGGAAGGTGGTCGAAAACCACCGGCCGCCGACCGACTCGGTCTTGATGGTTACGTCGGCGTCCCCGGCCAGCTTGCCGGCCAGGTCCCATACGCGGGTGCCGTCGGTTTGCTTGACGCCCTCGCTCTTGAACGTGGTGCCGAGCGCCACGCGGAAGGTCCCGGCCACACCGGGGGCGAATGCGACCTCATCGCGCTCGATCGCGTTGTTGTGGTCGGGCTTGCAGACGAATGACGGCCCTGCGTCGACCTGGGAGCTCCCGCTGCCATCGTTGAAGGTCTTGCCGCCGTCGTTCGCACTCGCCTTGCCATCGGCCGCGGTGCCGTTGCCATAGTCAGGCTGTTGGCCGGCGTCGGTGGCGGCGTCCGATGTCGGCGCGCAGCTGCCGTCGTCGAGGCAAATTCCCGATTGGCACTCCGCGTGAACGCGACATGTCGATGCAGCGGTGGATTCGGTCGCGCAGCCACCGACAAGCAACGTCGACAGGGCCAGGGCTCCGAGGGCCCATCGCATTTTCTCGTACAGCCGGCTCACATCGGCCTCCGTGGTTTGTGCGACGCAACAGTCGCGCCGATAGCGCCGCAATCTTCTGCCCGAAACCCTCGTGTGTCAAGCCGCGATACGCCTGTCGGTGCGTGCTTTAGATAGGTCGGATGTCGATTTGCTGCGCCGCAACAAAAACACCTTGACGACCCCTCCGCGCCACCCTAGGTTGGGCTCATCACCATCACCCACGGCGACGTCAAAACTCGCCAACGACCACGGAGGGTCGATCCATGGCTGAAACCAAACACACCAAGTCCGCCACGGCGAACGCGAAGTCCACAACCAGCAACGCGAAAGCCACCACTGCCAACGCGAGTTCCGGCGCCAGCAGCGCAAGCTCCCAGCCGCAGTTTCCCGAGGTCCCCGGGGCGAAGTTCTGGGCGGACGCGTTCTCTGCCCACCTCGACCGCTGCGACGCCGCTGCCAAGGGCTGGATGGACCTGCAGCGCTCCGCCATCGACCAGGCTCAGACCGCCGTCGACGAGTACGCGCGCCTGTCCAAGCACGCGATGGATTACAACGCGACCGTCAGCCGCCAGTGGCACGACTACACGATGCGTTCGGCGCGCTCTGTCAACGTGTGAGCCGAGTCGACCGAATCGATCGATCGATCGAAAAGAAACGCCCCGTCCGAACCAGGGCGTGTCTCTGAATTGCGCACAATCCGCGTGAAGTTGCAGCGACGCTGGTAGATCCTGAGGCGATCCACCTGTCCAGAAAACCGATTCAGGGCCACGCCCTATATCGGACGGGGCGCGTCTATTTGAGGTTGTTGTTTGAGGACGGCGCCGGCTCTACATGCCGCCGTGGACGTCGACGGTGGTGCCGTTGAGGTAGTCGCACTCGAACGCGAACTTCACGGCCTTCCAGATATCGCGCGGCTCGCCGATGCGACCGACGAGGATGGACGCAGACGCCGCGTCGAGCGCCTTCTGGTTCATGCCCGCCGTCATCGGTGTCGAGATGAAGCCAGGCGCGACGGCGGCGACTCGGATGCCGTGCGGGGCAAACTCGCGGGCCCAGGTGACCGTATTCGCAGCGAGTGCGGCCTTGGCTGCTGTGTAGTTGCTCTGCCCGCGGTTGCCGAAGCGGCTGATCGACGAGATGTTGACGATGACCCCTGGCCGCTGTTGCTGCTCGAGCATCGCCGCGACCGTTTCGCGCACCATCAGCGTTGCGCCGGTTAGATTCACGGCGATGACCGAGTCCCACATCGCGGTCGGCAGCTTGGAGACCTCCCCGGTGCGGCGCGACTTGCGGACCAGCAAGCCGTCTCGAATGATGCCGGCGTTGTTGATCAGCGCGTTGACCCCGCCCATCTGCTCGCTCGCCCATGCGACGAACGCTTCGCAGTCCGCTTCGTCCGAGACATCGAGCCGTCGGGTGTGAACGCTGGCAGGGAGGTCGGCGAGGCCGGCTTCGTTGATGTCTCCAACCGCGACGGATGCGCCCGCTTCGGCCAATTGTGTCGCGAAATACGCGCCCATGCCGCCGCCGCCGCCGGTGACGATGCACTTGAGGTCATTGAGTTCCATTCTGTTATCTCCGAATTGCGGCTGTGTTCTGTTTGCGGCCGTGTTCTGTTTGCGGCTGTGTTCTGTTTGCGGCCGTGTTCTGTTTGCGGCTGTGTTCTGTTTGCGGCCGTGTTCTGTTTGCGGC
>CAZLMW010000087.1:11177-35048 GCA_964560875.1 uncultured Enterobacteriaceae bacterium
GCGGCGATGTTTCCGCACGAGGCGACGGCGTCGGCGTCGAACCACCGCGCGTCGACAAGATCACCGAGCACGCCCGCATGCGAGAAATCGATCGGCCCCGCCAGGTTCACGAAGCGGTGGAGACGATCGGCGAAACGGGTGACCGCGATCGAGGCGACGGTCGCCCCCATGCAGTAGCCGAGCACGGACAGCTTCGACGCCGATGTCCGACGCAGCACAGCGCGAGCCATGCGCGCGCACCGGTCGATCACCTGCTCCCAGGTCAGGTGCCTGTCTTCTTCGTTCGCCACGCCCCAATCGAGGCACCAGACGTCATAGCCGGCGTCGACCAAGGCCTGCACGACGCTTGACCCGTCACACAGGTCCAGCACGTACCAGCGGTTGATCAGCGAAGGAACCAGGAGAACGGGCGGGTGTTCGTTGTTTGGCGCTGCCGGCGACATGAAGCGGTACAGCGATGCCGAACCGTCGCGCATGACGGTGGCGCGTGGCGTAGGCGCGATGCCTTCAACCGCCTGCGCGTACGCGCGTTGTCGACTGGGGTACAGCGCCGCGAACCCTTGCATCGGTGTTGTTGGTGCGGTGAACGAGCTCCACATATCTGCCTCCCGAGCAGGAATTGTTGCAGTGCAACATGGCGCGAATCTGGCGTCGCCTGTGGGCGTTGTCAAGGAGGAGTGCGGCGCTGTCCGACGGCAACAGGGGCAGCCGACTACTTCTTGTCGCCGCCGCTGCCCGACATCGCTGCGCGGAGCTCGTCGATTTGTTGTTTGAGCGCGTCGAGTTCAGCGCGTTGGTTGTCCGACGACGGCTGTTGCGCGCCGGGTTGTCCCTGCATTGAGGGCGTCTGCATTGAGGACGTCTGCATCGAGGGCGTCTGCATCGAGGGCGTCTGCATCGGGGGCGTCGGCATTGGCGGCGTTTGCGCCGATGGGCCGGCCGGCGGCTCCGGATGAGGGTACTGCGGCATATCGGTCGGCGGATACGGCGACTGGCCCGGATAGGGTGGTTGCTGCTGCCACGGCGCCTGGTGCTGCCAACCCGGCGCCGGCTGCTGGCCGCCCCAGGCGCCGTTCTGCTGCTGCCAATCACGCATCATCGGGTTGGCGCGCATCATCGGGTTGGCGCGCATCATCTGGTTCCACGCGCCGCCGACCATCGCCATCGGGTTGCTGAAGGCGCGCGCGTTCGACCGTGCGTGGCCGTACATCGTCAGCGCCCATGACAGGTAGCGGCCCAGGAATTCGGCCAGCGCGTCGTCGCCCATGCGGATCATCTGCACAAGCAGGGGAACGGGCAGCATCCGCGCAGCCCCGCGGCTCTCGATGACGATTTGAGCGAGCGTCGCCTGGGTCAGGTCGGCGTTGGTCTTGGCGTCGACCACGTGCACGTCAGCGCCGCCCCGGATCTTGTGATGAAGCTCGTCGAGCGTGATGTAGCGGCTCTCCTGCGTGTCGTAGAGGCGTCTGTTGCTGTATTTCTTGATGGTAATCATCGCGCCTTCCATGCCGCAGTTGGCTGTGTGGTCGTGCAGCATATATCGATGTGCGCCGCAACGAAACCCCGCCGTTATTGCCCATCACGACAGCGTTGTTGCGCTGCGACAAAGCGTTGACAAAGCGCGGCCGTGTCACTAGCTTCCGCGCCCGTTACCGCAACTTCGACCAATACGAGCGCTGCATGTCGAGCCCCATCGCATCACCGACACGGACCGTCGCGCTAGCCGCGGCGATGCTTGTTCTCGGTGTTGTCATCGCTGTCGCGTGCACGGGTTGCTTGTCGTGGCACGCTGGACCGATGCCGGGCGAGCCCAAGAACGCCCGCTTCGTCACGGTCGAGAACACGCGGGTCCGCTACATCGATCGCGGCACAGGGCCCGTCGTCGTGATGCTGCACGGCTTCGCATCGTCGCTTGATACATGGCGGCCGTTGCTGCCGGCGTTGCAGGGCCGTCACCGCGTTATCGCGCTCGATCTGAAGGGGTTCGGCTGGACGGATCGCCCCGCCGGGGACTACAGCCCGCAGGCGCAGGCGAAACTGGTCCTGGCCGTGCTCGCCAAACGCGGCGTGGACAGGTTTGCGCTCGTCGGCCACTCGTGGGGCAGCTCGGTCGCGCTCGCCGTCGCCCTGGCCGCACGGGAACGCGTCACCAAGATCGCGCTGTACGACGCGTGGGCGCTCGATGAGCAGATCCCGTCGTTCTTCCGGTGGGCGCGCCAACCAGCGATCGGTGAGGCGCTCTTCGCGCTTTTTTATGACCAGCGCGCGACCGACCGGATGGTGCTGGCGTTTCACGACGCGAGCCGACTCGATCAACCCCTCGCCGAGGCCGTGGATCGCGCCCTGCAACGGCCGGGTACCAAACGCGCCGCGCTCGCCGCCGTTCGCGGGCACACCTTCGCGACCATGCAGTCCCGTTATCGCTTGCTGGAGATGCCGGTGCTGCTCCTGTGGGGGGCCGATGACCGCGTCGCGATGCCCCACCATGGTCGTCGGCTCCAGCGGATGCTGCCCCATGCCCAGCTGCGGACCTACGCGCAGTGCGGGCACTTCCCGATGATCGAGGCCAAAGATGCGTCGACCGCCGACCTGGTGGCGTTCCTGGCCGAGGGCGGCGTCGCGCGATGAAGACGGTTTCGCCCACGCCCGCCGTGATCTTGGCTGCATTGGTCGTCGTCGTCGTGCTCGTCAGCGTCGCGGTGCCTGCGCCCGTGTCTGCGGCCGATTCCTTTTCGACGCTCGGGTCCGGACTCAAGGACCGCGAATCGACCGAGGTCGTGCTTTCCGGCTATTTCCGATCGCGATTCGCTGCGCTACGCAACCTCGATCTCGACCGCGGCGGCACACCATCGGGCAACCCCATTTACCCGGTTCCAGCACGCGATCCTGACGGCCAGTGGCTGACCAACGCCGACATGCGGCTGCGCACCGATCTGTCGATCTTCGCACCCCGCGGCGGCGTGGTTGTGCGGGCGCGGGCCGACGTCCTCGACAACGTCGCGTTCGGGTCGCACGCGCTTGGAACACCATCGGCAACCGTCAGCCAGGACACAGACACCCAGGCGGTCGCGGTTCGACGTCTCTACGCGGAAGCGGCCTTGCCATTTGGCGTCCTCGCTGTCGGACGAATGGCCAATACCTGGGGCACGGGAATGCTCGCCAACGGCGGCGATGGGCTCGACCAGGACTCGACAGACGCCGTGGACCGCATCGTCTTCGCGACCCCGTTGGTCGGCCATGCGTTCGCGATCGCCTACGACATCTCGGCTACCGGCCCCACTGTGGCGCGCCCCGATGCACGCAAGATCGACGCCGGACCGATCGATGATGTTCGTTCGCTCACCATCGCTGTGATCCGCGGATTGAGCCCCGAAACGCTCGCTCGTCGTGACGCCGCCGGCCTGGTGTCGGTCGATTGGGGGGCCTTGTATGCGCATCGCTGGCAGGCTGTGGACAACGCCGCCTGGTTGCCGCGGATCGACGAAGCCAGCGACCGCAAACCGACCACTGCGCCCCTCGATCGCGGCTTCTCCGCCCATGTGGGCGACCTCTGGCTGCGGGTGCACAGCCGGATCGTCGACGTCCAGGCCGAGCTCGCGGCGATGAGCGCTCGCTATGAGCAACCGTCCATCGTCCCGGGCGTGTCCTTCCACGCGCCGGTCGAATCGCTCCAGCTCGGCGGCGTCCTCAAGGCCCGAATCGGTCGCCCGACCGGGTTGTTCGCCGGCTTTCTGTTGGCGTGGGCATCGGGCGATCCCGCGCCCGGCATGGGCTATGAGCAACCCGTCGGCGCCGTCGCCCCCAAGCCCGGCGATTTGCACGGTGCACAGGCGGACCCGCCGCGCGACAACCGGATCGACAACTTCCGCATGCACCGCGATTTCAGGGTCGACCGCATCCTCTTTCGCGAGCTCGTCGGCGGCATCACGGACGCGACGGTCGCCCGCATCGAGTTCGGCCACGTCATGACCGATTTGGGCGCCGGCACCCTGACCAGCAGCGTCGCGGGGATGTTCGCGCGTGCCAATGAGGCCACTTCGACGCCGTCCGGCGACGCCTCCCTTGGTTTCGAGCTCAATCCGACCCTGACCTATGCAAGCCAGGACGGCTTCCGTGTTCAGTTGCAGTACGCCGCGCTTCTGCCGCTGGCAGGATTCGACAACCCCGTCTCGCTCGACAGCGCCGATCCGGCCCAGCTCTGGCGCCTTCACGTCGGATACCTGTTTTGATGCCGCGCCAGCCGTCAGTCCGTGCCGTGCGACCGTCATCTTTGGCGGCGCTCGCCTTGATCGCCGTTTGCGCGACCGCAGCGTGCCAGTCCAACGGCACGGGGCCCGCGAAGCTGCCCGAGCTGGGTTTCAGCTGCTTGCCCGACCTCGACGACCGCATCGAAGGGGTCGAGATGCCGGTGCGCACCGACTTCGGCACCACGTTCCGGGTCACGGCGCCCAACAAGTTGGTCACGGTCTCGACCCGCGGGACGTTTGCCGAGGGGCGGCGGATCTGGCGCTGGGATGACGACGACAAGGACGATGAGCTGGTCACTAGCAAGGCACGACCCACACAGGGATTCTGGTTTCACAAGACCTTCCCTGACGCACAATTCTCCCTGCCGCTGGACCGAACAGGGGACATGCTGGGCCTGTACCGCAAGGATGATGAGGCGCTGTGGCTGCTCGGCTTCGCTTCCAAGACCGAAGAGCCCGTGGCCAAGCGCTCGCTGGCCCGCTACAGCCACCCGATCGCCGTGGTGCGATTTCCGCTGTACGCCGGCCGCTCGTGGACATCGTCGGCCAAACTCTCGGGAGCGGTCGTGCTCGGCCTGCCTTACGCGGGCGAACACCGCTACCACGTCGACGTCGAGTCTGCGGGGACCCTGCGCCTGCCGGAGGTCTCGTTCGGCCCGGCCTTGCGCGTCCAAACCCTCGTTGAAAACCAGCCTCTCGTTGGCAAACCGCTTGTGCAGCACCAGAGCAGTATCGTGTTTGAGTGTTTCGGCGAGGTCGCGCGCCTCGTCTCCGCCCAAAAAGAAGCCACCGATGGCACGTCAACCGGCGAGCTCTGGCGCTACCACCCTTGAATCTCAGTATTCGCCTCGATCGGCGGACAACGACCACACAAAGGAGCCACCATGGACACCTGGAACCACTGGAAGAAGGCCTTCTACACCTGGGAAGACACCACAGCCCGCTTCACCGAAGAGCTGCTCAAGAGCCCGTTCGTGCTGCAGCCCGCCGGCAAGATGCTGTCGGCCGCGATGCGCGCCAAGGCCGAGGGCGATCGTCGCACCGCGATGTGGTGGAGCGGTCTCGGCCTGCCCACGCGCGCCGACCAGGAACGCATGATGCACGCCATCAACCAGCTTCACAGCCGCATCCACGACCTCGAGGAGCAGCTGGCCGCGCAGACCGACGTCATCCAAGCGGGCGCCGACAACACCGCATCCGGCACCTCGACTACGCAGGTAAAGTAGATGGACGTCACGCCCTATCTCGAGCTCAAGCCCGCACCCGTCGTGCTTTTTGACGCCGCAGCCGAGCGCGCCGACGACGTCCGCTTCATGGTCGAGGCCGACGGCGACCGATTCGAGCCCGTCACCTGGCGCGAGTTCGCCGATTTGACCGCTGGTTGTGCGCTCTGGCTGACCGAACACGGCGTCGGGCGCGGCGATTTCGCGGCCATCTTCGCGGACAACAGCGTGCAATGGCTCGCCGCCGCGCTTGGCATCCAGTCGGCCGGCGCTGCGATGGTCCCGATCTACGGCAACAGCACGTCAGACCAGGTGCACTATGTCCTCGGCCACAGCGAAGCGCGCGTGCTTTTCGTGCAACCCGGGCCCAAAGCCGCCACAGCCGCTGTGGCGCTCGCCGGGCTCACCAACCCGCCCGTGGTCATCGCCTTGCCCGCCACCGACGGCGCTGAACACGGGTTCGCCCACACCTGGCAGACCGCGGCCGTCGCCGAAATCGCCGACCACCACGCCGACCCGAGCCGCCTGCGCGCCTTGCTCGACGCGATCGAGCTCGATGATCACGGCGTGATGCTCTACACCAGCGGCACCTCGGGCCGGCCCAAGGGCGTGCCGCTCACCCATAGAAATGTCGGCGTCAACGGGCGCGACTGGCTGCAATGCAACGGCCCACTCGTCGAGGAGCGCGATGTGGACCTGCTGTGGCTGCCGTTTTCGCACATCTTCGGTTTCGGCGAGGCTTGCCTTGGCAATACGCTCGGTTTTGTGAGCTACCTGTGTTCACCGCTGACCGTTCTCAAGCACATGCCGACCGTGCGCCCCCATATCTTCATGAGCGTGCCGGCCTACGTGGAGAAGATCGCGACCCTCGCAGCGGGTGCCGATTCCTCCGCGGCTGGCGACGATCCCGCAGCTGTGCGCGCCGCTCTCGACGTCATCACCGGCGGTCGACTGCGCTTCTGTTTGAGCGGCGGCGCTGGCCTCAAGCGCGAGGTCAAGGATCTGCTGTACACCCACGGCATCCTCGTCATCGAGGGCTATGGTCTGACCGAAGCAGCTCCGACGCTCACCCTGAATCGGCCCGACGCGTTTCGTTTCGACACCGTTGGCAAACCGCTCCCTTCCGTCGAGCTACGGCTGGCGGACGACGGTGAGATCCAGGCGCGTGGCGACAACGTCTTCGCCGGCTACCACAAGGACCCCGAAGCGACCGCGGCGGCGTTCACGGACGACGGCTGGCTCAAGACTGGAGATCTCGGCGCGCTCACCGACGACGGCTTCGTGCGCATCATCGGGCGCAAGAAAGAGATCCTCGTGACCGCCGGTGGCAAGAACATCCCGCCAGCCAACATCGAGATTCGTTTCGCGGACGACCCGCTCGTCGACCATGTCGTGGTTTATGGAGACGGCCAGCGTTATCTCGTCGCCGGTGTTTGGCTCAATCCCCTCGTCGCCTTTTCCAAAGACCTCATCGACGCATCGGGCAATGTCGCCGAGTCCGGCCGCGCGGTCGTTCAGCGACGCATCGACGCGGTCAACGCGGAGCTGCCGCGCTACGAGACCATCAAGCGATTTGTCGTCTTTCCCGGGTCGCTCAGCGTGGACAATGGCCTGCTGACCCCGACCCTGAAAGTTCGCCGCAACGAGGTCTACAAGCGCTACGGCGCCGCGCTCGACGCCCTCTACGACGACCGTGTCCAGCCTGGGGCGCGTCCATGAGCTCGGGTGGCAGCGAAAGTCGGGACGCTGGTCGGTGGCGCAAACGCTTCGCCAACCTCGCCGGCTGGTGCACACGTCCGCCGCCCGCAATCGCGCCCACGCCACACGTCATCGCCCACCGCGAAAACAAGCTGCGGCTGCTCCACTATCAACCTCGCCCGGCGGGCCTCGCGTTCCCAACACCCATCCTGTTGGTCCCGAGCCTCATCAACCGCCACTACGTGCTCGATCTCGCGCCGGGCAAGAGCCTCGTGCAGCACCTCGTCGGCCAAGGGCATGACGTGTGGTGTGTCGATTGGGGAACACCGGGGCCTGAAGATCGCTACCTCGACTTCGACGACTACGCCGGCCGCTACCTCGGTCGTTGCCTGCGCATCGCGGCCCGGTCGTCTCGCGGCGGCAAGGCGCACCTGCTCGGCTATTGCATGGGCGGCATGTTCACCGTGGCCCACGCAGCCGTCGACCAGCGCTACGTCGCCAGCCTCATCGCCCTCGCCGCACCTGTCCGGTTCGAAGACGATGGGCTGCTGGCCCGCTGGACCGAGTCGCCCGATTTCGACGTCGACGCGCTCGCCGAGGCGACCGGAAACGTCCCGTGGCAGCTCTTGCAGGGCAGCTTCAATCTCCTGCGTCCGACCTTGCCGCTCACCAAGCTCGTCGGGGTGATCGATCGCGCCGACAAGGATGGCTTCCTGGACGGCTTCGCGGCGCTCGAGGCCTGGGCGAATGACAACGTGTCCGTCCCCGGCGCCTTTTACCGGACCTATATCGACAAGCTCTACCGCGGTGACGCCTTCGTGCGCGGCGGGCTGTCGGTGCGCGGACGTCCTGTCCGGCTCGGCGCCATCACGATTCCGACACTGACCATCGCCTTCGAGCAGGATACCATCGCGCCCGTCGAAAACTGCGCCGCGCTGCACGAGCTCGTCGGTTCCAAGGACCGTAAGCTCCTGCGTTTGCAGGGCAGCCACGTCGGCAGCGTCGTGTCCCGCCGAGCCGCCAGTGGCGTGTGGGCGGAAATCAGCGCGTGGTGCGCGCAGCGGGGCGAAGGATCCTCGACGACCGGTCGAAGCAAAAGGTCGTAAGAAAGCTAACGACCCGCCAAATGGGGTGCGGAACATGGTGGCCTCCAAGCGGCGCGCGGATGTCATGCGGTTTTCGACCTTTCTGATCGGCGTCTTGATCTGCGCGGGCGCGTTGGCGGCCTGCGGAGATCCCCAGCCAGGCGCGGACGACACCGACGCTGCGCCCTCAACTATCGATGTCCAGGACAGCAGCGACGCAGCCGACGTTGGGTGCTCCGAAGTCCGGCGCAAGGAAGACGGGACCTGCTGTCCGTTCGGCAGCTTCTACCAATTCGATTCGGATACGTGTGTCGCCGTTGGTCCGGCTGAATGCGCCGAGAGCGCGCTGATCAACCCCGCCAGCTGCGTGCCGCGCTGGTGTGGAAAGGCCTTGGCGAAGGACAAGAAAGACGCACCGGCGGGACTTGTGAGCGCCGTGGCATGTTCGGAAGCTGGCTCCATAAACTGTCCGGCCGGACAGTTTTCTGCTGGCGATGGTAGTTGCAAAGATCCGCCCTTCTCCGTGCCGCGCGCACCCAAACAGACACTGCTGCCGGCGTTGCAGAACACGTCGTTTTGCCTCGATGACGGCGACCTTGTGCCGTGCGATGTCGGACCGTGCGGCACCGGAACCATGCCGGCGACCAATAATGCGGCCGGCTGCATGAGCGTTGGGATTTCTTTCTATTGCCCGACGGGCTTTCTGCCCAAAGGTGGAAACCCCATCTCCACGCCCAACTGCACGCCGGATCCAGCCGGCTGCGGGCTGCCCAACGACCTCACGAAGACGGCCATCTACGCGGACGCAAGTGCGTGGTCAGGCGGCGACGGCAGCGCGGGCAAGCCGTTTAAGACCATCGCAGCCGCGATCAAGGCGGCGCCGACGGGTGGGACTGTCGTGCTGCGCAACTCCTTCAAAGAGTCCGTCGTCCTGCCGCGGTCGATGAAGCTCATCGGCGAATGCGCCGCGAAGGCTGCATGGGCTCCCAAGTATGTTGTCGGTACAACCTCGCCCGCACTCGTCATTCACGGCAAAGGTGTGCAGGTCGAGCTTGTCGGCGTTCGGTTTGTCGGAACTGGCGCCGGCGTTCGCGTGTCGGGTGGCGCTGTTGCGTCTCTATCGCGCCTGGCGATGGGCAACCTTGTCGGCTACGGCGTCTATGCGCTTGGCGCCGGCACAACTGTCCGAATGCGTGACTGCACGGTTCGACACGTCTCATCGTCGGGCAGCGCCACGGGGTTTGGCATCGGCGTGGCCCACGGGGCGCGGCTCGAGCTGGACGATGTCGATCTCTACAACAACCGCGCGCTCGGGGTCGTCGTCGAGAAGGCCGGTAGCTCGTTGGTAGCCCGTGGTTTGCGCATCGGAAACACCGGGCCGACCGCGATCGGCGAGCTCGGGATCGGTCTGCTGGTCCGCGGTGGGGCGTCCGCGACCGTGCAATCGGCTTTTCTTCGCAGCAATCGGGCCGCTGGTGTGCTGGTCATGGAAAAGGGCTCGAGTCTCGACATGAGCGCGAGCATGGTCAGCTTCACGCTGCCGGAGACAAAGGGCCAAACCGGTGGCTTCGGGATGCGTATCGAGTCGGGCGCCAAGGTCAAGCTGCATGGCGTGCGCGTGCACGGCAACCGCACCATCGGCGTCGATGTGTTTGGACCCGGCGCGAGCCTCCAAGCGAATGGCCTGCTGATCGACGCCACGCGCGAGCAATACGCCGACAAGGTCGCCGGGGCGGGGTTGCGGGTTCAGTCGGGGGCAAACGCCGACATCGTGGGCCTGAGATCCAGCGTGAATCGAACCGCCGGGGTGGTGATCTACAACGCCGACCTGCGGCTGCGTCGTGCGCTGATCGACAAGACCTTGCCGCGCGTGGCCGGCAACAAGGACGGCGTGGGGCTGACGCTCAACGGGGGCAGCGCAACGCTTACCGACGTGCGCATCGCGGACAACCGGCGGCTCGGCCTCGAGGTGCGACCCGGCAGGCTCGTGGCGCGCAACCTCGCGGTGGAATCGTCCCTCGGCATCAACAAAACGTGGGGCAACGGCATCGAGGTCGCCAAGGGCGGGTCGCTCACCATGCACAACGCGGTGATCGGCGAGAACCTGACCGCCGGCCTGGTCGTGACCGGCAAAGGCTCCACGCTCGAAGCGTCCGGGTTGCGGCTTCGTGGCACCGGAGCACAAGGCTCGGACAGCAAACACGGCTGGGGCCTGGTCGTCTCCCACGGCGCGAAGGCTTCGGTCGCGGGCGCGGTCGTCTCCCACAACCGGCGCACCGGGGTCGCGGTTGCTCATGCCGGCAGCAGCCTGAAAGCGACGGGCATGCGCATCGTGGACACGCAGATCGATCTCGGGCACAGCGGCTACGGACTCGGCCTGATGGCCACGACCGGGGCGGGCCCGGTGGATGTCCGACGCAGCATTATCGCCGCCAACCATGCGATCGGGGCCTACATCCACAAGTCGTCGGCAAGCCTGACCGGCGTGGTTGTCGCCAAGACGGTGAGCGCGTTGTTCTCCGTGGGCGAAAGCGGCGACAAGGTCGAGATCGCCGACGGCGTCGTCCTGCTCGACGCGAGCAAGGTCTCGATCGTGGACTCGCTCATAACCGGCCATGGGCGCGTCGGCCTGCTGGCGCGAAACAGCTCCAAGGTCACATTGAAGACAACGGCGATCGACGCCAACGAGCTCGGCATGGGGCTGGACAACACGGTGGTCGCGGCCACGTCCGTCATGGTCAAGGGCGGCAAACGCGACCGTAACAGCGCTACGAAGGCATATGCGCCGACACCACCCGGTCTGGTCCAAGTCGCGTCGGAATGACCCAAAAACGACCGTTTGGAAGAGGCAAAATGCCCGTAGATGGCCCTACAGGCCTCCAGGATGCGTCCTGAGCCCTTGAAGCCATATCAATACGTCCACGCCCCGATCGGCCAGCAGAGACGGTTTTTACCGTTTGCTCAAAGTCGACGCAGCTGCCCGCGCATCGCGAGCGTACCGGCGACCATGGCGTCCAGGAGCCCTTCTAGTTGGCGCTGGACGTCCGCGCCCTCGAGCACCCCGAGCGCGCGGGCGATGGCTTCGATCGTCGCAAGACATTCAGGCCGTGGTCCGGCGCGCAGGGCATAGCGGCTCGGGCGGACTGCAGGGAGGCGCACGGCGGGCAGGGCGGCCAGGGCAGATTCACGGCGCACAGCACGCTTGGCCTGTCGCCAGGTGCCGTCGGGAACGACCAGCGTTGTCGGCCGCGGATCGGCGGACACGAAAGCTTCGTCCAGCAACACGGCGTCGTCGGTGGGGAACAACACGATGGCGCGTCGCTGTGGGTCGGTGAGCAGGTCCGTGGCCAATGGCCGATGCTTCACCCCGCGCTTGAGAACGTGACAGGACGAGCACGCCGCCGCGACGAGGTGCGCCGTTTCCGTGGTCTTGTGGGCCTCGCGGTGATGTTGGACCACGACGATTCGGGTGCCCAGCTGCAGGGTCGGGATGTGCTCGCAGATGCAGTGCGCCGTATGCATCCGGCATCGGACGCAGCGGGTGACGGGGCGAATCGCGTTGACCTGGCGCATGAGCGGACGATGCCAAAACGACGGCCCCGGCGATACGCCTGATTCGTGCTACAAACGCGCGGTGATCGAGCAATGGCAAGCGTGGCGACTGCTGAAATTCCTCGGCATCGCCGTCTGGACGACCGGCCTGGCCGGCGCGCTGCTGTCCCGCAGTCAGCCCCGACGTCTGTGGGCGGTGCATGGACCCGCGACGATCGGCCTCGGCTTCACCTGGGTCGCCGGCTACGGCATGGCCAAGCTGCACGGCGTGTCCATGGCGCAACCCTTCGTGGGGGTGACCATCCTCGCGAGCCTGCTGACCATCCACGAAGCCTGCGCAATCGCCGAACGTCCGCGCGTCTTGCCTTGGAACGTCGGCGCCCTGGTGGCGACCTTTGCGAGCTCGATCGGCGCGATGGTCGTCCGCAACCCGGGAACAGCGCACCAAATCGCCGCATACGGCCTGCCTCTACTGCTTGGCGTCGTCGCGTTCATCGTCCAGACCCGCAAGAGCGCCGCGCACGACTACGAGCCAGCAGCCGTCTTCCCCAGCACGCGGTCGTGGGTCGTCTGGTTGGCGCGGCTGGAAGGCACGTCACTCATCGCGTTGCTGCTCATCTACATGCCGCTCAAGTACGGGGCCGGCATCGTCTTGGACGGCGGCCAGGGCTGGTTTGGCTGGGTGCACGGCATCCTGGCGTTGCTCTGGCTGCAGGCGTTGTGGAGCGGCTGGCGTCGTCTCGGCTGGTCGTGGCGGCTGACAGGCATCGGCTTCGTCGCCTCGTTGCTGCCTTTTGGCACGTTCGTCTTCGAGCGCTTCATGCCAACTGCCGGAACAGACACCGCTGACAGCGCGGGTAATCCGTAGACTTGTCGCCCGCAGCGGCGGAGACCGAGCGAATTGTCGGTGTTTGACGGCGCAGATCGTGGTAGATCGCGCGCGCCTTCAACGGCCGTGGAGCCCAAAGCGATGCACGTACGTTTCAGAGACACTCAAAAACAACGTACTTCCATCGTGTTGATGGTCGTGACGCTCGCGATTGCCGGCGGCTGCGGGGCACGAGGCACCGGTGCAACGGGCGGTTTTGTGTCCCAGGACGCCGGCGCGGACAGCGGCTTCAAGACGTGCCCAACGTTCTGCGACGACATCAACCCGTGCACCGTCGATACCTGCAATACGTCAACCGGAACGTGCAAACACGACCCCATTGCCAACTGTGATCCCGACGCTTCGTCGTCTGGCGGCGCGTCCGGTGACGGCGACGCCGGATCCACGGGCGACGCGTCTGGCGGCGGCAGCGACGTCGGGTCCAGCGGCGCAACCTCCGACGCAGGCTCAAGCGGTGGTTCGTCCAGCGGTAACGACACCGGTACATCCAGCGGCAGCTCAAGCGGCGCCCAGCCTCCCGGACCCGGCGACCTGGTCATCACCGAGCTGCATTACAACCCCTGGGGTGGCGGGGCCGTGCAAGACAGCGACGGCGAGTGGTTCGAGATCCACAACCCCACGTCGAAAGCCGTCGCGCTCACCGGCGTCTCGTTCAAGGGCCCCGATGGCGACATCTTCAACGTCATCAGCAAGACCTCGGTCGCGCCGGGCGCGTACTTCGTCCTCGGCGCCAACCCTTCGCTCGCCAAGAACGGCGGCGTGAAGGTCGACATCGCGTACGGCAACTCCATCAAGCTCGCCAACACCGGCAAAGATGGCATCACCATCGAGTTCAGCGGCACCAAGATCGACGCTGTGCTCTACGACACCAAGGGCGGCTGGCCGTTCCTCAACGGGCGCTCACTGAGCCTCGCCGCCGGCAAGAGCGACGCCAAGGCCAACGACGATCCCGCCAACTGGTGCGGCAGCAGCGTGACGATGGCCTCGGGCGACCGCGGCACACCCGGCGTGGCCAATCCCCCCTGCGACTACAAGGACGCCGACAACGACGGTGTGCCCGACGCCTCCGACAACTGCCCCCAGGTCGCCAACCCCGCCCAGAAAGACAGCGACAAAAACGGCAAAGGCGACGACTGCGAAGGCCCCGCGCCGCTCTGCGGAAACGGCAAGGTCGACGCCGGCGAGACGTGCGATGACAAGAACAACAAGGCCGGCGACGGGTGCAGCAACTTCTGCCTGACCGAAGGCAAGCTCAACCCCGGCGACCTCGTCATCACCGAGCTGATGGTCAACCCGAAGACGGCGCTCGACATCGACGGCGAGTTCTTCGAGGTCCACACGACGTGGGGCGACACCAAGGACGTCAACGTCACCGGCCTGATCGCGCGCGTGACGATCGGCACGACCGTCTACGAATTCGCCGTCAGCGGTGCCAAACCTGTTTCGTGGTTCGGCAACGACTACGTGGTGCTCGCCGCCAAGAAGGACACCTCGCTCAACGGCGGCCTCAGCATCGTCGATTGGGAGTACAACAAGGACGGCAAGACATCCTTCCCGCTGTCGAGCAGCAGCGCATCCAAGCTCGAGCTGCTGTCGCAAGGGGACGTCATCGACGCCGTGTCGTGGGATCCGAAGACCTGGCCGGTTAAGGAAGCGCGGTCCATGACCCTCGACCCCGCCAAGACCAGCCATACAGCCAACGACGACGTGGCCAACTGGTGCAACGGGATGCTGCCGTATGCGGCGACCGTGGATCTCGGCAGCCCCGGGACCAAGAACCGGTCATGCGCGCTGATGCAGGATCCCGCGACGGTCGACCCGGACAAAGACGGCGTGCCCAACGTGCTCGATAACTGCCCGAAGAAGAAGAACAGCGACCAGCTTGACGGCGACATGGACGGCGTCGGCGACCTCTGCGACAACTGCCCGAAGACCGCCAACAAGGACCAAAAAGACGGCGACAACAACGGCAAAGGCGACGCGTGTGACGCGGTTTCGACCAAGATCAAGGCCGGCGACCTCGTCATCACCGAGATCATGCCCAAGTCCAAGGCCGGCGGCGGCGATAAGGGCGAATGGCTCGAGATCCACAACACGACCGGCGCCGATATTGACGTGACCGGGTTCGTGCTCAAGTACAAGTCGGTGAGCAAGACGATCACCGCCAAGTCGCCAGTCGTAATCAAGGCAGGTGGTTACGCGGTGTTCGGGCCGAGCGCGGACACGTCCATCAACGGCGGCGTCGAGGTGAACTGGGTCTATTCGGGAATCGGGCTGAGCAACACGAGCGGCGTACTCAGCATCGAGTCGGGCGGTGTCGAGATCGATGCGCTCGCCTACAAGTCCGGCACGCCTTTCCCCAAGGTCACGCAGGGCGCGTCGATGCAGCTGAAGGTGTCCGCTACGAGCCATAAGAGCAACGACGACGGCGCCAACTGGTGTCTGAGCACGAAGACCTGGCCCGGCAGCAGCCTCAAGGGCACGCCCGGCATGAAAAACAACTGTCTTTGATTCGTGTGAAGGACTTGTGGCGCTTTGTCGGGCGCCGCAGCTGGACGCGCCAAGCTACACGACGCCAGCCTTGGTGAGCATCGCGTTGACCAGGACGTTGGCGCAGGTCGCCGCCACCGCTGTGCGATTGCACAGGCTGGCCACGAGTTGGTGGTGCGATTGTCCCGCGCCTCGTTGGCGACGAACAGGGGATAGGTTTCGCGAAGGGCCATGGCGTCCTCCTTGGTTGCGGGTTCACGAGGTCTCCGGCGCTGTCATCGCGGTCGGCGGACAGGCGCTGCCGAAGGTGCGGAGTTATTGCGTTTGCCGGGCCCACGCAGCGGCCTCCAGCGGCGTTTTTCTTTCGTTTCAACGGTTTGCGAAACGCCCGGCACCTCCCCGCCGGGTTTTTGGGCCGATTGTGGGCCGGTTTTTTCGAGCCATTCGATCACCGTCAGGCGCAGCACCATCGGGCCGGGGAGTCCGCGGGCATGGTCGAGCAGCTCCGCCTGGTCAGCGCCTGCAACCTTGCGATCCAACAGCGCATAGACCTCGTCGGGTACGGGCATCTTGAGGCGGCGACCGATCATGGCCGGCAGTTTCAGGTTCTCCGCCCCATAGCGACGTACGAGCGAGTCCGGATCCATCTGGCGAGGGCTTCCGGAGTCCTTTGCGGCAGATCGGTGGACCGCCGTGGCTTGTCGGGGCGGCGCGGTATGCTCATCGATGGCGACGCTTGGGCGGCTGCGGGAACTCGACGGTGCCGCCTGCACAACCGGCGGTTGCGGGGAATCGCCCTTGGACGCAGAACGAACAAGCTCAGAGGTGTCGTCTTTGCCGGACGTGGAAGACCCGTCGTCGAACCAACCAGCGACAAGAGCCGCAACGACAACAGCCGAGACACCAGCCGCGACGACAACAGCCGCGACGACACCACCGGCGACCGCGGTCTTGCGCGCCATCTACTGCAGGGAGTCCTTCAGCGTCATCGTCTGGAAAGCCGTGCTGTCGTTGCCCCACACGTCGGTCATCTGCACGAAGAACGTGTAATCGGCCCCCGGCGCGTCCGTCAGCGCCAGCTCCATGCCCGCGGCCGTCACATCGATCGGATCGCCGTCCGTCACGATCTTCTCCGAACCTGTTTTCGTGTCGACCACAACGGTGCTGGCCGAGAACGTCGCCGTATCTTTGCCCGCCATCTTCGCCAGCGTCGCGAACGAGAACGTGTAGACCTGTCCCTGGTGGGAGATCAGCGCCGAAATGCTCTTGCCTGTGTCGGCATCGAAGAGCACGTAGCCGGTCGACTTCTCTTTGCCCGCCGTGAATTCGCCCTGGACGGCGACGATTTGCACACCGAATTCGCCCTTCTTGCTGCCGACCATCCACGGATGAATGGTGCACGGGACGACATCTGTGGTGCCCTTCGCGATACCGATAAGCTCGCCCTCCCACGGCATCTCGTACTTGTCCGGGTCGATCAGGCCCATGCCGACGATGCCCTGCAGGCCGATCTCTGACTTGTTTTGCGGGTTGTGTACGCCCAGCAAGATACTGACCGCCGCGACGTCTTTGTCGGCGGTCTCGAACTGGATCTTCGGGGGCTTGGATTTGGTCGGGCTCTCGGTGTCGAGCATCGCAGCCGTGATCTGCGGCCCCACGCCGTCGTTCTTCTTGATGAGCGTGTCGAGCACCGAGGTCCACTGCGTCGCGTCCTGCCAGTCCTTGGCGAGCTTGGCGTACTTGGCGTGATCGGCGGGATCGAGCTGTCCGGCCAGGCCGATGTGGGCGTGCAACCCGAGCTGGGACTTGCGCAGATCACCCATCGAGTTATCGACGACCATCTTGTCGGTGACGTCCATCACGGCTTTGGCCGCCTTGGCGACCGCGTCGTCGTTGCTCAGTGCCACGAGCGCCCCGAGCACTTCGCCGACATCGCGCAGGTTGGTTGGCTCGCTCGGGTTGTCGACGGTCTTGCTGTACTCGGGCAGCGCTCGAAACGCGCTCAATCCGAGCAACTCCCACTCAAACGACTGACTCTTGTTGACGGTCGCGACCAGCTTCGCCCAGGCTCCCATAAAGCCGCCCCAGTGGCTCATGTCGAAGCTCGCATGGGCGCGGATCAGCTTGTCGTCGAGCTTGCCCGAGCCGAGGTGTTGCTTCTCCCAGATGCCATTTTCGGCGACCGCGAACTTGTCGAGCGCGATCGCAGGTTGCTTGCTGAGCAGCTCGAGAACGCCGGTGTAGTCCCAGCCGTCGCCGTAGTCGATCTCCGCATTGGCGATGAACAGCTTGGTGAGGTTTGCGAACGGCGCCATGATCTCCACACCCGCCATCAAACACGTATCGAACGTCAGCAAGTCCAGCGGCTGATCGCCCTTGATGCCTGCGTCGGCGAGCCCGCCCTGGATCGCGCCAACCACCTCGTGCGCCGCCATACCTTTGGATGCGTCATCGGTACCGTCTTGCCCGTCGTGGCCGAATCCGCCCTTCCAGGCGCCGCCGTGGTTCCACATCACCACACCGTAGCGATCCGCCTTGTGTTTGCTGAACACGTCCTTGACGGCAGCTCGAAGTACGGCGGGATCGTCGAGGTTCTTTTCGGCTTCTGTCTTGTACGGCTTGAGCTCCGCATCGCTGCCCATCACCTGGTACCACTCGGTGCCCTTGGGGTAGTTGCTGCCCGATTCAGCCACCGCTGACGCGTCCCAGTCCGCCATCACCACGACGCGAATGTCCTTGGAGAAGACGGCCTTGTTCATCTCCGCCATGTCGGCGACAAGCGACGGCGACAGGTTATGGTCCGCATGCCCGTAAACGAAGATCGTCCATGTCTTCGCCGCTCCGGCGCCGCTCGATGAGCCCGACCCGCTCGATGAGCCTGAGCCACTCGACGATCCGGACCCGCTCGACGATCCGGACCCGCTCGACGATCCGGACCCGCTTGATGAGCCCGATCCGCTTGATGAGTCTGATCCGCTCGATGAACCTGAACCGCTCGACGACCCGCCGTCCGTAGCGCCGCCGTCCACTCCGCCCGAAGATGCTGCGCCCGACGATCCGCCCGATGACGAACCGCCCGTCGCCGTCGTGCCCCCGTCACAGCCGAAGGTAATCGCCGCCAGGCACGCCACGAAGGCCACCCAAAGTGGTGTTTTGGCTGTCATAACAAGCTCCTGCGAGTTGGCGGCAGCTTACCGGACCGAATACTCCCGACAACCCCGCGAGCGCGCTATCCTGTCGCGGTCAACCAACCTTGGAGCCGTCATGCGCACCCCTGCAGCCCCGCCTCCCTCTGCAGCCCCGCCCCCCTCTGCGGCCCCTCCCGGGTCGGGACTTGACACGGATTCAAATTGGTTGAACCATTCAACCACAGCGATAACGACTGAGCCCGGTGATACGACCCGGTGCTGAATTCTCCTGCGAGGCCGACATGCCGACACACCTGCCCACGTTCGAGCCCGTTCGGCGCCCGCAGACCGCTGTCGATGCCTGCGTGGATGCGCTGCATGACGCGATTTTTGATGGGCGGTTGCCGGCCCTGGCGCGATTGCCGGCTGAGCGGGCGTTGGCGGCGCAGTTTGGGGTCAATCGGACCACGCTTCGGGCGGCGCTCGGGCGACTGGAGGCTCGCGGGCTGATCATCGGTCGGCATGGCAGCGGCTACACGGTCCAGGACTTTGTGCGCAGCGGCGGGCCCGAGCTGTTGCCCGGAGTCGCCGAACAGGCGCGCAAGGTGGGTGGTTTGGAGCCGATTGTGGTCGACCTGCTCGCGATGCGGCGCCACCTCGCCGCGGCGGTGTTCGAAAAGTTGGCGGCGTTGCCATGCGCGGACACGACTGCGCTCGATGACGCGATCGATGCCATGGACAGCGCTGTGAAAAGCGGAGCCGAGCCCAAGACCATCGCTGATGCCGACCTGCTTGTGCTCGCTGCGGTCCTCGACCTCACCGGCAGCGCGGTCATGCGGATGTGTTTCAACCCGGTGGCGGGCGTGGTCCATGACCTGCCGGAGCTCTCCGACGCGATGTACGCGGACGCCGGACCGAATGTGGACGGATGGCGCGCACTCGTCGCGTGGCTGCAGCTGCCGACACCTCGTGTGGTCGCACCGATCGCCGCGTTGCTCGCCGCTCGCGATGACATCACCTTGCGCCGCTTCCGCCGCGCGATCGGAGCCTCTTGATGAACGCCGCAACGCCGCCGCTTGCTTCCCAAACGCTGGCTCAGCCCGATCCGACCGATGAGCGGTTGCCGTGGTGGGCGCGTCTGTTGCTGATCGATCCGCAATGCGTCGCCGCGAACTTGTCGGTTGTCGCGAACGCTGGTGTGGTCTCCCGCGCGCCGAATCTATGGCAGCTCGTGCTCGGTGTCGTTCGGATGTGGCACCGCATCCTGTTTCGCTCGGGGACCATCGGCACGTCCGTCGGTCAGCCTGTGCGCCCCAACCTGCGCGCGAAGCTTTTGCAATGGCGGTTTCTTCGCTTCTTCCCGCTCGTTGCCGAGGGTGCCATCGCGCCGTGGGACCTCACCGGCCTGCTGAGCGGGCGCGAACGGATGATTCGCCACCTCCTCGGTGCGCATCACGACGGCGACCAATTCGTCTACGACCTGCAGATCCTCGCCTGTTTTCCCGGCGCCCTCGATGAGCTGCACGAACGCGCGCTTGCCGTCGTTCGTGAGGACACCAAGAGGCATCGCTGGCTGCGTGATCTGTGCGTTTTCGAGGGCTATCACGAGGCGCTGCTTGCGGCGGTATCGCGCGCCCGCGAAGGCGACATCCCCGGCGGCGAGGACCCCGACATCACGTTCGATGCGTGGCTCCGATGGTGCGCTGATCAGCCCGATAATCCGCGTGAAACCAGCCTGTTGCGACGTGCCGGGCGTTTCACGTGGCGCGACGGACGTGTGTGCCGCAACGCGCTCGGGCCCGACCTCGAGACGTTGCTCGCCATGTCGCCCGGCGAGTTGCGAGAGGTTGTGCGCCGAAGCCATCCGGTCGATCTCATCAGCCTCGACGACACCGAGTACCGCGGCATCTCGCTCGGCGTGCCCGCATGGGTCGAAAAGATCGCGTGGAAGACGTTCAAGAAGACGTTTCATCGCGATGCGGCCACCGGCGAGCTGCGGGGTTGGAACGTGCGCATGAACCAAGACGGCATCGACGGCTCCTGGCAACCGATGCTCATCAACGGCGCCGACGGCACCCAACAACCCAAGACGTTCGGCCACTACCGGGTCGTTCAAGCGCCCGGATACCGCGTGCCGGACGGCTGCGACCACGGCGCCCTCATCCACTACGGGCTTGGCGGCAACGGCGCACTCGACCCGATGAGCTTGGTGCGCGACCCCCTTGTGGCGCTCGACGAGGGCAGCGTTGACCGGTTGCTCGGCTGGTCCTACGTCGAGCTTCCCGGCGTGCTGGTCCCGACACCGACGTACTTCTTGCTGCTGCGCGACGGCCCGCTCAGCCACGTTCACAGCCCCGCAGTGCGGCGATAACGGCCGGACGCACGGCGTTGAAAAAGAGTCGCGCGCGGCTAACTTGCCTCGGACCCCGGGGGGCCCATGCAATCGCCGCGCACCATCATCGAGCCGTTTCGCATCAAGTCGGTTGAGCCGCTGCCGTTGCTCACACGCGCCGACCGCCTCGTGCACCTCAGAAACGCCCACTACAACCCATT
Source organism: uncultured Enterobacteriaceae bacterium (assembly GCA_964560875.1). GTDB lineage: Bacteria > Myxococcota_A > UBA9042 > UBA9042 > UBA9042 > CAZLMW01. The sequence goes on from CAZLMW010000087.1 coordinate 32,043, forward strand.
CCTGCTGCGCGGCGAGCACGTCACCATCGACCTGCTGACAGACTCCGGCACCGGCGCCATGAGCGCCAAGCAGTGGGCAGCGCTGATGCTCGGTGACGAGACGTACGCCGGGTCGCGGTCGTACTTCAGACTCGCCGAGGTCGTGCGAGACCTGACCGGCATGCGGCACGTCATCCCGACTCACCAGGGGCGCGCGTCCGAACACATCCTGTTTCACGTGCTGCAGCAGCGCCAGATCGCCAACGGACTGCCACCGATGGTGGTGCCGTCCAACAGCTTCTTCGACACGACGCGCGCCAACTGCGAGTACCACGGGGGAATCGCGCTCGACTTGCTCACCGACGAAGGCAAGGACCCGACGTCCGAGCATCCTTTCAAGGGCAACATCAGCCTGCCCAAGCTCAAGGCGACGCTCGATGAACACGGTCCGAACGTGCCGCTGGTCCTGGTCACCGTCACCAACAACAAGGGCGGCGGACAGCCCGTCAGCCTGGCCAACCTGCGTGCGGTCCGGCGCATCTGCGACGACTATGGGGTGCCGCTGTACCTGGACGCGGCCCGTTTCGCGGAGAACGCGTGGCTGATCCGTGAACGCGAAGCCGGTCAAAGCCACCGCATGCCCGAGGCCATCGCCAAGGAGATGTTCCGGCTCGCCGACGGCTTCGTCATGAGCGCCAAGAAGGACGGGCTGGTTCACATCGGCGGGCTGCTTTGCATCAACGATGACGAGCTGGCGGATGCTGCGCGGTCGCTGTTGATTCTGACCGAAGGCTTTCCAACGTACGGGGGCCTCGCGGGGCGCGACCTCGAAGCGCTCGCTGTTGGGCTGACCGAGGTGCTGGACCGCAAGTACCTGGCATACCGGCACGCGTCCGTCCGCTATTTGTTCGAGAAGCTCGACGCCATGGGCGTGCCGCTCGTTCGCCCGCCGGGTGGGCACGCGGTCTTCATCGACGCCGGGCGCTTCTACCCGCATATCCCGCCATGGCAATACCCGGGCGTCGTCCTGGCCAACGCGTTGTACATCCAGGGCGGTGTGCGCGCCGTCGAGATCGGCACCGCCATGTTCGGAGCGCCCGATCCAGCGGGCGGACCGGATGTCTGCGCGGACCACGAGCTCGTACGCCTCGCGTTGCCGCGGCGCTCGTATACGCAGAGCCACGTGGACTATCTCATCGAGGTTGTCGGCGCGGCGTGGAATGACCGCTCACGCGCGCTCGGACTGGACATCGTCGAGCAAAAACCGGTCTTGAGGGCGTTTACGGCTCGTTATGAGCCGCGCGCTCGGCCTCGTCGTTCGTCCAGCGCAGTGCCGCCCGCAGATTCCGACGTGCAGCCGCCTCGCAACGGTCACGGAACCACGGCGTAACGAAGATCGGGGCATCGACCAATCGGCTCGGAAACGCCTTGCGACCGGCGTCGAACGCGGCAGCTGGGATCGCGGACAGGTATTCAGCGCGGACTCCGGCTTCGTAGCGCGCGAACGCTCCTGGCTCAGCCCCCAGGATCGCCATGTCCGCGTCGAGAAAGTGGCCCGCGCCGCCGGGGCGGCACGAGCCGTCGATGATCTGCGACCACGACTTGCCCTTGGTGTCGTGCAGGTAGTCGGGCGCGGCGTCCGTCCACCCCGCTACCTGTCCGTTCGACAGGAAACTATCCGTTCGGTCAATTGATGGCGATGTTGACGTCGCGAAGCTGTCCGTTTGATCGAAAGCGGAGGTCCAGCGTGATCTGCCGTCGCGGTCTCGCTGGCGCTACGTGCGCTCCTTCGACGTCGTCGTCAGGAGGCGGCGGCTCGCGTTGGCATTGTCGGCGGTCGTGAGCGTCTCGCGCCGGGTCGGCGGCTCGTTGTCCTGTGCCAACTCCTCGGGGCTCGGAAACTTCACGTCGCGCGCGACCACGCGGTCTCGACCCGCGCGCTTGGCCTGGTACAGCCGCATGTCCGCGATATGTTTGAGCGTCGCGGCTTCGTGAACCTGGTCGTGGTCCGTGTTGGCCATGCCAATGCTCAGCGTGACGTCGATGATCGCCGCGACGCCGTCCAGTCGGATGCCGCGCAGCTTGGACCCGATTCGGCGCATGATCTCGGTCGCTTTGTCGATCGCGACGTCGCGCAACATGACGCCGAATTCGTCGCCGCCCCACCGCGCTACAGAGTCGTATTCACGCACACACGACCGAATCTCCTCAGCGACGATTTGCAGCAACCCATCTCCGGCCCTATGTCCGAACGCGTCGTTGATGTCCTTGAACCCGTCGATGTCGATGAGCGCGAGGCTCAGCGGTAGACCGGCGCGCTTGGCGTAGGCGCATTCCCGCGGCAGCTCGGTGTCGAAGAACCGTCGATTCCGGCAGCCCGTAAGCGCATCCGTAGTCGCCGAAAGGAAGAGGTGCTCGGTAAACGCGATGTCGAGGTCGTCGTACAGGTCGTAACGCAGCACCAAGTTGGCGCCGAGACGAATCTTGTCATTGATCCCGACGAGCTTGGACCTCACGCGTTCGCCATTGACGAACGTTCCATTGCTGCTGCGGTTGTCGGTGACCATGGCCTCGCCGCGATCATTGACGTGGATGGCAGCGTGGTTGCGCGACACATCCGGCTCGTCGAATACGCAGTCGGCGTTGTCGCCGCGCCCGAGCACGGAGTTGCCGGCTTTCAACCGGAAGAGGCGACCGGGAATCGGTCCCAGGACCATCGTGAGACACGGCTGCCGCGCCCGCGGATCCGCGTTTTCGGTGATGTTGGTGCCCTTGCGGGTTGGCAGGCGGTCGGTCGCGGTCTTCGTCGCGGTCTTCATCGCGGTCTTCATCGCGTACTTCGCAGCGTGATATGGCTGAATCAGGCCGGGAATTGAACCTGATTTTATGCGGATGTGAGCGCGTAGTGTGGCAAATTGGCACTCCTGCGTCCATCCGTACGTACGAACACCCGGGTTCGGGTTCGGGTTCGGGTTCGGGTTCGGGTTCGGGTTCGGGTTCGGGTCGCTCGGACTCGGCCCATCGCTC
>CAZLMW010000088.1:0-34914 GCA_964560875.1 uncultured Enterobacteriaceae bacterium
CGATCCCGGCGCCGGGCTCCAAGCGTGCACCGAGAGCGTTGACCGCGTCGTCGGCACCAAGCCCAAGTATCACTGGACCGCCGCCCAGGCCGCACCGGTCTACTGGGCCGGCGGATGCAACTCACACAAGGGCAATTATGGCTCCTGGCTGACCTACTGCCTCGACGAAGTCGACGTCAACAACGCGGACGACTACATCAACGTCAACCCGAACGGAGAAATCACCATCAAGATTTCAGGTCACTATCGGCTCAATTTCTTCACCATCCAGCACGGCTGCAACTCCAAGCGCGTCCGGGTTCGGGTCAACGGGGTCCAGGTCCACTACAGCCACAACGACCAGACGTGCGCCAGCAACGGGCACCGCTGGAACAACCAGCGCGTCGACTTCACGCTGCCCTACAAGGCGGGCGACAAGATCCTGGTCGACGCCCACGTCAGCGCGAACAACCCGTACCCATACCACGCGTATGACTACAGCCGTCATAGCCGCTTGGAATTCCACTACGTTGGCCAGCTCGACTCTCGCGGCAGCTACGCCAAGCCCAGCGGCTTGACCTGCAACGACATCAAGAAGCGCTGGCCGATGAGCAAGAACGGCTACTACTGGATCGATCCGGACGGCAAGGGAGCCGACGCGCCGATGGAAGTGTACTGCGACATGACGAGCGACGGCGGTGGTTGGACCCTTGCCGCTTGGATGCCGAGGACGCCCAACTACGGCAACCTCCCCGACTTGCGCTGCGGCGGCGGCTACGGTGCATCGCCGCGCCAGCGTTTCGAGGAAGGCGCCATCCCCTCCGTCAACCTCGCGCGTCAGTCCAAGGAAGTCCTCTTCTCACGGTCGGACAAAGACCAGAAGAACGGCCCGATCATGGGCTACGACGTGGTCACGAAGTTCGCGATCCCCAACCCCGCGAAGATCAACTTCATCAACCACTCGCAGCGCGCGGGGCACAAAGGAACCGGAGACAAGGACCGTGGCCCGTGCGTAGCGGTCAAGATCAAGGTGCTCAAAGGCCCAAGCCCGGGCAGCGACACGACGCGGTACACGTACCAGAACGTGCTCGGCGCCTCGTGGACAGACGCTCATCCGTCTGGCTACGGCGCGGTCAACAGCGCCAATTGTGGCAACAGCAGCAACTGGAGCAAGGGTCCGTTCTTCCAGTCGCGTCACTCCGGCGCCACGAAGAGCGACTCGAAGGGCTGTCCGTCCAACGGCAAGTCCACCTACAACCACAAGAATCACTGGGACCCGAACAGCAGCGGGCACGGCCAGTCGGCCGCCATTTGGTTCAAGTAGGCTCGTATTCGACCACGCAATCCGGGCCCGTCAGTTCACCGCTGGCGGGCCCGCTGCGTTTTACGGCGGAGAAGCATAAACTCAGGGTATGAACACACGAGAATGCGCGTTTCGGCGCCGCAATGTGCTGCAGTTGCCGATCGTTGCGGTTGCCGTGAGCGGAATCGTCATCATCTCCGTTGGCTGCTCCACAACACCGGCTGACGAGGGCACGGAGACGACCGACGTCGTCGTCGACACCGGCGAAGCTGCAGATTCGGGCGGCTCGGTCGACTCGGGCGGCGCGATCGACACAGGTTCGGCGACCCCAGACATCCCCAAACCCGCGTGTCACACGGGCAATGACGGCGCCCTCTGTGACGATGGCGATCCGTGCACGGCAGAAGACCGCTGCAAGTCCGGCACGTGCGCGCCCGGACCGTCCATCTGCGAGTGCCAAAAGACAGCCGACTGCGCCGATGATGGCGATCTCTGCAACGGCGTGCCGCTCTGCAAAAAGACCGTGTTTCCGTTCCGCTGCGTGACCAAGCCTGGCTCCAAGGTCGTCTGCAGCGCCGTCGACGGCCAGTGCGAGAAGACCCAATGCGATGCGTCGTCCGGCAAATGCGTGGCGACGCCCGTGCCCAACGGCACTCCCTGCAACGACGGAGACCCCTGCACGGTCGAAAGCGCATGCGAGGTGACGGGAGACAAGTCGGTCTGCAAGCCCGGCAAAGCGTCGTGGTGCGCCTGCCAAAAGCACACCGATTGTGTCGGACTGGAAGACGGCGACCTCTGCAACGGCACGCTCTACTGCGAAAAGTCGGTGTTTCCGTGGCGTTGTCGGGTCAATCCCAAGACGGTCGTGACCTGCCCGGCGGGCAAAGACAAGGCCTGCCACCTCTTCGCGTGCGACAAGAAGACCGGCAAGTGCGCCCATAAACCGATGACCAACGGCACGGTCTGCAACGATGGCAAAGACGAGACGATCGGCGAGACGTGCCAGGCCGGCGTGTGCACGCCCAGCGGCAACACCGCCAAGTGCGAAAAGCACAGCGACTGCAAGGACGACGGCAACAAGTGCAATGGCCTGCCGTTTTGCAACAAAGCCGCCCAGCAATGCGAGGTGAACCCGGCGACGGTCATCCAGTGCCCAACGGTCGCCGATACCGCGTGCGTTAAGAATCAATGCGTCCCCGTGACCGGTTCGTGCCTTCTGACACCGCTCGCCGACGCCAGCAAGTGCGATGATGGCGACAAGTGTTCGCTCGGCGACTTCTGCCTCGGCGGCAAGTGCAAGCCGGGCACCGGATTTGCGTGCAAGTGCAAAACGGACGCGGATTGTTCGGACAAGGACGACGGAAACAAGTGCAACGGGCTGCCGTTTTGCAACAAGGCGTCGGGCAAGTGTGAGACCAACCCCGTGACCGTCGTGACCTGCAAGACGGTCAACGATACGGCCTGCAAGAAGGCCGCGTGCGTGCCCAAGACGGGTGTCTGCGAGCTCGCCAACCTCGCGACTGGCACCGGGTGCAACGATGGCGACGCGTGCACGAAAGGCGAGACTTGCTCCGGCGGAAAGTGCGAGGGGACGTTCGTCTGTGGGTGCGCGTCCAACGCCGATTGCCCGAGCGACGGCAACGCCTGCAACGGCATCGAGTTTTGCGACAAGGCGGCCAATCCACCGGTCTGCAGCGCGTCCAAGGCGTCGATTCCGAAGTGTCCGGCCGCCAAGAAGGGCTCGTGCGTCGGTTCAGCGTGTTCGCCCACATCCGGTAAGTGCGTGCCGACACCGGTCGCGGCTGGAAGCGCCTGCGACGACGGCAATCCTTGCACTGCCAATGCATTTTGCCAGGGCGTTGTATGCGTCGGTGGTGTGTCGACGTGCGAATGCGATAAGGCGGCCGATTGCCTGAAGAAAGACGACGGCGACCTCTGCAACGGGGTGTTTTATTGCGATAAGTCCGGCGCCAAGCCGCAGTGCAAACCCAACCCGGCGTCCAAGGTGTTCTGCCCCAAGACATCGACCTCGGCATGCCTGGAAAACCGCTGCTTCCCCAAGACCGGAACCTGCGGTCTGCAGCCGACCAAGACCGGTACGGCGTGCGATGACGGGACGATTTGCACGACAAAGGACGCCTGCAAGGACGGCAAGTGTGCTGGCTCGGCCAAGACGTGCGACGACGGCAACATCTGCACGACCGACTCGTGCGATCCCAAGATCGGTTGTCAGCACAAGCTCACAAGCTGCAATGACGGCAACGATTGCACGCTCGACAAGTGCGACCCGAAGACCGGCAAGTGTGGCTTCGACGCGTCCGCGCGCGACGGGTTTGTGTGCAACGGCGACGACGATGCGTGCACCGTCAACGACGTCTGCAGCAAGGGGGCGTGCAAGACCGGCATCCAAGCGCCATGCACACTGCCGACCAAGGCCTGTGAGGTCGCCAAGTGCATCGGCAAGGGCCTCAAGACGCATAAATGCGCGGTCGTCGCCAAGCCGGAAGACACGCCGTGCGGCGACGGGAAGACGTGCAAGCTGGGGGCGCGGTGCAAAACCGGCAAATGTGCTGCAGGCACCGAGGATCGCTTCTTCAAGCGCACGTTCTCGCCCGATTCGGGTCAGGGCGCATTCAACGCCGTCGGCGCCGGGCTTGCAGGTGGCTACATCGCGGTGGGTCAACGAGGGCCGACCCTGGCGAGCAAAGGCGCCAACGCGTGGTGGATCGTTGGGCTCTCCGGGTCCGGCAAGCAACTCTGGCAGCTGTCAGCGGCGTCCAAGGCCAGCGATTCCACGGTCGGAGCCAACGCCGTCATCGCGCCTGGCGATGGAACCATCGTCGTTTTCGGCTCGACCGCCACGACCGGTCAGAAGATGCAAGGGCAGGGCTTGTGGTTGAAGCCGGCAACCGACCCCAGCAAGCCCCCGACGGTTACCGCGACAAAGCTTTGGGGTGGCACCAAGAGCGACGAGTATATCCACGCAGCCGCTGTTTCGACCGCGGGTACGTTCCTTGTCGTGGGTCGAGAGCAGCAGGCGTATGGCCGCCCGTGGGCGAGTCAGCTATCCAACATCGGGCAGCCGCAATGGTCGATGGCGCAAGGTGGCAACGTCGAGGGAACCTGGCTCGGGGCCGTGTCCATGGCGGATGGGTCGTGGCTCGTCAGCGGCTGGCGGCGCACGTCGAAAACGGCGGCGTCGACGTTGCAGGCGATGCGTATCGATAAGACGGGCAAAGCGGCTTGGACGACGAGCTACCCGCGCACAAGTTCGCGCTACGGTGGCGCCCTCGCCCAGCTCGGTGATGCGTCGTTCGCGATCGTCGGCTGGCATGGCGTTGGCGCGGCGGCACGTCCGGTGCAGCTTGCGATCGACGCCGGCGGAAAGCTCGCGTGGGACCGGACCGGAGCGTCCGCGGGTTTCGTGCCGTACGCGGTCGTTTCACGGGGCAAGGGCCATGCGGCGATGGCTGGGCGGATTCTCTCCAGCTCGACCGGCAAGAGCGACGCGTGGATCGACGGGCTCGACAAGCTCGGCAACACGGCCTGGACGGTCGCTCACGACGCCGGCGGCGACGACGTGATGCGCGGCTTGCTCCCGATGGCGGATGGCGGCCTGCTCGCGGCGGGGTTTGCGACCGTCAATGGCAAACGGCAAGCGCTGCTGGTCCGGACGAGCGCGTTCGGTCACCTCGGATGCGACGCTGCAGGCAGTTGTCGGCTCAAAGCTGTCGACGGTTGCGACGACGGAAAACCCTGCACCCGCGACCTGTGCGTCGGAACCAAGGGCTGCCTCCACGTCGGTCAGCCAGGCGCTGTGTGTGGTATCGGCGGCGGATGTGCGCTGACCTCCGTCTGCAAGGCCGACAAATGTGTCGCCGGCCCCGACCAGAAGCTCTTCGCCAAGGCCGCCACGTCCATCGATGGGCTCTATTCGGTTGGCACCATGGCGCCGGACGGCGGGTACGCGGTCGCCAACGCCAAGGGCAAAGCGTTCAACCTCGCGCTCTACAGCAGCCGCGGTGAGCCCCTCTGGTCGCGGACTTACACCACGAATGTCGCGCCTTATCTGCGCGCGATCTGTCGACGGCCCGGCGGGGGATTCGTGCTCCTGGGCCGTCAGAACAACAAGGCGTTTCCGTGGTCGCCGCGCATCTACGTGGTCGGAACCGACGCCACCGGCAAGCAGTTATGGACCTACGTCGGCTACAACGGCTTCGGCGACTCGTGCCGCGCGCTGCCCTCCGGTGAGATCCTGGTCGGCGCGATCCCGCTCGACGTCAATCAGCGCACCCTCCTGCGACTGTCGGCGGCAGGCCAGCTCGTCTGGTCCCGCACCGCGAAGGGCAAGTACTCCGACGGCACGTACGTCCTCGAAAGCGCTCAATCCATCGCGGCGGGAGGCGGCTCAGACTCGATTATCGCCGGCGCTGCATTGCACGGACCCGTCGGCGCGTGGAAGGGGCGAATCGGCTGGCTCTCCAAGGTCAATGCCGCCGGCAGCGCATACTGGTCCCGCCGCTACGGCAAGCGCGTTCAGAAACGCTACGACGAGCTGCTCGGCGTCGCACAGATGGGATCTGGCTACCTGGCGACCGCCCGGATCGACAACAAGCGGCGCGTCGTTGCATTCGATGGCAAGGGCAATCTGCTGTGGTCGAAGACAACCGGCTCGCAGTTCCTCAAGTCCTTCGCGGTGGCGTCCGACGGGTCCATCGTGGCAAGCGCAGCCGGCAAAAAGGACGGCAATGCGGCGTTGCGAATCGTCCGATGGAAGCCCGCTGGCGGCGTGTTATTCGACCGGACGTTCCTGCTCGGCTACCAGACTTTGTCCCGCGTCAGCCCGGTGGTTGCGCATTCGGACGGCGGCTTCTCCGTCTTCGCGCAAGCCTCGATCGGCCCGCTCCATCACCCCGCAATCGTGCGCATGGACGCCAACGGTCACGCCAGTTGCGATACGGTCGGCAAATGCGGCAAGACGCCCAACCCCTGCGACGACAAGGACGCCTGCACCGCGGATGCCTGCGACGGAAAGGGCGGCTGCAAGCACGTGGCCAGCGGTCACTGCGACGATGGCGACGCCTGCACGGTCAACGTCTGCACCAAGCCGGGGACATGCGCGAAGAAGCCGCGCGACTGCGACGACGGCAACAAGTGCACAACCGATAGCTGCGCCAAGCTCGGCTGGGACCAAAGCGGCTGCGTGCATACCCCGATTTCGTGCAAGGACGGACACGTCTGCACCGACGACAAGTGCGATCCAAAGACCGGCTGCGTGTTCCCGCAGTCCAAGGACGGCGCAGCTTGCAGCGATACCGTATGCGGCGGCGGCGCGGGCCAGTGCATCAAGGGCGACTGCGTCACGCTCAACGGCGGCACGACTCCTGGCTGCACGATGGCGACCGCAAAGGCGCTGTGTGGCGACATCAAGAAGGCCAACCCCGTCGCGATCGATGGCTGGTACTGGCTCGATGTCGACGGGACCGGTCCGCTGCCGCCCAAGCGCTTCTATTGCTACATGAAGGACGGCTGGACCCTGTGGTCGGTGAACAACTTCCTCTCTGGCAACAAGGAGGGCTGGGTTTCCAACGCGCCCGTGACGAAGTGCACCGGCAAGAGCAGCGCGGCCCATACGCTCGGGCCCTTCACACCCCACAAGAAAGCCACAGTTGGCCGCATCTTCACGGATCTGCCGCCGCACAGTGAGGCGCGCGTGGTTTTCCTTGTCTACACCGGGGATTTCACGTTCAAGGACGCTGCGAAATTCGTCACGGTGAAGTACGACGGCATCGTGCAGAAGCCGCAATTCTCTGGTTATGGGGATTTGCTCTGCAACAAGGTGTCTGATTCCAATCACTTCACAGGCGCGGTGAGTCGCGTGAACGTCGTCACCCAGGGCAAACATACGGCCAAGAGCCTGGCTGTGGTCGGAACCTGGACGGCTTCGGGCAAGACCTTCTTCACGTCGCCCACGGTGCAGATCCGGTAGCTGGTCGCAGCCCTATTTGCTCGCGATCTCCAACACGAACGTCTGCGTTGCCGTGCCGCCCTTGCCGTCGCTGACCTCGATGGTGACCGAATACTTGCCGATCTCAAAGCTGGTGACCGCCCATTTCAGTTCGCCGGTCTGGGCGTCGATCGTCATCCCCTTGGGCCCGTTGAGCAGCTTGTAGGTCAGCTTGTCGCCGTTGAGGTCGACCGCCAGCACCTTGTAGCTCCACGTGACGGGCGGGTCCCCGACGAGCACGGTGCCCGAGATCGCCAGCCCAAATGGCCCGCGCAATCCCTTGTCGTTGATGGTGTGCAGCAGCTTGCCGACGGGCGAGAAGACGAATACATCGGCCGCCGAGACCCCGGAGCCATCCTCGTAGTCCGCGGTGTAGATGCGCCCGAGGTTGTCGACCCGCAGCGGCACCGGGAACTTGTCGTTCTTGGCGTCGAACACGCCAAGCTTTTTGCCCGTCGCCAGGTCGTAGCGCACGAGATCCCCGCCCGCGGCGACCAATTCGTCCGTGCTGTTGATCTGGATGCCCTCGAAGTTCATCGGGTTGCCGCCGGAGTAGTGCTTGGTCCAGGTGAACTTGGTGAAGTCGGCGTTGGGTACCGCGAAGTGGATCTTGTTGTCGGTCTGGCTCGCGACAAAGAGCCCGCCGTAGCGCCCAAACGTGATGCCGGTCAGCTGCCCGGCCCCCTTCGGCATCGGGATCAATAGCTTGAACGCGTAGTCCTTGGCCCGGTACTGGTTGAGCTTGTCGCTGCCGCCGGTCGCGGTCGTTGTGTACATGTTGCCGACGGGATCGAAGGTCACGTTCTCGTTGGCCTCGACGTGCTTCTTGGGATACGTCTTCCACGCCACGCCATAACCCGAAAACTCCACGAAGACCTTCCACGCCGCGACCACGAGGTTGCCGCGGGAATTGAACGCGGTGCCGTTGGGGCCGTACTTGTAGCTGGTCGACTTCACCGAGCTGAACGCGGGGTGCGTGAAGGCCTGGAGGAACTTGAGTTTTGGCGCCTCGTACACGCGGATTTGGTCGGTGCGGCTCGACGAAAGGAAGACCTGGTCGGGCTTGAAGTTGCCGCCGAGTTTTTGGGCAATTTTGAACGGCGGCGGCGGCTGGGAGGCGAAGACCGGGGGCTTGTTGGGCAGTGGTTTTGCGGTGTCCGCGACGGCGGCGTCGTTCGGGGCGTCGACGACGGTATCGGCCTGGGTGTCGGCGACGGTATCGGTTTGGGTGTCGGCATGGGAATCGACGCCGGCTTGGGTATCGGCCAAGGCTTCGGTGTCCAATGCTTTGGTGTCCAAGGCTTCGGTGTCCCAATCTTCGGTGTCTGGGGCGGCCGACGTCGAATCCCCGTTCGCGCTGTCGGTGTGAACGGCGGTCGTGTCAGCGCTGGCTCCGGCTTGCGTATCAGCTTTGAAGACCGAATCGCCGACCGTCTGGGTGTCGGAGGGCGACGAACTCGACCCGCCGTCCATGCTGTCTGCCGCGACGGGCGAGACGTCGGATTTGGCGACCGAATCGGCCCCAGCACTGGTTTGCACGTCGTTTGTGGATGTGTCGGCCAGCTGCCCGGTTGCGTCGCCTTGCCGCGAGAACGGGCTCCCGGTGTTCGTCGCTGGGGACCGGTTGCTACAGGCACCCAAGAGCACCAGCGCGGCGATAGCGCAGACCAGCCGACTCATGGCCCGCATCCCTTGATCGCGATAAACACGCAGCCCTTCTTCGCGTCGCAGACGTCGGCCGTACACGCCTTGCCGTCGTTGCAATCGGCGGCCTTCTTCTTGCCGCAGCCGCCGGCTTCGGCACAGCCCGCATGGCCCCAAGCATCCACGCGCAACATCCGCGGCCGGGTTTGGGTCGTGCCCTTGGACTCATCGCGGCCGACGAGCACCGAGTCGCCGCCTGCCAACACGATCGCGTCCGACAGCCTGCCGATATGCGGCAACATCCTGGTGAAGATCGGCTTGCCGACCGGGTCATAGCGACCCATCCACATGCGGTATTGGGCGTTGACCCGGGCGAATCCGACGGCGGTCGTTGAGCCGTCTGCAGCGACATCGAGCCCATAGAACTGAAGCGTCGCGACCGGCGATACGGTCTGTTCCCACACGACTTTGCCGGCCTTATCGCGCGCCATCAGCCACCCCGGTTGCCCACTGCCAGCGACATGGCTCTTGAGCCCGGCGGCGACCACCCCACCGCCGGGTCGGGCGGCAGCGTCAAAGAAGTAGAGATGGCGCCCGCTGTCGACCGTCGTTTTTTGCCACGCCAGCTTGCCGCCCTTTTCGTAGCGACCCATCCAGCCCCGGTATTTGCTGCTGCCCGACCGCGGGCGAATCGTGCCCGCGACGACTGCAGAACCGTCCTTGTGGGCAGCGGCGCCAAACCCGTAGGCGGTGCCGGGCCAGTACAGGTGATTGTTGGCGATATGGGCTTTGAACGACCCGAAGTTGACCTTGTTGGCCGCCCACGCGCTCTTGTAGACGCTGTTGTACTTGTAGACGTGCATCGAGTAGGCCGCGTAGCGGGTGTACTCCTGGACGGTTCCGAACGAGCCATCGTCGAAACAGAACAGCGCGAGCGGTCGCCACCAGACCCAGTTGTGCAGACCGCTGGGCATCGAAAGCCGTTTGCCCTCCTTGTCCCAGACAGCGATTTGCCCCGTCGTCGAGCCCTGGAAACCGCGCGTCACCGCTACGACCCGACCATCTGACGTCCCGCACACGCCGGCGCCCCAGCCGAGCCCTCCGAAGCGGAACCGATCGCGCCACAGCTCGTTGCCGTACTCATCGGTGCGAACCACGACCGCGTATTGCCCGGGCGACGGGTCCTGGCCGGTCCAGACAAACCCGCCGTCGGGCATGCGCGAGACGCGGTAAGGGGCCGCGCGCGCGCCGACATCAGCGACCCGGTCAAAGAGCCGACCTTCCTTCGCAGTGGGGCATTTTCCGGCCAGGCAGGCGCTGTGCAGGGTGCAGCCGTCCTCGACCTCGCATCGGAGCGCGTCGACCGTCGCCGAAACGCAGCCCTTCTTGCCGTCGCAACGATCGGCCGTGCAGCGTTTGCCGTCGTCACACGCGCCGCTCTTCTTGCCCAGACACGCTCCGGCAGCGGCACAGGAGTCGTGTCCCCACGGGTCAATGCGCGCGACGTACCCGACGGTCTTGCCCCCGCTGATGCGTTGTCCTGCAACGACGAGCCCGTCATCTCCGAACCCACTGCCTCCGAGCCCACTGCCTCCGAGCCCATTGCCTCCGAACCCACTGCCTCCGAATCCGGCGATCGCGTGCGCCACGGATCCTCCGACGGACGGCAACGTCCGCTGCCAGCGGGTGTTGGCGAGGTCGTCAGCGCCCTTGATCCACAACCCGGCATCGCTTCCGAGCGGGCGCAACGAGCCTGTAGCGACGAAGCGTGCTTTTTTTCCCGCCGCGACGGCATGGAGCTGCCCACCGGCTTGCTGTGCGTCCGAGAATTCGGGCTTTCCGGAGGCATCGGCCGCTATGAACCAGGCAAAAGGTGCTTTGGTAGTCCCTTTGCGTCCGACGGCAATGAGGCTCCCGTCACTTCGCAGAGCCAGCCCGTGGAGCCGGTTTTCGGCGCCGGAACCGAGCGTTCGCGACCACATCAGCTTGCCCGCTTTGTCCCACCGGGCGAGCAGGCCACGGGTTGTCTTCTTGGTGTTGTCCTTGCGCCACCCCGCCACGGCTGCGCCGCCGTCGCTGAAACGAACCACTGCGGTCGCCTCGGTCGCATAACCAGTCCCCCCGAGCTCGGCGGACCACACAGCCGACCCGTCCGCGCCGATTCGCTGCACCCATGCGCGCGTTATGCTTTTGACCGTTCGCCCGCCCGCGATCGTGAGGTCGACCGTCGGCTCGCCAACCATGCCCGCGACGGTTTCGACGTTGCCCACCGACCCGTACTGTTTGTGCCATTTCGCCTTGCCGCTCGCGTCGAAACGCACCACTTGCCCGTTCAGGTCCCCGCCCCCGGCCGCGATGGTTCCGGCGACGTAGCTGCTGCCGTCCGCCGCCGCGATCGCTCCCGTGGCCATCTGTGCCGTGGATTCGGCCTTGCCCACGACCGTCGTTTGCCACTTTGGCGCCCCAGCGGCGTCCGTTCGCATGACCCACCAGCGGGTGTTGGCTTGCGACCCCGACCACGCGGCGCCGGCCAGGACGAGCTCACCATTGGAGGCCCCTGCAACCGCTCGCCACGCGCCTTGATCCGCCGGTTTGGCGTCCGCTGACACGACGTAGGTCTGGGTGAAGAACTTCTGCTTGCCGCTGCCGTCGCACGTGCCGCCGATGCAGACCGACCCGACCGTGCAAGCGTCGCCGTCGTCGCACGCCGTCCCCTTGGGCGATTGCGCCACGACGCACGAAAATGCGGTCGCGCTCGTCGACTTGCAAACCGCTTGCTGACACACCTTGGTCGGCACCTTGCAGCTCACCGGCGTTCCGGGCGCGCAGGTGCCGGCCTTGCAGACGTCGTTGACCGTGCATCCGTTGCCATCGGCGTCGCACGGGATCGCCTTTCCGACCACGGGCACGAACGAGCACGTGGCGGTCTTTGCGTCGCACTGATCGACGGTGCACGGGTTGCTGTCGTTGCAGTGTTTGGTCAGGTTCTTGCAGCCGACTTTCGGGTCGCAGGTGTCTTGCGTGCACGCGTTGTTGTCGTTGCATTTGAGCGCCTTGCCCACGCAGCTCCCCGCCTTGCAGGCGTCGGCCGTTGTGCACTTGCTGCCGTCATCGCAACTTGCCGCCTCGTTGGCTGCTCCGGGGCCGCACGCGCCGGTTTTCGGGTTGCAGATATGCTTGAGACAGGGCGTTGGGTAGGCCTTGTTGCAGACCGGAATCGACGCGGGATTGAGCGTGCACTTGGGCGCCTTGCCCGACTTGTCGCAGTACAAAGTGCCGTTGCAGGCGTTGCCGTCGTCCTTGGTCTTGCAGTCGGCATCGAGCCAGCATTCGCACGTGTTCGTCCCCGGCGCGCAGCTCCCCGCTTTGCACAAATCGCCCTTCGTGCAGGCGTTCTTGTCGTCGCATGGGTGCGCTTCGTTGGCCGGTTGCAGCGCACATTTGCCCGATTTCGGCTGGCACGTGTTCGCCAGGCACGCGGTGTCGGACGCCTTGGAGCACGTGACCTTCGTCGCCGGATTGAGCGCGCATTTATGCGTCTTCTGGTCGCAATAATGGGTCCCGAGGCACTTGTTTCCGCCTTCCTTGGCGCAGTCCGCGTTTGTCTTACAGGTGCAGATCGACGCGCCACCGGTGCACTTGCCGCCCGCGCAGGTCTCTCCCGTCGTGCACGCGTCGCCATCGGAACACGGCAACCCCGGAATCTCGCCTGCGCCGGCCGAAACCTCGTACCGGCAGGCCTCCTTGCCGCCCGCCTTGGCGCAGATCTTCTTGGTTTTGCCGAGCGGAGTCGCCGCACATGTGCCCGTCTTCGGCGCGCAAGCGTTCTTGGCGCAGTCGGTATCGGCGAACGACTTGCAGACGACGGCCTTGGCTGGATTGACATCGCATTGACCCGTCGCCTTGTTGCAGAACAGCGTGCCGGCGCACACGTTGTCGAGCTTCTGCGTGCAATCGCCGTCGACTTTGCAGCCGCAGATGTCGGTCCCGCCGGCGCATTTTCCGGCCTTGCACGCTTCACCCGTTGTGCACTTGTTGCCGTCTTCGCAAGGGCCGGCCTGGGCGGGGGGCGCTTTGGGAGGCAGCAGCTTAAACGTGCACACCTGCTTGGACCCGCTGCCGGTGCACGCTTTTTCGAGCTTTTCGGTGATCGTCAGCTGGCACAGCCCGGTGCCGAGGTAGCATGCGTTCTTCAGGCACGCGGTGTCCTGGCTGGTCGGGCACTGAACCACCGTGGCGGGGTTGACCGTGCATTTGTTCGGCGTGACCGTCTTGTCGCAATACAGGGTCCCGTTGCACGCGTCGCCGTCCTCGAGCGGCCCGCAGTCCGCCTGGCTCTTGCAGCTGCAGGTGTCGACATCGCCCTTGACGCACGCCCCTGCCTTGCACGCATCCCCGTGCGTGCACTTGTTGCCGTCGTCGCAGACCGTCCCGTCGGGCGCTGACTTGGTCACGCACTTGCCAGTTTTCGTGTCGCAGGAGTCGGTCGAACATGCCGTCGCCTTACCCGTGCAGTGAACGACGGTGGTCGGGCTCACCACGCACTTGTGCATCGGCTTGGACTTGTCGCAGAACAGCACGCCGTTGCAGAGGTTGCCGTCTTCGTACGCGGCGCAATCCTTGGCGTCCTCGCATTCGCAGATGAAGGTGCCGGCCTTGCAGGCTCCCGATTCGCAGGCGTCTCCCGACGTACACACCTGGCCATCGCTGCACAACGTGCCTTTCGGGGCGTTGGTGGCGACGCACTTTCCGGTTTTTGGTTCGCAGGCGGTGGTCTTGCAAGCGGTATCCGCGAGCGTCGAACACGCGACCGCGCTGCCGGGCTTGAAGCGGCATCGATACGGCGGCGCCGTCTTGTCGCAAAAAAGCGTGCCGTTGCAGGCGTTGCCGTCGTCGAACGCGGCGCAATCTGCGGCTTCCTTGCATTGGCACAGGTCGACGATCGCGCAGGTTCCATCGGCGCGACATCGCGCGGAGTCGCACGGACCGGCCGGGTTGGGGCAATCGGCTACCGTCTTGCAACCGGCATCGACGGCCGGGCCGGAGTCGTGGGCTGTCACGCCGCTATCCGTCGCCCCCGTATCGGGTTTGGAGACCGCGATGTCTTGTCCTGTATCGACGGCCGCCACGTCCGCCGATTCACCGCCATCGTCCTCGGCGGCGGGACCGGCGCACCCGGCCATGAGCGAGAAAACGGCAATCGCCCGCGAAAGACTCGCGACGAGGCGTGGCGCGTGGCCCATGGCAGCCCTGTTGGGATCGTGGTCAATGTGGATTCGACGGCTGTAATGTCGCAAATCCCACGGCTCGGTTGAAGGCCAAACACGCGGGTTCGTGGGCTTTGCGCCGCCGTCCGTTGCCGACAGGGATGCGAAGTTGCACTCTGCGCGGGTTGCGGCCGACGCTTTGGTCGGTCGGCGAGGGAGATCAGCATGTCCGAGTCCGTCAGTGCGTCCGAAACCGTCGTGTGCCATGTCAGCGGCAAGGAAGAGCCCGTTATCAGCGGTCGCATCCCCTTCCGTGAGCCGCTCAAGAGCGAGGTTCAAGCTCGCATCGGCGCCTACACGTGGCGGCTGTGGCTCGACCAGCAGCTCAAGATCATCAACGAATACCGGCTCAACCTCGGCGACCCGTCTTCGCGCGATCTGATTGAGCGTGGCGCCCGCGAGTTCTTCCACTTCGACGGCGCGGGTCCAGGGCTGGAAACCGGCGTCGATAAGGCCAAAGAGCTCGGCAACCTTCCGGGCGACTACAACAAGTGATCCGCCCGGCGTGAGCCGCGATTCACGGGTCAAGTAACGACCGCAAGCGCTCAGACGCGTCGACCCCAGCGGTAGACGGCGGCCGGCAGGCTCTCCAACCCCTCGACGGGACCGCCGACAAGCGCTCGCAGCGTGGCTTCGGCGGTTCCGCTGTCTTTGGCGGCATCTACGGTTGCGGTGTCATCGACGGCCACGACATGGGCGGGCGCGCCGACCTCCAATGACCCCAGCCCAAGCAGGTCCGCGTTGGTGCTGGCCAGGAAAGCACCGGGCACAACGGACGCCCTCGCCAGTCCCTCACACGCGCTGACGCCGATGCCGGCCGCTTCGTGCACGGCGAGGAACACGCGAATCGTATCGAGTTGACTGATCAGCGGCCCGGCTCCGACGTCCGTGGCCAGCACCCAATCGACGCCGTGCTCCCTGTATCGCTCCAGCGGCATACGTCCACTGCTGAGCGCTTCGTTGCTTGACGGGCAATGCGCGATGACCGTGCCGGACGCAGCGCACCGTGCCAGCTCGCGGTCTGTCAGGTGAACGCCGTGGGCGAGAATGGTTCGCGGGCCGAGCAGACCCGCGCGGTCGTAGACGTCGAGGTAGTCGCGCGCTTCGGGGAAAAGCTGGCCAACCCAAGCGACCTCATCGCGGTTTTCACTGATGTGAGACTGCACGAAGAGGCCGGATTCTCGGGCCGTTCGGGCGCATCGAAGCAGGCCGTTCGCGGTCACGTTTGGCGCAAACCGCGGGGACACGACGACGCGGCGGCGCAGGGCTTCGGGCAGGGCGTCGATCGCATCGAGCACATCGGCGACCGGGGTCACCATGTCATCGGGCGCGTTGACCTCCATCAGCGCGGGACCGTCCAGCACATCGGCATCGGGACAGCGGGCCAGGAGCCCGACGGTTGCGTCGAGAAAAGGCGGCCCAAAGAGCAGGGCGGAGCAGGTTCCGGACGCGAACAGCTGCGCGAGAAACGCTTCACCGTGATGTTTGGCGTGGTCGGCGTCGACGAATGCGGCTTCCGCGGGCCAGATCGATTCGCGCAGCCACGGCAGGAGCTGACCGGAAAACGCGCCGCGCACGTGACCTTGCGGCCAATGGATATGCAGGTCGACGAGGCCCGGGAGCAGCACGATGTCGGGCACATCGTCGCTGTCGTCGATCGCCACAATGCGTCCGCCGGCCAGGTGAACGCGGCCACGGTGCTGGACCACGCTGCCATCCGCGGATGGGCGGAGGAGGATGCCGGCCAGCGTTTCGGGCGCCGAATTTGCGGCGCGCGTGTCGTTCATGGCGGACGGCTCTCCGGCGAGCGCGGGATGGGGATGCGATGCGCTGGGATGCAATGAGGGAGTCCGCTCAGCGGCGGCGGCGACGGCGACGACGTTTCCGCTTGCGTTTGCGGGGTTTTTTCGCGGCCTTGGCGGGTTCGGCCAGGGCGACGCGAATCGACTCGGGGTCGACACGATCGGTCCATGAAAACGGCGCCGGCGCCCTCGTACCCGGATCGACCAGACCCTGCAACCGCTCGATGATGTTGGCGCGGCGCCAGCGAACGAAAGCCTCGAGATCGCGGGTCGGCGATCCGTACGCGGCGCGGACGGCATCGGGCGAGCCAGGCGGCGCAGTGGCGGGCTTCTGCAACCCGGCCAGGTAGCGGGCGGTGGCGAACCTGCGCGAAAGGAACATCACCTCCGCTCGCATCTGGCGCGCTGCTACGTGGTCGGGTGTCTTGGCGAGGATGGCCTTGAGGTCCGTGTCGGCGCGGGACAACGAGCCTCGACGCAACCACGATTCGGCGCGGATGAGCGTGAGCACGACACCCTTGTCGGGGCCTTTGAGCGCGGCGTCGCAGATACGCGTCGCGAGCAGGTTGTCACCGTCGATGATCGCCTTGGCAGCGCGCGTTATGGGGCGCTCGTCGGTCGCCGTCGGCAGATCGACGTTGAGCGCGCCATCGCCACGCGTGCGCAACCAACGCATGGCGGTCGGCCAGGCAGAGAGTGACGGCATGTGTCCCGGATCGATGGCGAGTGACTTGCGCAGCGACGCGACGGCGGCGAGGAAATCGTGCGCGCCCATCTGGGTGATCGCGAGCCGGAAGCACCGATCGGCGGTCGGCCCGACGTCACAAGCATGCTGGTACCAGGCCCGCGCATGAGCGTGTCGGCCGGCCACAAAGTGCGCGTTTCCTTCTTTTTCGGCCGCTTCGGCGGAGATTCCCGCGTCCGCACCCGTGTCGGAGAGAACCCGCAGGCGAATGTCGGCCCAGGACGCGACCGCTGTGCCGGCTTGTTCTCGCTTGAGCGTGTTCAGAGCGGCGCGTGCGTCTTCCTTTCGCCCGGCGCCCTCGGCACAAATCGCGGTCCCTCGCAGCGCCAACACGCGGTATTTCGGCATTCGCGCGAGATCACGGTACATCGGCAACGCTTCGTCGTGTTTGCCGTCTGCGCGCAACGTCTCGGCGAGGTTGCGTCGCGCCGCGACCATCTTCGGATCAAGGCGCAGGGCTTGCCGAAACGCCTCGGAGGCCCTGCCGAGATCGCCGTGAATGGCGTGCAACACCCCGAGCTCCAGGAACGCGCGTGCGTTCGAAGGGTCGTTGACGATGACCGCCTGGAGGAGCTTGAGCGCGGTATCGAACTGGCCCGACTTGCGCAGCTCGATGGCTTTGCCGATCGCGTCATCGGTCGCCTTTGCGTGCGCGGTCGGGACGGCCGTAACCGACACGATGACGCAGCACGCCGCGATCAGGCCGATCGCCACGCAACAGCGGCGCATCACGGGCTCGATTGGAGCGTTGGTCATGCCGTCATTGTAGTGCGCTGTCGCCTTTGACGCGAGCGGCATACATGCAAGAACTCAGATGTCATTCGGACTGGCGATGTGGCCCTTGATCGCCGACGCCGCGACCACCAACGGGCTTGCCAGGTACACGTTGCCTGGACCCGAACGTCCCGGGAAGTTTCGGTTGATCGCGCTGATCGTCACCTGGTCGGTGGACGTCGACACACCCGGACCGGCCCGAATGCACGCGCCGCATGACGGATCGATGACGTTGGCGCCGGCCTGCTCGAAGACGTCGAGATAGCCCTGGTCGACCGCATACTGCTTGATGCGTTGGCTGCCGAATTGGATGTACAGCGACACGCCATCGGCGACCGTCATGCCCTTGGCGAGCGCGCGCTTGAGCACGGACGCGTACAGGTCCATGTCGTGCATCTTGCCGCCGGTGCACGAGCCGCCGTAAGCGATGTCGACGGCGATCGGCTCGGGCGAAAGCTCGGTCAGGGGTACACCATTTCGCGGATCGCCCGGCGTCGCGACCATCATCGAAAGGTCCGCCAACGAGACGTGAAAGATCTCGTCGTAGGTCGCCCCACGATCCACGCGCAGGAGGCGTTCACGCAGCGCTTCGACGTCGACCCCATCGCGCATCTTGGCGAGGTAGTCGAGCACCACATCGTCCGCTTCGATGATGCCGGTTGTCGCGCCGGCCTCGACCGCCATGTTCGTGAGTGTGGCGCGCTCGTCCATGGGCAGCGCCGCGATGCCGTCGCCACCGAACTCGAGCACCTTGCCGATCGCCTTTCCCTCGCGGAAGTAGGGCAGCGACATCGTGTAGAGCATCAGGTCCTTGGCGGTGATATTGGCCCGCGCTCGCCCGCTGACCTCAATGCGCACCGAGCTGGGGACCTTCACGCGGATGTCGCGCGTGTACCAGAGGTTGGCGATGTCGCTCGACCCGACACCGAACGCGAAACAGCCGAGCGCGCCGGCCGTGCACGTGTGCGAATCGGTGCCGACGACGATATCGGCGGGCAGGGCGAGGTCTTCGAGCACGGCGTTATGGCAGATCGCCTCGCTGCCGCTGCCGTCTTCGGTCTCGTCGTACAGGCGGATGCCTTGTTCTTTGCAGAAGTTGCGCTGAATCGACGCGAGCGCGCCGGCCTTTTCGAGCAGCCCCATCTCGCGGTGCTTCTCGCTCATCACCTGCGGCAAGAAGGTGAGGTGGTCGCGAAACGCGTAGATGCTGGATGGGTCGGACACCTTGGCGTCGTCGCCGAGCGCGGACTTGAACGAGGCCTGCGCCATCGCGGTCGTGTAGTCATGCGAAAAACGGACGTTCGCGCGCACGAAGACGGCGTCGCCCGGCTGCACGGCCTCGACCCCGGCGGCCCCGGTCGTTGCGTCGGTGATGGCGTGGCGCGCGATGATCTTTTCAACGAGGTTGAGCGGACGTTTGGCCGTCGTGACAGCCGGGGGCACGAAATCGCCGGCGAGCCGCGCCTGGTTGAACTTGAAGAGGCCGCCGCGTCGCACGATCTCGCCCGCGACCGGGTCGAAGCCCTCGGTGAACTCGTCCAGGTCGATCGACTCGCCGGCCCGTATGCGCTCGATGAGGCCGAAGTCGGTCGACGTCAACAGGCCGATATTCTGGCAGTTGTTGCCGTAGATCTTCTCGATGTTCTTGGCGATGACGAGGCGAATGCCGGCGGCCTGCTCGGAAAACGGGGCGGTTTCGCGGCTGCTGCCACACCCCTTGGAACGCCCCGAGACGATGACGGAGAAGCCGCCGTTGCGCAGGTCCATGTGCTTGATGACACCGCCGCGAAGCCCGACCAAAGAGTAGTCGCCCAGGGTCTCGTCAAAGTGGAAGCACACCCAGCCGGGCGTGATTTCGTCGGTGCTGATGTTGTCGATGAGCGGCAGGCTTGGGTCCCACGGCAGGTCTTCGCCATCGAGCTGCCGCCGGATCAGGCCGGGATCGTCGTAGAGAAAGAGGATCCGGCCGCCGAACGTCAGCTGTCCGTCGGGCGCATCGGCGCGTAGTCCTGCGTTTGCGGCGGCGTTATGCGCTTGATCACCGGTGCGATCACCCATGGGGCGGCTCCCATCGCGCGGGACGGAGAGGTCGTCGTGCGCGTTATCTGGTGCAGGGGCGCAACGGCCCGAAAAGGCTCAGGCCTGCGCCAAAGAGCCGCAAATGTAGGTGCCGACGTCGGCGGTCGCAAGCGTTCCCCCAAGGTCTGGCGTAGTGTGGCGGCCCAGTACCGCGTTCTTGCACGCGCTCGACACGGCATCGGCGGCGTCGTTGTGACCGAAATCACGCAGCAACATCGCGACGGAGAGGATGGCGGCGAGCGGGTTTGCCTTGCCGGTTCCGACAATATCGGGCGCAGATCCGTGCACGGGCTCGTACAGCGCGTGCACACCGGGATGAACCGAAGCGCTTGGTGCCAGGCCGAGGCCACCGACGAGTGCGGCTGCAAGGTCACTCAGGATATCGCCCATCACGTTGTCGGCGACGACGATGTCAAAATCGTGGGGGTGCGTGACCATGCGCATGGCGGCGACGTCGGCGTAGAGCGTGCGGGCCTCGACGTCGGGGTATTCGTCATTGATTGCGGCCAGGGTGCGCCGCCACAACCCGTGGGCGTCTTCGATGGCGTTGGCCTTGTCACACAGGGTGAAGAATCCCTTGCGCTGCCGGGCCAACTCGAAGGCGTAGCGGAGCAGTCGTTCGCATGCCATGCGGGTTGAAATCATCACAGTTTGCGCGACCTCATGAGGCGTTCCGGGGCGCAATGTGCCGCCGATTCCCGCGTAAACGGACTCGGTGTTCTCGCGCACGATCACCATGTCGATGTCGTCGGGACCGCGACCCTTGAGCGGGCAGAAGCGCTCCTCGATCAGCTGCACCGGCCGCACATTGGCGTACAGATCGAGGCGCTGACGCAGGCCGAGGAGGATGTCGCGCGCGTGCACTTGCTTGGGAACACGGGGATCGCCGAAAGCGCCAAGCAAGATGGCGTCAAAGTCGTCGCGCAGGTGCTCAAAGACGTCCTGCGGCATCGTATCGCCCGTGCGCAGGTAACGTTCGGCGCCGAGATCGAAGGATTTTGTGGTCACCGAGATCCCGAAACGCTCACAGGCGGCGTGCAGCACGCGGGTTGCTTCGGTGGTCACCTCGGGGCCGATGCCGTCGCCGGGCAAAAGCGCAATGCGGTGCGTGACAGAATCCATGGCGTTGTCTCCGCGCCGACCATGCAGCGCGCTTGCGGGAGGGGCCGCAGTTCAATCGAAGAGGAAGATGAAGCCAAGCCCGCCGGAAAACCCGCCGCGAAAGAGGCTGACCTTCACAGCGTCCTTGCCGCCGGTGAGCGGGTTGCCGTCTTTGCCTTCGATCGCGCCGACGATGCCCACGGAGCCGGACAGCGCGAATTGATCGGCGAGGAAGAAGACGGCGCGGATCGGGATCTCGAACGCAAATCCGACCTGAGTTGTCGTGTTTTGGGCGGTGCTGGATGGCTTGTAGGCGCCCACAATCGCGCGCAGCCCCACGGAGAGGTTCGCGCGGGGCGATCGGAACGATGCGTAGTGCCCGCCGATCGACGCAAACGCGGCCCATGTTGTGGTGCCGGAGCTGGGGAACACCGACCGCGCTCCGAGCACGAGTTCGACGTCCAGGTCGCCCACAAATCGCCGCAGTGAGAGGCCAGATGCGGGGATCGCGATCGCGCTTCGGTCCGGGTCGGTCGGGTCGATGACGCCGGTCAAGGTCTCTTCGAAGCCGATGCCCCACTTGCCGTCGAGCGTTACGGCGTGGGCGCCGCTGCAAGACAAAAAGATCGCCAAGAACGCAACGAAAGCTGCGATGCTGGCGGTTTTCCTGACGGCAATGGGATGGCAACCGGGCATGACGCGGCATAGTCGCGCGCTGGGATCCAAACGGCAACCGGAGCTGGGCGGCCCAAAACCGCGTCAGTCCGCGTGGATGCGCGTGCGCTGTGCTGGTTCGCCGTGGAGCGCGGAGCTGACCGGCTGGTCGGTATCTCGGCCGACGATCCACGCGCTGAGCTTGTTGGCGCGAACGAGCTGCCCGATCTCGTCGAGCTTCGCGATCATTCCGCCGCGCACACTGCCGCTGTCGATGAGGCCCGGGATGTCCGACTCGTGGATGCTGGCGATATGGCTGGATGGATCGTCGATGTCGGCGAAGACGCCGCGAACGTCCGCTACGTAGACCACGTCCGAAAGCGGCAATGAGCCCGCGATCGATCGCACGAGCGTGTCCGCGTTCAGGTTGAGCAGCTGACCATCGGCGTCGGCGACGAGGGAGGACAGGACGGGCACGAATCCGGCGTCCCACAGGGTCGTAATCGGCTTGGGATCGACCTTGGCGACGTCCGCAACGAAGCCGAAATCGACGGCATGATCGGCGCCGGGGACCTTTCGCGGTGGCCGTTTGACCGCGGTCACGAAGCGGCCCGAAGCAGCACACATCGCGATGGCCGGCAACCCCGCACCGAGCGCCGACGCCATCAGGTCGGTGTTGATTCGCCCAGCGAGCACCATTTGCACGACTTCGAGCATCGCTGCGTCGGTCACGCGACGGCCGCCGACGAACGTCGGTTGAATCCCGAGCGAACGAGCAACCGCGGTCATCTGCGGTCCGCCGCCGTGCACGACGATCACGCGACTTCCAGCGTCGTGGAGCCGCGCAAGATCGCGCATCAGGCGGGTACGGTCGGCAGGATCGTCGATCGCCGCGCCGCCGTATTTCACGAGCACACAAGACATGACGGAACTCTGCAGCTACGGCCAGAGCGACGGGGCGCGCAGACCGGTCGTTTCGTCGAGGTCGAGCGCGAGGTTCATCGACTGAACCGCTTGCCCGGCGCCGCCCTTGACGAGGTTGTCGAGCGCGCTGTGCACAACCACAGTTCGCTTGCCGTCGACGACCAGGTCGCCCGGTGCGACACCGACATCGCAATACATGCTGCCGGCGATCGCGCCCACCTCGGGCAGACGGCCTTCGATCGTGCGGACGAAGGGCTCATCGGCGTAGGATTCGCGGAGTACGTCGCGCAGAGAATCGGGGGAGTGCTCGGCCGCCACGTCAAAGAAACACGTCGTCAGGATGCCGCGGACAATCGGCGCAGAGACGGGCACGAAATCGAGGACAGCTTCGGGCGCACCGGCGGCGATGAGGTTCTGTTGGATCTCGGGCGTGTGCTGGTGAACGAGCGGTTTGTAGGGGCGCATCGTGCCCGCGCGGAGCGGGTGATGGGTCGTCATGCTGGGATTGGCGCCCGATCCGGACGAACCGGTCATCGCCGCAACCCGAACACGTCCGGACAGGAGTCCTGCGCGCGCCCAGGGCAGCAATGCGAGCGTGATCGCGGTGGCAAAACAGCCGGGACTCGCGATCCGATCGGCGCCGCGCAGTTTGTCGCGGAACAGCTCGGGCAAACCGTAGACGAAGCTGCCGAGGCGGTCGGGGAGGGGGTGTTCGACGCCGTAGTACGCGGCATACGCGCCGGCATCGAGCAGCCGCATGTCGCCCGATAGATCGATGACTTTGCAGCCGAGATCGGCGTAGCGGCACGCGAGTCGCCCGGAGACGCGATGGGGCAGGCCGAGAAAAACAAGCTCCGCGTCCTTGGCGACCACTTCCGGCTCGAGGTCCTCGACGACCAGGTCTGTCATCCCGCTGAGCGACAGGACGACACCGTCGATGCGCTTGCCGATGTGGTCCTTGGCGACGATCCGCGTGACTTCGACGGCGGGATGAACCAGCAGGTGACGCAACAGCTCAGCGCCGCCATATCCGGTCGCGCCGATCACGGCGACTTGGGTCTTGCTCATGGGGAATCCTGCAGTGGGCAACGCCGCGCCAAATTCGCGTGGAGTCGCCGATTGGGCGGGCTAGACTTCGCTGAGAAGCGCGATGGCGTCCTTGTTGTCGGCCTGCAGGGCCAGCGCCTTGTTGATCGCGGCGCGCGCCTGGGCACGTTTGGACTGCGCCAACCAGCAGCGAGCGACTCCGACGTAGGCCGCCGCGCGATCGGAAGCTTCGGCCTTGCGGGCGGGCAGGCGCGCGACCTTCTCGAACTCGGTCATGGCGCGCTGCGGGTTGCCGCTGTCGAGGTAGGTGGTGCCCAGCCCCAGCGTCGCCGGGATGTGGCCCTTGTTGGCCTGCAAGGCGGTCCGGAAGAAGCGCTGCGCCTGTTTGTGCTGCCCGAGCACGACATACATCTCGCCGGCGAGCGTCGCAGCGGTGGGAAGCTCGTCGCGTTTGCGTTCGCGACGCAGCTGGTCGACGACCCAATGCTGCATTTCCGCGGCTCGCTCCGTCGCACCATCAGCGTGCAGGAGGCCCGCGAGCTGCGCGTTGACAGCCATCGTGTTGCGGTCGATCTCGTAGGCCTGCTCCAGCGTGGCTGTACCGGCTTCGGTTTGCCCCAACTCGAGCTGTACGCCGCCAATCTCGGCCAGGATCGGCACCTTGGACGGCGCATCATCCACCGCGCTGAGCCACTTGCGGAGCGTCTCAACCAGCGCCTCGTGGCTGCCACGATCGCGGAAGATATCGGCCAGTTTCCGCTGAATATCGTAGCGTTTCGCGTCGAGCTTGAGGATGCGCTGATAGGCCGTGATGGCGCGCGCCTGCCGGTCGAGCTTGTTGAGGTAGAGGTCGGCGACCTGTTCGAGCAGCTTGGCTTGTTCGCCGGGGTCGCTCGTCTCCTTGATGACGCTCTCGAGGCCCTGGGCGGCCGTCTCCGGGTCCTCGCTGGAGGCGTGAACCAAGCCCTCGAAGTGCTTGATGAGCGCGCCGTTGTCCGTCACTTCCCGCAGCCGGTCCAGCCACTTGCTTGCGTCGCCGCCGTGATCGAGCGCCATCTTCGTGAGCTTCTCGAGCAGCTGCGCCCGTTCGGCCTTGCCAACACCGCGCTGCAGTCGCCGCTTGGCCACGTCCTCGAAGCCCTCGGAGTCGCCGTGTTTCTCGCACAGCAGCAGCAGGTCCTCGTCGATCGCCTCGTTGTCCTGGTCGCCTTCGCGCGCCTTTTCGAGGACAGCCCTCGCCTGTTCACCGCGACCAGCCTCGCTATACAAGGCCGCGAGTTTGCGCAGGACACGGGTTCGCGGCGCACCTTCGTCGACACCCGAACTCCTGTGCTGATAGAGCCGCTGGAGCTTGGACGAGTTGCCGACGAGGCGGGTCTCAAGCCACTTGAACGCTTCGTCGGAGCCGGGATCGAGATCGAACGCCTGGACGAACAGTTTCTCGGCGCGATCCGGCTGCTCGAGGCGTGTCGCGTAGAGGTGGCCGGCTTCGGTCAACGCGCGCGACTTCTCGTGCTTCTCGTCGTGCGAATCCGCGAGTTTCTGGAGCGCATCGGCCAGCTTCCGCGGGTTGCGCGTGACGCGGAGCAACTCGACCAGGTTGATGATGTGGTCGTGGTCATCGGGCTCGATGGCGACGAGCTGCTCGAACGTCTCGATGGCGACGTCGTTGCGGTTGGTGGCCTGCGCGATGCCGCCCAACCGATGCAGGATGCTGATCTCGTCGGCGCTGTCCTTGGCGTGTTTGACCCGCGCTTCGAGCAGCGCGATCAGCTCGTCCCACCGGTCTTCGCTTTCGTAGATCGCGTCCAAACCATCGTAGGCGCCGGCGTGCGTCGGCTCGTTTTCAAGCAGGGAGCGCCACAGCTCTTCGGCCTTCCGCGGCTCGTTGCGTTCCTGGAAGTAGTGGTCGGCGGCGCTGGCCAGGACGTCGGAGCGGTCGTCTGCCGGCAGGCTGCCGTTGAGCGCAAGGTCGTACAGGCGCGCGGGCGTTTCGGCGCTGGCGTGGTCCCGGGCGAGCTTCAAGGAACGTTCGAGCAGGCGCGCCGACGGCTCCATCTGCAGCGCGGTCGTCAGGCTGTCGAGCGCGTCCTTGGGCGCGTCGAGGTGGGTCAGTTGCACGTCCGCGAGAGAGTGAATCGCCTTGAGTGCGCTGCGGCCCTTCGTGTCGCTGACGATGCGTCGCAGGACGTCCGCAAGCTCGCCCCATCGTTCGGAGTTGCGGTACGCGGTCTCAAGCAATGCCAGCGCCGCGCGTCGATGGGTGACGTCTTCGGTGAGCTGTTCGGCTACGAGGAGCGCATCGTCGCGGTTTGGATCCCGCCGCAACACCGTGCGAACCGTGCTGAGCGCCTCGCGTGAACGCCCCAACTCTTCGTGACAGAGCACCGCAAGCTCGACGGAGAGGTCCGCGATGTCGGGTCCGCCCTGGATGACAGCCCGTTCGAGGTCTGCCGAAAGCTGCTCGGCATCTGCCGCGGCACGACGCATCGCGAGCACCATGTCGCGGGCGTCGAAGTTTTCCGGGTCGGCGTCCCAAATGCGTGTCCACAGGTCGGCGGCGCGAACCGGGTCTTCGATATCGTCGAGCGCGACGGCGGCCCCGCGCGCGACCGCGGCTTGTGCGATGTCCCCTGTCAGCGTGCCGTCGGCGACCTGGGACTCGATGGCGGCGAGCCACTCTTCGATGGCGTTATGCTCCGTCGCCAAGCCGTGGGACGTCTCGAGCAGAGCGTCCGCGTCGTCGCTTGACGCGAGCGCGCCGGTCAACAGGGCGATGCCTTCAGCCGGCTCGCCGAGGTTGTTGGCCATGGACGTTGCGAGGGCGACCAGGGCAGGTCCGCGTTCGGCTGCTGGCTGGTGTTCGATGGCAGCGCGGGCGAGATCGGCGGCGGCCCGGTGTTGGCCGGCGTCGCGGAGCATCGGTACGGCCGCATCGGACACGGCCTTGGCGCTCTCGGCATCCACGCAGCGCGTGAGCAGCAGCTGCTGACTGTCTTCGTCGGTCGCGTCGAGGCCGAGCAGGGCGACGTAGGCGTCGACACCCAGGAGCGCCTCCGCGTCCCGTCCACCGATGGCCGCCTGCAAGGCAGGGATCGCGCTGTCTGCTTCACCGGTCTTGGCGAGGTCGAGCAGCGCGCCGATGCGGTCGTCGTTGCCGGCGTCGAGCAACAAAGCGCGCGCGGCCCACTCGATGGCGCTGTCGGGGTCGGCCATGTTTTCTGTGGCGTGCACGACGAGGTTGTCGAGGATGATGAGCTGTTCGGCCTCGTCGTCGATGATCCCGAGTTGCTGCAGGCGCGCCCCGGCGTACCGATCGGGCTCGGAGGCAGCTTCTACGTTGTCGAGCAGCCACCCGAACACCTTGCGGGCGTCGGCGGTTTCGAGCTCATCGGCTTCGCTGGCCATGACATCGACGAACGCGGCGAGCGCTTCGGTGGACGCGCTGAGTCCGGCGAGTTCGTTCATCAAGGCGAAACGCTGCGCCGCCTTCAGAGTCTCGCCGCGCGCGTCCAGCAGTTTGGCGAGCAGGCTTGCGAGGCGCTTGGCGTCGTCGGAATCGCGGGCGGACGCCACCGCTTTTTCGAGCGCGTCACCGTAGCCGTCGTGGCCGTTGAGACGCATGACGTCAAGCCGCCGATCCGCCAGGTCGATCCGGTCAGGCGCCGCCTCCAGCAGTCGGTCGAGTACCAGCATCCCGCGCTCGGCGTCCCCGACCTTGTCGAGCCAGAGCGCCAGCGCACCCTCGAGGTGTTGGACGGCCTTGTCCGGGTCGCGTTCCGCCGCCTGTTCGAGCTCGATCGCGAGCTCCTCGTCCTGGCCGGCATCACCGAGCAGCTCGCGAAGACGTTTGCGCGTCGTCGGCTTGTCGACCTCGTCGAGCGCCATGCGCAGGTAACCGGCCGCCGACTCCGCGTCTCCGGCATCGCTCGCCACGTCCGCCGCGACATTGAGCAGATCGTGTCGCAGTCCGTCCTTGGTCGCGTCTTCGAACGCCTGCATGACCGTGTCGAGCGCGTCACCCGCCCGGTCGTCCCCGGCCATGGCGCGCAGCTTCTGCCAGCGCCGGGCTTTGGTCGGCTCCACGAGCGCGAGTGACCGCAGCGGCGCCAGCGCATCGAGCCCAGATTCCCGACCGACTTCGCTCGCCGCAAAGTCTGCGAGCCGGGTCAGCGACTTGATCCGCGCTTTCTTGGACGTCGCGTTGTCGGCCTGTGACTGCAACAAGACGGCCGCACGCGGCGCGTTCGCCACGCTGTGGTAGGCGACGAGCCGATCAATAAGGTCGTCGTCAACGGCCGAGCCGGCGTCGTAGACCTGGTCGAGCACCGCGATCGCGACATCCGCATCACCGCCCGCGTCCTGGGCCCTCTCTGCATAACGGCGCGCCGCACGATGGCCGGATTTGTGCTCAACAGCCCGCATCGCCAACGTCAGCCAACGATCGTTGGCCTCATCGCCGCTGAGCGACTTCGCTTCCGTCTCCAGCAGCGTCCATAGCGGCTCGGTCAGCTCGGCGGCATCACCATACGCCTCGGCGAGTCGGTACAGGTCCTCGAGGTCGTCGCCCCCTTCGGCCAATTCGTCGGCGATGAGCTGGAACGCGCTCGCGCTGTCGTCAAGGTCGGATGCCTTGTGGTCGGCCAACTGCAGGCGCGCAGCGCGTTTTTCGTCGGGTCCAGGCGCGTGCGCGATGCCATGCTCGAGGTGAGCGGTGAGCCGTTCTTTGCGCGCGTCGTCAGCCAACCCATCGATCGCGACGCCGCGCGCCAACCAGGCTACGGTCGACTGCGGATCCTCGGCGAGCACCTGGTCGAGCAGCTCAAGCGCGGTCTGCGCGTCCTCACGATCGATGGCGCTTTGGGCCAATTGCAGGCGCAACGCGCGGCGTTCCTCGGCGTTTTCGATGTCGCCGGCAGCAGCGGCCAGCAGCTCTTCCGCGTCGGCGGTCTGGTCCAGCGCCTTCGCGATGCGCAACAGCTCGGTGACGGCCTCGCCATCCTGCGGCGCTTCGACGACGAGCGTCTGCCACTGCGCCATCGCGGACTCGCTATCATCCAGCTCGGTTTCGAACACCCTGGCGATCGCCGCTCGTTCCTTTCGGCCGTCGACGGCGTTGGGGAAACGTTCGAGGCGGTCGAGGCGCAGGGCGACGGCCAGCTCGGGTGCTTCGTTGCCCGCGTGCCACGCAATGAGCCGGTCGAGTGCGGCACCCGTCGTTTCGTCCTCGCCGTCTTCGGCCAGCCCTTCGAGCGCTGTCACGACCTCTTCGGACCGCAGGCCGGCCTCGAGCGCGTCGCGAACGGTGATCCAGCGGGCTGCGCTGTCGGTTTGGGCCGCGATCAACTCAGCGACGGTGGCCTGGGCGGCGTCGGGGTCGTCGCGATGCACCGTGCGCCAGCCCTTGTCGAGATGGGCGTTGCGTGCCTCGGCGTCATCACCGTCGCGCAACTGCTCGGCGAGCGCGCTCCAAACAGCGACGTCCGCGGGCGCCGTTTCTTCGGCGTTGCGCAGGACCGCGACCGCCTCCGCACGTGCGCCGGCCTCGACCAGCTGTTCGGCCGCGAGCACGGAGAGGGCGACCTTGGTGTCGTCGTCTTCGGCGAGGTCACGCTGCATGAGCAGCGCCTTGGCGAGCGCCGCGGAGTCGCCGGCTCGTTCGTGGATCTCGGCGAGCGCGGCGGCCGCCTCCATCCGCACATCGTTGTCCCCGGTGGTCGCGAGGATCTGCCACGACGCTGCAGCGTGCTTGTCCTCACCAATCTCGCCGGCGAGTCGCGCATGTTCGAGCAGGGCGGCAGCTTGTTTCGCGGGGTCGTCAAGCGCGCCGGCGCGGGCCGCCATCACCGACAGCTTCGCGGCTTCGTCGCCGTCTGCGGCCAAGCGCTGTACGGCTGCGAAGAGCGCGTCGTCCCGCGGAGCGAGCTGCAGGGCTGCGGTCGCGGTCGCGAAAGCAGCTTCCCGGTCGTCGAGCTTGGTTTCGCGCAACGCCAGCTGCTCGCGCATGATCGCCAGTTTGGCGTCACCATCGGCCGCTTCGACGCGCAGCGTGAGCAACCGATCGGCCCGACCATGTTCGTCACGCGCGAGCACAACTTCGGTAAGCTCGGCCGCTGGCCCGACTTGGGCCGAACTCAATCCGTCTGCCTGCGCGAGCACGGCGAACGCGTTCTCAGCCGCCATATCGTCGGTCGGGTCGCTGACGGCCAATGCGGTCCATCGCATCAACGCGTCGTCGGGCTTGTCGAGCCGTTCGGTGGTGACCTGCGCCGCCTCGGTCTGCAGCAGCCGCCTCTCGTCTTCGTCTTCTGCAGCGGCCGCGCGGGCGTCCAAGCTGGCGACGAGGGCCTCTGCCTCCCCATGTTCGCGAAGAGCCTCGAGGTGCATCGCCGCGAGCGCTTCGGAATCTGGCCGGTCAGCGACAGCGCGGGTCAGCGCATCCAGCCCGTCGTTGGCGTCGTTGCGGTCGTCTATATGCAGCGAAACCAGCCGCAGCCACGTGCCCTCTCGGTCCTCGTCATCGGTGATTACGCCGAGCCGTTCTTCGAGCACGAATGCGACCGCGTCGTCGTCCTCTTGCTCGCGGTACAGGATCTCGAGCGCGTCCAGGGCGTCGACAGACTTCGGATCCGCAGCCCGCAGCAGCGTCCACGCCTGGAGCGCACCGTCGGAATCGTCGCGGCCCTGCGCTTCTTCGGCCGATGCGCGGAGCAGCGCGGCCCGGGCGCTTTCGTCGCTGATGGGCTCGATCTCGTCGTTTCCGCCAGCGTCCACGAGGGCGAGGACGGCCGCCGCCAGGGTTGCGCGTTCGTCGTCGTCGGCTGCGAACGCGGCGCCTTTCTCGAAGACCTCCGGGTTGCCGCCGGACGCGACAAGGGCCGCCACGTAGTTGCTCAACGCCTTGGCGCGGTCACCGAGCTCGCCGTCGGCCAGCGACGCCATGTCCAGCAGCTGTTCGATGTGCGCTTCGCTGCCTGCGTCGATCTCCCCAGCGAGGATTTCATAGCAGCGCAGCACGTCTTCGCCGCGTCCATGAGCGCGCGCCGCCGGACGGAGCCCGCGCGCAAGCTCGAGGGCACCGTCTTCGAGATCCAGCCGCCCGGCCGCGATCGCAAGCAGCCCCTCTTCGGCTTCGAGGAGGGCGCCGCGCCCGGCGATTTCGGCCAACCGCGGCAAGAGGATCGCGTTGACGTCGGCGCCGGCCGCCTCGGAGTCCACCATCTGGCCGAGCCGTTCGATCGTGATCACCGCTTTGCCGGGCCGATCGTCGACGGGAGCGCTGAGGAAGGCGGTCGCGGCCTCAGCCAGCGCGTCCTCGTCGCCGGCCCCGCGCAACGCGTCGAGCCAGCCGGTCCATGCTTCGGCGCTGTCGGGGCGCGCGTCGACAACCTGTTTGTAGAGCGATGCGGCTTTGGCGTGGTTATCGCCGGCCGAGTCGGCGCGAGCGGCCGCTTGGGTCAGCAGGTCGATTCGATCCTCGCCCTCGGCGATCGCGGCACGCTGCTCCAATGTATCGACGACAGCTTTCCAATCGCCGAGCTCGGTGCAGGCCTGCTCGCGCAGTAGCAGCAGCTCTTCGTTGGCCCCAAACGCCGCGAGTCCGTTGTCGATCTGCTCGCGGATCTCCTCCATTCCTTCGCCGGAAAAGAGCGCCTGGTCACTGGCCCGCTCGAGCAACTCCGCGGTCGCGGTGCGGATCTCTTCGGCGTTGTCGCCGTCGCCGTCGTACTGCGCGATGAGCGCCTCGGACCACGAGCACAGCAACAGCGGGATCTCGTCTTCTTGCTCGACCCGTTCGGCGAGGTCGGCCACGCGCTCTGCGGCGCCACCCAGTCCGGCGATATCGCCGCTGGAAAGTCGCTCCGCCAGCAACGCTGTAACGGCCGCGTAGGCGCCGTCCCAGTCCTCGGTCGCTTCGCACAGGGCCACGCGCTGCGCCATGAACATCAGCCGCTCTTCGCCCTCGGCGTTTTCCACCAAGATGGCGACAGCAAGGCCTTGCAGGTCGCTGCGATCCGCGGCTTCCGCAGCGCTGAGCAGGACGTTCGCCGCTTCGGCAGTCAGCTCGGGGTCGTCGATGTCCGTGGCCCGCTCGAGCGCCTGGTTGGCGACCATCGCGGCCGCTTCAGCGTCCTGGAGCTCATCACCGATCGCCGTCGCCGCCGCCAGCAAGCATCGAACCGCGGTCTCATCGCTGCGGTCCTGCGCGATCGCCTGGAGCGACTCGGCAAAGCGCTTGGCACCGTCTGCCCCTGAGCCGTACACGCCGCGGAGTTCGGTGAATTCCCCGCGCGCAACCATGGCGCGTTCGGCGATATCGGTGCCGATTTGCGAGTCGGGCCGCAGCTTGCGGAGGGCGCGAGCGGCGTCCTCGGCGCGCTTCATGTCGTCGAGATGTTCGGCCGCTGTGCGGGCCAGTTGCTCGTACAGCTCGGCCCGCTCGGACGGGTCGATGTCTTCTTCGGTCAGCCGCACGTCGAGCAGCTCGGCGAGGTCTTCGTGGCGACCGACCGTGCCGTACAGCCGGGTGAGCGCTCTGCGGGCCGCCATGTGCCCGTTGCGCGCGTCGTTCAGGGCTTCGTACAGCGCTACGGCTTCGGCGTTTTCGCCGGCGTTCTCGGTCAATGCGCTCAGCTCTTCGAGCAGCCGGACCAACTCATCACCTTCGACCAGCGGCCGAATCTTGTTGAGCACGCCACGGTACGCCGTGTCGTTGGCGGTGCGTCGGTATGCCTCTTCGAGCAAGCGGAGGGAGCTCAGATCGTCAGGTGCGTTGGCGACCACGATCTCGAGCGCCGCCGTTGCCCTTTGCGCATCGCCGAGCTTGTCGCGTTGCAGCTCATAGAGTTCGCGCGCCGTTGACGCTCGCTCGCTCGCCTCTTTTTGGTGGTCGAGTTGACGTTGCAGCACCTTCGCGAGCCGTCGCCAGCGGCCGTCGCGCCGGTAGTGCGCTCGGAGGTAGTCAGCAGCTTCGGCGTGCGCGCCGTCGACCTCGTGAACGCGACGCATGGCTTCGAGCAAGCCGCGGGCGTCGGGCGCCCCGCCGTCTTCCCGATGGAGTGCCGCGATGCTTTCGAGCGTCTTCACCGCGCTGGCGGCCGCGTCCGCATCGTCACCCGCTCGTGCCTCGAAGCCTCGCGCACGCCGGTCGAGCAGCTCGGCGACCGCGTCCCAGCGTTGGGCTCCCCGATACAACGATTCGAGTCGTTGTAGCGCGTCGGGGTGGTCCGGTTTGGCAGCCAGTACGCGGTGGTAGGCCTCGATCGCACGTTCGGCGTTGTCGAGCGGACCTTCGGCCAATTGCGCCATCTCCAGCGCGATGCGGACGACGTCTTTGCCGGCGCTGATCGCGAGACGGTGGGTCAGGACCAGGAACAGCCGCTGGTGATCTTCGGCGTCGCGGTAGCGTGCTTCGAAGAAGTTCAGGGCCTCGACATTGCGCGGATCGAGCGTTCGCACCCGTCGCAGATGGCGTTCGACCTTCTCCAGGTCGTTGCGCGTGTTGGCCAACCGCGCAAGCGCCAGGCAGATCGCGGCTTCGGCGACTCGATCGCGTTCCTTGACGGCCGCGAGCCGCAGCTTGTCGAGCTCCATTTCAGCGGAATCGTCACCGCCGCGGGCCCGGATCGACAACAGGCGTGCTCGCAACGCGATATCGCCCGGCATGCCGTCGAGCAATGTTGCCAGTGCGATCTGGGCCAAAGCGGGCGTGCGCTCGTCGATTCCCGACAGGTTGGCCAGCTCGTCGGCGTGGCGCATTTTTTCGTGCAGGTGTTCGCTGCTGTTCAAGCAAGCGGCGAGCGCCCGGGCCAGCATGTCTTGCTCACCGACAGCGCGGGCGACTTCGGCCCAAAGCGGCGCGGCTTCGACCTGATCGATGCCCTGATCGACGCAGTCTTCGAGCACGGCCGACGCATCATCGAGCGGCTCGTCGCCTTGCAGCAGCAATTGGGCGTATTCGAACAGCGTCCGCGCGCGAAACTCGTCGGGCACTTCGACGATCTGCTTGCGTTTGCGGGTCAGGGCCTCGTCGCGTTCGGCGATCTTGGCGTCGGCTTGCTTGCGCAGCTCCTCGAGCTCATCGGCGCGGTCGTCCGCGTCGTGCGACTCCAGCACCGCCAGCGTCTTCTTGGCTCGGTGTCCGTGCCCTTGTCCGAGGTGAAAACGCGCCGCGGCGAAGAACGCATCGCGCTTGTTCTCGTCGTCCGCCAGCGCGGCGATCGCATCGAACAGCGACGACATCCGGCCGAGGCGGTGCAGAGAGGCTTCCTCCTGGCCGTTGTCGCGAAGCAACGCGCCGACGTCTCGCGACGGAAAGAGGCGGAATGACTCGCGCAGCAGCATGACCGCACGGGTTTGATCTTCGGTGACGA
The DNA here is from genome assembly GCA_964560875.1 of uncultured Enterobacteriaceae bacterium. Classification (GTDB taxonomy): domain Bacteria; phylum Myxococcota_A; class UBA9042; order UBA9042; family UBA9042; genus CAZLMW01. The sequence continues at coordinate 33,700 of CAZLMW010000088.1, forward strand.
CGAGCTTCGCGGCGCGTTCGAGCAGGGCAGCTTTGGCCCGCGGGTGAGGTTCGTTGCCGGCGAGCACAACAAGCCGGTCGGCTGCCTCCGCGCGGACCTCGCTGGTCAGGTCTTCGCGCAGCAGCGCCACGATTTTGCGGATGTCATCTGTACCGGGGAGGGTCACCCTCGTGAACGAGCCGGTGGTCGACATCAAGCGGGCTCCGGGGCCATTTCGACGGGGTTACCGTCGGTTGGGGCGCAGCGCTGGCCGCGCAGTCGAGGGTGCCTCGCCGGTTGCCCGGCGCCGGATCTGTGTCAATTCGCGCGCACGCGCAATGCCAGACGAGCAACCATAGCCCGCCGCCACGGGCCGGTAAAGTTACCCTGCCACGCGCCGTTCAGCCCTCCGTCAACGCGTTCAGAGAGCCTCTCTTGTTTGCGTTTACGCAGATGCGGCGCCGCTTGCCTTGCGCCACGCCAGGACCGCAGCCCCGATGTGCAAGGTCAGCGCAAACAGAACCGCCACGATGACATGCGGAACAACGCGCACAGGCGCAGAAAGGTCGGCCAGCTCTTCGAGCAGATGCAGCGGCGCCGGGTGCGTGTTCATGTTGTTGACCACCAGCTCGAGCGCCGCGCTCAACCAGAAAAAGCACGTCCCGATCAGCACAAAAAGCGCCCCGATCACTTCGCCTTGCTTCAATTGGCCCGCCCCCGGCACCAGCAGGCCCATGGTGAGCGCGCCCGTATCGCGTTGCGTGGTGTCATGTGCCTGCATTTGGTCCATCTCCCGTGGACCGCGCTTTTCGCACGTCGTCGCGCGTCGCGCCAGCGGCCGCCGGGTCGACCCCAGGTTCGATCGGAGTTCGCGGGGCGCGAGGGTCCGCAGGTGCTGCCGCACTGCCGTTCGCTATCCCGGCCGGCCCGAGCGCGCACGTCGCCCTCCCCGAGCCGGCGCTCGGTTGAGACGACGGGCACTCGGCCCGGTTCTGTCGTCGCCCACCGCCGCGACGGCGGATGGCGGCCCCCGGCGAGGCGGCGGTGGCGGTGGAGCTGGCCGCGGCGCCTGGTCTGGTGCCGGCCGTCGAAGCCGAAGCGCTGCTGGCGGCGGCCGACAAGGTCGCGGTCATGCTCACGGGGCTGATTCGCAAGCACAGCGGCACCCCGTGAGGGTGTGAGTTCGGGTTCGGGTTCGGGTTCGGGTCGCTCGGACTCGGCCCATCGCTCAGTCAG
>CAZLMW010000089.1:0-8552 GCA_964560875.1 uncultured Enterobacteriaceae bacterium
TGCCCGGCGGCCTGCATTTCGGCGTGCGCATGGCCGTGGCCAAGTTGCCCGACGGCACGCTCTGGCTGCATTCGCCGATCGCGATCGACGCCGAACTCGCGGCGCAAATCGACGACCTCGGCGCGGTCTCGCACATCATCGCGCCCAACCTCTTTCACAACGCCTGGGCCGGCGACGCCAAGAAGCGCTACCCCAACGCGACGCTTCATGGCCCCGCGGCCTTGCGCGCCAAGAAGAAGGACATCCCGCTCGACGCAGAGCTCGGGCAACCGCACGACGATTGGGGCGACCTTTTCGCCGTCCAGGGGCTGCGCGGCGCGCCGATGGTCGACGAGTTTGTGTTCCTGCATCGCCCGAGCAAGACGCTCATCACGACCGACATGGTGTTCAACATCGTCGCGCCCAAGAACGTGCAGACCCGTGTGCTCATGTGGATGGTCGGTTGCAGCGGGTCGTGCCAGATGAGCCGGTCTTGGAAGCATTTCTTCGCCCGCGACAAGGCAGCGCTCGGCGACGACATCGTCAACGTGCTGAAGTGGGACTTCGACCGGGTGACGATGTGCCACGGCGACGTGATCGAGACCGGCGGAAAGGCCGTTGTGATGGAAGCGGCGCGCTGGATCGTGCCGAGCAAGCTCCTCCCCGCCTGATCGAGAGCGCGGCCAACTTCCTGCACGCGATGCGTCGTCCCAGGCGACTGGAAGGCCCACCAAGACGTCGTAAGCCCGATGACCGAGCAGGCACTCAGACGAGGCCGCACACCGTTCAGTCGACCGTGATGGACTTGCTGACGTTCTTGGGCACGTCGGGATGCACGCCGTGGCCCTCGAAGCCAAGCCGGTTGAGGTATTGCGCCTTGGCGACCGACATCTTGAGCGCGAGCCGTTGCAGCACAAGCGTGGCCGTGAACAGCGACATCAACGTGTCATTGGTGCGGGGCAGTTCGATGTAGATGTGCCGATAGCCATCGTTGTCGGCCGGTTTCTTGCCCGCCGCGAGGCGCAACGCAGCGCTGTCTTCGGCCACGACGACCGTCGAGGCGCCGCGGATCTTGTGCGTGTTGATTTGCGAGACGGTCAACGCGACGTCGCGGGGATCCGGACCGGTGATGTAGATGAGCGGATAGTCGTCGTAGAGCACGTCCAGCAGCGCCGGGCGATCCAGGTTGTCGTGCAACAAGGCCCTTTCGTCCGGCGCGAGCCCAAAGCCGCTATCGGGGTGGAACACGGCGTCATTCACCGACTGGGCGAGGCGGCGCAGGCTTGTCCCGTCCTTTCCGTTGGCGGCGGCCTTGGCGAGCAGGCCGTCGATCACCTCCGCCGTGCGCGCCATCAGGGCCCGCACCTGGGGCGGTCCGAAGACGGTGTTGTGGCCGAGGATCGTGTTGGGTCCGTGTTTGAATTCGCTGCCCTCGTAGCCCTCGGTGTGGTTGAGCACCACCTCGCGGACCTTCAGCGCGCCCTCCTTGGCGATGGCGTTGATGCGCGTCGCGAGGATGTGGATCGACGGGCGCAGGTAGAGCAATTGGGCGGCCTCGTCGACTGCGGCGTCGGTGCTTTCGAAGGTGGCGCGCAGCAGGTCTGGCAGGGTGTGAAGGCGATCGAAGCGGGCGCCAACATCGGCGCCCATCGCGGCCCGGGCCGACGCGTCGAATGAGCCGTCTCCGCAGCGAGCTTCGCCAACCTTGAGGGCCAATCCGTACAGGACCGCGACCTGGTTCATGAAGCTCTTCGTCGCCGGCACCGCGATCTCGGGTCCGCACCGCAGCGGGATGACGACGTCCGTCTTCTCCTGCGCCAGGGTGGAGTTGATGTTGTTGATGATACCGATGCGCCGCACATCTCGGCCGCTGCCGATGATGTCGTTCATGATGTCGATGAGGTCCTTGGTCTCACCGCTTTGGCTGATGGCGACAACGACGTCTCCGTCGCGGATGGTGCGCGAATAGCGGCCGCGGAATTCACCCGGCAACATCGGCGTGAGCTCGAGGCAGGCGACCTCGTTGAAGAACACAGCCCCGGCCAGCGCGGCGTTGTACGAGCTCCCGCAGCACGCGACGAGGACACGGCGACCGCGGCGATGGGCATCGAGCACGGCGTCGACAAACCCCTGCACAGCCGTCGCGTATTCGCGGGCGTCGGTGCGCTCGATGATCGCGTCGAGCAGGCGCACGGCGAAACGATCATTGGTGTCGCGGGTCATCGGCAGGACGTCGGCGAGCAGGCCAGCTTCCTGCGACGTCAGCTTTTCGGCGAGCAGGTCAACGGGCCCCGAGTTGTCGCCCCGCAGCTCGGTCGGGATTCGCGCCACCAAGCGCGCAAATGCGTCGCTGTCGGCGAGATCGATGAAACGCGCGCGGATATCGTCGTCGGCGAAAACGCTGCGAAGTCCGTCAAGGTATGCGACGACGGCGGCGGCGTCTTCGGGGGGCACGGTGTCGAGATAGGGGGCCAGGGAACGGGTGCTTGCCGAGCCACCATGGAGCATCCGGACCACGCCGCGAACCGTATCTTCCTGGGCCGCGATCTCCTGGTCCATGAAGTAGTCGAACGACGGTAGCAGCGAGATATCGGCAGCCTGCAATCGACTGCGACGCGGCTCGCGAGGCAGCGCCACGGGAATCGGACCGTCGGGGCCATCTTCGTGACCATAAACGGCGTAGCCAGCGTCCGAAAACTCGACAAATTCGCCCTGCACGATGGGCACGACGACACGGGTGAGCTTGAGCACCGACGACAGGTCCGACGACGCGATTCGGAACCGCACACCGCGCTCATCTGTGCCGATGCCGGCGTACAGGCTGCTGCCGTGTTTGATGGCCCATAGCGTGCGGGTCGGTGGATCCACGATCACCGCGGCGAACGATCCTTCGAGGCGCGCGGCGGCGGCGGCGGTGATGGCCTGCCGCATCACGTTGCGGCGGGTCGTGGCGTCATCGCGCTTGGCGGGATCGGTTTGGGCGATCCTGTGGGCGAAGAGGTGCTCGATCGTATGGACGACCATCTCGCCGTCGTTGTCGCTGCGGACGGCGTGGCCCTCATCGATAAGCCACTGCTTGAGCGTGTCGCAGTTGGTGACGTTGCCGTTGTGAGCGCCGTACAGGTGAATCTTGCAGGTCACATCGTGCGGCTGCGCGTTGAGGTCGTCGACAGCGCCAAACGTCGCCCAGCGCACCTGTCCGCAGAGGATGCGCCCGCTCATCACGTCGATCCCGAGCTTCTTGGCCATCACCGACGGGGCGCCGACACCCTTGCGGAGTGTGACCTTGTCTTCCGCCGATTGGATCGCCGCGCCGGTGGAGTCGTAGCCGCGGTATTCGAGCGTCTTGAGCAGCTCGGTAGCGATGCGACCCAGGTCGTCGCGGGGCTCGTCGTAGATGAGGCCGATCACACCACACATGGGGCGCTCTCCAGGGTTGCGGCGCGACGCCGCGGGTTGGTCAACCGATGCCGCCGCTCAGAACATCTCGGAGGCTTCGCGCAGGCAGTCTTCGCACGTCTCGATCCACGGCGTGTCATCGACGGCGCCCTTCGGAAATTCCTGCCCGCACTCGATGCAGGCACCGAACGCCTTGGTCTCCAACCGATTTTGGGCGCGGATGATCTGGTCGAGGAAGATGCGCACTTTCTCGTGCGGCTTCAGACCGGGCAACATGTCCTGCGGCAGCTCGATCGTGCTCATGGTCACGTTCATGCCGGCGAGCAGCTGCGTGAGCTTCTCGTTGACGGCCCAGCCTTTGCGCATCAGTTCGCGTTTGTAGCGCTTCCTGTCGGCCTTGGAGAATCGTTTGCCCATGTGTGCCTGCTTGCCGAACCCGACGTCGAAGGGCCGTCATGATGGCGTCGCGGCCCGCCGCTTCCAACCCCCAGCGAGAGTATTCGGCGCACTTGCGCTTTGCGTCCCTCGCGGCTTCGCCCTTGCGGCGCCAGCCCAGCCGATTACTGTGCGTGCGCGCTCGCCTGTCTCCCCGGCGTGCCCAACCGGATCCGCATGGACCACATCCGCACAATCGCCCTGGTCGGCGCCGGACAAATGGGCGCCGGTATTGCGCAGGTAGCCGCCACGTCCGGCTACGACGTGCGGGTCTACGATACGCGGGCAGTCGCGCTGCAAAACGCCAGCAAGTCGGTCGCGAAAAGCCTGGACAAGAGCGCCGCGAAAGGCCGATTGCAGGACGGGGAAACCGCCGAAGAGGTGGCGAGCCGCATCGTCTGGACGTCCGACTTTGACGCCTTGCGCGACGCGGACTTCGCGATCGAAGCCGTCGTGGAGAACGAGGCGACCAAACGCGGGGTCTTTCAGCGCCTCGACAAGCTGCTGGACCCGCGGGCCATCGTCGCCTCCAACACGTCCTCGATCCCGATCACGAAGCTCTGCGCCGCGACCGAACGCGCCGACCGCGTCATCGGCATGCACTTCATGAACCCTGTGCCGATCATGAAGCTCGTGGAGGTGATTCGCGGCCTGCCGACGTCCGACGAGACCTTCAAGGCGACCGTCGAAATCGCGCACCAGCTGGGCAAGACCACCTGCGAATCGCAGGACTACCCCGGTTTCATCGTCAACCGCGTGCTGATCCCGTTCATCAACGAAGCCTGCTACGCCGTGATGGAAGGTGTCGCGAGCCCCACCGACGTCGACAAAAGCTGCCGGCTCGGCCTCAACCACCCCATGGGCCCGCTCGCGCTTGCTGATTTCATCGGCCTGGACACCGTGCTCGCCATCGCCGAGGTCCTCCACGCCGGTCTGGGCGACGCGAAATACAGACCGTGTCCCCTGCTGCGTCAGTACGTTGACGCCGGCTGGCTGGGGCGCAAGACCGGCCGCGGGTTCTACGACTACACCTCGAACGCCAACACCGACGCCTGAGGAGAAGCAATGGCTGGCACGTCCGGAAGCGAAGCGGTCAACCCGTTCTTTGTTGCGTGGGCCGAATTCGTGCTGCGCTTCCGATGGCCGCTGCTGGCGATCACAATCGTCAGCACCATCGCGGCGGCGTGGTTCATCGCCAACAACATCCGCATGGACAACTCCGTCGAGGCGTTCACGGCCAGTGACTCGATCGACACCCACCTGCTGGAGCAGTTCCGCGACGAATTCGGCCGCGATGACATGTTCATCCTGCTGATCGAGGGCGATGTCTTCAGCAAGAGCTACCTCGATCGGCTCAAGAAGCTGCACGACGAGGTCGCGGCGATGGACCTGCCGCTCAAGTCGCTCGGAAAACGCAGCAAGCGGTACGCGGCGTGGAAAGCCAAAGTCGCGGCCGAAGAGGCCGCAAATGGGACCAGACCCGCGCCCGCACCACCTCCACCTGCCCCTCCACCTCCCGCCTCCATGGCCGATCCTCCAGCGGAAGCTTCTGCGGCGAGCGTCGGAGACATGGGGGGCGACGACGACTTTGCCGGTGGCGACGATTTCGACAGCGGCGACGGGGCGGCCGGCGACGACGACTTTGGCGACTTCGAGGACGACACGTCAGCTGGTGGCGCCAGCGGGGACTCCGGCAAGGCGGCGACAACCGGTGACGGCGGCGCAGACGGCTCGGCGACCGGCGCGGACGACGGCTGGGGCGACGAAAAAGGCGGCTCGGTGGTCGACGAGGTGATCTCGCTCATCAACGTTCGCCGCACCAAGGCCGATGGCGACGGAATCGAGGTTGGCAAGTGGTTCGATCCGATGCCAGCCGAAGCCGAGATTGCCGCGCTCAAAAAGCTCGTGCTCGCCGATCGAACGCTGGTCGGCCAGGTCGTCAGCGACGGCGCCAAGCACAGTGTCCTGCTCATCCGTACGCAGTTCATGAGCGAGGAGGACAACGCGCTCGTCTGGAAGACCCTCCGGGACATGGGCCAACGTCACGAGACCGAAGACTTCAAGATCCTCGTCGCCGGACCGCCCGCGCTTGGCTCCGCCCTCAACGACCTGATGCTGACCGGATTTCAGCGCCTGATGAGCCTGTCGTTGGTGCTCATGTTCGTGCTCATGGTCTTGCTGTTCCGCCATCCGTTCGGCGTCATCGGGCCGATGGGCGTGGTCGTGATGGCGACGCTCGGGACGATGGGCGCGATGGCCGCGATGGACTGGCCGCTGACCATGCTGTCGCTGATCGTGCCGTCGTTCCTGGTGTGCGTCGGCATCGGCGATTCGGTGCACTTGCAGGTCGTCTATCGGCAGGAACGGCTCGCGGGGCTCGGCAACCACGAAGCCATCGTCCGCTCGATGGGCACGACCGGCATCCCCGTGCTGTTCACGACGTTGACCACGATGATCGGCTTGCTGAGTTTCCAGTTCGCCGCCACCGACGCGATCCGCGAGATGGGCACTTCCGGCGCCATGGGTGTCGCCCTCGCCCTGCTGCACTCGCTCGTCTACCTGCCGATCATCCTGTCGTTCAACACCAAATCGCTGCTCGGCGCCCGCCGGTTCGAAGACAAAGCCGACTTCATCGAACGCGTGCTCGGCTGGGCGACGCGCTTCTCCAAAGACGAGGGCGCCCCCCACGGCTGCCTCGATCGCAAGACCACGCCGCGCCGATTCCGCGCCGTCATCGTCATGGGCCTGATCATGATGGCGTCGGTCGCGGGAGCGTCCCAGCTGCGCGTCTACCACAACCCCGTTTCATGGATTCCCGAAGGATTCCCGACCCGTGACGCGTTTGACGGCCTGGACGAGCACCTCGCCGGCACCGCCTCCGTCTCGGTGATGTTCGACGCAAAAAAACCGGGCGGTATCAAGTCGCTCGAGCTGCTCAAGGCGATGGAGCGATTCGAGGAGCACATCCGCCGCTTCGAGCACCCGAACTTCCCGCCCGGAACGCGCTTCATCGGCAGCACGATGAGCTTGCTCGACGTCGTCAAGGAGACCAATCGCGCCCTGCATGCCGGCGACGAGAAGTTCTACCGCCTACCCGACACGGACCGGGGCGTGTCCGACCTCATGTTCATGTTCGAAAACGCGAGCCCCGACCAGCTCAAGCGCCTCGTGACCAACGACATGCGCAAGACGCACATGACGCTGCGGGTTCGTTGGGTCGACGCGACCAGCTACGGCCCGCTCATCGAGCACATCGAGGTCGGCGTCGACAAGTACTTCCGAGCCGCCGAGATCGACGCCGATGTGATCACCACCGGCGCCGTCTACAGCATCTTCTCGGTTATCTCGATGATCGTGTTCGACCTGTTGAAGAGCTTCGGCGTCGCCTTCGTTGTGATCACACTGCTGCTCATCGTCATGTTGCGCAGCTTGAAACTCGGGCTGATCGGCATGGTACCCAACCTGTTGCCGATCGCCGCCATCATGGGTGTGATGGGCGCGATGGATATCCCGATCGACATGGTCAACCTGCTCATCGCATCGATCGCCATCGGCATCGCCGTCGACGACACCATTCACTACCTGCACCACTTCCACACCCACTATCAGCTCAACGGCAAGGTCCAGGACGCCATCCAGTACACGAAGATGCATAGCGGCCGCGCCATGATGAGCACGTCGACCATCCTCGTTATCGGTTTCGCGGTCTTCCTCTACTCGCAGATGGCGAACGTGCAGCGTTTCGGCGGCCTCGTGTCGTTGACCGTGATCTTCGCGCTGTTGATCGATATCGTCTTCACGCCCGCGCTCTTGCGGGTGTTCTACAAGGACCGCACGCCGGCTGATTCGTCAGCGGGTCCGGCGTCGGCCCAACCGCCACAGGAGGCCGCATGAAGCGCCCCAACCGCAAAACCACCGTCGCTGGGACCCTCGTCGCGCTCGCAGCCGCCGTTGCCACCGCATTCGTCGCGAGCCCCGCGTTCGCCATCGCTCCGACCGAGACCGATCCGGCCAAGATCATGGCGGCGGTCGAAGCTCGGGACACCGGCGACAAGATGATCTCGCGCATGCAGATGACCATCAAAGACGGGGCTGGACGCAGCCGCGTACGCGTCGTGCAGTCGCGCACCCTCAAGTTCAAGGGCGGCAGCAAGCAGATCATGTTCTTCGAGAGCCCGGCGGACATCCGCAACACCGGTCTGCTCTCAGTCGACTACGACGACGGCGCCAAGGACGACGACCAGTGGCTGTACCTGCCGAGCCTGCACAAGAGCACGCGCATCAGCAGCAGCGACAAGTCGGGCTCGTTCATGGGCAGCGACTTCACCTACAGCGACATGACCAAGAAGGACCCGAAGAACTACACGTACCGACTCGTCAAGCCGAGCGTGAAGGCCGGCGGCGAAGACTGCTGGCTCATCGAAGCGCGACCCAAGACGGCCAAGGAGAAGCGCGAGACCGGCTACGTCAAGACGATGACCTGGATCAGCAAGAGCAAACTCGTCCCGGTGCAGGGCAAGATGTGGGTCCGCGAAGGCAAGAAGCTCAAGTTCATGAAGTCGACCAAGATCAAGAAGGTCGGCGGCATCTGGATGCCCCACAAGCTGGCCATCCGCACGGTACGCGGCCGCAAGGTCCAATCGACCACGGTGCTCAACTTCCTGACCATCAAGGTCGGCGACAAGTCCGTGAAAGCAGGCGATTTCAGCCAGCGCCGGCTCGAGAAGGGCATCTAAAGC
>CAZLMW010000089.1:8652-17928 GCA_964560875.1 uncultured Enterobacteriaceae bacterium
CTGCCGGGCGGCAAGGACAACCCCTTCGCCAAGGCGCGGGCGAGCCTCGACCTGCAGGCGCGCTACAAGAAAGACTGGCTGCAGGGCACGTTCGCTATCCACGGCGAGTACGATTTCGCCTACCTGCATCGCCGGGACGAGTACGACACCGCGACCATCAAGGCCTTCGAGACCCTTCGCGATCCGCTGCTCGGCGACGCCCCGGTGCAGATTCGTGAGGCGTGGGTCGCCGCATCCCTGGGCGACTTCGAATGGACGACAGGCCGGCAGATCGTGGCGTGGGGCGAAGGCGACGGGCTCAGCCCCCTGGATGTCGTCAATCCCCGCGACATGCGCGAGCCGGGTCTGGCCGATCTCGACGACATCCGCGTGCCGATCCTGGCCACGCGACTCGGCTGGTTCACCGGCGATCACCGCGTCGAAGCGATGGTCACCTTCGAGTCGCATTGGGGTTTCCGCAACCCGCCGCTGGGGCCGTTTTCGCCGTTCCCGGCCGTGATGAACGAGGTCCCCGTGATGCGCGACCTCGGCCTCGTCGACAAGCTGCGCACCGAAAACGTGCACTTCTCCGACACGCCCGAAGGCCTGTCGCCGGACGGATGGCAATACCTGCTGCGCTGGGTCTACAAGGGTGCTGGCATCGACCTGGGCTTCTACGCCGCCAGCGTCATCGATCGCCAGGGTGTGATCGAGACGTTTTCGCAGACCGAACAAGCCGAGCTCGCACAAAAAGCGCTGTCGGACGAAGAAGACGACGTCGCGCTGCCCCTCGCCCACCGCCGGTACGCCATCGCAGGGATGTCCGGCGCGCGCACATTCGGCAGCTTCCTGGTCAAGTGGGAGCTCGCCTACGAGCACGACCATCCCTACAACGCGGGCGGCTTCGACACGCTTACCATCGAAACGCGCAACCAGCTCGACGTCATGCTCGGCGTCACCTACTCGGGGTTGTCGGACACCATGATCGGCCTGGAGGCGTCCAAAGTGACGTTTCTCGACGACGGCGGCGATCTGCTTTTTCCGATCGACACGACCTGGATGATGCTGCGGATCAGCCACAACGCGATGCGCGAGACGCTCAAGCTGATGGCCGTCGCGTCGGTCATCGGTGAGAAAGCGCAGTACGGGTGGCTGGGCCGGCTCGATGCCAACTACGAGCTCGCCGACGGGTTCAAGGTCGGTGGCGCATTCGTCACCTACCACCCCAATGACGACAACCTCTCGCCGTTTTCGGGGCTCGACCGGCACGATCGGGTCATGGCACGCCTTCGCTGGGACTTCCGGCTGTTGTAGGCTGCCGCCATGCCCAAACGCATCAGCGGGATTCTCGCGCTCGCCGCGACGGTTCTCGCCACCACAACCGCGCTTTCCCCAAACGTCTTTGCCGCCGATCCCGGCGCCATCGGGGTGGGACTGTTCGGCGGCTATCACCTGGTGGGCGAAGACAGCGAGCTCGGCGACGCCTGGTATCCCGACAATATGGCTCAGTCGGGCGCGGCGCTCGGCCTGCGCGGCAGCTATTCGTTGACGTCCCGCATCGACGCCGAAGTCGAAGCGCGTATGACCTTCTCCGAATACAAACGAGGCGCCACGGGAACGTCGATCCTCGGGCTCCGCGCCGCCCTGCTCGGCCACGCGCCGTTCATGGGCCCCCGTTTTGTGCCCTTTGTGCTCGTCGGTGTCGGCACCGAGTACATCGGCGGTAAGGACGCGCCCGGCAAAGACGCCAAGGATACGGCCGTCGCCGACGCGGATTCCGCACTCCAACTGGGCGCCGGGTTCAAGTTCGGCCTGTCCGACCTGCTGCATGTTCGCGTCGACTTCCGGCAGACAACCACGGCCGGGCGCACCCAACTTTGGGACAGCAACTTCGAGTTCTTGATCGGCGCGACCTACGTCACCGGAGGCAAGCCCGCGGACACCGACAAGGACGGCATCTCCGACGACAACGACGCCTGCCCGACGACGCCTGAAGACCGCGACGGGTTCGAAGACCTCGATGGCTGCCCCGATCTCGACAACGACGCAGACCTGGTGCCCGACAAGCTCGACAAATGCCCCGACAAGCCCGAGACCCGCAACGGCATCAAGGACACCGACGGCTGCCCCGACGCCGACAAAGACGGCGATGGCATCGCGGACCTCGACGATCAGTGCAAGGAGATGCCCGAAGACAAGGACGGCTTCGAAGACGACGACGGCTGCCCCGAGCCCGACAACGACAAGGACGGCGTGCCCGACACGGCCGACAAATGCCCGAACAAGGCCGAAGATCCGGACAACTGGCAAGACGAGGACGGCTGCCCGGACTGGGACAATGACCTCGATGGCGTCAAGGACGAAGACGACGACTGCCCCGGCGCCAAGGAGACGTTCAACGGCTACAAGGACGGTGACGGCTGCCCCGATAAGGTGCCCTCCAAGGTCGCCAAGACGTTCAAGGGCACGATCAAGGGCATCCTGTTCGAGCTCAACAGCGCCGAGATCAAGAGCAAGTCGGAGAAAGTGCTCGGCAAGGCGCTCGCGGTGCTCAAGAAGTTCCCGTCCGTGCGTTTCGAGATCGCCGGTCACACCGACAACACCGGCAAGCCGGAGACGAACCTGAAGCTCAGCCAGGCGCGGGCCGATTCGGTCAAGGCGTGGTTTGTCGGCAAGGGCATCGACGCCAAGCGGATCGTCGCCAAGGGCTACGGGGACGCCAAGTCCGTCGCGAGCAACCGCAGCGCCAGGGGCCGAGCCAGGAATCGGCGAATCGAGTTCGTGCTGTTGAACACCGCGCCGCCACCCCCTAACGCCACCCCCTAAATAGCATTCACCGGCCGGAGAGCCCGCAATCGCGGGCTCCGCGACGACATCGCTTGTCGTGTTGGGCAACCCAGCGCTTGCCCCGCCGCGCGCGTGTCCTAAGATCGGTATGGCCCGCGTGATCGCGCAGGCTTGGCGCTGTCCCACCGCCGCTTTCGAACGTCGAACGCTACCCGGGCGCGCCGCCACATCGGAGGAAGACCGCCCATGCCCAAACGGCAGGAAGGCAGCGACACCGGCGTCATCGTCAAGACACGACGCAAGGTCAAGCGGCCGAGGCTCTACAACGTCGTCATGCACAACGACGACTACACCACGCAGGAATTCGTGGTGCAGATCCTCAAGGCGTTTTTCCACAAGTCCGACACCGATGCGCGGGCCATCATGCTCACCGTCCACATGAAGGGACGCGGCGTGGCCGGCACGTACAGCAAGGATGTGGCGGAATCCAAGGTCGCGCAGGTCACCGACTTCGCGCGGACCAACGGCGCCCCCCTCAAACTCACCGTGGAAGCGGCGTAGGAGATTGCAAATGCTGAGCATGGAGCTGGAAATCGCGATCCAGGTAGCCGCTGGCGAAGCGCAGGTTCGACGCCACGAGTTCTTCGGCCTCGAGCACATGTTGTACGCGCTGCTCCACGACGGGCAGACGGTGCGGCTGATCGAGAAGCTGGGCGGGAGCATCGAGACGCTGAAAGTGGCGCTCGATACGTTCCTGTCCGACGAGGTCCCGGCGGTCGACGACGACGCGCGGACGGCGCAACCCACGATCGGGCTGCAACGCACGATTCAGCGCGCGGCGATGCACGTGCGCGGCAGTGGCAAGAACAAGGTTCACGGCCCGAACGTGCTCGTGTCGATGTTCGCCGAGGACGAGTCCTTCGCGGTGTACTACCTGCTGCGGGAAGGCATCAGCCGGCTCGATGTCGTCAGCTACCTCAGCCACGGGATGGACGACGACGAAGACGAGGGGATGTTGTCGCTCGAGGGGCACACCGATGAGGACGACGAAGACGAGCTGGACGGCGAACCCGGCGGCGCGCGCAAGGGCGCCCTGGCCCAGTACTGCACCAACCTGAATGAAGAGGCGCGGCAGGGTCGCATCGATCCGCTCGTCGGCCGGCAAGCCGAGCTCGAACGGGTGGCCCACGTCCTGATGCGGCGGCGCAAGAACAACCCGCTCCTCGTCGGTGACTCCGGGGTCGGCAAGACCGCGATCGTCGAAGGCCTGGCCCGCGAAATCGTGGCCGGTCGAGCGCCCGGTCCCCTCCGCAACGCAACCGTCTACGCGCTCGACATCGGCGCATTGCTCGCTGGTGCCAAGTACCGCGGCGACTTCGAAAAGCGGCTCAAGGGCGTTCTCAAGGAGCTCGCGGACCACGAAGGCGAGACGGTGCTATTCGCCGATGAATTGCACACGATCGTCGGCGCCGGGGCGACCAGCGGCGGGTCTCTCGACGCTTCCAACTTGCTCAAACCCGCGCTCGCGTCGGGAAGACTGCGCTGCATCGGCTCGACCACGTACGAAGAGATGCGCACACACATCCTGCGCGATCGAGCGTTCGCGCGGCGTTTTCAGAAGATCGATGTCGGCGAGTTGAGCCCAGATGACACGACCAAGGTGCTCGAAGGGCTGCGCAAGCGGTACGAAGAACACCACGGCGTGCGCTACTCCAAGGCCGCCTTGCGCGCGGCAAGCACGCTTTCGTCCCGCTACATGCAGGATCGGCGTTTGCCCGACAAGGCGATCGACCTGATCGATGAGGCCGGCGCGGCAGTTCGCCTCCGCAAAGCCCGGAGTCTGCGACCCGCCGTCAAGGGCAACGCGACCGACGCCGAGATCGAAGCGATGCTCGCCGCCGCGGAAGATTCCGTGGACCTGCCGCCCCCGCTGCCCGACGAATCCGAGAGCACACGACCACCCCTGCGTGTCACCGTGCGCGACATTGAAGCGGTGCTCGCCAAGATGGCGCAGATTCCCGAGCGCCAGGTCGCGACGGACGAACGCAACGCCCTCGCCCAGCTCGAAGGTGACTTGAAGCTTGTCGTGTTCGGCCAGGACGACGCCTGTGAACAGGTCGCCACAGCGGTGAAGGTGAGCCGGTCCGGGCTCGGCGCGCAGGACAAGCCGACCGGCGTGTTCATGTTCACGGGCCCCACGGGTGTCGGTAAGACCGAGCTCGCCAAGCAGCTTGGCATCACGCTCGGCCTCGAATTCGTGCGCTTCGACATGAGCGAGTACATGGAGAGGCACACCGTCTCCCGCCTCATCGGTGCTCCTCCCGGTTACGTGGGCTTTGACCAGGGCGGCTTGCTGACCGAAGCGATCGCCAAGAAGCCGCACTCGGTACTGCTGCTCGACGAGATCGAAAAGGCCCACCCCGACGTCTTCAACGTCCTGCTGCAGGTGTTCGACAGCGGGCGGCTGACCGACAACAACGGCAAGACGACAGACTTCCGCCACGTCATCATCATCATGACCAGCAATGTCGGCGCCCGCGACCTGGAAAAGGGGCGACTCGGCTTTGGCGGAGGCGAGCTCGGCGGCGACGAGGATCGGGCTTACAAGCGTGTATTCGCACCGGAATTCCGCAACCGCATCGACGCGCGGATCCGCTTTGCACGCCTGTCACCGGACGTGATGGGCAAAATCGTCGACAAGTTCATGGACGAAATGGCCGTTCAGCTGGCCGAACAGCGGGTGGTTATCGAGCTCACGGACAAGGCCCGCTCGTGGTTCTCCGAAAAGGGATACGACCCGAAGTTTGGCGCTCGGCCGATGAAACGCCTGCTCCACGACGAGGTCCGCAAGCCGCTCGCCGATGAGCTGTTGTTCGGACAACTCGCGGGCGGCGGCAAGGTGCTGGTCGACATCGCGGGCGGTGAGTTGAGCTTTGACTTCGAGCCACGCGACGCGGCCAAACGGGCCGCGAAGAGGGCCGCTGAAGAAGAGAAGGCCGCGCGCAAGAAGGCGGCGAAGAAGTCTGGAAAGTCGGCGAAAAAAGCCGGGAAGGCCGCAAAGAAGGCCTAACCGGCTAACCAGCGGCCAGTGCGGCGACCAGCGCGTCGATAAGCACGTCGTCGTCGGGCAGCTTGGCCTTGCAGTCTTCGCCCTTGGGCGGAATCACCGTGCAGCCGAGATCGACAATCGTGGCGAGGTTGCGTCGCAGCAGCGCGTTGGCCATGGACCCGTGCATCGCGGGTGCCAGCAAGATAGCGCTTTGACCGGATTCGACCCGTCCGAGGGCCGTGGCGAGCGTCGTGGTGACGGCGTTGTCGGCGATGCCATGGGCAAGCTTGCCGATGGTGCTGTAGGTGGCGGGCGCTACGAGATAGGCGTCGATCGCGGCCAACTCGACGTGCTGGGCGCGGCTATCGAGGGTGGTCACGACGTCGTTGGCGCACGACCAGGCCAGCGATGACGAAGCGACGAATGAGAGGCCCGCGGGTGTGACGATCGGGAAGACCTCAGCGCCGGCTTTTCGAATCGCACGGGCGAGCATGGGGGTGCGACAGGCCGCGATTCCCCCGGTGACCAGCAGCGCGATGCGCTTGCCTTCCAGCACAGTGCTCTGCGACGCGACGGCGCGGTCGCCGGCGAGCGGTGCGCCAAGGTTCCAGCGGAATTGTTCGGGATCGGTCGCCATGGCGGGATGCTACTTCACCTTGAGCGTGGCTTCACCCCGGCGCCGACCCTCAGTCAAGCGGCCGGAAACATCGATGCGATCGCCACGCCAAGCGCGAACCACAGGGTGGGCTCTGCCGAGTCCGGCGCTGCTCCCGAGCGCCACGACGCGGCCGTTGGAGCCGCAGAGGTAGCGTCGGAAGTCGTCGCCATCGCGCATCGGGCCGCCGATCACCCGAAACCCTGTCGCCGGTCGGTCGGTCGCGGCGGTCCGAATGGCGAGGTAGCTGAACTTGAGCGTGGCGCGGCGCCGGCCCATGCGCTTGTCGAGCTGAGCGATGTGTTTGGGGCGGTCCCATGGCTGTTCGGCGTGGCACCAGTCGCGCACTTTGTCGGGCGCCAGTGGGCACGGCATTGAGCCCACACACGGAGCAAAGACCTGCAGGTCAGTCGTCTCGCAAAGGGATTCGCGAACCGCGATAAGGCGACGAGACGCGGGTCGTGTCCCGGGCTCGATCACGAGCAAGAAGCCATCTTCGGCGAGGTGTTTGGCGACAAGTCGGTCGATCAGGCCCGTGATCGGCGCCACGCCCTCCATCCTGGCGGCCGGCCACTCGTTGAAGAGGTTGGCCGCTACAATGACGTCGAAGCTGCCCTTGATGTCACGGATCCCGGCGAGTGCGCGCAGATCGGCGGAGATCAGCCGCACCTTCGCGTCTGGCATCAGCTCGGCGAGAATCGAGCGACCGTCGCGCATTGCAGCGGTGCTCGTGTCGACCGCGGTGACCGAGATGTCGCGGATGCCGCTGGCGACGGCGAGGCCGATGGATGCGGACAGCGGCCCGGCCCCGAGATCGAGGATGCGCAGAGTCGAGCGTCCGTCGGCCCAGCCTGGATCGGCGAGTCGGGCGGCGGTCATTGCGGTCGCTGCGCCGGTCGGCACGTAGTAGAGCGCGTACGCGGCGCGTGTCTTGGGATGCTGCAAGTAGCCGGGTGAGCGTTCGTCGCGGCGGCTGGTGAAGCGCTCCGAGACGGCGCGGATCTCGCGGGCGCGGGCCCCGATCGGGTCGCGGCGCAATCGCTGCGGCAGCGGGTATTTGTCTTGGACGAACGTGGCGACAGCGGTGGCAATGCTATCGACCGACGCGGACCAGCGGCCTGTCTTGGGGCGTTTCAGAAGCTACCTCCGGCCGTCGAGCGCCTCCAGGAGCATGGACGGGCAGTCGGCATCATCGCTTGCTTCGGCGCTGTCGGCCACCCGTAGACCGGCCACGACAAGCTCGGCGACGACAAGGCCAAGCGCCTTCTTTGATTCGCGCGCCCGCTGGCACACGGCGACAAGGAGCCCGGCGTCGATGGGGACGAAGAGTCGAACGGGAAGGTCTGAATCTGTCTTCGGGGCCGCCGCCATGATGCCTCCGTGGAGCGCTTGGGTGCGCTCGCTGCTCATGACTTGGAGTGCGGCGGAGACCAAAATGATCAAACCGCGGCGCTGCGCGACCGGTCGCTACACACGTCTACACGGAAGCCTGAGCCGGGGATCCTGGCGGGGCGTCGCCGAGCTGAGATTGGGCGTTACTCGACGTCCGGTCGCAGCAGGCATTTGGGCTTGAGGGGCGCGAAATCGCCGCGGTTGACGACGCTGATCTTGCGGCCACGGTAGGCGCCCGAGGGCGGTCGGTTAATCGGCGGTCGATGACGCACGACAAGGCATCGCTCGACGTCTTCGGTGAACCCGCGGGTGACGCGCTTGAGCGTGGATTCGGTTTGCTCGCCCAACATCACGATGAGCTCGCGGCCGGGTTGGTCGGTCATGGCCGCCTGCATGCGGTCGTAGGCGGCGCGGGGTTGCGGAATGCGGGCTCGCAACGATTGGTCGAATGCTTTGCCGATGAACATCAGCTCAAGGTCGTGCCAAACGTCGTGTTCGTCGTCGAGGGTGGCGGAGAGGATCGCGTAGAAGCCCTTTCCGCGCAGCAGCGGATGACGACTGCGTGCGACGTCCTTGAAGCGAATAACGTCCGGATCCCAGGTGATGTACGAGCGGTCCACGATGCAACTCCAATGGGCGGAGGGGGTCGGAAGGGGCGGCAGGATCCCGCACGGGCTCTGTCTGCGCAAGGGACTGGACGCGTTTCAGCCCATGGGTTCGGCACCAAAGCACCGAAAATCATGGACAATACGTTCGAACATCAGGCGATCCATGGCGGCTGGATCCCGCGACGGCGGTCGATGATTCCGGCGACCAAACCGCTTCGCAGGCCGGGCGTCGAGAGCTTCCACGCGCTGAGTCCCAGCAGATCGGCGAGCTCCGCATACACCAGCGCGCCGCCGAGAAGAACATCGGCCCGCTTGCTGTCCATGCCGGGGATCGCGCGGCGTTCGGCGAGCGTGCGACAGACCACCATCCGTTGCACCACCTCTTGCCAGCGCGAGGTGGTGATGGTCATGCCGTTGCCAAAGGGCCGCCCATCGATAGCAGCGACAATGCGCGCGATGCGCTGAGCGGATCCCGACGTGCTGATGGCGGTTGGAGACGTGGCCGAAAACGGCTGCAGAACGGGCTGCAAGACCGCCCGGATCTTGGTTCGACATGCGCTCAGCGTGGGTGTGGAAACGGGCAACTCCAGCAGGTCAGCGACAGACAGCGAAACGGCCCCCAAGGGCACACTGGCGACATGTACGGGGCGGTCGCTCGAGCCGAATGCGAGCTCCGTGGAGCCGCCGCCGACGTCGACGCACAGCATGTCGCCGTCGAGGTGGATGCGGCCGATGCGGACCCCGCGAAACATGGTCCGTGCTTCCTGTTCGCCGCTGAAGATGCGCACGTCGACGCCGGCTCGCTC
>CAZLMW010000089.1:18028-34838 GCA_964560875.1 uncultured Enterobacteriaceae bacterium
ACCCAACTCGCCGCCCAATCCGGCACCCAGCCGCCGGGATGGGCACGAACACGAAACGTGACGTGCGTCCGCTTGGGACCGAGTCGGCGGAGACGATAGGCGCCGTTGATTTGCGGCATCCTGACGACGCCGGGGACGGGCGGATGCGCGGGATCTTTGATCTTGGCGAACTTGAGGTGGATGTCCTCGCCTTTCTCCACGCCGCTGACGACGCCCATCATGAGCGCATCCCGGTCCGCGAAGGGCCAGGTCGCTCCCTGTCGGTTGTAGAAGATGCGCTTAGCGAAGCCGATGCGTTTGACCTCGCGGTTGGCGGCGCAGCGCTTGGTCCACTCGCAGACAGAGTTGAGGTCATCGAGGATCGCCAGGAGCTCCCACACCGACGCGGCTATCGTCACCGTTCCGCGGAATTCCGGCAGGTTGCCGCCCGCGCCCTCGCGTGTATGGACAACGATGCCGCGCTCGGACGACGACTTCTTCCAGCGTTTTGCGGCGGCCGCGTCGGTGGCAACCACGGCGGACAAGGTCAGCGCTGCTGCGACCCATCGAAACACACGTCGTGTTGGCAGTTGAGAGTTCATCGACAGCATCATACGTAGCGGCGGCGCACATTGCAGGGGCTGAGGCGGACGAGGCCATGGATGCGGCCGGGCAGACGCGAATTGCGCACAAGTGAGCGGCCCGCTAGCCTCCGAGGGCAAAGGGACCGTTGAAGAGCCGTGCGGAGGCCCGATGGCGCGCATTCTCATCGTCGATGACGAAGACCTCATCCGACGGATGATCGCGCGCCTGTTGCGCCGCCAAGACCACGACTGCCAGCTCGCAGCCGACGCCGCTGAGGCGAAGCAGAAGCTCGCGTCCGAGCCCTTCGAGCTCGTGCTGAGCGACGTCAACATGCCCGGGGAATCGGGGCTTGATCTCGTCCGCTACGTCTTCGAAAACTACCCAGGCACGGCGACCGTCATGGTCACCGGCGTCGACGATCCCGCGATCGCCGATGTCGCGCTCGAGCTCGGTGCGTACGGCTACATCATCAAGCCGTTCGAAGCCAACGAGGTCCTGATCAACGTCGCCAATGCGTTACGGCGGCGCGATCTCGAGCTCGAACGACAGCGCCACCGCGAGCGCCTCGAGACTGAAGTCGCCAGTCGCACCGTCGAGCTCCGCGAAGCCATCGCAACCCTCGAGGCGGTCAGCACGGACCTGCGCTCATCGCGTGAAGAGACGATTCAACGACTCGCGCGCGCCGCCGAATTCCGCAGCGACGAGACGGCCCTGCACATCCGACGCATGAGCCTTCACTGCGAGCTGCTCGCCCGCGCCGTCGGGCTCGACAACGAACGCTGCGAACGCATCCGCATCGCCAGCCCGATGCACGATATCGGCAAGATCGGCACGCCCGACCGCATCCTGATGAAGCGCGGCAAGCTGACGGTCGACGAATTCGAGACGATGAAGGAGCACGCCGAGATCGGCTACCGCATCCTCACCGGGTCCAGCAGCCAGATGTTGCAGCTCGCCGCGATGATTGCGCGGACCCACCACGAAAAGTGGAACGGCAGCGGCTACCCCAACGGTCTGGCGGGCGAGGACATCCCGCTCGAAGGACGCATCACCGCGATCGCCGATGTGTTCGACGCCTTGATGAACCCGCGGTGCTACAAGCCAGCGTTCTCGCTCGAAAAGACCCAGCGAATCATGAATGAAGGCCGCGGTTCGCACTTCGACCCCGATCTGCTCGACCGGTTTTGGACGAAGCTCGACGACGTGCTCACCATTCAGTCCGAGTTCGCCGATCCTGAACGCGACAACGGCAAAAAGGACGCCCCAGCGCCCGAGCCCAAGGCCGAAGCCGCGCCCCGTGCGCCCGAGCAGTCGACGTCCAAGCCCGCCTGAGCGAGCCAGCGCGACTCAAACATCCAACAAACGTGCCTCCGCCGATCGGGCGTGAGCTTCGAGGCCCTCAATGCGTGCGAGGCGCGCGGTGGTTTCGGCGAGCTCTGCGGCCGCCGCCGGACTCAAACGTTGCCAGGTGGGTTGGCGCAGGAACGTCATGACGGACAGCCCAGCCGTGTAGCGCGCGGCGCCGCTCGTCGGGAGGACGTGATTGACGCCCGAGCAGTAGTCGCCGAAGACCTCCGCCGACGATTCGCCGACGAAGAGGCCGCCGTACGCGGTGCATTGGTCGGCTGCGGAAGCGGCGTCGCGAAGGTGCAGGTGCAGGTGCTCGGGTGCGCGGCGATTGGCCCAGGCGATCATGGCACCGCGGTCTGGCACGACGATCACCGCGCCGCGGGCGTCGATACTCTGGCCGGCGATGTCGGCGGTCGTGAGCGTGGTCAGCTGTTGGGTAACGGCCGCCTTGATCGCCGCGGCGAGGTCGGCGTCATCGGTGATCGCGATGGCCTCCGCGTGAGGATCATGTTCGGCCTGGGCGAGCATGTCGGCGGCAACCCGGCTGGGATCGGCGCTCGAATCGGCCAGCACCACCACTTCGGATGGACCGGCCAGCGAATCGATTCCCACCCGTCCAAACAGCTGGCGCTTGGCTTCGGTCACCCACGCGTTGCCCGGTCCGACAACGAGGTCGACGGCGTCGATGGATTCGGTGCCGAGTGCGACCGCCGCGACGGCTTGCACACCGCCGATCGCGAGGATCTCGTGCGCGCCGGCGAGGTGGGCGGCCGCCAGGATCCACGGGTTCGGTTTGCCGTCAGCGCCAGGCGGCGACAGCACAACCACGCGTTTCACACCGGCGATGCGCGCGGGAATGGCGGTCATCAGCACGGTTGAAGGCAGCGGGTAGCGACCGCCCGGCACGTAACATGCTGCCGCGGTGACCGGGTGAACAGCGTGACCGAGCACGACGCCGGGGCTCGGTTCGACCTGCAGGGGTTTGACCAGGCTACGTTGCGCGCGGGCGAACGCTTCGATGTTCCGAGCAGCGACCTGCAGGGCAGCCGCGTCGGCGTCGTCGAGCGCATCCCAGGCCTGTTGAGCGTCGGCGAGCGGCACGTGAGAAACGGCGACATCGACCGCGTCAAAGCGGGACGTCAGCGCGCGAACACCGGCGTCTCCATCGCGCGCAACAATGGCGATCAAGTCAGCGACTGACGCGGTGTCCGCGCCTTCAAACGGCGGCCTCTCGTCGGGCTGCAAGGCGCTTTTCATCGGTCCTTTCCAGTGCGGGGGTAACGCATCGTGCGCAGCGACGCGAGCGTGATCAACGGCGGCGACCGTGGCGGCCGTAGAGCTCTTTTTCGACCTGCTCCAGCGTCAGTCCGCGGGCGGCGAGGCGCACCATCGTGAAATAGATGACGTCGGCGGCTTCCCAGACGATTTCGCGGTCAGATTCCGCGTCGATGAGCTCACCGGCTTCTTCCCGGATCTTGGCGGCGAGCAACTCCGGGTCGGCGAACAACCGCGCGGTATACGAGCCGGCATCGGCGGATTCACGGCGCTGCTCAATGACCTTCTCGAGCCGAGCGAGGTTGAACTGTTGGGGGCCGAAGCAGCTGTATTGGCCGGGTACATGGCAGGCCTGGCCGGTTTGCGACACGCGATAGATCAACGTGTCGCGGTCACAGTCGTAGCGAACGGCGTGACAATGCTGCGTGTGACCGCTGGTGTCGCCCTTGCGCCAGGATTGCTGGCGGCTCCGTGAAAAATACGTGCCGCGCCCGGTCGTGAGCGTCGCCCGGAGCGCGTCCGAGTCGGCCCAGGCGTGCATGACGACCTGACCGCAATCGTCCTGGACAACGACGGGAAGCAGGCCGTCGTGTTTGGTCCAGTCGACAAGCGCCACAAACGCGTCGTCCATCGCGAGGCGCCCGGTGTAGATAGCCATGCCGAGCTGGCTGGAAGCGCCCAGGCCGTCGATCGCCTTGATCTCGTCCAGGGTCGTGATGCCGCCGGCCGCGGTGACGTGGTTTTCGGTCGCGTTGACGACCGCGGCGATGGCGTCGATGTCCGTTCCCGCCATGGCACCTTCGCGATCGACGACGGTGAACAGGAATTCGCTGCAGTAGGGCGCAAGTTCGACGGCCCGCGCGACCGGTGTGTCGTCGGTGGCCTCGGTCCAGCCACGCGTGACCACCCGCCCTTGGCGCGCATCGAGGGCCGCAATCATGCGTTCGCGCGGGTACTTGCCGAGGAATTCAGGCGTCGCTTGTGTACCGACGATCAGCTTGCGTGCGCCGGTTCGGAGCAATCGATCCGCCCGGTCGTGGTCGCGAATCCCACCGCCGACCCGCGCGTCGAAGCGCGCTGTGATCTGTTCGATGACGTCGATGTTGTCGCCCGTGCCGAGCGCCGCGTCGAGGTCGATGACGGCCAACTCGCCGTACCGAGCCCACTTCTCAGCGACGGCGAGGGGATCGTCGAGGCGCACGACGCACTTGCTCGGATCGCCCCCTTCGAGTTGGACGACGCAACCGCCGAGCAGGTCGATCGAGGGGACAAGCATGAGCTAGCTCCGGGTGGTGGCGGTCAAGCCTTCGGGATCGACGGCGGGGGGATGTGCCGGGCGCACCTCGATGCCGGCGGCGGCCATGTGGTTCTTGACGTCCGCGATCGTGAATGTCCCATCGTGGAAGACGCTGGCCGCAAGCACGGCGTCGGCGCCACCTTTGAGCACCGCCTCGCTGAAGTGCCCGAGTTCACCGGCACCACCGCTGGCGATCACCGCGATCGGGACCGCGTCTGTCATGGCGGCTAACAGGTCGATGCCAAAACCGGCGCGGGTTCCGTCGGCGTCCATGTCGTTGAGCAGGATCTCGCCGGCGCCTTCGTCGGCCATGCGACGGGCGAAACCGAGCGCCTCGATGTCGGTGGGGGTACGGCCGCCATGCGTGGTGAGGAAGAAGCCCCCGTCACGACGGCGCACATCGAGCGAAACGATGATGAACTGGGCCCCGAACGCCCGGGATGCACGACCGATCAGCCCGGGGTCGCGAACGGCTGCGGTACCGACCGAGACCTTGTCCGCTCCGGCGGCGAGCACCGCGCGCATGTCATCGAGGCTGCGAATCCCACCGCCGACCGTGAACGGGATGAACAGCTCCCGGGAGACCCGGTGCACGAGGTCAACGAGCGTCTTGCGTTTCTCTGCGCTGGCGGTGATGTCCAGGAAGGTCAGCTCGTCGGCGCCTTCGAGATCGTAGCGGCGCGCCAGCTCGACGGGATCGCCTGCGTCGCGGAGGTCTTGGAAGTTGACGCCTTTGACGACGCGGCCGTCGCGGATGTCGAGGCACGGGATGATGCGGCGCGCGAGCATTCAGCGATCTCCCGCGGCGTCGGCGACAAACCTGCGCAACAGGTCGAGCCCGGCCCGGCCTGATTTTTCGGGGTGGAATTGGGTCGCCATGACGTTGTCGCGGGCGACTGCGGCGCAAAACGGGGCGCCGTGTGTGGCGGTGGCGGCGAGTACGGACGGGTCATCGGGGACCGCGTGGAAGCTGTGCACGAAATAGAAGTGGCGGCCGTGATCGAGCGCGCCGAACACACCCGGCTGCTGCACATCGATGGCGTTCCAGCCGATCTGCGGGACCTTCACGTCGCCGCCGAATCGCTCGCAGCGGCCCTTGAACACGCTCAGACCGTCCACGCCAGGCGCCTCGTCGCTGCCTTCGAATAACAATTGCAGGCCGAGGCAGACGCCGAGAAAGGGTTTGCCGCTCCGGATGGCGGAGTCGAGCGTTTTGTCGAGCCCGCTGGCGCGCAGCCGCTTCATCGCCTGTCCGAAATGCCCTTGTCCGGGGAACATGACCCCATCGGCGGCGAGGATCGCGCTTGGATCAGCGGTGAGCGCCGCGTCGACGCCGACATGCTCAAGCGCCTTGATGACGCTGACGACGTTGCCCGCCCCGTAGTCGACGACCGCGACCTTCATCGGGCTCGCTCCGATGTTGGAGACGTCGGGTCAACCATCGAGCGCGCCCTTGGTGCTTGGCACCGCCGCGACCGCGCGCGGGTGCCGGGCCATGCCGAACTCAAGCGCCCGGGCGAACGCCTTGAAGAGGGCCTCGATGCTGTGATGGTCGTTGTCGCCGCGCGGCAGCTCGAGGTGCACGTTTGCGCCCAGCGATTGCGCGAGTGCGCGGAAGAATTCGATGACGAGATCGGTGTGAAAGTCGCCGACCTTCTCGCGATGGAACGCGGCGTGAAAATCGAGGTACGGACGCCCGGCGATGTCGACAGTGACGACGGCGAGCGCCTCGTCCATGGGAAAGCGACAGTGGCCTGTGCGCCAGATGCCTTTGCGATCACCGAGCGCGTCGCGCAGGGCCTTGCCGAGCACGAGCCCGGTGTCCTCGACGGTGTGGTGCTGGTCGATGTGCAAATCGCCGACGATATGGAGCCGCAGGTCGATGTGGGCGTGGCGCGCGAACGCCTCGAGCATGTGTGCGAAGAAGCCGATCTCGCAGCGCACGTCGCTGTCACCGACGCCGTCGATGTTGACCTCGCAGCGGATCTGCGTCTCGCGGGTGTCGCGGTGCACGGTTGCCCGTCTCTGATCGGCGGTTGCTGCGGCGGTCGCGGTCATGCCAAATCTCCCTGCGACGGGCCGAGCAGCCACGCGATGGCGTCGTTTACGTTCTCGAACACGACGTCGGCCCCGGCGGCGTGAAGTCGCTCGGGCCAGCCCGATTGCCATCCCTTGCCGGGCCCCAACACCCCCACCGCAAAGACGCCGGCAGCGCTGGCCGAAGCCATATCGTCCACGGAATCTCCGATGTACGCGCCGATCTCTCCGCCCACCAGCCGCATGCCGCGCGCCACGGGTTCGGGGTTGGGCTTGTCGACGACCGTGTCTTCCATGCCCACGAGCAGCTGCCACAACTTTGGCGCGTGGCGTTGCAGCGTCCATTCCGCTTCCGCCCGGGGTCTGCCGGTGACGACGGCGGTGTTGCCGAATGCCGCGATCCTGGCCGCGGATGTGGCCGAAAGGAGCCAGGGTTCCCCGGTGATGTAACCGCCGAAATCGCGGCCGCGGTAGAGGGCCTGGAAGACGCTGATGACCTCGTTGCGCCCGATGCTGACCCCGTGGTCTTCGACAATTGCGACCGTCGCGTCCCAGTCGTTGTTGAGTCCGCCGCGCGCCTTGACCGAGTCCACGTAGGCGTCGTCGATCGCGTCGAGCACGTCCGACGCAACACCGTGGTCACGCAAGATCGACCGAGCCGTCTCCCGGATGGCACGACGATACGATTTGCTGACGTCGACGAGCGTGCCGTCCATGTCGAAGAGCAGCGCGTCGATATGCGGTGGCGGGCGCAACACTTTGCGGAATGTGCCGGCGACACGACGCATCTGGTCGACCGTCCCGATGGCGACCCGAACGCAGCCGGCAAGATCGGGATGGCTGCCGTCACGGTCGCGGATCAACACGCCTTCCTCAGCCAGGGCCGCGGTGATGCGCGCGTGGTCTTCGCCGACGTGGACGATGACGAAGTTGGCGTGCAGTGCGCCGGTTTGCAGCTGCATCCGGTCGAGGGCGCCGACGAACACCTTGCGGGCCTCGCGCACGGCCGCGATGTGGTGTTGGGTCTGCTCGGTGTGTTCCATGCAAGCCATCGACGCTGCGACTGCCGCGCGGTTGACGTTGTACGGGTTGAGGACCCGGCGCAGCCCGGCGATGTTGGTGGCGTTGGAGACGATCGCGCCGATCCGCAGACCGGCCAGCCCGTGCACCTTGCTGAAGCTGTGAACGACGAACAGGTTGTCGTGGCTTGCGACGAGGTCGTTGACCGTTTCGCCGAGGAAAGCCGCGTAGGTCTCATCGACGACGACCGGACACTTCACCGCTTCGAGGGTCCGCACGATCGCCTCGCGGGGCACCATCGCGCCGGTCGGGTTGTTCGGATTGGCGATCGCAACGAGGCCGGGAACGACGCCGTTTTCGTCCGGCTGCAGGGCCTTGAACCAAGCGTCGCTGTCGAAAGCGAAGTGGCCCGGGCGCTCCGAGGCGAACGGGCATGCGACCACCGGGTTTCCAAGCAGGCGCGCGGCGAGACCAAACATCGCGAACCCGGGGACGTGGGTCACAAGCGACATGCCCGGCAACAAATGCGCGTCGATAATCGCCCGGATGCCTTCGTCAGCGCCGTTCGTCTGGGCGACGCAGTCCTGGGGAACCTCGAAAGTCTTTGCCGCGAGGGCAAGCCAATCGGCGTAGTTGGGGTAGGTCGCGATCTGCTGGGACCCGAGGGCCGCGGCGAGCGCGTCGATCACGAAATCCGGCGCCCCGTCGGGCCGCTCATTGATATCCAGGCGCAGCAAGCCGGCCCGTTCGAAGGGCGCAATGCTGTACGGCTCGACCGAATCGAGTTGGAGGCGGCTGGGCAAAAACGTGGAACGTTGCGTCACGGCGTGGCTCCGGCGCGCGGGCGGCGCGCGCTACAGGATGACCTTTCGGATGTCGGTTTCGAGGATATCGGTGGCACCAAGCCTCTTGAGCTCGGGGACCAACCGGGCGACGTCCGCCCGAGGCACGGCCACTTTCACGGCGTAGTCGCTCGATCCGTAGAGCTGGGCGACGGTCGGCGATTTCATCGCGGGGAGCTGCGCGATCAGGGCGTCGAGGCGCGCGTTGTCGATGTTCATCTCAAGCAGGACGCGCTGTTGGGCGTCCAAGACGGCGCGCATGAGCAGCATCAGCTCGTCGATCACCTGGCGTCGCTCCGGGTCGTCCATGGCGGCTTTGCTCGCGATGATGCGCGTGGTCGACTTCAGGATGGTCTGCACGATCGTCAGGCCATTGTCGGCGAGCGTGGCGCCGGTTGCCGTGTTGTCGACAATGAGGTCGGCGTCTTCGGGCGGAAACACCTCGGTCGCGCCGTAGCTGCGCACAAAGCGGTAGTCCACGCCGAGCGAGTCGAGCCAGCGACGCGTCAACTGCTCGTATTCGCTGACAACGATGAGCCGCTTGCGTGTCACAAGATCGTCGAGGGTCGTGCCATCGGGGGCTGCAGCGACAATGCGCACGGGATCGAAGCCCAGGTCGAGCAGCTCGACGACGTCCGACGACGTCTCCTGCACCCAGTCGAGCCCGGTTATCCCGAGATCGTGCGAGCCGATATCGATCAGCGTTGGGATGTTCTGCGCCTTCATGATCTTGACGCGGAATCGGTCATCGCTGACATGGGGTCGGTAGTCGCGGGCGGAACGACGCAAGCGCAGGCCACAGTCGGCCCAGAGCGACTCGACACGGGCGAAGATCCGGCCCTTGGGGAGCACGACGTGCAGGGGCAGTGCGGGGCGGCCAGGGGTCATGGGCTCCTCGAAGACGGCGGGTGACAAAGGGCGGACTCTCGGGGGACCGCTGCGCGAAATGGCGCCCCGCTGGGGCTATCGGCCGGACAAAATAGAGGCAATCGCGCCCCGTGACCAATCGCCCGCTTTCAACGCCGCGATTCAGCCACCGCAGGCGCCCTTCGAACAGGTCTTGGCGCCAAAGCACGGGGTCTTGTCGGGGAGTGGTTTGTGCGCGCAGCCGGTCTTGGCGGTGCAGGTGTCGGCGGTGCAGCCGTTGCCGTCGTCGCAGCCGTCGGTTCGTTTGGCGCACGGACCGCTAGCGGCGCAGGTGGTCGCGCCAAAGGCATCCGCGCGGACGACGGTCGCCTTGTCATCGGTGGCGGTGAGATGGTCGGCGAGCCCCACAAAGCCATCGCTGAGAGGTGCAATGCTCTGCAATCGGCCCGTGCCGATCGACGGCCATTGGCGGCTCCAGATGTGCACGCCGAGTCCGTTGGCGCGCCATGCGATCGGTTGCCACGCCCCGGCACCCTTGGCACGAGCAGCACCGACGACGAGGAGGCTGCCGTCCGCAGCGATAATCCGCGCGTCGACGGCGGTCAGGTCACCGGGGCCGCTGTGCTTTCGTGTCCACGAGACGTTGCCCGACCCGTCGTACACGCGCAGCCACGTGGCCGTGCCCCCGATGCTCGATGTTCCGACGGTAGCGACGGCGAGATAGCCACCATCATCGCGCCGGGCCACTGCAACAACCCGGTCGTTGAACGCGCCGCCAATATGCTTGATCCAGAGCAACGCCGCGGTGTCGGTGATGCGAAAGACCAGGCCGTCCGACGAGTGGGGCCCGCGCTGTTCGCCGGCGATGATGAAGCCACCGGCAGCCGCTGGGGCGATGGCGTAAGCGTGCTCGTCGTCCTTGCTGCCGAAGCTGTAGTTCATCAACGCGAATCCGGTCTTGTTGCCGCGGATGAACCACGCGTCGTGCTGCCCGCTGCCCTTGGAGGCCGTCGCACCAGACGCCGCAAAGCCGCCGTTGGCGAGGGGAATCACCGCGTAGAGGGCGTCGTGTTTTTTGCCCCCGTAGTGACCCAGCCAGGACACCTTGTTGTCCGCCCAGCGGAGCACGGTTCCCTGGTGATTTGATCCGGAGATCGTCGCCTCACCCGCGAGCAAGACGGCGTCACCGTCGGCAGCCACGTCATGAGCAGCAACGAGCGGCAGGAGCTCGGTCGACTTGGCGTTCTTGCCGGCCGGATCGACGGTCGTGATCGTCACGCGCGTGACTTCGGAAGCGACGTTGACGGTCCCGGCAAAGACGAGGTTGCCCGACTTCAGCTGCGCGATGCCCGTTGTGGTCGCAAACCCGGGGAGCGTGACGTCGGCCTCGAATAGCTTGGGCTTGGCTTCACAGGCGGTGCCGACGCACACACCGACGGCACACGAGCCGTCCTTCTCGCACTTGGCGGGGACAGGTTCGTAGACACAGGCACCGTTGCTCGAATCGCATTTGTCGGCGGTGCACGGGTTGCCGTCTTTGCAGTCCTTCAGCTCGTCGACCCGGCAGGTTCCTGCGAGGCAGTAGTCGCCGATCGTGCAGAGGTCGCCGTCCTCGCACGGGGACTGGTCGGCCGATGACAAGAGCTTGCAGCTGCCCTGCACACAGGTCGGCTTTTGGCAGGCTGGGGTGTCGGGGAACTTGGCGACGCACTTGCTGTCGGTCACACACTCGTTGAGCGAGCCGCCGGAGTCGGGCGTGGTCGTTTTGCCATCCAGCTGTCCGACGATGCCCACGTCGCTGCTGGTCGTCGGGTCTTGGACCGCAGCGTCGTTGTCGTCGAAGCATCCGCCGATGAGCACGCTGGCTGCAGCGACGGCGATCGCGATAGAGAAGCTGTTTGGTCGCGCTCGGGGCGTCATGAACGATCCGCCGACGACACATGCCCGCATCGCCGAGATCAAGCTAGCAGCATCCCGGGGGTCGGGCCAATTGCGGCGTTCGATGTCGCTTGACGGCGACCACCCCTGCCGCGAAAGTCGATGTCCTTACGACCGCCGACTGCTTGGATGGCGCGATGACGGCACAAGATCCGCTGCGCGCGACCGGCCCGGACGGCCGTGCGGGCCAACATGCGGCGCTGCGCATCCTCGCCGGCGAATTGGTCGATGCAATCCGAGCCGGCGAACCGCACAACGAGCTGCTCGCGATCGCCGAACGATTGCAGGAACGCGTGCCGCCGCCGTCCGACGCCCTCGACGCCGAGGAATTCGGGTTCGACCGCCAGCAAGAAGGCACCATCGTCGACGCGCTCCGTTCGGCGGGCCTCAAGCTGATCGACGCCCTCCCCGGCGCGCGACGCCATCCGCTCGCGATCGATATCCGCACGCTGCCGCTGGCCGAGTTGGCCCTCACGCTGCCGGAGATCGCCCAGGAGATCGCCCATCTCAAGCGCGAGCAACGCCGCAAATCCGGCCCGGGCACAGACCGCCAGTCCAACCTGGTCCTGCAGCAAATCACGCGCGAAATCCGTGGCCCCATCCGCAACATCGCCGACGAACTGGCGCGCCTCGCCGGGACCAGCGCTTCCCTTGAGCAGCGCGAACGCATCGAATCCGCCGAAGACAGCGCTGAGCTTATTCTGCACCTCGTCAACGACCTCGTGGACCTGACGAAGCTGCGCAATGGGCGGTTCGCGCCCGAAAAGCTCAGCTTTCGTGTGCGTGACTGCGTCGCTGCTACCCTGCTCGACCTCGAACCCCGCGCCCGCGCCGCCGGCATTGCGATTCGCCACGCGGTCGCTGCCGAGGTCCCCGCCCTGGTCGAGGGCGATCCTGGCCGCATCCGCCATGTGCTTGCCACCCTCGCAGGCAACGCAATCGCGTCCATGCGCGGCGGTGCTTTGTTGGTGTCCGCAACGCTGCACGCGACGCGAGAGGGACACGCGGTCCTGCGTTTCACCACTCAATCGCAGAGCGAAAAGCGCCGCATATCCAGCCAAGAACGCACGCGTCGCGGCGCAGCCATGTGGCGCGGGGGAGCCGCAAGCGGCCTTGGTTTGTCGATCGCCCGGCAGCTGGTCAGCCAGATGGGCGGGCGCACGTGGGTTGAATCCACAACCGGTGGCGGCAACGCGCTCAACTTCACCGTGACCGTCAAGCCGTGCGCGCCAACGCGGCGTAGCAGCCCGGCGATCGCCGTCGATGCGATCGAGGCACGCCGCGTGCTTATCGTCGAAAACGATGTCGGTGGAGCAGGCCCAGTACCGCCGATGATCCGCCGGCTCGGCCCCGACGTGGAGGTCGTGCGAAACGAGGCCGCCGCGCGAGCCGCGCTGTACAGCGGCAACGAGAGCGGCCAGCCCTTCGACGTCTGTCTCGTTTGCGGCGACCTGGGCGACCGGCTTACCCGCGACAACGTCGAGGCGATCGGGGCGATGGAGGCGGACGCGCGACCTCCCCTTGCGGTCATCACACCAGAGGGTCAACGGGGCGACGCGACAGTTTGCCGACGCTTCGGGGTCGCCGGGTACCTCACGATGCCCGTGGCCGATCGCGACCTCAGCGACATGCTCCGCGCGCTGTTCGACCCCGAGCTCGCCGCGGAAATCCGGCGGCATTCGTTGCTTACCCGGCACTATCTGCGCGAGCTCCGTGGCCGGCTGCTTGTGGAGGTGGTCGGCGCCTCACCGGCCGAAAACGAAGGGTTCGCCGTACGCCTGCGAAACATCGGACACGCCGCCACCATCGGCTCGATCGATCGGCCAGTGGCGCTCCTCGACGACGCGGTGGTTCCCGATGTCATCGCGGTGCCAGTCGATGGCGATACACGGGCCATCTCGACATGGCTGGACGCCGCTCTGCGTCGCTACACGTTGATGGCTGGGCGGCGACCGGGCGTTCTCGCGATGGGCCCAGGCGAAATGGTCGACGGCGGCCGCTTTACGGATCTTCTCGACGGCCGCTGCCCCGCTGATGCTGACGACGACCAGCTGGCCGTCACCGTCGCGGAAATCGCCGCCACAGCGCGCACAAGCTCCGCCACGGCATCGCTTGGCCGACGGCGGCTGATCGACGTTTCCGCGCTCCGACGGCGAATGGCGGACGACGATGGCCTCGTCCGGGAACTTGCAGGCTTGTTCCTACGGGATTCACAACGCATGCTGGACGCGGTGCGAGACGCTGTCGCCGCCAGTGACGGCAAGCGCCTGGTTCGAACAACAGATACCCTTCGAGGCGGATTCGAGATCTTCGACGTGAAAACC
This sequence comes from uncultured Enterobacteriaceae bacterium, assembly GCA_964560875.1. Taxonomy (GTDB): domain Bacteria; phylum Myxococcota_A; class UBA9042; order UBA9042; family UBA9042; genus CAZLMW01. The sequence continues at coordinate 31,543 of CAZLMW010000089.1, forward strand.
GGCGTTGATCTCTGTTTGCGCTTGTCCGCGGCTGGCCACGCCGAGGACTTCTCAGAGGTTGTGCGACTGGTCGCTCGGCTCGAACGGATCGCTGCCGAGGTGACCAGCGAATTGAGCGGGGACCTCTCCCCGTTGCAGGCGATGGCGTAGCACGATGGCATTGCGCATCCTGATCGCTGACGACGACCCTATCTCGCGGCGTGTGCTCGAAGCCACGCTGCACCGGTGGGGCTATGACGTCGACGTCGCGGCAGATGGCGAAGAGGCGTGGGCGATCCTGTCACATCCATCCGCTCCGGACCTGGCGATCATCGACTGGATGATGCCGAAGCTGGACGGACCCGACCTGTGCCGCCGCCTGCGTGAATCGGACTTCGATCGCTACGTCTATGTGCTTTTGCTCACGTCCAAACAGCTCGCTGAGGACGTGATCGAGGGCCTGGATTCGGGCGCAGACGACTACATCACCAAACCCTTCAAGCCCGGCGAATTGCGCGTTCGATTGCGCGCCGGCACGCGCATCCTCGACCTGCAACGCGAGCTCATGGCGGCCCGCGACGCGCTGCGCGAGCAAGCGACCTACGATGCGTTGACCGGCGCCTACAACCGCGCAGCGATCATGGCGAACCTCGATCGCGAGATGAATCGGGCGCGACGCGGCGGTATGCCGGTCACTGTCCTGATGACCGACGTCGATCATTTTAAGGACATCAACGACACGTTCGGCCACTTGGTCGGCGACTCCGTGCTCGTCGAGATCTGCAACCGCATCGGCGACGGACTGCGCCAATACGACAGCGTCGGGCGATACGGCGGTGAGGAGTTCCTCGTCGTCCTGCCAGGCTGCACCGTGATCGACGCCGCCAACCTTGCTGAGCGTCTGCGCCGGTCGATCGGCAGCGGCGTCGTCAACACCGGCGAAGGTGGCGTATCTGCATCGGCGTCCTTCGGTGTCGCCACCTTCGACGCGACCGACAACCCGGAATTGACCCGCGACGCGCTTTTGAAGATGGCCGACGACTGCCTGTACCAGGCCAAGCGAACCGGTCGAAATCGCGTCTGTGTGCGCATCGGCGAAGAGAACGTGCAGCTGGACGAGGCTCTCGGCAGCGCCCCCGCGTCCGCCTGACGCACGCGCCCGACCATGGTCGTCAAACTCACCATCGTCATCGCCTACATGGCCGGCCTTGTCTGGCTGGGCATCGTGGCATCACGCCGCGTTTCGGACACCCGTGACTACTTCGCCGCCGGCAAGACGCTGGGCTTTTGGGCTACCGCATTTTCGGCCCGGGCCACCGGCGAATCCGCCTGGCTGCTGCTCGGGCTCACCGGCATGGGCGCCGCGATCGGGCTGCACGCGATGTGGGTCGTGCTGGGCGAGACACTGGGCGTCGCCGCTGCGTGGATATTGATGGCGCGCCGTTTCAAGCGGCTGACCGACCGCTACGACAGCATCACAATCCCCGATTACCTCGAGAGTCGATTCCGCGACGATCGTCACCTGATCCGCAAGATCTCGGCGTTTGTGCTGGTCGTCTTCGTCACGATCTATGTGAGCGCGCAGATCGACGCGACCGGCAAGGCGTTCGAGAGCTTCCTGCAGTGGGACTACTACGTCGGCGTGTTTGTCGGCTTCTTCGTCGTGTTGCTCTACATCACCACGGGCGGGTTCCTGGCGGTGGCCTGGTCCGATGTTGTGCAGGGCTCGCTGATGTTCGTCGGGCTCGTGCTGCTGCCGATCGTTGGCATCGTCGCGGCCGGCGGTGTCGGTGAGGTCGCCGCGGGGCTGGAGGCGATCGACCCGAAGCTGCTGACCTGGTCTGGCGGCGGCTGGACAACTGCGACCGTGATGAGCGCGATCGGCGGCGCGATGATCGGCGCTGGCTTCTTGGGATCGCCCCAGATTTTCGTGCGCTACATCGCGATGCGCGACACCAACGAGATTCGGCCTGGAACGTTTGTCGCGATCATCTGGACGCTGCTTGCCGACGGTGGTGCGGTTGTTGCCGGCATGGTTGGACGGCACCTGCTGACAAAGCCCGGAGATGATCTCGTGTCCGTGCTCGGCGATGGCGGCGAACAGGTCCTGCCGCTGCTCGTCGATCAGCTCTTTCCGCTTGTGATCGTGGGCATCTACGTCGCCGTCGTCCTGTCGGCGATCATGTCCACCGTCGATTCGCTGCTCGTCGTCGCCGCAAGCGCCGCGGTGCGCGACTGGTATCAGCAGGTCCGAAATCCCGATTTGCCCGACGCCGAACTCACGGGCATGGCACGCACCGTCACGCTTGCGTTGGCAGGCATGGCGCTCGGTCTGGCCCTCTCGGTCGCCGCGGTCAGCCCGGATCGGACCGTGTTTTGGTTTGTCATCTTCGGTTGGTCGGGGATCGCGGCCACATTCTGCCCGACCATAGTCATGAGCCTGTTTTGGCGCGGTTTGACGCGCCGCGGCGTTGTCGCAGCGATGCTCACCGGGTTTGTTTGTGTGCCGTTGTTCAAGTTCGTGGTGTTTCCGAGCGAACTTGGCTCGCAACTCGCGGCGCTTTCGGAGTTGCCACCGGCGTTCGCGCTCTCATTCGCGGCGGGGGCGGTGGCCAGCTGGACAGATACGACCGTCGACGATGCGTTTCGGCGAGACGTCGCCGCCGATCTCGATTGGGCCGCTGGTTCGGAGCCATGAACCTGCGCGTCGTCGCCGCGATAGGCGCCGCCACTTGTCTATTCGGCGCATGCAAAGGCCCTGCCGCAGTCGATCAGACGCAACTGAGCGCAACGGAACCCGCGCCGCTAAACGCTGCGACCCCCGCCGTTGAGCCACCGCCGACAAAAGCCAAGGCCAAGCCGCGCTTCGCAACGACCACGGTAGAGCTCGGCGATATCCAGCGCATTGTGGTCCTCGGTGCCGAGGCGACTGTGCTTGCCGCTGATGTCGATGTCCTCGAGGCGCCCGCCAAGGGCATTGTGGGTCGCGCCGCTGCATCCGGGGGCTCATCGGACGGCCTGTGGCCAAGTGTGGGCACGCGCTACGAAGACTGCACGGCCCTGCTCCAAGTTCTCGCCGATCAACCCGATGGCGACGCGGCGCTGCAAAAGCGGATCCGAGCGGCCCGGCGCTGTCAGAGAGACAAAGTGATCGGCGATACAGCCGCGGTCTTCCCGCTGCGCGCGCGCTGCGATGGTCGTGTGCTCGAGGTACATCGGTCCCCCGGCGATCGCGTCGAAAAAGGGGAACGGCTCGTGCAAATCGGGTGCAGCGGCCGACCCGTAGTCGCGGTAACCGCGGCCGCCGACGCGAAGAA
>CAZLMW010000090.1:0-34396 GCA_964560875.1 uncultured Enterobacteriaceae bacterium
GGGTGGCCCGGACCCGGGTTATCGCTCAGTCAGCGACTTCCAATCGGGCCTGGGGTGCCGACCGATCCGGTCGGGTAGACGAGGAGCACCGTCCACGGTCGGCTGAGGGTCCGCAAAGCCGCGATGCCGAAGGCTCGCCTGGCGCGCAGCAGCGCTTGCGCTGCGCAGAAAACCAACAACGCATCGGGTGCGGATCGGCTCGGGGAGGGCGGCGCGGCAGCGCCCCCGACCGAGGCGAGCCGCTCCCTCGCTTGCGTTTCGACTGGCCGATGAATCATCCTCCACCCACCATGAAAAACCGGCTCTTCCCAAGCGTCTCCATGTCTTCGCCCCTCGCCGCCGCGATCGTGACGGCCTTGCTGGCGGGACTGCTCAGCGCCTGTGGCGCGGGCGGCGCGGATCCCGGAACCGTGGTGATCATCGACGATCGCGGCCGCGGCGAGGCGCGTACGGCGTTTGCCGGTCTGAAGCTGCTGATGACCGAGAAAGACGTGATCGGCGTCTGCGAAAAGCGCGGTTGGAAGCACAACATCAAGGCCGACAAAGCCAAAGATGCGCGGGCCCACATCATCCCCGACGCCAAAGACGAAGTGCGTCGTTTCAGCCTGTCCTTCGAAGACGGCGCGCTGATCCAGCTGACCATCGAGTACGAAAAGCCCGACCGTTCCCGCCACGGAATCGCCCGTGATTACGCCCGCAAGAAGCGGCTCGATGACGGCAGCTGGGCGATGACAGATGGCCGGCGGGATACGGTGGTGATCATCAACCGTGAAGGAAATCGGCTGGTCGTGGTTCACGTCGGCAAGGCGCGCGATCGCACCGAGAGCGAGCGGCTCCTCAAGCACTTCGTCGGCGAATCGAGCAGCGACAGGCCCGCCGAGATCGAAAAAGATCCCAAGGCCGGCGATGCGCCCAAACCGTAGCCGCCCGGCACTACCGGTTCCCAGTATGACGCGGTTTGCCGCAGTCGCGGTGGCAATCTCCGTGTTCGCCGCCGCCCTGCCGGCATGTTCGGACGATTCGGGCGATGACAGCGCGCATGTTGCAGGTCCGTACGACGAGCTGAAGGAAGCCGGGCTCGACCGCTACATCGGCAAGGACGAAGCCGTCGTCGAGTCCAAAGAAGCGTCTGTGACCACCTGGACCTGGCCGGTCGATGAAGCCGGCAATAGCCCAGCGTGTTTTCGTGGCGGCACCTATCGGGTCGCGACGCGCGAGGCCGGCAGCGACAACCTCGTCATCTTCTTGCAAGGCGGCGGCGCTTGCTGGTCGGACCTGTGCATCGCGTTCAACACCGCACGTGCGGGCATCCCGGTGCTCGACGTTCTCAACAGCGACCTGGCGATCAACCCCGTGCGGGCGTGGAACCTCGTCTACCTGCCGTATTGCGACGCCAGCCTCTTTGCCGGCGATGCGCGTCACTACAAAAAAGACGGCACCCTGGACCGCGACCACCGTGGCCTGCGCAACCTGTCGGCGGCCCTCACTGTCGCGAAGAAGCAGTTCCCGAGCCCCAAGCGGATCTTGTTGGCGGGCTCTTCGGGAGGCGCCTACGGCACGATCCTGGCGCTGCCCCTCGTGCGCATGGTCTGGCCCGACGCGCGGATCCAGGTCATGAACGACGCTGGCGTCGGGGTCGGAAAGCCGGGCGAACCCGCGTTCATGGAGAAGCTGCTGACCGAGTTCAACGTCAAGCGCTTCATCCCGTCATCCTGTGCCAAGTGCAACGGCGCCGCGCACCTCACCGAACTGATGGCGTGGGGCCTCCACAAGGACCCGACCGTGCAGATGGGCGCGTTCACGTCGACGCAGGACTTCGTCATCACCTCGATCTTCCTCAAGCTCGACGGCGAGGTGTACGAAAAGGCCGTCCGCGCCGAGATGAAGACGCTGCAAGACCGTTTTCCCGGTCGCTTCGCCGCGTTTATCACCCCCGGCAACAAGCATACGACGTTGCTCGGCAACATCGCCGGGTTCATGACCGCGACGGAAGGCTCCGGGAGCGCCGGTGGCTCCAGTCTCGAAGCGCTGGCCGTGTTCCTTGGCGCAATGGCGACGACCAAGACCGGTGATGTGGCCTTCTCCGACTGGTTCACCGCGTTCATCGACGGCAAAGACAGCTGGAAGCCCGTCGCGCCCTGAATCGCGGCGCCCAAAATCGTCGTGGCCTGCATCGTGGCCCGGGATCGTCCTTGTAATGCCTATTCGGCGTTCGGGGACCGGTCCAGCTCGAGGCCGAATAGCAACAACGCGCCCCGCGTGCCGATGAGCTTCGAGGCCTGCGGGAAGCCTTCGACGGCCAGCGAGGCCTCGAAACAGCCGGTCGGATCACCGTGGACACAGCCGTTGCGCAGCCATCGGAGCGCGTCTCGTCCGCTCATCTTCCGCGCACGGATGGTGCGTCCGCCGAGTGTGCAAGCCGGCCCCATGCCGACGTCGCAAGCTTCGCTGAGCGCCTCGAGCGCCTCGTCCACGTCCGATGGCCCGCCGCGACCAATGAGCCACAAGCGCCCTTTCGTGAAACAGGCGATGCCAACCCCTCGGCCGCATGCCCTGTCGGCGAGTTCGCGGGCCCGGGTGTCGTCCCGTTTGCCGCCGATGCCGCCCGCCAGCTGCCGGGCCAGCTCGCCGCATCCCTGGGGATCCGAACCGATGCATGCCCGCTCGTAGAGGCCGCGGGACTTCGCTTCATCGACCTTGCCGCCGACCCCCCGCTCGACAAGCTGGGCTTGGAGCCGACAGCCCGCCGCCGACTTCATCCCGCAGGCGAGCGTGTAGGCCTGCAGGGCGCCTCGTGGGTCTCGTTTGCCGCCTCGCCCTTGCAGCCGCATATTGCCAGCCATGATGCATCCATGGCTCGCGCCGATCGTGCATCCCATCTGAAAATAATGGCGCGCTGTCGTGAGGTTACGACCAGGAATGTTAACCTGTGCATACGTTAGAGCGAGGGTCACACAAGCGCTTGCGTGTCGGCCGAGGCACGCGATCTTGACCAGCTCGCGGCCTCTTTCCCGATTTGGTTTGCCCCGCTTGCCCGGGCCGAGGTTGCCGGTGCCGATCATGGCCCCCGCCACAAGGCACGCGTCGAAGTTGCCGCTGCGGCAGGCGCGTTCGAGCTGGGCGGGGTCGCGCGAGTTGGCCGGCAAAGGTGACTTGGCCTGCACAGGGTTGCGCCCAGCACCGGGTGCGCCGGGCGGCAGCGCGATCTTGGCAGGAATACCGGCTGGACCGGTCGCCGATGGAGGCAGTTGCGGGGTTTGGGCGCTCGCCATCGAAGAGACGGAGAGCAGCGCGGCGGCGACGAAGAGACCTGAACAAATGCGAAGTAGACGTGTGCGCATTGCTCTATAACAACCAGTTTTCAATCTGATTTCCGGTCGTGTACAAAGCGCTCATAATCGCGCCTACGCCATGACAAGGTAGCCGCCCGCGAGGCCGACGAGCGCGTAGAGTTCGGGGACGCCCGCGGCGAGAAGCGCCTGCCCGGTGTCCATCGTGCCCTGGTTGATGCTCTTGATACACGCGGCGGCCGTCCTGGCCTGTCCGATCGACGACAAGAAACAGGGAATGCCGCACAGCGCGCCGGCAGCGGTGACCTTGAACAGGCCGGCTGGGCTCTCCCACGCGCCGGGGAGCGCCTGGATCATCAAGAACGCGATGGCGAACGCGTAAAGACCCTGCGAGCCCGCCATAACTGCGGGGATGAACGCCGCGCCGCGCCGATCCGCGTCGCACGCAGCGTAGGCCGACATCGAGATCGACAGGGCGATACCCGAGCTGGCCATGCCAACGGCGATGCCGATGAACGACAACATGAGCAAGATGAGATCCGTGGCACCTGGTTGCATCGAGGGCCTCCTTTGTAGTCTGCGATTCGAGTCTGAACAACGCGTTGTTGGGGGCGTCAGCTACGCCTGGGCGTTGCGTGTTGGGTGACACTGCAGCGGTTCGTACCACAGGTGCCCGCCGCCGAAGCATTTGCTGCCAAACTCGAGGAAAATCAAGCGATTGGTGTGGATATAGAGAGAGAGGAGCGCGAGCGCGAAGACCGCGGTATGTCCAAACACGGCGAACACGTATGACATCGGCGCGCCGAAGCCGCCGCCGACCTTGTTGACGACCATCGCCATGATGGAGCCTGACAGCGCGATGCCGAAAAGGCGCATGTGACTCATCGTGTCCTGCGCGAGCCCCGTGATGCCGCTGTAGAGCGTCCAGGCGACATTCGGAATGCGTTTGCTGGCGCCAAAGACGTCCTCGGGCCAGAGAATCCACGCGAGCACGCCCGCACCACCGAGCACGGCGGCGACGCCTTCTCCAATGCCGGCGAACGTCGCGACTATCTCGTTGAAGTCAGCACCGCCACCGACGAACGGCGACAGCAACCAGTCGGGGCGGGTCTTGGCGACGACAAGCGTCACAGCCGCGAAAACGAGCAGCAGGCTGCCGGTCGCCTGCGTCTTCCAACCGCGCTGCCAGATGGCCATGCCGTAGGAAAAACCCATGCCGACGATGCCGACGCACAACGAGAAGATGAAACACGCGAAGGGATCGGCAGCGAGTGGAGTCGGAGGGTGGGCGCCAGCGAGGATGTCGCGGCCCACGATGAGGCCGAAATACTGCCCGCCCAACATGCCGACGATGACCGATAGGACGCCGGTGAAGACGAACACGTCGCCGAACGCGCGCATCCCCTTCCTGCGCAGGACTCCGCCGGTGATCAGCAGCAACAGGCCGTAGCCGCCGTCGAGCAGACAGAGCGAGCCGAAGATCACAAAGAGGATCCCGACCGCCCACGTGAAGTCTTTTTCCCAGTAGCTGATGCCGGAAAACGCCCGCACGACAGCTTCGAAACCGCGCACCATCGGGCCATTGTCGAGCTGCACAGGCACCGGATCGCCGGGCACCGGGTCGACGAGATGAAGCGCGCACGGGAACTTGGAGATGGCCGCCTGGAGCTCGTGTTGGAGCCCGGCGGGGATGTAGCCACATACGGCGAACACGGGCCCATCGAGCAGCGCTCCGTCTCGGCATCGGAGAATGGCGGCTCGGTCGGCAAACGCGGCGATGGCTCCGTCAAGCGGCCCGAGATAGTCGGCGTAGCGACGCAGGTCGTCCTGGATCCCGCTGATCTTCTGGTTGACGCTCTCGCGTTGTGCGCTGAGCACGGTAATCGGTTGATCGGGCAGCTTCTCGTTGACGATTTGCAGCTCGGCCGCGGCGGGCCCGACGAACATCACCCACAGCTCGCCATCTTCGCGGTGCGCGATGTGCCACGCCAGGCGGCCGGCCTCGACAAGGTCACGGAGTTCAAGCGCGTCCCAAAACACCTCGGTGACGACGCAGAACTCGATGGGCACGCCCGCGTCGCGGATCGCGGCGACGTCGATCGGCTCAACACGGCCCCAAGGCTGCAGCTGTGCGATGCTGGATTCGACCTCGGCCAGCTCATGACCGAGCGCGTCGAGCTGATCGAGCAGCCCGGACACGTTGTCGACGACATCGGCGAGCCCCAGTCCCTTGTGACGTTCGGAGCGCCCACCGGCCGGAATCGATGCGATGCCCTTGCGCGCCCGCCTGTAGCGCGCCGTCATGTCGATGGCATCGTCGCTCGCGTGGTGGCGGCCTGCGCGGGATTCGGGCGGCGTGATGGCGTCGATATGCATCAAGCCGGCGCGCTGCACGGAATGCAGGATCGATTCCGCGTCCCCGACGCGGCCGATCAACGAGGCTTTGAGCATCCGCACGACCGTCATGACGCCCGCCCCGCGGCCACTGTCTTGCGTTTGGCGATCTTGGCCCGACCCACAGCGGCGACCTGCTGGTCCCCCAGCGCGATACGGATGCGGCGAATGGCCTCTTTCGAGTCGGGGATCAGCACCTGCTCAAACAGATTGACCCGCTGGGTCGTCCGTCGGAGCTCCGCCGTGATGCGCGCAAGCCGCTCTTCAAAGACCGACGCCTTGATATGCAAGCGGACGAGATCCCGAAGTTTCTCAACCGCCCGCGGGACCCATGCCGGGTTGCCGAAGTAGGAGATCGACAGCATCGCAAACACCACGGTGCCGATCTCGGGCACCTCGACACCCGCCACGGTCGTCTTGGTCAGCTCGACCTCGAGGGCGCGGAGGTACTTCGTCATGTCGAACACAAGGTGCTCGGCCAACATCGGGATGACCGACGCGACGTCTGCCTTGGCTTGCAAGAGGGACTCGCGCAACGCCACCAACGCACGCCGAGCCTTGAGCTGCTCAGCTTGCAGCTGCTCCTGCTTGAGTTTGAGCACGGGAAGGTACTGGTTGTACGTCTTCACCTGCCGTCGCAAGCGCGTGAGTTCGACTTTGTTGAGCTTATAATCCACTTTGGAGTCAGCCGTTTAGATAATAGTAAGTGAGGTTTCAGGTTTGGATTGCAACGTCGCCAGCGAGCGTCGCACCACGCCAGGCGCCCGGCCAATAGACGTCGGTCAGGCGGCTCGGCAGCGTCGTTTCCGCCGGGGTGAAGTGTTTGGCGAGCAGCTGCCAGCCCAGGTCGAGCTGCGCCGGGAGCGGCAGGTTGACCTCGAGGTCCATCATCTCGGTCTCGAAATCGTCGCCGTACGCAAGCACCTTCTTGTCGAACGCGCTGACCGAAAAGCCCATCGATCGCTGTTGGCGGGCTTTGCGGCAGGCGTCGTACAGCCTCACCATCGCGTTCATCAGCGGCGCGTGGTCGTCCCGCGTCTTCTTGTTGACGAGCTGCTTGAGGCGCGAAAGCGAGCCGAACGGGTCGATCTTGCTGCCGCGAAGGTAGAACTGGCCCTCGGTGATGTAGCCGGTGTTGTCGGGGACGGGGTGGGTGACGTCGTCTCCGGGCATCGTGGTGACCGCGAGCAGCGTGATGGAGCCGCTGCCGTCGATGTCGACGGCTTTTTCGTAGCGCGCCGCGAGCTGCGAGTAGAGATCGCCGGGATAGCCACGATTGGCCGGGATTTGTTCCATCGCGACGGCGACTTCCTTCATCGCATCGGCGTACGCGGTCATGTCGGTCAGCAAGACGAGCACGTCCTTGCCGGCGGTCGCGTATTTCTCGGCGGAGGCCAGCGCCATATCCGCGACCATCATGCATTCGACGACCGGATCGGCGGCGGTGTGCACGAACATGATGGTGCGCTCTTTGCTGGCGGCGAGCTCGGACCGGAAGAACAAGTAGTCGTCGTATTTCAGCCCCATTCCGCCAAAAACGATGACGTCGGCGTCGGCTTGCAGGGCGATTCGCGCGAGCAGCTCGTTATACGGCTCACCGGCGGAGCTGAAGATCGGCAACTTCTGGCTCTTCACCAGCGTGTTGAACATGTCAATCATCGGGATGCCGGTGGCGATCATCTGGTGGGGGATGATGCGCCGTGCGGGGTTGAAAGACGGGCCGCCGACGTCGATCTCTGTGGCTGCAACAAGCGCTGGGCGACCGTCGATCGGTTCGCCGACGCCGTTGAAGACGCGGCCGAGCAGGCCGGTGTCGTGGTAGCGGAGCTGCACCTGGCTGCCGAGGAATTCGACCTCGTCGCCGGTGCTGACGCCCTTGCTGCCAGCGAACACCTGGAGCGTCGCTTCGTCGCCGAGGATCCGGATGACCTGCGCGAAGGACTCGCGGCCGTCTTTCATGCGGATGCGGGCCAGCTCGCCATACGCGACGTCGTCGGCACGCAGCGTTACGACGGGGCCGACGATTTGTTCGATGCGGGTGTGAAGTTTACGCATGGACCGCGGCCTCCATCTCGTTCCACAGCCGGTGGTGCTCATCGCTGCCCGCGGGCGCGAGGTTCCAGTCGCGGAATGTGGCTGTCAGCGTCGTCATCGTGTCGCGCGCGACGTCTTTGCTGGCGAACTTGAAGTCGTGGTTGATGACGCGAACGGCGAACTGAAACGCCTGGGCGACGCGCTCTTCGGATGGGCTGGCGTCGACCTCGTCAAACGCGTTTTGCTGCATGTACACGGCGTCGATGAACTCGGCCTTGAGCCAGTGCGTGAAGTCTGCGAGCGACAAGTCCTCTTCGCCGACGACCTTCATCTGGTCGCCGATGCCCTGCCCGACCCGGTAGTAATCGATGACATCGCGCGCGGCGTCGACAAAGCCGGTGAAATAGGTCTTGTCGAGCGCGTCTTTGAGCCGCGCGAGGTAGTTGGACCACGAATCGGTCGGCGAGATTGCCGGGAAACGCTTGGCGTACGAGCGTGCGTAGGTCAGCCCGAGAAAGCAGCCGACAACGGCGAGCGTGCTCTGTGTCACGGGCTCTTCGAAGTTGCCGCCAGCGGGGCTTACGGTGCCGATAACCGTGACGGAGCCGTTGGTTGTGCCGAGGTTTGGATCGTCGATGCGCACGAGGCCGGCGCGCTCGTAGAACGCGGCGATAAGCGAGCCGAGGTAGGCGGGAAAGGCCTCTTCGCCGGGGATCTCTTCGAGGCGGCCGCTCATTTCGCGCAACGCCTGCGCCCAACGGCTGGTGGAATCGGCGAGCAGCAGCGCGCGAAGACCCATCTGGCGGTAGTACTCGGCGAGCGTGATGGCGGTGTAGACCGAGGCTTCGCGGGCTGCGACCGGCATCGATGAGGTGTTGCAGACGATGATCGTGCGTTCCATCAGCGAACGGCCGGTCCGCGGGTCGGTCAGCTCGGGGAACTCGCGCAGGGTCTCGACCACTTCGCCAGCGCGCTCGCCACAGGCCGCGACGATGACGACGTCGGCTTCCGCGTGGCGGGAGACGGACTGCTGAAACACGGTCTTGCCGCTACCGAACGGGCCGGGAACGCAGGCTGTACCGCCTTCGGCGACGGGGAAAAACGTGTCCACAATGCGCACGCGCGTCGTCAGTGGGGTCGCCGGCAACAGGCGCTCGGCGTAGATGTCGATGGGGCGCTTGACCGGCCATCGCTGGATCATCGTGACGTCGAACTCGGCGCCCGTGGACTCGACCCGGATACGCGCGACAGGCTCGTCGACTCGGTAGTCGCCGCCCGGTTTCACCGAGAGCACCTCGATGGCGCCGATGATGTCGAACGGCACCATGATCCGGTGTTCGAAGATGCCCTCGGTGACCGTGCCGATGGTGTCGCCCGCGGTCATCGAGATGCCGTGGCGCGCGATCGGCGTGAACGTCCAGGTGCGCGTGCGGTCAAGGGTCGGCAGGTAGACGCCGCGCTGCAGGAACGCGCCGGAATGCACAGCGAGCTCTTCGAGCGGGTTTCCCAAACCATCCACCGTCATCCCGAGCAGGCCCGGACCGAGCTCGATCGACAGCATCTCGCCGGTCATCTCGACGGGGTCGCCTACACGAATGCCGCGCGTGTCTTCGAAGACCTGCAGGTCGCAAGCGCCGTTGCGGATGCGGATCACCTCGGCCTTGAGCTTGACGTCGCCACCTTGACCGAGCGCCACGTAGGCCACTTCATTCATGCGAACGTCGCCGTCGAAGCTGGCGGTGACCATGTTGCCGGAGACGCCCACCACGGTGGCGGTCGTGGACTGGTTGGCGGTCGCAGCGTTCATGCTGCCTCCAGCTCGTCGGGCGCTGGCGGCGCGGCGAGTGCGTTGTCGATGACTGTTGTGGCGGCGCCGAGCACGTTATCGAGCACAGCCTGGCCCTTCTCAGCGGTCCACGACGCCTCTTGTCGCACGATGCGGAGGCGGAGGTAGTACGCGAGCACCGCGTCAAGGCCGAACGGATCGGTCCCGACCAGGGCGTCCAGGCTGCGCCATCGGATGTCGTTGAGCGCGCGTTCACCGGCCTGCAAATCGTCGTTGTCGAGGGCCGCGATGGCTTCACCGACCCATGCAAAGCGGTCCCCAATCCCGGCGTCGGCGGCGTCGTAGTGGGCGATGATGTAGCGCGACGTGGTGTCGAAGCTGCCCCGCATCTGCACGAGGAACTCGTCTTGTTTGAGCTCACGGCGCTTCGCGAGCAGGGCAGTGCAAACCTCCTGCAAATCGACGATGAACATCGCCCACTCGCGCAAAAAGAGGTTGCCGGTCTCCTCGACGACGTCGTGCCAGAAACGGCGCAGGTGGGCGCGCAAAGGACGCGGGCGGTGCATCCACTCGGGCAGCTCGGAGACAGCGGTGCCGCCTTCTGTCGCCGGGTCCCGGTCGTACATTGCGGCGCGCAACTCCTGGCCCTTGATGCTCGGATTGTCCAACAACGCCTCGGACTGAACCCGAACACCCGCTTCGACCTCTTCGAGCAGCGCCAGGCGCTCGAATTCAGTCCGCTCTTTGCCTTCGAGGTTCGCGCGCACGACCGCGATGAACGCGTTGAGCGAGATCGGTGCCTCCGCGCCGCGGTGAAGCGGCGGCAAACCGGTGAGGAGGTAGACGAGGGACATGGCCACAGAGCCGGGTGCGAGGGCGACGATTCAGGTCGAGGACGTGGGTCAGGTCGAGGACATGGGTCAGGTCGAGGACATGGGTCAGGTCGAGGACGTGGGTCAGGTCGAGGACGTGGGTCACGTCGAGGACGTAGGTCAGGTCGCGGTGTTGGGTCAGGTTGTGGACGTCGCCGACTTGGCGTTGTCGTCGAGCTGGAAGTGCTTGTATAGCTGCGGCGCGACGAGCCGGGACAGCTCGCTGGCAACCGCGCGGTCAGAAAAATCCCACACGATGTGCTGGTCTTGCAGCTTGAGCCGAAACCCGCTGAGACGCAGCTCGCCACGCAGCTGCAGCTCACCCTTGGCACGTTCGACGATGCGCTTCCACGCGGAGGCCGCGATGACGTCGCGCATCTCGTCGCTCACGATTATCTCTGCGTCGCCGGTGTGGCTGATGGTGGACACGACCTCGCTGATGACGCGCTCGAGCACTTCGGGGTTGTCGAGCCGCGCGCGGGTTTCTTCTTCGATCGCGGTGTTGATGACCTGGTCGCGCAGCCGCTGACCGAGCGCCAGGATGAAGTCGCGGGCGGCCATCCGCAGCTCCACATCCATGTGCTCCCGGGTGCGGGTGGCGTCTTTGTTGGCGGTCTGAACGATGCCGGCCGCTTTTTCTTTGGCGGCGGCGACGAGCTTCTTCGCGTCGGCCTCGGCGGTGGCGAGGATGCGTTCGCCCTCGGTCTGGGCCGCTTGCACACCGTCGGCGCGAATTTGCGCAATCAGCTTGTCGATACCTGCTGTAATTTCTGACATTTTTGAGATTCTCGGGTGGCTCGAAAAAGAAACGGCCCGCACTCTAGGACCATTGGCTGCCACCTTCAAGTCGACCGGTGGACAGATCAGGTTCGATCGGAGTTCGCGGGGCGCTTTGGTCCGCGGGTGCTGCCGCACTGCCGTTCGCTCTCAGGCCGGATCAAACAGGTGGTCGCCGAAGAAGCGGGCCAGGCGCCGGTTGAGCGCGTCAGGATATTCCAACAGGCCGAAATGGGTGCCGCCGGGAATCACAAATAGCTCGGATCTCTGAACGCCAGCCGCAATCTCTTCGCCGTATTGTGGCGGCGTGAATCGGTCGCGCTCGCCGTTGACGACCAGCATCGGCGCTTTGACAAGCGGCAGGAGCCCGCGTGCGTCGTGTCGATCCAGCGCCTCGAACAAGCTGCAGTAGTTGTCCAGGTCGAGGTGCACCCAGTCGCGCCCCATGTCCCAAAACACAGAGCGGTCAATCGCCGGGTCCATCACGCGCAGCGCGATGCCGCCGCGCACGAACAACCCGGTCAAGCGTCGTGAATGTGACAGTCGTTTGGCTGGCCGCATCGCCACGCGCCATCCCCGACGCACGACCCGATAGACCGCAGGAGCGACTCTGCGTGGGGTGCGACCGTCAAAGGCGGTGTGGAGCGGGCTGGAATGGGTGCCATGGATGGCGACGAGCGCTGCGGGGACGTCGGCGTGTGTGCGGTGGAACTCGAGCATCACCTGGACGCCCATGCTCCAGCCCATGATGACGGGGTTGTGTACGTCGAAGTGCTCAAGCAAGGCGGCGAGGTCATGGGCGTGATGCGTCAACTCGAATGAGCGCCGATCCGCGGGCCAGTCCGACCCGTACAAGCCGCGATAATCCCAGCTCAGGATGCGAAAGCGCGCGCCGAATGCGCTGACGATGTGTCGCCAGCTGCGGATCGAGCCCCCCAGGCCGTTGGCGATGATCAGCGGCTGACCGTGAGCGATGCCGCCCTCGTAGGTGCGCAGCCGCGTGCCGTCGAAGCTATAGAAGTCGCCGTCGCGAAGCATCGTGGGCCCTCGTGGGCGTCGCCGAAAGAAGGGTAACGCGAATCAATAGTCGGCGACGAACTTGGCCGTGCCGTTGCGGCTGGAGATCGCCGCTTTGAAACGAAGCGTGCGGCCGCCCTTGGGATTGTACTTGTCCTGCCACGCCAGCGGGATAGTCAGGGTCGCATCGCAGCCGTTTTCGCAGCCCGAAAGGTCGAAAAACACCGTCCTGGCGAACCCATCTGGGACCTTGCCTTTGGCGATGACGCTCTTGGCATCGGACGTCGTGGCGAGCGGGATGACGCGCGGCTCGGTGGTCGAAATCACGAACGCGGCGACCTGCTTCTTACCGGCGGGCAACAACACCAATCGGGCGGATCCGAGCGACCAATCTCCGCTCAGCCAAGCGAGAGTGCGCAGCCGAGGCAAAACCGCGATGACCTTGAGCGCCGCCTTGTGCTCGGGCGGGATCATCAACGTCAGTGACATGCTGCCGCGCGATTTCAGCAACAGGCGCTCGATGCGTCCGGTGCCGGCGTCGTACACCACGGTGACGTCGCGCGATGCGGTGTTCTTGAGGCTGACCTTCGCGGGCTGATACTCGTCCGGTGCGGGCCGGCGTTTGGCGCGAATCGAGCCACGGATCGACGAAGTGGCGGCGTTTTGGGACGCGAGCGTGCGGCTGATGCGGGCCAGGAATACGGGAGTCAGCGGCGTGTCCGGCGCTTCGGTCCACACCTTGGCGATGGCCGTCAGCGGCGCGTTCGCCAACACAGCATTCTTGTCGATGGCGAGCTCGCGGGTCACGACGAACACGCCGAGCAGACGCGTCGCACCCTTGGTGTTCGGCGTCACGTCGACGTGGCCCTTCGCGGACTTGCCGCCCTTGAGGAACGTCGAGAGCCGCTGTCCGGCGACCTCGAAGAACACCACGGCGGGCGCCTTTGTCGGGTTGGTCGCTTGCCAGCCATGCCGCGCGGCGCCTTTGCGGGTCTTGGTCGGCGCCACGGCGACGAGCCACTGGTCGACGCGAGCGAGCGCCGCTTTCTGAAGCGCGGCATTGGCGGCGGGGACTTTGGCGTGCTCGGGGTGCGCATGGATGGCATCGGCGATTGCGGCCACTTGTGCGCCGGCGATGGCGTCGTCGAAGCGCTTGACGATGGCGGCGAGTCGCGCTTTTTCGGCGGCTTGCTTGCGCGCCTTTTCCTCTTCGGTTTTGCGCTTGGCTTCGGCGATTTTGCGGGCCTTTTCCTCTTCGGCTTTGCGCTTAGCCTCCGCCTTTTTGCGCGCCTTCTCTTCGGCGGCTTTGCGCTCGGCTTCGGCCTTCAGTCGTTTCTTCTCGTCGGCGGCCTGCTTTCGGGCTTCAGCGGCTTGCTGCTTCTTGCGCGCGGCCTCCGCTTTTCGTCGCGCGGCGGCTTCTTTGTTCTTGCGCGCCTCGTCGGCCTTCTCGGCTCGGCGACGTGCTTGCGCTTGCTTCCGCGCGGCAGCCGCCTGTTGCGCCTTGGCCGCGGCGGCGTTCTTGGAACGTGCAGCTTCCTGGTTGGCGCGGAGCTTTGCGATGGCCTCCTGGCGCGCACGCTCGCGTCGTTCCTCTGCGGTTTCGGCGGCGACGGGCTTGGGCGCAGGGGCCTTGGACGCCTTGTGGGGCGCCGCGCGTTTTTTCGGCTTCTTGGCCTTGGCGCGAGACCGCGATGTCTTGCCGCTGGTCCTCTCCAGCTTGGCTTCGTGTGCCTCCGTTGCCTTTCGGGCGGCCGCCGCTGCTGCCTGCGCTTGGGCCACCGCCCTCTCCGCGGCTCGCTGCGCCTTTCGCAACGCCGCCGCCCGAGCCTTCAGTCGCTCGACCTGCTCGTCGCTGCGGACGTTGGTCATGTCGACGGTCTTGGGTTTGGGCTTGGCTGTTGCAGCGGGCGTCGCGCTCGTCTTGGCCGTCGCGGCAGGAGGCTTGGCTTTGGCAACGGTGGGCGTCGGCTTTGCGTCGCTTTTGATCGTCCGCACGCACTGCGCCATCCACTGCGTGCGCAACACGGTTGACTTGCTGGTCTTGATCTCGACCTTGCCGCCGTCCTTCAGCACGCGCTCTTTCTTCCGCTTTTCGACCTGCGACGCATGGGCGTCGACGTCGACAACGGCCGTGCACCCAAATCGCCGCGCGTACGACAAAAAACGATTCTCCGCTTGTTCCTGGGACAACGCGTTGGAGCTTGCGGGCAACGTCATCACGCCCACAACCACGGCCGGTTGCGGCACGTCCTCGAGCGCTTCGGCCAACAGCACTTTCGACTTGGCGGGCACCGCCGGGTACTTCGCGACACCCTCGGTGCGATCGAACTGCACGCCGCCACAACCGCCCGTCAGCGTCGCGACGGACGCGATCAGGGCCGCGATGAGAAGGTCGAAAATGCGAGAATGGGAACGCGCCACGGTCGCCTCCGGGCCGCGTATTTTAGCCTGCGAACGCGCGCTCTGGCAATCGGTCAACCGTATCGTTTTGCGTGCGGTTGGCGCGCCACCTGTTGTCGCGGCTCAAGGCGCTCGGCGCCATCACGGATAGGGTTTCACGCAGCGGAATCCCAGGTCGTTCTTCGCGTGGGTCAGCGACATGTGGAGCCGGTAGCTGGTGCGCAACGCGACGCCACCATCGGTCCAGTAGAACCCGGGTCCACGCGTCACGTGCTGAGCGCCTGACCCTGGCCCGGCCGGATCCTTCGCGCCGTTGGACTGGCTGTAGTAGTTGGCGCTGTAGAAGTCGTGCACCCACTCCCACACGTTGCCGTACATCCCCTTGAGCCCGAACGCGTTCGCGGCGCCATAACTGACAGGCGCGGTGTAGACGTGTCCGTCGGTGTATCCGGCGATGGTCTGCCACGACGCGTTGGCTGCCTCCGCCGTCGTATCGGGCAGGTTGCCGATCTTGGCCGGTGGAGCTGCGTTGTTGCCCCACGGGTAGATCAGCCCCTTCTTCTTGTCGCGCTGCAGGTACTCCCACTCCGCCTCGGTGGGCAACCGGCCGCCCTTGGGCATGCGCCACGCGCAATAGGCCGTCGCCTGCGCCCAGGTGACGCAGTTCACGGGGTGGTCTTCCTTGCCAGCCACTCCCCACGTTCCGCCGTCCCCGGCGCTGCACGTCGCTGCGGGCGCGGTGCAGCCCTTGGCGTCCACGCAGGTCTTGTATTTGGCGACGGTGACCTCGGTCTCATCCACAAGGAACGCCGACAGTGTCACCGTGTGCAGCGGGTTTTCGTGCGCTTGGCACTGCGTGTCGCCGTTGACGCATCCAATCTCGGCCTGCTGGACGGCGCCGATGAGGCGCATTCCCTTGATAAGCGCCGCGCATTTGCCCTTGTAGCAGGCCTTGTTCGTGGCGCACTTCTGGCCGTCGTTGTCGGCCGGCTCATGGCCACACTTGGCGCCATCGCACTCGTCGTTGGTGCACACGTTGCCGTCGTCGCAGGAGATCTTGCCACCCTTGCAGTTGCCTTTGCTGCACGCGTCATTTTGCGTGCATTCGTTGCCGTCCTCGCACATTGCTGTGTTGTGGTCGTGCAGACAGCCTTTCGTCTTTTCGCACGAGTCGGTCGTGCAGTCGTTGTTGTCGTTGCACTTGGCCGGGCCGCCCGATGGCTGGCACTCGCCGTCTTTGCAAGCGTCCTGGCCGTTGCAGTAGTCGCCGTCGCTGCACGGCCCCGCGCGGTTGTTGTAGATGCAGCCGGTCTTCGAATCGCACCCGTCGGGCTGTCTGCATTGATCCGAGTCTGGGCAGTCCTGGTTTTGCCCCTGGCAGCTGGCCCCCTGGCAGCTGTCGTTCTTTGTGCACGCGTTGCCGTCGTCGCACGGGCCGCCGTTGTCTTCGTGCAAACAGCCCTGTTGCGGATCGCAGTTGTCCTTCGTGCAGGGGTTGTTGTCGTCGCAATCGAGCCCCGGGCAGCGGTCTTGGTCGAAGAACTTATGGGGCGCCGGCAGCTCTTCGCCCTCGCAGCCGCCACAAAGAGCGACGCTGAGGGCGACGACCAGCATGCTCGCCAGGACGTGCCAACGCATCAGAATCGCACCACCATGCCCGCGCCGTTGCGCCTCGGGACCAGCTCAATCGAGGTCGCCTTCTTGGCTCCTTGGGCGGGATCGTCGGCCGTCAGCCGCATCACGAGACCAGCTGCAAGAGCCACTCCGCCAATCACACCGGAAGCGGCCGCGATGGTTCGCTGCACGGCGATCGTCTCGTTTTCGCTCTCCGCGTCGGCCCAGCTGATCCCGATGATTTGCCCGCCTGCGTTGGTCTGCTTGAACTGGTCGCGCAGCTCTTCGGCCGCGCCTTCCGCCTCGAAGTACTGCCACGCCGAAATCAGCCCGAGCAGCACGCCGCCGCCAACCAACGTGTATTCCATCGTGTGCGAGACGGGCTCCGGCTTCTTCACGGCCACCGCCACAGGTGCTTGTTTGGATGGCGGGACCGCCGGCTTCACGACGGGAGTTGGCCGGTTAAGTTTGGCCAGGTATGCCTTGGCTTCGGGTCTGTCCGTTGCGTCCGCGGGGGCGGTCTTCAAGTAGCGTTGAAGGTGGGCCTTCGCCTCGGCCTTGTCGCCGCCGAGCATCGCTTCCTGCCCGGCACGGAAGACGTACATATGCCGATCGGGGGCAAGTCGCGCCGCGGCGGCCCAAAGCAGCGCCGCCGTACCGTGTTTACCCGCCTCAGCGGCCTTGCGCGCTTGCTCAGCCTTGGACTCGGCGCGGCGTACATCCAGCACCTGCAGGTAGTCGCGCGCCTTCACCTCGGCCTTGGCGTCGCGCTTGGGTAACTTCATGAAGCGGCGATAGAGCGACTCGGCGCGCTCAGGTTTGCCGGCCAGCTGAGCTGTACGCGCTGCGTTGTAGAGCAGCCGCGTGTTGCCGGTCTGCAGCTGCCAGGCGTTTTCGAAGAGCTCGGAGGCGCGCACGTAGTCGCCCTTCTTATAAGCAGCCGCGGCGTGGGCCACCATCGCATCACCGGCGCCCGCGTCGGCCGGCGACGCAGCCATTGTCAGTACACAAACCGCCACGATCCCGACCGCAGCGATGTGTTTGGATGGCAACAGAGCGGACATGCGCGCAACTGTAGCGCCATGATCACTGAATCGCCACAGCGCGGGCGTGCGTTACGTCATCCCGCGGCGTTGAAAATCCATCGACAGTCGGCCCGGGCGTGCTGTAGTTTGCCGCCGGTCCCACCCTGCCGCCCATGAGAGTCCGATGAATCGCCGACCCCGCACTGCCCTATTCGCACGGACGTTTGCCGGCGGATTGCTCGTCGTTCTGACCGCTGTTGGCTCCGTGGCGATGGGCAATCCCAACCCGTGGGAGTTCGTGACCGTCGAAAACGGCGTAAGAGTGACCACGCGTGATGTCGTCGGGCGTTCTTTTCCCGAATTCCAGGGCGAAGGCGTCGTCAATGCCAACGCATTCCACATCGCTGCAGTCATCAGCGACGTGGCCCGTCACTGCGAATGGCGCCCCAAGTGCAAGCGCGCTCGCATCGTCCACCGCACCGGTCAGCAAGAGCTCATCATGTACTCGCAGAGCCCCGCCCCGTGGCCGGTATCCGACCGCGATGTGCTGCTCAAGGCCAGCCTCTTTTTCGAAAGCAGCAAGAACCAGATCCGCAGCACCTTCAAGAACGTGCGTCACCCCAAGGCGCCGCCCATCGACGGCATCGTGCGCGTTCCGTGGATTCGCGGCTTCTACAAGCTCAAGATCCTCGGCCCATACAAGACCTTCGTGACCTACCGCGTCAACGCCGACCCCGGCGGACTCATCCCAGCGTGGCTGGCGGCCCGAACCTCGCGTCTGCTGCCTCTGAAGACGATCATGGGCCTGCGCCGCCAAGTCAAACGCCCCAATCGGCAGTACCACACCTTCCGCAAGAAGTGGGACCCGCGCCAGCAGCCCAAGTCACCGGTGACCGCGTCGGCCAAGCGTCCAAGCGGCTCCTGATCGGCCCGACAAGCGATAGCTGACGCGAACGCTCCGTCGCAAGTTGCGCCGCCGGGGCTAGCTTTCCTGCACCCGACATCGACCACCGACCTCCGATGTCGCCAGCAGGGAGTCCGCGATGGCCCAGCGCGCAACGATCGATGGCAACGAAGCAGCGGCGCGGGTCGCTTACCTGGCCAGCGAGGTCGTCGCGATCTATCCGATCACGCCCGCGTCACCGATGGGCGAATGGGCGGATCAGTGGGCGTCGGAATGCAAAGCCAACGCGTGGGGAACCGTCCCCCAGGTCATCGAGATGCAGTCCGAAGGCGGCGCTGCTGGGGCGGTCCACGGCGCGTTGCAGGCCGGGTCGCTGGCGACGACGTTCACGGCATCCCAGGGCCTGCTATTGATGCTGCCCAACATGTTCAAGATCGCCGGCGAGCTCACCCCCGCGGTCATACATATCGCCGCGCGTTCTGTCGCCACGCATGCGCTGTCGATTTTCTGCGACCACAGCGACGTGATGGCGGCGCGCGGCACGGGCTTCGCGATGCTTTTCGCCGGCTCCGTCCAGGAAGCGCACGACATGGCGCTCATCGCGCATGCGGCCACGCTCAAGGCGCGCGTGCCGTTTCTGCACATCTTCGATGGCTTCCGCACCAGCCACGAGGTCGCGACCATCGACGCGCTCGACAAAGACGACGTCCGCGCCCTGCTCGACGACGAGGCGATCGACGCCCACCGTCGACGCGCGCTCAGCCCCGATCACCCCGTGGTACGCGGCACGGCTCAGAATCCCGACGTGTTCTTCCAGGCGCGTGAAGCCATCAACCCGCGCTACGACAAGGCGGCCGACATCGTGCAAGCGGCGTTCGATGCATTCGCCGCGCGGACAGGACGCCGGTACGACCTCTATGAATACGTTGGCGCTCCCGATGCCGAGCGGGTCATCGTGCTGATGGGTTCGGCGGCCGGCGCTGCGCGTGAAGCGGTCAACCGGCTTGTGAATGCTGGCAAAAAGGTCGGTCTGCTCAACATCCGCTTGTACCGCCCCCTGCACAGCGCCCGCCTGCTCGCCGCATTGCCCCCGACCGTCACACGCATCGCCGCGCTTGACCGGACCAAGGAGCCCGGCGGCCCCGGCGAGCCGCTTTACCTCGACCTCCTCGCCGCCGTGGCGCGCGCCCAAGCCGATGGCTCTTCGCCGCTGACTTCGATGCCCAACATCGTCGGTGGTCGCTACGGGCTGTCGTCCAAGGAGTTCACACCGGCCATGGTCCGCAGCGTGCTGCAAGGCCTCGCAACCGAGCGCCCACGCCACGATTTTGTGATCGGCATCGACGACGACGTGACCGGCCGTGGGCTCGGTTGGGACCCCGCTTGGTCGACCGAGAGCGATGACACCCTCCGCGCGGTCTTCTTCGGCCTCGGGGCGGACGGCACGGTCGGCGCCAACAAGAACACCATCAAGATCATCGGCGCCGAAACCGAGCTTCACGCGCAGGGCTATTTCGTCTACGACAGCAAGAAGTCGGGCTCGATGACCGTGTCACACCTGCGCTTTTCGCCGCGGCCGATCAGCGCGACCTACCTCATCGACAAGGCCAGCTTCGTCGCGTGCCACCAGTTCCAGTTCACCGAGCGCATCGATGTGCTCGGCCGCGCGATGCCGGGCGCCACATTCCTGCTCAACAGCCCGCACGCACCGGATGACGTGTGGGCAGCGCTGCCCAAGCGGATGCAGCGCCAGCTCCGCGAGCTCGGCATCACGATGTACGTCATCGACGCGGCCAAGCTGGCCCGTGAAGTCGGGATGGGCCGCCGCATCAACACGATCATGCAGACGTGTTTTTTCGCGCTCAGCGAGGTCCTGCCGCGCGCCGACGCCATCGACGCCATCCGCGCCGCCACCCGCAAGACGTACGCCAAACGGGGCGAAGCGGTGGTGCAGAAGAACCTCGACGCGATCGACCGCACGCTCGACCACTTGCACAAGGTCACGCTGCCCGAACCGACCACCGCCCTGTCCGGCTTCGAGATCGGCGCGCGCGTCGCCGCCGACGCCCCCGGGTTCGTGCGCGACGTCACGGCGATGATCATGGACGCCAACGGCGACGCCCTGCCGGTGAGCGCGATGCCCGACGACGGCACGTTCCCGGTCGGCACCACCCGCTTTGAAAAGCGCAACGTCGGCGACGAGATCCCGGTCTGGGACGAAGACATCTGCGTGCAATGCGGCAAGTGCGTGCTGGTCTGCCCCCACGCGACGATTCGCGCCAAGGTTTTCGACACCGCGCTCTGCGAAAACGCTCCCGTCACCTTCAAGACCGCCAAACCGCGCTGGAAGCCCTTCGCGGACATGGCCTACTCGCTGCAGGTCGCGCCCGAAGACTGCACCGGCTGCGGCTTGTGCGTGCAGGTCTGCCCGGTCAAGAACAAGCGCCAGGCCCGGCTCAAGGCCATCAATATGCAGCCGCAAGCGCCACTTCGCGACGCCGAGCGCGAAAACTGGGCGTTCTTCGATGGCCTGCCCGACGTCGACCGCGGCCAGCTCAACCTCGCCAAGGTCAAGGACAACCAGCTCATCCAGCCGCTGTTCGAGTTCTCGGGGGCGTGCGCCGGGTGCGGTGAGACGCCCTACCTGTCACTGCTCAGCCAGCTCTTCGGCGACCGGACCGTCATCGCCAACGCGACCGGTTGCTCGTCGATCTACGGCGGCAACTTGCCCACCACGCCCTGGACAACCGACCGCGCCGGTCGCGGTCCCGCGTGGTCCAATTCGCTGTTCGAAGACAACGCCGAGTTCGGGCTCGGCATGCGCGTGGCGATCGACAAACAGCAGGCCTACGCGCGCGAGCTTGTGTCCTCGCTGTCGGCCGAAATCGGGTATGACCTGGCCGCGGCGATTCTCGAGGGGGACCAGTCGACCGATGCCGGCGTCGATACGCAGCGGCAACGGGTGGTGAGACTCAAGGAGCGCCTCTCCACCTTGGGAGGCGCCGAGCAGCCGACCGCGGGCGAACACGCGAAGCGCCGATACGCGGATCTCCTGGCCATCGCAGACGAGCTCGTCGCCAAGTCCGTTTGGATCGTCGGCGGCGACGGGTGGGCGTACGACATCGGCTTCGGCGGCCTCGATCACGTGCTTGCCAGCGGCCTGAACGTCAACATCCTGGTGCTCGATACCGAGGTCTACAGCAACACCGGCGGGCAGATGTCCAAGGCCACGCCGCGCGCCGCGGTCGCCAAGTTCGCGGCAGGCGGCAAGCCGACCGCCAAGAAGGACCTCGGGCTGATGGCCGCCGGCTACGGCAACGTCTATGTCGCCCGGATCGCCATGGGCGCCAGCGACAAGCAGACCATCGCCGCGTTCCGCGAGGCCGAGAGCTTCCCCGGCACCTCCCTCATCATCGCGTACAGCCACTGCATCGCGCACGGCTATGACATGCGCCATGGGATGCAGCAGCAAGACCTCGCCGTGAAGACCGGACACTGGCCATTGTTCCGCTTCGATCCAAGGCGCGCTCATCAGGGCAAAAACCCGATGCAGCTGGACTCACGCAAGCCGTCGTTGCCCCTGTCGCGCTACGTCTACAACGAGACACGCTACACGGTGCTCGCGCGCGCCCGCCCCAAACACGCCGAGGCGCTGCTCGCCGCAGCCCAGACAGATGTGGAAGAGCGCTGGCAAAACCACGAGCGTCTCGCCGCCGCCACCAACCCCAAGACCGACACGGGGAATTGACATGACCGACCTGCCATTCACCGGCGAAAACACCGAACAGGAACGCCACGTGGACCTGCGTACCAGCTATCTCGGGTTGCGGCTCAAGAGCCCGCTCGTGTGTTCTGCGTCACCCCTGATGGAAGACGTCGACAACATCCGCCGCATGGAGGAGGCCGGCGCGTCCGCCGTGGTGCTGCATTCGCTGTTCGAGGAGCAACTGACGCTCGAGAGCTTCGACCTCGACCACCACCTCTTCGCAGGCACCGACAGCTTCGCCGAAGCCACGTCCTACTTGCCGGAGCTGAGCGATCTCGGCCTCGGCCCCGAGCGCTACCTGGAGCACGTGACCGCCGCCAAGACCGCCGTCGAGATCCCGGTCATCGCGTCGCTCAACTGCGTCTCAGCGGGCAGCTGGCTCGAATACGCAACGAAGCTGGAGCAAGCCGGCGCCGACGCGCTCGAGCTCAACACCTACTTCCTCGCCACCGATCCCGACCGCACCGGCTCGTTCATCGACGCGATGTACGTGGACCTCATCTCCGACATCAAGGCGCGCGTGAAGATCCCGGTGGCGATGAAGCTCAGCCCCTTCTTCAGCTCGATCCCGCACATGGCCAGTCGCCTCGCCACGGCAGGCGCCGACGGACTCGTCTTGTTCAACCGCTTCTACCAGCCCGATTTCGACCTCGACCAGCTGGAGGTGAGCCCGACTTTGACGCTCAGCACGCCCGCCGAGCTCCTGATGCGCCTGCACTGGATCGCCATCCTGCACGGACGGGTCACAACCGACCTCGCGGTCACTGGCGGCGTGCACAGCGCGACCGACGTGCTCAAGTCGATGATGGCCGGCGCTCGGGTCGCGATGATGACGTCGGCGTTGCTCAAATACGGCATCGAACACCTCCGATCGGTCGAGCGGGACTTGCGGACGTGGATGGTCGAGCACGAATACGAGTCGATCGAGATGATGCAAGGCAGCATGAGCCACGCCGCGGTGGCTGAGCCCGGAGCGTTCGAACGCGCCAACTACATGAAGGTGCTGCGCGCCGGTGCGCTGGCGTTCAAGAACCAGGCCCCTCCGGCGGGGTAGAAGTCCGCGGATCCTAGCCCGCCTTGGCAGCTGGCTTGGCCGCACCCCGCAGCTGTTCGAGGATGCGCGCCCCGCGGCTCGTGATGACATCGTGCTCGTACTTGGCGCGCGGCTCTGCCCGGTCCAGGAACGCCTCGAGCAGCGGCCGTCGTTCTTCATGACGCTGCGCCTGGTCCCACAGCACATCGGCGATGGCGGCGTCGGTCAGCAGGCGCGTCAATCGTTCGGCGTGCAGCATCGCCCATGCGAAGTCGACCTTGGGGTTCCATTCTTGCTTCAGCGCCGCCAGGCGTGACCACGAGCTCCCATGGGCGCTGCGCACTTTGTCCAGCGCCGTCTTGGTGATGAGGTGTTGTTGCGCCGAGCACGCGAGCGCGTTGATCCGCGCCACTCCACGATCCAGCGGATCCCGCGCGGACAACGAACGCCACTTCGCCTGCGCATACCGTGTCGCGAACGCCTGGGGCTGCTTCATGATGCGCATCAGCGAGTCTTTCATCGCCATCAGCGCCTGGATCTGGCTGGTCCCCTCGTAGATGGGCATGACCACGGCATCGCGCAACAGCCTCTCGGCCTCGTATTCGCGCGTGTAGCCGACGCCGCCATGGATTTGGACGCACAACCGCGCGTGCTTCACGGCATTTTCCGCGGCGATGTACTTGAGCAACGGCGTGACGTTGCGGGCCTTCCAGCGGTGCGTCTTGACCAGTCGCCGCACGGACGTCTCGTCGTCACCGTCCAGGACACCCATGCGGACGCGCATATCGTGCCGGTTGGCGAGCTCTTCGTGGTAACCGGCGTAGACGACAAGCGCGCGAACGGCGGCGATGTCGGTCCGCATCTCGTCGAGGTAGTCGGCGATCATCTCGTGTTGGTCGATGGTCTTGCCCATGGAGCGGCGCTCGGCGGCGTACTCCTCGGCGGCTCTCAGGGCCGCTTCGGACAGCCCCAGGGACTCGAAACCGACCCCGATCCGTGCCCCGTTCATCAGCATGAGCATGTAGGCAAAGCCCTGCCCTTCTTCGCCGATGAGCTGCGCCTTGGCGTCCTCGAAATGCATCAAGCAGGTCGCGGAGCCGTGTTGTCCGAGCTTTTCTTCGACGCGTCCGACCGTGACGAGCGTTTTCGTGTCGGCGCCTTCGCCCTCGTACGTCGGGACCATGAACATCGACAGACCGGCGAGGCCGGCGAAGGCGTCGTTTTCATCTTTGGCGTCGGCGGTTCGCGCGATCACGAAGTGGTATTTGCCGTGCCCGGCGGTGATGAAGACCTTCTGCCCGGTGATCCGCCAGTCCCCTGCTTCGTCTTTGACGGCGCGGCAGCGCAGCTTGGCCATGTCGCTGCCCGCGTCCGGCTCGGTGATGTCCATGCATCCCCACGCGTCGCCGCGCCGAATCTCCTCGATCTCGTCGGAAAAGCGGGTCGATTCGAGGCGCCAGTTTTCGCTGTCGAACGTCGCGCTGCCCTCGCGCATCGCGAACATGAGCATCGCCAGCGCCATGCCGCCGTGAAAACCGAAGTGAGCGACGACCGAAGCGTCTGCGCGGCTGAAGATCTCGTTGGCGAACTGGAAAACCAGCATCGGGCAGTTGTAACCACCCAGCTCACGGGGCAGGCACATGCCGTGCAGGTCCAGCGCCTTGACCTTCTCGAAGATCGCGTCCATCTCGGGCGCCATCTGCACCTGGCCGTCGACGAGTTTGACGCCAAATCGATCGATGGCGGCGCCGTGTGGAGCCACTTCGTCCGCGGCGAAGCTGCCGACCAGCTCGAGCAGCTCACGGTAAAAACCGACCGCTTCATCCGCGTTTTCGAAGCCGTCTTTGGCGCGAAACCGGTACTCGGCGAGCTCGACGATGGGCTGCCAGTCGATGCCGCGTTCAAGGTAGTAGCGGATGTCCGCGTTGTCCTTGTAGAAATTGCCCATTGATCAGCCCCGCACGAGGTTCAAAAATAAGGCCGGCATCATAGCGCAAAGAGCACAGATGACGCACGTTGAGGATAGCCGGCTGCTCTCCTCGCCATGGTGATGTCGAGGCTGGCCGCGCTTTTACGGTATGCTGCCAGTCGGACGTTGGGGCTCGATATGGACGATTCACTAACCGATGATCGCAGGCGCTTGCAGCGTGCCGAGCAACGACGACGCACGTGGCGAGGCGGCGTGGCTCACTCTCAGCCCGAGGCGCGCCGGGCCGATGTTGCTTTTTGGGCTTCAGCCACACCTGCGGATCGTCTCGAAGCCGTGTTCCTGATGGCAGCGGAGTGGCTGGCTACGCAAGGAGACGACAATGGAGTTGTTCGAGGACTTCGCGGATCTCCTGGCGGCGTTCGACCAGCACGACGTTCGGACTGAAACTGCCGCCGACCTGTGCCCAAACCTGTGCCCAAACCTGTGGCCACGCTCGTCGGAGGACGCGATGACATGGGACCCCGCGCCGCGCCGGACGGTTCGCAAACGGGCCGATGCACCCGCTGAGGCGACGCTGTTGGCGATCGACCTCGGGCTCAAGTGCGGGTTCGCTGTGTTTGACACGGAAGGCACCCTTGTCGGCTACCACTCCACCCGGTTCCCACGCCCATCGGCGCTCAAGGCCGCGGCATGGAACGTGCTGATGCGCTGGCCGAACCTCGAGCGAATCGTCGCGGAAGGGGACGCCGCCATCGCCGATCAGTGGCGCAAACTCGCCGACAAGCGTGGCATTGCCTTCGAGCGCATCGGAGCGGAGGCGTGGCGGGTCGACATGCTCAAACCGAGCGAACGTACCGATGGGTCGACCGCCAAGGCCGCTGCGCGCCGCATCGCCGAGCGCATCATCGCGAGCAGCAACGCACCCAAACCGAAGGCCCGCATGACGCACGATGTGTGTGAAGCCATCGTCATTGGCGCCTGGGCGACGTCATTCGCTCGCCGGTAGTCGACTCGTAAATTCGCGCTCTAACGGCCGATCTCGTCGCGAGGCTATTGATATAGCCATCCGGCCCGATCGCCGCTCCAGGGTGCCTGTTTTGGCTCAGAAACGCGTTTTGGCCGTCTGAAAAGGCCGTTTTTGGCGCCCGCGGCCGAGAAAACGACGATCAGGGGATCGGGGCCACTGGGCCAGCGCCCGCCGTGGTTTGGGTCCATCCGTAGGCGTATGACGTCCAATCGTAGAGCGTCAGCTTCTTGTAGTTGAAGCGATCGACGTCGATCGACTTGGCCAGGATCCGGCTCACTTCCACGCGCAGCGCGCCGCCGGGGAGCGGGTTGAAGCCGCCTACGAATTGCCACTGCGGCAGCTTCACTTCCTTGAGGTCACCGCGCGCCACGATGTCCCATTGCGGCCACTTGAACCACGAGCTGATCCGGACGTGGTTGAGGTTGGCGACGGCGCCGGGCGCGGTCTTCCACTTGATGGCGGTCGACAGCGCGGAGTTCTTGGCCGGCAGCGTGACATACGGCAATTCGAGATACGGACCGAGCGCGACAACGGCATGGCCAGCTGCGGCGAGCCCTTGCGGGGTCGTGATGACGCCGTGCAGGTCGACGCCGGTCTTGACCAACGACTTGTCGGTGACCGTTCCAGACGCGTCCACGGTCACCCAGGCGCCCTGGCCGCCCACCGCATGAAGCGTCTTGCCGACAAGGACGCCGGCGTAGAGCGGTTGCGCGGTGACACTCGGCAGATCTTTGAGCTTGGTGCCATCCCAATGCGCGACGAATCCGCGGTCACCGAGGATGTAGACATCGGAGCTGCTCGAGCCGGCGAAGCTCCGAATTCGGTACGACGTGACCTTGGCGAGCTTCTTCCAGGCCAACTTGCCCGCGCTGCTCGCCGATTGCGGCAGCCGTTTGCCGGCCCAGATCATCCCATCGTCGCCGCCGCTGAAGACCGTGCCGTCGGGCGCAACCCACAGCGATCGCAGGCGTTTGGCGTGGCCGATGACGCCCGGATGGATCTCCTTGTCGACGGGTTTGGCGACCGGCGCGCCGTACTTGGTCCACGTGTTCTTCGCGCGTCGCCACAAACCGTGGTCTTCATCGAGCAGCCAGACGTGCCCGGCGGAGCCCGCGATGGCGATGATGGCCGAGGTCGTGGGACTGGGGGCAGTTCGCCAGCCCGACAGCGCATCGCGGCGCAGCAGGATCCCGGCGTCGCCACCAGCCCACCCGTCTTTGCCGTCCTCTTGCAGCCAAACGGTGCGCAGATCGAGCGTGGTTGGGCTGCTCTGTTGGGTCCATGCCTGCCCCGACCACACCGAGATCGCACCACCGTCGCCGACCGCAACCGCGGACGTGCTCGATTGCGCGATCGCCGCGATGGGCGATGACCACGTCGTCTTCAGCTCGGGTTTGGCGACGCCCTGTGGCCACCACGCGAAACTGTCGGTCGCGGCCGGATGCAGCTGCTCTTTCCACGCGAGGGCCTTCGGCGCCAGCTCGCTGTCTTTCGGGTTGACGATCCCGGCATAGAACGCGTATCCGGCGCCCTTGAGCGGCCCGCCGAGGGTCGTCGGTTGTGCCGGCAAAACCAGCGTGTCGGTTCGCAGGGTTGTCTCGATCTTGGCCATCGGCAGCCATCCGTCGCCACCGAGCTCCAGTTTTGCGTCGATGAATCGCACCAGGTCCTTGGTGTCGTCGCCGATCGGCAGGTTCCGCAGGCGCGCGTGGATTTGGCGGCGCAGCGGCACGTCGAGCTCCACCTGGATGTCCTTGACGGTCTGACCGCTGCCGACCACGACGTTGCGAACCACCCCCATCGCGAGCGGGACGAAGAAGCCGTCGGAGTCGCGGACATAACCGCCGCGGCAGTAGATCGCGACGTCGCCAAGCCGGGTGCCAATGCTGAACTTGCCGGTGTCGGGATCGGCGATCCAGCCGGGGCCAGGGTCGTCGTTTTTGCTGAAGAACGAGTACAGGCTCGCTTGGCAGCGGGTCTGCGCGACGCCGATGCGGGGGGCGCAGTGGTAGGTGTTGTTGCCGGCCTTGAGCGACGTCGCGCGGCATTCGAAGCCGGTTGGGCAGTCCGTATTCGTCAGGCACGACGACGCGCAAAATCGGCCCGCCTGGGTCTCGGTCGCCTGCGCCGGGCCAGAGACACCGCCGTTGTTTGACGATGAGCCAGCGCCGCCGAGATTGAATCCACCCAGCGGGTCGTGCAGCGAGACGCACGAGGTTGCTTTGCCGCAGTCCTTGTCGGTCTTGCAGACAGCGCAATGGCCATCGACCACGTCGTGACCGGCGCAGGACCCCATGGGCAGCTGCACGTACTTCTTCGCGCCGACAACCCGGCCCTCGACGATGCCGGGTGAGAATTGTTTGGGTTTACCCGTCGGTCCCGGCCCAGAGCCGTCGTGCGGCGTCTTGTCCCGGATGAGCAGCGTGACGTTTTCGGTGTTGAACCCCATGACAGACGCCGCCGTGTGCAGCGATTTGGAGGCGGACACGTCGAGAGGCCCCTTGATTCCGGGGCCGGAAAAGGTGATTTGCCCGTTGCTATCGGTCACCCCCTTGTAATCGGTGTTGTGGTCGGCTCCTACGATGACCCAGGCGCCCTGCACGGGGCCGCCGTCGCTCACGTAGCGCTGCGTGACGGTGACGTTGACCGTGTGTTCGATCGGCTCACCCCAGGTGCCCAGGTTGCCCGACGCCGGGTCGAAATAGACGAACGCGTTGTGCAAGACGTGCTTGTACTGGCCAAAGAAGCCGGTCACGTCGACGACGCCGGGTTTGCCGGGTGGCGTCCATGCCCATGCGAGCCCATCGTCAACGATCTTGAGGTCGGAGGCGGCGCTTGGGCCGAACATCAACGTCTTGAGCTTCTTCATGCCGCTGCCGGCGACCCGCACCCACGACCGACCAGCCTGCGCGCCGCGACCGGGCATCACCGCGACGATACGCGGCACGAGGTGCTCGTAGATGAACACGTCGTTGGCGCGGAGTACGCCGTTTTCGAACACCACCTCGAGGTCGGCCGGACCCGGGCTCCCTTGGGGCGTTACCGCAGTCAGCACGCCCTTGCCGCCGGACAGGTCGGGGAGCGCTTCGACGGACGCGGCCTGCAGAGCCCCGATGCGCACCGACAGGATCGCCCCGGGCTTGCTGTTGGCCTTGTAGACGATCTTGACCTTGGTGCCGCCCTTGGCATCGATGTGGTACGGCGACGCTTCGTACAAGCTGATCTTCTGGCCCTTGATCGGCGGCGCGGCCAGGTATTCGAAGCCGCGCTTGAGGCGCGCGTTGCCCGCCGAGTTGGCCGCCGTCACGTGGACCTTTCCGACCTTGCCCGGGGGCACGATGATCGTGGCGGTATGCGTGTCGATGATCACCGGGTCGATGCCGATCCGATCGCCGAACACGAAGCTGGTCCCGACCCCGTAGCCCGATCCGATCACAGTGACAACGTCGCCGCCCCTGACGTCGCCCTTGTCCGGCGAAACCGACTGCACGGTGATGGGCGCCAGGTAGGTGAACCCGGCCGCGTAGTTGAGGTCGTCGAACGTCACGACACCGAGCTCGTCTTCTTTGCGGACGCGAACGGTGATGTCGACCGCGCCCGGCGGCCTCGGTGGGGTCTGTGCGCGGATACGTCCGTGGCTCAGCACCTTGAACGACACGGCCGGAGTCTCGCCGAACAGCACGTCCGACGTGTCCAGGAAGCCACCGCCGCGGATGATCACAGTTGTCAGGCCGGTGGTCGGGCCCTGAGCGGGCGTGATGGACACGATGCCGGGAGGCAGGATCGGGTCTTCTTCGTCGGCGTCCACGCCCGCGTCGGGCGCTTCGGTGTCGGCCGCGCCTGCGTCGATCGGGTCGCGCTCGGGCTCGGGCATCGTGCAGCCGGTCACGCACGCGAGGGCGACGACGGCCAAAAGGCACGCGACCGGTGAACAGAACCCTGCGATGCGCTGGTCGTAATCCGCCATGGGGCCGCCGAATCGTCCGTTTTGGGGCCGCAGACCGGTGGGGTTGCGGCCGGAGGGGGGGTGGTATCAAAGGCCCCGTCGTTTGCCCATCAATGGTTGCACGATCGCGGCCGATCGGCGCCCAGCGGGCGATTGCATACCTGCAACGCACGTATCCATAGGCCTCGCCTCGGTCCGTGGACCAAACGACGATCGCCTCCCGTTTTTCATTGATTTTGTCGGCGCGGACTGTAAGTGTTTTGCCTACAGAATCGATCCTGGACGCGCGGACCCGCAACGCAGTTCAGCACGAGCCCCCTGGTCCCCACCGCAAGCCCCCGGGGAGAGCGCGGTCAAGATGGATGGAGATCGTCGTCAACACGCAAGGCACCCCGTGCGCATGGGGGTACGCGTGCACGCAGGCGGACGTGGCTTTCGAGCGACGACCATTGACGTCAGCCGCGAGGCCGGCTTCATCGCGACACCTCGCCCACCGGCACGTGGCGACCGCATCGCTATCGAGTTTCGCCCCGGCACCGGCGACAGCGGCGTCATGGTGTACGGCGTCGTTGAGCGAATCGCACTCGCGGGAACCTGCGCCGAACCGGGATTCGTGACGCGCTGGACCGCTGCCCAGGTCAAAAACGACGACCAGACCTTGATGCGCTTCCTGCGCGACGTTCTCGGCGTCGCCGATGTCGCGCTCGTGCACCAGCCCAAGCGCCGTGGCGTCGTGCACGTATTCGACGGAGGCGTGTTGCCGCCGCCGTTGATTCCCGATTCGGGCAGCTACCAGTCGGGCGCACGGAGCGCACGTGGTCGCGCCGTCATCAGCGACGACATCGTTCCGCCGCCGATCCGCAACCGCCCGATCCCGCGCCGCCGCTCAAGCACGCGTCGACGGCTGGCGACAGCGCGGACTTCCAACGCGAGGGTGCGGCCGCCAGACCGCGGGACTCGTCCGACACGCAACCTGGAGGTGCCGGCGTCCCCCAGCGGTCAGCCGTTGACGGTGAACACGGCGAACAATCCCATTTTACCGCCTTGCGCGAGCGCGCCGCGGCACACGATGCCGCAGAGCGTGACGATTACACCGGAGGAATTCGAACTCGAGATGGACGTGCTCGGCGCGTTTCGGGAAGCACCCAAACCGCAAGAACGCGTCGGCGCCGGTCGTGTGGTCACCGGTCCGACCCGGCAGCCCGAGCCGCCTCCCCCGTCTTTTGCTTCGCGGGCCCCGCTGACAAACCCGACGTTTCGGGTTTCCAGCCCCCTCGAAGCGCCCGCCGAGACGACGCCGCGGCACATGGCGACGCAACCGATGCCGGCCGACCGCGCTCCCCCCGTGGACAACCCCGCGCGCCACGCGGACACGGTCGACTCGTTCGAAGATGCGCGGCCCGCTCTTGCGCTGGCTCGGTCGCCTGCCTCGGTTTCCGCGGCTGCCCCCTTTTCCGCGCCTGCCCCCTTTTCCGCGCCTGCCCCGGTTTCCGCGCCTGCCCCGGTTTCCGCGCCGGCCCCCTTGTCCGCGACCGGCCAACCCGCCCCTGCGGCGTCCGAGAGCGGCGTGACGCGCGTTGGTCGCAAGCTGCTCAGCCTCACCGGCCGGCTGCTGGGCCGCCGCTCCGAGCCAGTGACCTACGGCAAAGAGCTCGTTTCGCCTGACGGATGGTTCTATCGGCCGGAAACCGACGGTCCAATCGCCGCCCGCCCCGCGGCCTCCGATGGCCACGTTGCGTTTCGTCGCGACCCGGTCCGCACCGCCTCTTCGCCGCCTCCGCCACGCCCCGCGCGCCGCGCAAATACGGTCGGCGCCCGGGCGGAGACCAACCCGATGCGAGGCACGCCGGCGCCGGGCATCACCGGCGCGAACCGAGCCCGAGAGCTTGGTGACCTCGCCGAAGTCGACGTCCCGTGTAGCTATTTGCTCGGGCATCGGTTTCACGGCGGGCGCATCGTTGGCTGCAACGAACGCGCGATGGTGGTGGTCGCTGACTCCCTCGAGCTGCCCGATCGCGACGGTCGCGTCGAGGTGAACGTGCCCGTCTACGGAGCCGGACGGTACCGTTCGTTCACCGCCTACGGAACCGTGATCAACGAGCCCGAACTTCGTGGCGAGCGGTTCGAATTCCTCGTCTGGCTCAAGGGCTTCACCGAGTACGGCGAGCGCGGCAGTTGGCCGGCGTTTCTCGCCCAGGAAGCGCCCGAGAAAGCGACGAAGGACATCAAAAACAGCAAACGCAAGTCGTCGCCGACGCCATCGCTGGCATCCCGACCGGTCACCCGCTCGAAGAGGCCTTCGTCTGCGCGCCAGCACGGCCGTCCAGCGGGGCGTCCATTGGCGAATTCACGCGTCAAGCCGCCAAGGCGCATATCCAGCGGCGCACCGTAGCTCAGTCAGACGTCGAGGTCGCCGGCGATGTCGGCGTTTTCCATCACGAATCGGAAGCGAACGCTCGCGTCGCGCCCCATCAAGCCGCCGATGGTCTTCTCGGCGTTGAGCTGGTGTTCGGGCGGGATCGTCACCTTGAGCAAGCGCCGTGTCTTCGGGTCGAGGGTCGTTTCGAAGAGCGTCTTCGGGTTCATCTCACCGAGGCCCTTGAAGCGCGTGATGACCACCCTCGACTCGCGCTTTCGGCCCTTCGCCTTGGCGATGATCTTGTCGCGTTCGGCGTCGTTCATGGCCCAATGCGTCACCTTGCCGACGTTGACCCGGTACAGGGGCGGCTGTGCGATGTAGATGCGACCGGCGTCGATCAGGGGGCGCAAGAAGCGGTAGACGAAGGTCAGCAGCAACGTCGAGATGTGGTGGCCGTCGCTGTCAGCGTCCATCAGCAGCACGACTTTGCCGTAGCGCAGCGAGGACAGGTCCAGGCCGTCGCCAAGCCCGCACCCGAGCGCGGACACCACGTCGCCGAGCTCCTTGTTTGCGAGCACACGCTTCTCGGACGCCTGTTCGACGTTGAGGACCTTGCCACGGAGCGGCAAAATGGCTTGCGTGCGGCGATCCCGGCCCATCTTGGCGGTGCCACCGGCGGAGTTGCCCTCGACGATGAAGAGCTCGGTCTCGTCGATGTCGGACGACGAACAGTCGGCGAGCTTGCCCGGCAGGTGGAGACGGTGTCCGGCGCCCTTCTTGCGCTTGATCTTCTGCACAGCCGAACGGCTAGCGGCGCGGGCGCGGGCAGCCTGGAT
Source organism: uncultured Enterobacteriaceae bacterium (assembly GCA_964560875.1). Lineage (GTDB taxonomy): Bacteria > Myxococcota_A > UBA9042 > UBA9042 > UBA9042 > CAZLMW01. The sequence goes on from CAZLMW010000090.1 coordinate 33,011, forward strand.
GATGCGCATCGCCACCGAGTTGCCGGTGCTCGTGTTCGTGTGCATGAAGTGCTCGACTTGCTTGCGCACGAGCGAGCCGATCTGGCTGCGGACCTCGGGGTTGTTGAGCTTGTCCTTGGTCTGCCCCTGGAACTGCGGATCGGCGAGGAAGACGCTGATCGAGCAGACGAGGCCCTCGCGAATGTCCGCTGGCTTGATCTCGACGCCGCGCGGGATGGCGTCGTGCGCCTCGAGGTAGTTCATCATCGCGGCCCGCACGCCCTCGCGGACGCCGGCTTCATGGGTGCCGCCGTGGTGGGTCGGGATCCCGTTGGCGAACGACGAGATCTGCTCGCGCGTCGCTTCGGTCCACTGCATCGCGATGTCGGCCTGGACCGCGGTGGGGGAGCTCGGCGGGCCGGTCTCGAGGCGGATAACGTCGGGATGGACCGCGCTCTCACCGCCCTTTTTCACGAGCGCGTTGAGCATGTCGCCGATGCCGCCGTCGTGCTTGTATTCGTGCCGTTTGCCGCCCTTTTCGTCCTTGAAGACGACCCGCAGACCGGCGGTCAGGTACGCCTTGACCTCGAGCCGCTCGGAGATGACCTCGGTTTCGAAGTCCACGTCCTCGAAGATCGTCGGGTCCGGTCGAAAGAAGATCTCGGTGCCGGTTCCCGTCGCGTCTTGGATGTCTTGCACCGGCGCGAGCGGCGTTCCGCGCGAGAATTTCTGCTCGAACAGCCGCCCGCCGCGTTTGACGCGCGCGATCAACTCGGTGCTCAGCGCGTTGACGACCGACGAACCCACGCCGTGCAGCCCGCCCGACCGCAGGTAGTTGCCCTGGTCGAACTTGCCGCCCGCGTGCAGCGTCGTGAGGATGATTTCGAGGGCGCTGCGCCGCTCTTCGTCGCCGGGATGGATGTCGACCGGGATGCCGCGCCCGTTGTCGCGCACGCTCACCGACTGGCCATCGGCGTGCAGCGTCACCGTGATGTACGACGCGTAGCCGTTGATCGCTTCGTCGACCGCGTTGTCGACCACTTCCCAGAGCAGGTGATGCAGCCCGCGCGCGTCTGTCCCGCCGATGTACATCGCGGGGCGCTTGCGAACCGGCTCAAGGCCCTTGAGAACCTGGATCGATGATGCGTTGTAGACAGGCTCCATCTAATGGTCCGTTTCAGGAGTTTTGATGAACTGCCGGCCAGTCGTCGGACCATTAGTTTTCATTTGCAAGGGGCCTCGCGGGGGAGGCCCCTCGGAGGGAAAAGTGTCATTTCCCCTCCTCACCCCAACCTCCGCTGCGCGGCTGTATCTCGTTGCCGTCAACTGACCGTTTCCTTTGCAACGAGACACTAGCAGACTGCGCCAAAGCTTCGCCTCGGCGCAGGTGCTCGTTGTTTGCAAGGG
>CAZLMW010000091.1:0-24916 GCA_964560875.1 uncultured Enterobacteriaceae bacterium
AGATGCGGTTGATGCAGCCCGCCGCTGGGTCGACGGCGCCACGCCAGCGAGCGCGCGCAAATCGTTGGTGGAGCGGTTCCAGGCCGGCGAGGTGGACGTCTTTCTGTTGTCGACGCTTGCGGCCGGCGTCGGGCTGAACCTGACGCGGGCGCCCCACGTCTTTCACATGGACCCGTGGTGGAACCCAGCAGTTGAGGACCAGGCGACGGATCGAGCCCATCGGATCGGTCAAACCGAGCCGGTGACGGTCTATCGCTTCGTGACCGCCGCGACGGTCGAAGACGCCGTCTATCGGATGCACGCGTCCAAACGTGAGCTAGCGCAGGCGTTGGTGGGGGGACCGCTTCGCCCAAGCCGCTGTCGTTCGACCAGTTGGCGCGGCTGCTCCTCAAACCTCATCTCGCCTCGCGCGCGGCCGCAAACAACGATCGTGCTGTCGACGGAAGTTTCGAATCGAAGACGACCGTGGACGCTGCCTGACGATGCCTCTTGACACCCCGTAACCCCGCTTCTTCATTGACCGCCCCAATGGCCTCTGCTAGAACGCCGGGTCCGTCGCGGGGATAGCCCTCGTTATCACCGCGCAAGGCCTTGAAATCGCACAGTTTGCTCCGCTTCGGCAGAGCCTGGGCGAGCGCCGATGCAGGCGGTCCACAAAAGGGGCCGTTCAGTCGGTGGGCGCGCGGCTCAAAAAGCCGCGTGGAATTGTCAGCTTACGGAGTGTCGATGCCGATCGTCGCCGCCAACGCCATGGGCGCCCTTTTCCGATTCGCGCAGGCCGATCCCGCGTCGGCAGCCGCCGGTGCAGGTCAAGCAGCCCAGGCAGCCGCACAAGGGGCTCAGAAGACCGCCGCTGGCGGTGGTGATGGGATGATGTCGATCGTGATGATGCTCGGCATCTTCGCGGTCTTCTGGTTCTTGATCCTGCGCCCGCAGCAAAAACGGGCCAAGGAGCACAAGGACTTCCTGGGCACGCTCAAGGTTGGCTCCAAGGTCGTCACCAACGCCGGCATGTTCGGCAAGATCACGAGCATGAAGGACAACGTCGTCACGATTGAGATCGCGCCGAAGGTCAGCGTCCGGATGCTGCGCAGCCAGGTCGCGGGCCTCGAAAACAACGCACAACAGGCTGTCGAAAACATGCAGGCCCGCTAACAACGGACTCACCCCTGCACACGCGCTGGACGACGGGTCCAGCCAACGGAAGGTAAGGTGGACAAGCAACGTAACTGGAAGGCGATCTTGGTGTCGGCGCTCGCGGTCCTCGCGATCGCGCAATGCCTGCCGACGTTCGTCGAGATGCCGTCGTTCTACACGGACATCTTCAGCAGCCGGCTGAACTACGGTCTCGATCTCCGCGGCGGCCTCGAGCTGAAGTACACGGTCGACTACAAGAAGGCGATCAGCGACAACACCAACCGGCTGCGCGACACCCTGCGCGACAGGCTGGTGGACGCCCACGCCAAGAAGGGCGGCAAGGAAGGCGACACGCTGACCGACGACGAGCGGGCCAAGGCCGGCGCGCGGTTCGACATCAGCCGCACCGACTACAACGCCATCGCGGTCAAGTACAAACACCCCGAGGACGCCGAGCTGCTCACCGACGACGTGGTCGACACGATCGATCTGCGTTTCGAGCTGCGCACCGACTCCGAAGGCGCCTCCCTGTTCCTGCCGGACAAAGCCGTCGGCGAGATCAAGGACGACATCGTCAACCAGACCGTCAGCGTGATCCGCAAGCGCGTCGACGCTTTTGGCCTCGTCGAGCCCGATGTGCGCCGCAGCGGTGACGCCGACATCGACGTGCAACTGCCGGGCCTCAGCGAGCGCCAGATGAAGACGATCCGCGAAAAGATCGGCCAAGCTGCGCAGCTTTCGTTCCGGATGCTGGTGCCGACCAGCAAGATCTTCGACGACAAGCAGAGCGCGGTCACCGACTACGTCGCCAAGAACGAGAAGAAGGCCAAGACCCTGCGCTGGGTCGCCGACGAGCGCGGCGCCTTCCTCCGCTCCGAGCGCAAGTCCGAGATCCTCGGCTTCGTCAAGACGATGGCGGTGCCCGACGACATCCTCGTCGGCTACGAGTACATCGAGAACAAGGATCCGCTGACAAACAACATCACGGAGCGCTTCTGGCGCACCTACAACCTTGAGGCGAACGCGCCGCTGACCGGCGACAACCTCACCCGCGCCGCCGTCGGCTATGACGAAAAGGGCCAGCCGGTCGTCAACCTCGAGTTCGACAGCCGCGGCTCGCGCATTTTCGGCGACATCACGACCAAGAACGTTGGCAACCTGATGGCCATCATGCTCGATGGCGACGTCTCGTCGGCTCCGCGCATCAACGAGCCAATCACCGGCGGCCGCTGCCAGATCACGCTGGGCGCCGGTCGCTCGGCCTCGCAGATCATGGAAGAGGCTCGCGCGCTCGTGACGGTACTCAACAACGGCGCCTACAAGGCTCCGGTCATCAAGGTCCACGACATCGAGGTCGGTCCGTCGCTCGGCGCCGACGCGGTCCGCTCGGGTACGTTCAGCATCATCCTCGGCTTCGCCCTGGCGTTCCTCTTCATGCTCGCCTACTACCGGCAGGCCGGCTTCATCGCCAACGTCGCGTTGCTGTTCAACCTCGTGCTCGTCCTCGCGTGCCTGGTCAGCTTCAACGCGGCGCTGACACTGCCCGGCATGGCGGGCATCGTGTTGACGGTGGGAATGGCGCTGGATGCCAACGTGCTCATCTTCGAGCGCGTACGCGAAGAGATACGAGGTGGAAAGAGTATTCGCAACGCGCTCGACCTGGGCTACGGCAAGGCCTTCTGGACCATCTTCGACGCGCAAATCACCACGGCCATCGCAGGCTTCGTGCTCATGCAGTACGCCACCGGCCCGATTTACGGCTTCGCGGTGACGCTCCTCATCGGCATCGGATGCTCGATGTTTACGGCCATCGTGGTCACGCGCCTCATCTACAACTGGATGCTCGATAGCGGCAAAATCCAGGAGCTCAGCATCTAGTCGGACACGCCACGGTCGCTGCGGCGCCCGCGGTCTGGAAACGAACGAAAACGGCGCGACAGACACAGCGCCACGCTTCGGAGAAGCGACATGGAATTCATCACGCCCGGTTCCAACTGGGAGTTCATCGGCCGCCGTCGGATCTTCTTTGGTCTGAGCGCCGCGATGGTGTTGGGCGCGCTGCTCTCGGTCATCGTGCTCGGCTTCAACAAGGGCATCGACTTCAAGGGCGGCACCAAGATCGTCGTCGCATTCAAAGCCGACGCCGACATTGACCGCGCGAGCCTGCGAACCGTGCTCGAAGACTTCATCAAGAAGAAGACGGGCGCGACCGACGCAGGACAGATCGAGGTCCAGGACTTCGACCCAGGTTCAGGTCAGCAATCGACCAATCGCAACTACCTGCTGCTCACCGAGATCACCTCCTTGGTTAGCGACAAAGATAAAACCGACCTGAAAGCCAAGATCATCGCCAGCATGGGCGAAGGCACCCAGGTCGACGTCGCCAAAGAGGGCGAAGATCGCTTCTTCATCACGCTCAAGGACAAGGCGAAGGTGCAGCAGACCTACGACAAGCTGGGCAAGGTCTTCGTCGACGCCGGCTTCCCGAAGTTCAAGGTCAGCTCTGACGTGCAGCGCCAGGCCGAGGTCGACAACTACCGCGCCCTGCAGATGTTTGTCGGCGAGGAAGGCGACGTGGCTGAGGACGTCATCTCGCAGAAAGAGAAGAACGCCAAAGACAAGCTCGCCGCCGAGCTCAAGTCCCGCACCGACGTCCGTTACACGGTGGCCATCCAGGAGTTCCGCGACGAGCTGCAGAAGGTCATGGCCGAGAAATACGGCGACAAGTTCGTGGCTGTGCAGTCGTCCACTACAGTCGCCCCCAGCGTCGCCGGCGACATGCTCAACCAGGGTCTGGTTGCCATCATCTACGCGCTGCTCGGCATCGTCATCTACATCACGATTCGGTTCGACGTTCGGTACGCGCCCGGCGCCATCATCGCCTTGAGCCACGACGTGCTCATCGTTGTCGGCTGCTTCTCGATCGCGCAGATCAAGTTCACGATGCCCATCATCGCGGCCGTCCTGACCATCGCCGGTTACTCGATCAACGATACGATCGTCGTCTTCGACCGAATTCGAGAGACCATCGAGAAGTTCCCCAAGGCGCCGATGCCGGCGATCATCAACCACGCCATCAACAACACCCTCAGCCGTACGATCCTGACGTCGTTGACGACCCTGGTCGCCGTGTTGTCCATCTTCTTGCTCGGCGGCGGTTTGATTCGCGACTTCGCATTCGCCATGTGCGTCGGCGTCGTGGTCGGTACCTACTCCTCGATCTTCGTGGCCAGCCCGCTCTTCCTGACCCTGCACAACTGGTTCCAGAGCCGCAGCACGGACAACGATCGCAGCACGGTCCCGTCGTACGCCACGACCTGATCGCAGCACTGAGCGCTTTTCGCTGCTCGCCTCGGCGCCGAGAGATGTTGGTGTCGGACACAGCCTGTCGCATTGATGCGTAAGGTTTGAGCCGAAATCGCGATCACCTTCTACGGCGCGATGTCCATGCGCCCGGAGCGATCGCCCATGGCTGCAACCAGACCATCTGCCGCGGCACCCCAGCCCGCGCCTTCCCAGCCGATACCTTCCCCAGCCGCACCTTCCCCAGCCGCAGCTTCCCTGTCGGCGGACAAGGCCCCAGTCGACGCCTCGCAGTCGCGCTCAACGGGCCCCGAACAGGCGCAGCGTTGGGTGATCCTGACGCCCGACGACGCCGTTGTTGACCGCCTCGCCGCCACGTTGAATGTCCCGCCGCTCGTCGCGCGTGTGCTGGTCAATCGCGGCCTGGACAGCGAAGAGAGCGCGCGATCCTGGATGGCGCCGAGCCTCGCGACGCTGCCTGACCCCTACCTGATGGCCGACGCCGAATGCGCTGCCGAAAGGGTCGCCGCCGCTATCGTCACCTCCGAGCGCATCTGCATCTATGGCGACTACGACGTGGACGGGATCAGCGCGTCGGCGCTCCTCTACACGTTCTTGAGCGACCTCGGCGTGAAGGCACGCGTGTTTCTGCCCGACCGTTTCCGCGACGGTTATGGCCTCAACGCGGCGCGGCTTGCCGAGCTGTGCGATGACGGCGTGGACCTGTTTATTTCGGTCGATTGTGGCAGCAACGCGGCTGGCCCGATCGGCGATGTGGTCACGCGGGGGGCGGATTTCGTCGTCTGCGATCACCACCAGCTCGGCGACGATTTGCCCCCGGCGCACGCCGTCATGAATCCGCGCCGACTGGACTGCAACTACCCCGACAAGACGCTTTCCGCCGTCGGTGTCGCGCTGGTTCTCGCCCAGGCCGTGCGCAGAAAGCTCGCCGCGAAGCAACGATTCGCCGGCAAGCCGCCCGCGCTAGCGCCCCTGCTACAATTCGCCGCGCTCGGCACCATCGCAGACGTGGTCCCGCTCAAGGACGTCAACCGGCTGATCGTCTGGCACGGGCTCAAGCGGCTCTCCCGGTCGCGGGCTCCTGGCGTGGTCGCGTTACGCCAGCGCACCAATCTCAAGCGGGTTGGGCGCGCCGATCACGTTGGGTTTGTCCTCGGGCCCCGCATCAACGCCGCCGGTCGCGTCGCGGATGCCCACACCGCATTCGAGCTGCTGACCACCGCTGACCACGACAAAGCCAAGGCGCTCGCCGAACGCGTCGATCTCGAGAACACCCGCCGGCGAGCCATCCAAAACGATGTCGAACTCGAAGCCCTCGCCGCTGCTGCGCACCAGGAACACAACGAACAAGCCGTCGTGGTGGCGCAGGAGGGCTGGCACGCCGGCGTTGTCGGCATCGTCGCCGCGCGCGTTCGTGAAAGCATGGGATCGCCGACCTTCGTCCTTTCCATCGAAGGCGATGTGGCGCGCGGTTCCGGGCGGTCCATCGGTGGCTACGACCTCGTGGCCGGCCTGCGAGCCGTCGACGATGGGACGATGTTCACCCGCTACGGCGGCCACCACTACGCCGCGGGCGTCACGCTTCCTGCCGAAAACGTCGACCGATTCCGCGCCGCCCTCATCGAGCACGTGCGCGCGACCGTATCCGCCGCTGACCGGGTGGAGACGCTGCGGATCGACGCCGAGGTCGACGTGCGCGTGATCGATCTGCCGATAATCGACGCGCTCGACGAATTGGAGCCGTACGGCCGCGGCAATCCCCGTCCGAAGTTCCTGCTGCGGGCTGTGACCGTGGCCGACAAGCGCCTGCTGGGCGACGGAAAATGGGCGCGCATCCGGCTGGTCGAGGGCGGCGATCGACCGCTGTGGGCGCGCCGTGGCGTTGCCGTGTTCACCAGCGCAGCGATGCTCGAGGGCCTCGTAGACGGCGACGTTGTGTCCGCTGTCGTCCAGCTGCAGCGAAATACCTTCCGCGGCGAGACGACGCCGCAGCTCCGGCCGCTGGCGTTTGGCCCCCCTGATCCCGTGCTCGAAGCGGTTTCGCAAGCGCCCGACAATTGACGTCGCAGAATTGACGCGATCTCTCGTTCGTTCATGGTGTCAGCAATGCGTTGGTCCGTACCGGTATGGCTTTGTGTAGGGGTGGTTGTCGCCGCCAGCTTTGCGGTGGGCCCGTCCGCCGGTGCTCGCGAGCGCAAGCCGGGTGGCACCAAGTCCACCGCGGTAGCCGCCAGCGCGGTCGAGGCCGTCAAGCGACCCGTCGCCAGTTCAGCCAAGCCGAAAGCCCCTGCCGCCGCCCCTGCGAGCGCCGAGCCCGACGCCGCCAAGCTCAAGGCGATCCTGCAAAACGCGCCCGGCAAACCGACCGCGGTCGGATACGTGGTCGATCTCGACAGCGGAAAGACCATCATGAACCTCAACGGGGGCCGCGTCGTCTACCCCGCGTCGGTGTCCAAGATGTTCACGACAGCCGCACTCGCCCGCGCAACAAAGCCAACTGAGCGCCTGCGCACGACCGTCTACGCCCGCTATCCGGGCACCAACAACAGCCCGATGTCGATCGTGGGCAGCGGCGATCCCTCGCTGACGAGCAAGCAGCTCATCGCGCTCGCCGGCAAGGTCGCGCGCACGGGCACCAAGAGCGTCAAGTGGCTCTACATCGACACCACGATCTTCGACGGCAAGTTGCCGCGGGGCTACAACGAAAAACAGAGCGATTCGGCGTACCGCGCCCCGATCGGCGGGCTGCAGGTCGACAGCGGGACGGTTTTTGTGTCGATCACCCCCGGCGCGATGGGACAGCCGCCGCGGGTTGCGCTGCGCCCTGAAGGCGGCCGTTTCATCACCGTGAACAAGGCCAAGACCGTCAAGGGAAGGTTCGACAAGCTCCAGGTCAGCATCTCTGGCAAGGGGCGACGGACCGTTGTGACCGTGACCGGAACGCTTGGGATCAAGCGTCGGCGGGTCGCTGTTCGCCGGCGGGTACATGACGCCAGCTTTGTCGCCGGTTCGGTGTTCGCTGCCGCGCTGCGCCGTGCCGGCGTCGACGTGCGCGTGGTCAAGTTCGCCAAGCTGCGCGCCGACATGAAGCCGATCGCGAGTCATGTTTCACCGCCGATGGTCGCGATGGCCACGCGCTGCAACCAGACGAGCCACAACGGTTTTGCGGAGACGTTCTTCAAGCTGCTCGGCGCACGAAAAATCGGTCGGCCGGGCTCGAGCGCAAAGGGTGAACAGGCCACCAAGCAGGTGTTGGCCGATTTCGGTATCAACTGGACGAAGGTGAGGCTGGGCAATGGTTCGGGCCTCTATCACGCCAACAAGGTCACCGCCAAAGACGTTGTGAAGTTGCTCAAGGGCATGGATCGACTCGGGAAAAAGGGCGCACAATGGCGCCGGTCGCTTGCGATCGCGGGCGTCGCCGGTACACTGAAACGTCGATTGAGGGGGCCGGCTACACGACGCCGGGTATACGCAAAAACCGGGACGCTTGACGATGTCACAGCACTGGCCGGCTATGCGTTTACCGCGAAACGGCGCTACGCGTTCGCGACGTTCTTCAACGACGTCAAGGCACCGGCCCGGATCTACCGGCGCGTGCACGACCGCTTCTTGGAGACGTTGCTGGACCCGAGCGGACAGTTGACCAGGAAAGCGCGCGCCGCATCGGCGACGAGAAAGCCCAAAAAGAAGCGAAAATCGGCCACCAAACGCGCCTCGAGGCGAGGCCGTTCCAAGCGAGGAAAGAAGCGTTGAGGACTACGCCAACCAGCCTTCGATTCCGCGTCAGCCAGGCCGGGTCTGTGGCTCTGAATCTGCCATTGCGCATTGCGGTGCTAGCGCTCTGTGTGGGCGGCATCGCATGCACGTCGAGCACGGCGCCACCGCCTGGAACGACCTACCAATACGACGCGCCGACGTTTGGTAACCCCGACGGTGTCACCGACGCAAAGGCCGACGCTGGCGCCTTGCCCAACGATGCCACTGGCACCTCGGGGGTTGATGCGGGCGCCGGACCGTGTTCGCCCAATCCGTGCAAAGAGGCCAACAAGACGATCTGCGCCAAGGACGGCACCACCGGGCATGTGTGCTACTGCAACGACGGATTCGAGGACAAAGACGGCAAATGTGTGCCGGCCTGCAAGCTGCCCGATCCGCCGCCGAAGCCGCCGGTTCTCAAGCCCGGTGATCTGCTCATCGTCGAGCTGATGATCAACCCCCAAGCTACGCAAGACGATGTGGGCGAGTGGTTTGAGATCCGCAACATGACGAACAAAGACCTCGACTTGCGCGGCATGATCATCACCGAGGCTGAGGAATTCGACAAACACGTCATCAATTCGTGCAAGCCCGTGATGCTCAAGGCGGGTGGCGTCATCGCGATGGGACGCACCGGGGACGCCGCGAAGAACGGCGGTTACACGCCCGGCTACGTCTACAAGAACGTGACGCTGTCCAACCTGTCCGACGACTTGCTGCTGCAGTCGCGCGACAAGGACGGCAAGACCGTCAACATCGATCATGTGAACTGGGACAAGGAGTGGGCGATCAACCTCTACTCGGGCAAGGCGTTGGCGCTCGACGCGAGTCAGACGACGGCTTCGGGCAACGACAAGCGCGACAATTGGTGTTTGGCGGTCGAGAAGATGTCCGGCGGCGACTTCGGCACGCCCGGCGTGATGAACAAGGTCTGCCCGGTGCCGGCCGATACCGACAAAGACGGCCACGTCGACACGATCGACAACTGCCCCAAACACGCCAACAAGGACCAGTCAGACGAGGACAAGGACGGTGTCGGCGACGTCTGCGACAACTGCGTCAAGGTCGGCAACAAGGACCAGGCCAATGCTGACGGCGACAAGAAGGGGGACGCGTGCGATCCGTCGGTGTGCGGGGACGCGGAGCTCGACGCCGGTGAGCAATGCGATGACGGCAACTTGCTCGGCAACGACGGGTGCGAAGGCTGTCTGGCCAAAGCGCCGATCCCCGGCAAGATCGTCATCAGCGAGATCATGGTGTGGGCCGGCGCCAATGAGACGCAGTGGTTCGAGGTCTACAACCCGACCACGACGTCGGTTGCCATCAACGGCTGGACCATCGAGATCGGCAAGGGCTTCGATGAAAAGGGAATCAAGCACACCATCAATCACCTTGGCGCGCTCACGGTTGCCGCCGGCGGGCGCCTGGTGATCGCGGCGAGCCCGGACGCGTCCAAGAACGGCGGCATCAAGGCCGACTACACGTTCAACGACAAGGGCGGAAAGAAGCTCGAGTTCAACCTCAGCGGCGACTCCATCACCATCATCGACCCGCTCGCGAACGCGGTCGTGGACAAGGTTGTCTTCGCTTACAACAACCTGCTGCAGACCAGCCTCGCGTGGCAGCTCGATCCGACCTTCCACAGCTCGACGGCCAACGATACCCAGGCCTACTGGTGCAACGCCTCGACGCAGTTTCCCAAGGCACCGGCCCTCTACGGCACACCCGGCGCGAAGAACACGTCTTGCGTCCCGCCCGGCAAGGATAAGGACGGCGACGCCACGTCCAACGAGCAAGACAACTGCCCGTTCCACAGCAACCCGCAGCAGACCGATGGCGACAAAGACAAGATCGGCGACGCCTGCGACAACTGTAAGTCCAAGCCCAACGGCGACCAGAAGGACTCCGACGCCGACGGTGTGGGCGACGCCTGTGACAACTGCCCGCTCAAGCCCAACGTCGACCAGAAGGACGACGACAAGAACGGCCTCGGCAACGCGTGCGATCCCAAGGACTGTGGCAACAACAAGCTGGACGCCAACGAGGACTGCGACGACGGCAACAAGAAGAGCGGCGACGGCTGCTCGGAGTCGTGCCAGAAGGAATTCTACAGCCCCGGCGCGGTCATCATCACCGAGATGCTTGTGCAGCCGCAGTGGTCCACCGACCCGACCGGCGAGTGGATCGAGCTATACAACCCCGGTACCAAGCCGGTCGATATCAACGGCTGGATCCTGCGCGATAACGGCGCCAACGTGCACGTGATCACGAAGAAGGGTGGTCTGGTGGTCGCCCCCGGTAGCTACCTCGTGCTCGGGAATAACGACAACATCAACCAAAACGGTGGCGTGCTCGTCAACTACGCATGGGGCAAGAAGGACAAGCCGCCGACGCTTTTCACGCTGTCCAACCCCCCGTTCTCCGACGAAGTGGTGCTCACCTGGAACAACAACCAGATCATCATCGACCAGGTCAGCTACAAGCCCAAGGGGTGGGCCTGCGCCCAACAGCCGCAGCCCAAGGACTGCCAGAACATCGGCTTCGACATCAAACCCGGCAAGGCGCTGTCGCTCTCGCCCGACAAGTTCACCCACCTGACCAACGACGCCTACCAGAGCTGGTGTCCGGCCAAGAAGTCCTATGGGCTCGGCGACTTTGGCACTCCGGGCAAACCCAACCCAAGCTGCATCAACCCGTGCAAGGGCAAGGCCGACAATACGGTTTGCGGCAAACCCGCCGACAAGACGCATTGCATCAAGCAGAAGTGCGTCCTGCAGCCCCAATGCGGCGACAAAATCGTGCAACCGAAGCTCGGCGAAGACTGCGACGACGGCAACAAGAACAACTGCGATGGATGCAGCGACAAGTGCAAGAACATCCCGCTTTGTCCGCCACCGGGCACGTTGATCATCAGCGAAATCATGCCCGATCCCGACGCGGTCGATGACAACAACGGCGAGTGGTTCGAGCTGTTCAACCCGTCATCGGCGGCGGTCGATATCAACGGCTGGTCGATCATCAGCGGCGTCAAGAGCCACCAAATCAAGGCCGGCGCCGGCAAGAAGCTGATGGTTGCCGCCCAGGGGCGCGCCGTGCTCGCGGGATCGTCTTTCAAGACGCTGAACAACGGCATCAACGCGCTGTACGGCTGGAACGACGCGACCAAGGGCAGCTTTGGCATCGACGACAAGAAGACGACGCCCATCAGCCTGTTGAACACCAAGGGCATCATGGTCGACACGGTGACGCTCAACGGGCCGTGGAAGACCGGCGTCTCGACGATGCTGAAGACCGGCAAGTGCCACGCGACGAGCGAAAACGACAAGGCCAGCTGTTGGGAGAGCGCCACGTCCAAGTGCACGTACGGTCATCTCGTCGGCAAGGCCGGGCTGGATCCGAAGACCTGCAAGGGCAAGACGTGCAAGCTCGACAAGGACTGCGGCAACGCGAACCTGGTCTGCAAGAACATCGGTGTCGACTTTGAAGGCCAGCTGATTTGCGCCGTCAAGCCGCCGAACACGCCGGGGTCGTCGTTTACGTGCGTCATCGCCGAGCAGGGCACGCCGGGCGCCGCCAACACCTGTAAATAGTCGCAGTCGGTCCGTCCCCGAGCTTGGGGCAAACCGTGAACCCGCGGCGATGCTGTGAGTCGTCTTGACGGACCGGCCGCTGGCGTGACACACCCTCGCCTCGTCCCAACGCCTGCCCAACCCACGGAGCCGTCATGCCCGATATCGTGCCTTTGATCACCAGTTACGCCGTCAAGATCGTCGGCGTTCTCGTCGCTCTCTACATCGCCAAGATGGTCGCCAATTGGGTCGGCGACATGGTCGGCAAGACCCTGCGCGCCAGGAGCTTCGACGAGACGCTGACCTCGTTCTTCTCCCGCGCCGCCAACTGGGGCGTGCTCGTCATGGCGGTGCTCAGCTGCCTGGGCGTCTTTGGGATCGAGACCACCAGCTTCGCGGCTGTTATCGGTGCCGCCGGTCTCGCTGTCGGCCTGGCTTTCCAGGGCACGTTGGCCAACTTCGCCGCCGGCGTGATGCTCTTGGTCTTCCGTCCGTTCAAGATCGGTGACCGCGTCACGCTCCCGACCGTGCCCGACGCCTTCGTGGCCGAGATTTCGCTGTTCACGACCAGCTTCGACACGCCCGATCACCGCCGCCTGACCGTGCCCAACAGCGCCGTGTTTGGATCGGTCATCGACAACACCACCGGCAACGATATCCGCCGCGTCGACATCAACGTGGGTGCCGCTTACGACGCCACGATCGACGACACCCGCAAGGCCCTCGAGGCAGCCGCAGCGTCGCTTCCGTTCAGCATCGAAGGCCGCGCCCACGAGGTCTTCCTGGCCGGACTGGGCGGCTCGAGCGTCGACTGGCAGATGCGTATCTGGTGCAAGACAAGCGAATACTGGGACTGCTACCAGGCGACCATTCGTGCCACCAAAATGCACATGGAAGAGGCAGGCATCGGCATCCCGTACACGACCCTCGACGTCAACATCACGTCCGGTTCGGTGTCCGGCTGATCGACGCTATATAGCGCCCGCGCCGGGCTATTCGCGGGCCTGCGCGTACTTCCACTTCGCGCGATCCACGCTTGACCGCATCATCGGTCCGATCGTGAGCGCCACCTGCACCTCGCCACGCAGCGTGTAGGTGTAGGGGTGGATGAAGACGGCCACGGCTTTGCGCGCAAACCAGTTCAGGCCCTTGAGGTCGTCGCGCCGCTTGATGCGTTTTTTGGCGGCGAGGATGACTGTCGCGGTCGCTTTGCGCGCCTTGCTCTCGACGGCGATGCTGTAGGGGACCTGGTAGTCGTTGTCGCCGTCGACCTTGACCGCAGTGCGCCGTTCGGCGGTGACCTTGCCGACGTAGCTCATGCCGCCGCGCAGGATCACGAAACCGAGCGGCCGGTGGGCACGCTCCTTGGGGGCGATGATGAAGTCGACGACGCGCATCTTCTTGCCGCGAACCTTGTGCAGCTGGATCGACCGGTCGTAGGTCCGGTGGGCCTTGATGGTCGACGCATCGTGCACGGCGAAGACGTTGGACGTCAGGTTGGCGGTGCGGCCGCGGCTGTCGGTGGCGTTGATGGCCAGGTCGCCCCATGCGCATAGCAACTGACGCTTGATCCACCCGGTCTTGTCCCGGTCGCGCAGGGTCGGTCCTGTTCGTCCGGCGGAGAGGACCGCGTCGCCCTTGATGCGCCCGAACTCGAAGTGCATGACCAGCTTCCCGCCCTTGACGGCGAGGGTGTTCTTGCCGGCGGTGATGGCGAGTCGATCGGCGGCCACGGTGTATGTGCCGCGCTTGAATTCCTGCTCGTCGTAGAGCGTTCCGGTGGGCGACTGCTGCTGAAACGTGATCTTGAGTTTGCCTTTCTTGTAGCCGGCGTTGGCCATCGACCAGCGGATAAACGTCGTGTGGCCCTTGGCTGTGGCGCCGCGGAAGGTGATGTGCTCAACGGCCTCACCGTGCTTGGCGAAGGCGCGCGAAGACCAGTGCAGGGGTTTGTTGGAGATGCTTGCGGCGAACGCGGCGGGCGTCAACGAGAGCGCGAAGAAGGTCGCGGTCGTTGCTACCAGCCAGCGCTTTGTGCGGTTCGAGCGAATCATGACGGCCTCCCCAGCCCCGCTGCGCGATCCCGGGCGTGGATCGACGCGGCTCGTATCTCAACGCCCCTCGGTGGTGGGCGATTCATCGCCGTCGTCATCCAGCCCGGGCTGCAACGCCAACAAGGCCCCGGCGAGCACATTGGCGAGGATGCAGACCGTCGCAACGCCCCAAACAGCCATCTCGGCCAGGGTCTGCACGCCGCGGTTGTCTTGGAAGAGCAGGGCGCCGAATCCGACGACGGTCGTAAGCGCCGCCAGCCACGCCGCGCTGAACACCTGCTGCAGCCCGACGGCGAGCTCCCGCCGCGAACGAACACCCCATCCGCGGTGAACGAGGTGCACGGTGCCGTCGATTCCGATGCCGAAGACGCTGGGTAATACGGTCACCGAAAAGAGGTTGAGCTCCAGCTCGGCGAGATACGCGATCCCCAGGAACGCCGAAAAACCGAGCACGAGGGGTATGAACGCAAACAGCACCGGGCGGATGTTGCGGAAGTGCAGCAACGTGATGAGCAGCACCGCGATCGCGGCGGCGAGGATGGCCCATGGACCCTCGCGACGCACCACGCCGTCCGCCTCTGCGAGCATGAAGAAGCCGGCGGTTGAGCGATACGTCTTCTCGCCAACCTTGAACGTGCCGACCTGGTCCATGACCTCCTTGACGGCGCGCGCGCTGGCCGTGTTGCCGTTGGGGTACATGAGCAGGTACCGACCCACGTTGCCGTCGACGTCCAGGAAGCGCTTGCGGACGAAATCGGGCAGGTCATTGGCGGTGAACGTCTTGACGTCGAGGCGTTTGAGGGCGCGGTCGGCTTCGGTCGCGTCTTCGCCCCTGAGCATGGCGCGCTTGGCGTCGATATGGTCGGCGATGCGTCGTGCGATGGCCGCGTTTTCGGCCTGCTGCTCCGGCACGAAGGTGTGGATCGACATCCAATGCGTGATGCGCGTGTTCTTGTCCTTGTCGGCCTTGAGTTGGCGGTGAATCACGCCCGCGTCGGCCATCGTGTCGGCGACCACGAGGATCGGTGTGCGCAGCGATTGGCTGGTGGAGCGTCGGTAATGACCGGCCAGCTTGGAGGCGCGCCGCTTGCGCTGTTCATCGGCGCTCGGCTTGGCCACGGGCGCTTGCTTGGCGACCTTCTTGAGGTCGTTCTTCTTTTTCTTGGACTCCTTTTTCTCGGACTCCTTTTTCTTGGACCCCTGCTTCTTGGAGACTGTCCGTAGGCGTCGGAAATCCGTATTGAAATCAAGGTTTTGTGCCAGGTAGCCGCCACCGAGCGCGAGGCCGATGACAACCACGGTTGCGACCCGGGCGACGTTCCGATTGGCGAGGACGCCGATCATCTTGAGGCCGTCCGCGCGCGCGCCCGACACCGCCTTTTCGGGCCAGATGCGGTGCAGGACGATGACCAGCGGCGGGAAAAGCAGCAGCGTCGCGAGCAGGGTGACGAGCACGCCAACGCCGGCGATGAGCCCGAACTGCGAGAAGCCGCGGAAGTCGAACATCGTCAGCACGAGGAAGCTGCCGGCGGTGGTCGCGGCGGCGGTTCCGAGCGCGCCCCAAAGGTGCGGCATCGCGTGTCTGACGGCGGCGTCGGGGTCATCGCCCACGGCGCGGCGCTGCACGTAGTGGCTCAAGGTGTAGACGGCGAAGTCGTTTCCGAGCCCGAAGAGAATCGCGAAGATGAAGGCCGTGATGATGTTGACGTAGCCGATCGCCGTCGCCGCGAAGCCGGTCGTCAGGG
Organism: uncultured Enterobacteriaceae bacterium; assembly: GCA_964560875.1. Classification (GTDB taxonomy): domain Bacteria; phylum Myxococcota_A; class UBA9042; order UBA9042; family UBA9042; genus CAZLMW01. The sequence continues at coordinate 15,589 of CAZLMW010000091.1, forward strand.
CCACGCCGCTGAGCAGTGGGATGAACAGCAGGAGCAGCGCGCGGAAGCGGCGAAACGCGATGAGCTGCAGCAGGATGATCCCGCCGATCGCGAGGAGAGTCGTGACGTAGAGGCCGCGCCGAATGGTCGCGACGTGGCGGCTGACCTTGGCGTAATCCCCGCTGACCGAATAGACCATCTCGGGGTGGAATGAGCGCACGTTCGTCGCGGCGAGCAGCTTATCGATCTTGGCCACGAGCGCGTCGCTGGCTTCGACGTCGCTGGCGTCGACCTTCGGAAAAAGCTTGATGCCCAGCGCGTCGCCCGCGTCGTTTTCGGCCCACTCGCGCAGGTCCGCGAACTTGCCGATCTTGTCCTGCACCTCGTCATCGGTGGGGACCTTCCAGCCCTTTGCGTCGTTGGCCGTGGTGGTCGCATCGCCGGGGCCGTCAACAGGCTTGTGCGCGTCATCGAGCTTGGCCGGCTTGGGCTGGGTTGGCGCGGATCTGACCTTCCTGGTCGGAGACTCGGGGCGCTTGTCCTTCTTGTCTGCAAACTCGTCTTTTTCGTCTGCGAACTCGTCCTTTTCGTCTGCAAACTCGTCATCGTCGTCGTCGTCGCCACCATCATCATCGCCAAACTCGCCGCCGAGCATCTCCTTGCGGGTCGCCTCGCGGACCTTCGCCTTGACCTCTTTTTCGATCTTGAGCAGCTCGTCCTTGGCGAGCCACAGCGCGGCGTTGCGGCGGAAGAAGTCGATGTCGCGCTGGCACTCGACGCTGGCGATCTCGGGCAGCTTCTCGGCCCGCTTACAAAACGCGGTCGCCGCCTTGCGGTTGGCCTCTTTGTCCGGGCTGCCAAAGACGATCAGCATCTTGTTGATGCTAGGAAGCGTGGCGCGGGCCTGCTGCGCGGCGACGACGGCGGGTGTGTCGTCGGGGAAGAGGTCTTCGAGCTTGCTGTTGACCTTCAGGTCCTTGGCGGCCCAGCTCGCGATGGCGGTGATGAGCGCCGCGATGATGAGCACGGTCCACGGCCGCGCGATGGCGAAATCGCTGTAGCTTCGGGCGGCGGCAGCGATGCGTCCTTGTTGGGCCATGGCGCGATGGTGGGCCGCCCGGCAAGCCGCGGCAAGTGAAGGCCTCTGCTTGTTTGTGTGCGGTGCAGCCTCTACCTTGCGCGACCCCATGTCCGACCCGAGCCTGACATTGACGCCGGCGCCCGCATCAGCCGCGCACGCGACGCTGCCACGGTTGTCGATCATCGCGCGGATGGTCGGCGTCTACATGGCGCTCACAGCCGCGAGTCGGGCCGTCTGGTTGCTGCGTCCGGACGCTTACGGCCACCCGTTCGTCAATCGCTTCGAGTGGTACTTCTTTCACGCCGTCGCCTTCGACATGCAGCAAGCGGCGATCATCGCGCTGCCCGGCGTTCTCATCGTGATCCTGGCCGCGGTCACCGGCGACTCGGGGCCGAAGATTCGAGGCGCCGGCCTCGTCCTTACGCGCGTGCTCCTCGCTCTGGTGCTGTTCTTCGCGGCCGTGGACCAGGAGCTCATGCGCTATATGGGCCTGCACCTGTCGCCGCGCTACCTGGCGACCTACATGACGGCAGACGGACTCGCCAGTGTCGGCGGCATGTTGGAGGCCGATCGCGGCGGGCAATACATCGGGCTGGCGCTCATCTTCATCACACCCGCTGTCTTCCTCTGGCTCTGCCGTCGTCGCGCATTTGTCGGCCGCGCCTCGTCGACGCCGCGCCGCGCCGTGGTGCTGTTTGTCGCCAGCTGGGCCGTCTGCTGGCTCTTCACCGAGGAGATTTGGGGCGGCACGTTCCGCGAAAAGCGCGTCGCAACTCCGTGGATGTTGGCCGTCGAGGCCTGGCAAGAAGAAGGCACTGCGGCGGTCACACCCCAACTCGAAGCGCGCGCCCAGGCCGCCCACCACGCTCGTTGGCGCCGCATGAACGAGGCCGCCGACACGCCGGCACACGCCCGCCAGTATTTCGATCGCGCTGCTCGACCGCTGCATCACCGCTCCATCCGCGCGATCTGCTCTGAGAGGGCTGCCAACCTGCCCGACGGCGTGACGTGCGGCGACGACAACGACCGCGATGGCCATCCCGTCGCCCGCGACTGCAACGACGCCGATCCCAACGTGCACCCGGCCGCCACCGACATTGCGCTCAACGGGATCGATGAAAACTGCGACGGCCGCGACGCCGGTGACTGGAACGTGCTGCTCCTCATCATGGAGAGCCATCGCGGCATGAACGTCGGGCACCTCGGCCTCATCCCTGGCAAGCCAAGTTCCACGCCCTATCTCGACAAGCTCGCGGCCGGCGGGGTGAGCTTCAAACGGGCGACATCCAACGGGCTGCCCACGATCGCGTCGTTCATGACGATCCACACCGGCCTGCTACCGCGAGCTCCGGGATCGGTGGCCATCGACCACGCCGACCAGCTCGTCGAAAGCCTGCCCAGCCGCCTGCGCGCCGCCGGCTACTACACGCGCTTCTTCACCGCAGCCGAACCCGCCTGGGACAACCAGAGCCCATGGCTCGCGCGCTGGTATGACGCCGTCGACTACCATCGCAGTCGTATCGAAGACGCGCCGCTCTTTCACCACCTGGGCGAATGGATGCGCGACAATGTACCGAAACTGCGCCGAAAAGATGGCTCGCGACGGCCGTTTTTCATCTGCGTCATGACCCGCACCAACCACTTCCCGTTCAAGCGCGTGGATGGCGTGGGCACGACGGGGCCCGACACGATGGCTGCGCGGATGCACGACACGATGATCTACGCAGACAACGCCATGGAGCGCTTTGTACGAGCCATCGGCACGCAACCATGGATGAAGCGAACGCTCGTCATTGTCACCGGCGACCACGGCTTTCCGCTCGGTGAGCATGGCCACACCCGCCTCTACAACGGCGCGAACATCGAATCGGTCGGCGTTCCGATCGTGCTGGCCGGGCCACATCCGCGAATTCGTGCGCTCCACGGCAACGTCACCGAGCCGATCGCATCTCATATCGACATCGTCCCGACCGTGCTCGATTTGCTCGGCATGCCGACGGATGGGCCGTGGATGGGGCGCTCACTCGTGGGGCCAGGAAAGGGCGAAGCGGTCGTCATCACGGGGCGGTTTGCCAGCGTCGAGCGCGGTGATCTGCGGCTGTTGCGGCGTCGCTACGACGTCCAGGACAAGCCGCGGCAGTACCTGTACAACAAGGCGATCGACCCCATCGAAAAGACCGAGCTCGACCAGACCACACACGCCGCGGCGGTCAAGCGGATGCAGCAAGAACTGCAAGACATCCGACCGTGGATGCGAGCGATCTACAGCGGCGGCAGGGCTGTGAAGCCGAAATAGCGGCTACTTCGCGTCTTTCTTGGGCGGGATCTTGGCCGCGTCGCCACCCTCAGCGGGCTTGGCACCGTCGGCGGGCTTGGCATCTTCGGCCGGTTTGGCGCCATCAGCACCAGCGGGAGTATCCCCACCAGCGGCAGGCGCAGCGCCGGGTACGGGCTCGGGCTCCATGAACTCGAGCGTGTTCTTCAGACCCGTGACGCGTTTCTTGAGCTCTTTGCCCTTCGCGCTGCTGCCTCGGTGAACCGCGAGGGCATCTTCACAAGCCTTGAGCGCCTTCTCGACCAGCTTGCGCTTGTTGGTCGGTGCGAGAACAGCCTGCGCGATGACGCAACGGTTGTAGTGGCCTTCTTTGCGGTTTTCCTGCTCTTGCACGAGCTTGTCGAGAATCCCAAGCGCCTCTTCACCCTTGCCCATTCGACGCAGCGCAACCGGCAGCGTGACGCGCGCCATGTAGTTGGTCGGGTCCCGCTTGATGACCTGGCGCAGCAGCTTCTCGGCGGCCTCAAGGTCGAGCTTCTTGAGCTGAATGGTCGCGATGTTGAGCAGCGGTGTGGTCGACTTCTCATCGACGGCGGCGGCTTGCTTGAAGCGCACGAGGCCGCGCTGCGTGTTGCCGATGGCGAGCTCGGACAGTCCCATCATCGTCAGCAGGTGGGCGTCCTTCTGCATCGCCGGAGCGAGTTGCATCCCGACCAGCGCGACCATGAGCGCCTGGCGGTGTTCGCCGAGCACGTGGTGGGCGATCGCCATCTTGGTGTAGGCGGCGGTGTGGTCGTACTTGGGCGGCCCAGCGTTCTCGCCCTCCGCGTTGACTTTGACCTGCTCGATCGGCCGGTTGAAGAGGTCGTAGCGCAGCTTCTGCACGGCTTTCTTCGGCGACTCCTTGGGATAGGTCCAACCGACGGTCGACAGCTCGATGGTGTGCTCGGGCATCTCGACGATCGCCGCAAAGTCCTGGTCGAGCTCCTTGAGCTTATCCCGCGCCTCGGCCCAGTACTCGTCAAACGCGAAGACCGCCGCTGCCTTCTTGAGCGCCTCGCGGTACAGACCGCGCGCCTTCTCTTTGTAGGGCTCGGACTTCTCGTCCATCTTCGCTTCCCACTCGAGCCGCAGGTCTTCGACGCGACGGAAAGCGCGCGGCGGCGGCAGGCTCTTGAGGGCGTTGGCGATCTCGTGCATCGAGCGGCCGCGACGTGACGCTGCAGCGGCCGTCCACTTCGGGTTCTTGCTGTTTTCGACCTCGATGTAGAACTGCGCGGCCTTCTTGGCGGCGACGGACTTCTTGGTCGCGAGCTTGACCGCGTCCTGCAGCTTGCGCGCCTTCACACGCATCCGAACCATCTCGTTGAAGAGGATCTCGCCCTGCACGAACAGCGCCTGCGCGACGGCGTCTTTGCCGATCTGCGGCAGGTCCTTGAAGGTGCCGTCTTTGGCCAGCGTCTGCGCTGTCGCCAGGATCGCTTCGGTGTATCTGCGGGCCTTCTTGTCGCCGCGTTTGAGGTGAATCCACGCCAGCGCCGCGTTCGCCTGGGCACCGAGCTTGAGGTGTGTCGGGATGTCTTTGCGCTTCTTGAGGAACTTGTCCGAAACGCGGATGACGCCGCGCCAGTCCTTCTTGCGCACGTATTGAACGGTCAGCTTGTAGGCCTGGTTGACGGCATCGGCGTCCTTGCCGAAGTACTTCAGGAAGCGTTCGGCGTTGGCGACCAGCTTGTCGTACTGACCGAGCGCGTCACGGATCTGGTTGGCGCGGGTGAGCGCTTTCTTGGCCTCGTCCGACTTCGGGTAGAGCTCGACCAGCTTCTCGTATGCCTCGGCCGCCTTGGAGAAGTTGGCCGTCTCGCGGTGCACGTCGGCGATCTCGAGCAGCGCCTGCTGGGCGCGCGGGTCGGTCGGGTGGTCCTTGGCGAGCTTGTAGTAGGTGCGAATCACCGCGTCCTTGTCGCGCGCTGTGCGGTAAAAACGTGCGGCACCGGCGTAGGCGCGCAGAGCCTGGCTGCTGGTCGGGTACTCCTTGGCGTACTTCAGCAGGCAAGCCGCGGCCTTCTTCGGCTGATCTTTGAGCTCGAGGCAGAGGTTGTACTCCTTGTTCTCCTTGATCTCGACGAGTGTCTTGTGGAATTCCTCTTTGTTTTCCGCGGCATCCTTCTCGAGAATCGCCTTGTAGTTGCGCCCTTCGAGCAGCGCATCGGCCCACTTGTTGAGGTTCTTGCCGTCCTGACCGAGGTAGAAACTGCTCATCATCAGCCGCGCGGCGTCGAGCGCGAGGGCGTGATGGGTGAAGTTGTCGATGAAGTCCTGGAAGTGCTTGGCAGCGTCCTCGAACCGGTTGTGCTGGTAGTACATGCGCGCCATGACAAAGAGCGCTTCAGGCACGTCTTGTTTCTTGTTTTGGGCGCGCGCGATCTTCAAGAAGCGCTCGCACGCCTTGACGATTCGCCCGGTCTCGTCGGAGAACGGCTTGACGTTGAGCAGCTGGTCTTCGTCGTGCTCCTCGGTGCGGGAGTTGAGGTCCTGCAGCTTGAGGTAGCTGATCATCGAGCGGTGCGCGGAAGGCTCGGCGTACTTGCCGGTCGGCTTCATCGCGATGACCTTTTCGTATGTCTGCGCGGCTTTCTTCCATTTTTCGAGTTGGAACAGCGACAGCGCGTGGTTGTGCAGCATGTCGTACGCGTGTTTGTGCTTGGTGAAGTGCTCGAGGTAGGTGGCGTAGACACGTTCGGCCGCTTCGAGGCGGTTCTTTTCGAGGGTGCGCTCGGCCTCGGCATGGAACGTCGACGCGATCTCGGCAAGCAGCAGCGGGATATCCACCTTGCCGGCGCCAGCGGTACCGTGACGTCGGAGCGCGCGAGCGAGGGCGTCGACGCCGGCCGTGACCTTGTCGAGATCGCTGAGGTTGTATTCGTTTTCGACGACCAGGTAGTAGTACTCGACCACGCGCGGCTGGGTGTCGACCGCGGCGATCAGGTCCTGCAGGACGATGTTGCTCTTCGTGTACTCCGAGGCGGTGATGTAGTAGCGGGCCAGCGCGTCGAGCAGCTCGAGCTGCTGGCCGGGAACCACCTTCTTGAAGAAGCCCTTGGCATCGACCGGTTTGCCGTACTCAGCCCAGCTGCGAACCAGGTATTTTCGGCCGTCTTCAAAGAACGTGATGCGTCCTTTCGCCTCGTTTTCGGAGTAGTCGAGGACCTTGACGAAAGCGGCGGTCGCGCGCTTGTACGCCTGCTGGTTATAGGCGACCCAGGCGATGTAGTAGAGGGCCCAGCCGTACACGCCAGACTTCTTGAATTTCAGCGCCTTGTGGTACCACTTGAGGGCCTCGCCGCCCTGGTTTTTGCCGAAGTAGTAGTTGCCGATGCCGAGGTACGCGTCGGGGATGAACGCGCTCTTGGGCGTCTTGCGGACCAGCCGGAAGAAGGCGTCGACGGCCTCACCGTGCCGTTCCATCTCGTTGAGGTGGTAGCCGAGCGCGTAGAGCACTTCGTCGAGCTTGGAGAAGCGGGAGAAACGGCGCTCGATGCGCTTGAGGTTGTCGATGACCTCGTTTTTCGTGCTGCGCGACTGCTCAAGCAGGTTTTGCTGTTCGATGCGAAGGCGGTGAAGGGATTTGCGGTCCTTGGCCTTGTCGGCCTCGTGGATGCCGGAGGTGAAGTACTCGTCGTAGGCCTCTTGCTCGTAGGCTTCGGCGCGATCCCAGAGCACGTACGAGAGCTCCAAGAGGGTATCGGCTTCGGTCGGTGAGCCGCGCTCGATGTCGAGCAGCTCGCGGAGGATGTCGATCTCGTCGTCGATGTCGTCGAGGTTGCTCTTTTCCCGGGTGCGACGTTTCGTGACGATCTTCGGAGCGGCCTTCTTCTCCTTCTTTTTGACCTTGGGTTCTTTCTTCTTTTCGCGGGCGACGCGAAGCACTTCACCACTGGCCTTGGCCTTGTAGCGCTTCTTCTTCTTGGCCTTGGCGAAGACGACGCCCGATGCCGCCATCATCGCGACGACAAGCCAAACGACTATCGAACGAATCGCCCTGCGCCGACGCAGAGTTGCCGCGAACCCGGACTGGCTGAGCAACCGGTTCACTTGCTCTTCCCTGTCGTCTTCACGCTACCGGACGTCGTCATGCTGCCGACCTTTGTCTTGGCGCGGGTCGGGATCGCGGGCGCCTTCCAGCCGCGCGGGAAGTGCTTCTTGGTGCACTTGGACTTGATGTCGTAGGTGTATCCACCCAGCTCGTCGCGCCAGTAGCTGCCGTCGAATGGCCAGATGATGTGCTCGGGATCGGGCGGCCGCGGTTCCATCGAGGCGACGGACGTCTGGGCCATGGCGACACGCACCGCCTTGTTGATGCTGTTGCGGCGCGCCTTGAGCGACTCGTACTTGATACGCAGGCCCTGGCGGATGATCTCCGTCAGCTCTTCGCGCACGCGGGCAAGGCGTTTTCGGGCCATGGCGCCCGCTTCGGAGATCATCACGTTGCGGACACGGCCGAGGTCGTCGATGAGCGCCTGGGCGGCTCGTTGGGCGGCGGTATTTCGCTTGAGCTTCTCGAGCCCGCGGCCTTCCACGCCGAGCTTGGCGACCAGGCCGAACATGCGCTGCAGCTCGCGATCGGAGAGGGCGGCGTTGAAGATTCGGCGCAGCTGCACGGACAGGCCGGCTTTGTCGGACGCGAGCGCGCTCAGGTACCAGTAGAACTCGGCGTCGCTGCGGCTGCCGGACAGCTGGGCATCAAGCTCCTTGCGCAGCGGTTTGTAGTCGCGGAGGAAGCGCTGTACGACGACCAGGGTCTCGTTGAAGCGGCAGGTGCGGAACAGGATGAGCGCCTCGAGAACGCGCGCTTCGGGGTAGTAGCGGTCTTCGAAGTAGGGCGAGTTGAGGGTGTGCAGCTGGCCCATGACGCGGTCGAGTCGCTTCAGGTGGAAGTAGGTCCAGCCAAGCTCGAACAGCGAATCCAGCCAAGCCGGTGTGCCTTCCTTGATGCGATCGTAGTAGCGGCCGGCGGTCTGGTACTTGCCGATCGAGAAGAACAGCCGTCCCAGCGCCATGTGTGCCATCTGGCTGTATTTTTCGAAGTAGGCGGGTGTGCCGACCTGTTTGGCGTAGCGCAGGATGTCCTTGAACGCGTTCACGGCGGGCTGCGCGCTGTTGAGAATCACGTAGATGACGCCCATCAGGTAGCGGGCTTTGAGGTAGTTCTGCTTGCCCGTGATCTTGATGCGGGTCAGCCGCGCGAGCGCTTTCTTATGTTCCCCGGCCTGGAAGTGGTAGCGACCGAGCATGAAGCGGATCTCGTCGAGGTCTTCGGGTCTGTGCGCGGTCTCGGGGGCTTCGGACAGGCGCTCGATCGTCGCGAGATCGCCGGGCATGGCGCGCTGGATCTGCAGGTAGAAGCGCATCTTCTCGGAGTAGAGCTTGTGGCCTTGCGGGACGTTGATCGCGTCGAGGGCGCGCAGGGCGCTTTGGTGCAGATTGAGCTCGAGCAGCACCCGGGCGAGGCCGTACTGGGCGGCGATGCGGTTGGGATCGGTGGGCGGCAGCGCTGGGATAAGCGTCGCGAGTTTGCCGAACGCGTCGTAGTAGCGCTCGTCTTCGATGAGCTCCTGTGCTTGCTTGAGCTGCGGGTGCATCGCGCCCTGGGCGTGGGCGCTGGTCGGCGAGACCATGGAGGTCCCGAACACGAAGACGGAAACGACCGCGATCAGGGTCGAGGCGGCGACGGGAGTGGCAAAGCGTTCAGGCATCAGCGGCGCGAGTATAGGGGACGGTTTGCGCGTGTGGAAGATCGGTCAGGCGGATTTGAGTGCGGCTCGTGAGCCGCACTCAAATCGTTGTTGGTTTTCTGCGCAGCGCAGGCGCTGCTGCGCGCCAGGCGAGCCTGCGGCATCGCGGCTTGCGGATCCGGGTGCGGCTCGTGGGCCGCACCCAAATCGTTGTTGGTTTTCTGCGCAGCGCAGGCGCTGCTGCGCGCCAGGCGAGCC
>CAZLMW010000091.1:25016-33900 GCA_964560875.1 uncultured Enterobacteriaceae bacterium
TGCGGCATCGCGGCTTGCGGATCCGGGTGCGGCTCGTGGGCCGCACTCAAATCGTTGTTGGTTTTCTGCGCAGCGCAGGCGCTGCTGCGCGTCAGGCGAGCCTGCGGCATCGCGGCTTTGCGTGGGTTCACTTAAACCAGAGGAGCGGGTTGCGCGGCTGGCCGTTTTCGCGGATCTCGACGTACAGGTAGGGGCCTTTGAGCGAGCCGCTGTAGCCGACTTTGGCCAGCCGAGCGCGGGAGCGGACCACCTCGCCGGTCTTCACCTCGGGGTCGTCGACGTGGGCGTAGACGCTGTGCCAGCCCTTGCCGTGGTCGATGATGATCGTGCGCCCGTAGCCGGGTAGCCGGCCGACGAACGCGACGCGCCCCCAGAAGACGGCGCGCACCCAGTTGATGCGCTCGGGGTACTTCGGGCGAATATCGACGCCGCGGTGAAACGTGGTGGTGCCGAATTTCGGGTTGCGGCGGGGACCGTAGGGCACTTCGATCAGCGAGTAGTTGACCGGACGCAGCAGCCGGCCGCGGGTCAAGCCGAAGGTGTAGCGCCTCTCTTGCCATTGCTTGAGCGTGCCGATTCGCTCAACGAGGGCGCGGTTTGCGGCGTCGAGGTCACGGCGAATGCGCTCGTTGTAGACCGGGTCGTCGCCGATCTGGATGATGAGCGCGCGCTTGTCTTTGCGCTTTACTTCGAGCGCCGCCTTCTTCAAGTGCAGGTCGCCGTCGAGCTTTTCGAGGTTGGCGAGGGCGGCGTTGCGGCGGTCGGTGATCGCCGCCATCTCGGTGAGTTTGTCGCGGTATTTACGCAGCCGCTGGCGGTCACCAACGAGCAGCCTGCTCAAGACACGATCTTTGATCACGCCATCTGCGTGATCGCGCGAGCTCAATGTGAATCGAAGACCCGCTGTGCGCCGCAAGCGAACAATCGCGCGCAACCGAGCACGGACCGCGCGGCGCATGTCCGCCACATCTTTTTCGGCGGCTGACCGTCGCGCTTCGGCGTCGCGCATTCGGTCGGTCGCGGTGGCCCGTCGCGCGGCGAGTGTGTCGATGCGGCGCTGGGTCTCCTCCACCTGGCGGTCGAGGTCATCGAGGGCGCGGAGCAGGCCGAGCTCGGTCGCCAGGACACGGGCGTAGCGGGCGTTCAGTGCCTTCTTTTCGGCCTCGCTCAGCTTGGGGGCGGGCGGCGTTCGGCGCTGCGATTTGGCGACGTGGCGCGGCGCTGTGGGGTTGGCCGCGCGAACCTCGGCCTGGTTGTTGAGCCCGGTCGGTGGCGCCCCGGCCGCGTGCACGACCACGGGTGCGGCGACCAGGAAAACAACAGCGATCAACGGCTCGGTACGCATCGGCGGGCACCGTAATGCGCCGTGGATCGCGCTTCAAGTGCTGTTCACCGCGCGGCCGATCCGCGTCGAAATGCTCGACGCGCTCCTTGTCCGACCCTCGCGCGATGGCGTAACGTCTCGGCATGGCCAATCCCCGTGCCGTGGCGATCGCCAACGCCGCCCGCGCCGATCTGATCGATCGCGTCGGTGTCCAACGGGTGCTTGTCGGGGAACCGGCGCGCGCCGCCGTCGGGCTCGATAAGGACAGCGGTGAGCCGATCGCCGTGGTCAAACCGCACAACGCTGAGCAGGTGGTCACCACCTTGAAGGTCGGTCGGTCGCGTCATTTCGACGTCATCGTTCGCAGCAATCTGCCCGCGCTCGATCCGCTGCGCCTGCGCGATACGATCGTGCTCGACACGCGCGGCTTGGATCGTCCGCCCGCCGTCGATATCGGCCGGCGGGTCGTCACGGTTGGCGCCGGCGTCGAGCTCGCGGTCATCGATCGCGCCGCGCGCGGCGCCCGGCTGTGCCTGCGCGGCGTACCTGCCTGGAGCGACGGGTCGACAGTCGGTTCCCTCCTGGCGGTGGGTGAGCCCGGCGAAATCGGGCTCGGCGATGGCACGCTTCACGCGGACGTGGTGGCGGCAACTGTCGTCGGCGGCAACGGCCGTGTCGCGCGCATCGGCGGTCCCTTGCTCATCGGTCAGTCGCCATGGGCCTGTGGTGGGTTGCCTGATCCGCTCGCCCTGCTGCTCGGCGGTGAAGGCCGGATGGCCGTGCTGATCGATGTCACCCTGCGCCTGCACCCAGCGCCATTCGCGTCGTGGATCGAGGCGGACATCGGCACCGACCGCGCCGCTTTCCTCGCCGCCCTGTCCGCCGCTCGAAAGGCCACGTCTCGGCGTCTGATCGACACCGTCCTCGTCGATCCCGCTGGACGCCTGTCGGTTCGTTCCGTCACCTGGCGGCAAGACGCAGACCTCGCTGTCGTCACAAAACAAGCCAAAGAGACGTTCGCCAACCACGCGATCAAGCTCGGCAAACCCCAAGACGAAGACCGCCGCGCTCGCCTCGGCTACGAAGCTGGCGCGTGGCCACGGCCGGTCGACAGTCGTCGCACGAGCCTCGATTTGCACGTCAGTTGGCCGGACGCGGCGTCGGTTTTCGACATCATCGCCGCGCTCTGCGCACCCGAGCAGACCCCGGCCACCGATGTCTCGTGGGCGCTTGGTAGCGACGGCATCCGCGTTCGTTGCGCGTTCGACGGACTCGCCAGCCGCCACCCTCTCATCAAGGGCGTCTCCCACCTCCTCGACGCCGGGGCCGTGCCGATCGGAGTTGGCGCTGAGCTGCGCGATGTCGCCCGTGCTCGTATGGGAACAAGCAGCCGCGTGCTGACCACGGCACTGGTCCGTGCTTTCGACCCTGACAACGTGCTCTCCGGCAAGATTGGCGTCCTCTAGCGCGGCTGACCACGATATGGAGATCGCCCTGATCGAGCCGGAAATCCCCGGCAACACCGGCAGTATCGGTCGCCTTTGTGTGGGGACGGCGACGCGCCTGCACCTGGTCGGCAAGCTCGGCTTTTCGATCTCCGACAAGATGGTCAAGCGCGCGGGCCTCGACTACTGGAAGGACATCGACCTGCACGTTCACCCCGACGTGGACACGTGGTTTGAGGCGATGGGCGGCCGACGTTTGCACCTCTACAGCGCGCGCGGCCCCCGAAACTACGCCGAGCTTGCCTATGGCCCCGACGACGTCCTGGTCTTCGGCTGCGAGACGCGCGGCTTCCCACAACGCATTCGGACCCGCTTTCACGACGCGTTGGTGCGCATCCCAACCAACCCCATGATCCGCAGCCTCAACCTCGCAAACGCGGCGTCGGTCGTGCTCTACGAAGCGCTCCGCCAACAGGACTTCCTGGGGCTGGACCGTTGAGCTGCATCGCCGAACAACTGCTGCGTGGGCCGGCGATCCGCTGCGTCACGTTCGTCGCGTTCTCGGCGGCCGCTGGGCTGTTTTTGACAAGTCCTGCTGCGGCCAAGCCGAGCAAACCCGTGGCGCCGATGTCCAAGAGAGCCGAGACCGTCTACGCCCAGACCCACGACTTGATGCAGCGCACGGGCGACGATGTCGGCGAAAAGATGCTGGCGCTCCTCATGCCGGTCTTGCGCGAACAACCCCATGGCCTGCTGGTCGGAAGGCTCGTGGTGGCCGCGGCGCGATTGGCGCATGGTCCGAAGGGAAACGCCCGTGTCGACCGGCTGCTGCGCGATGCGGATGACAACCGCGACGACAAGCTCAAGCAGTTTCTCGCTGGTGTGGCCGTCCACTACCGGGGTCATGGGCAGGCAACGACGCGTGCGGCCAAGCGAGCCGACTACGAACGCGCCATCCGTTACCTGCAGCGCGCGCGACCCGACCTCGATCATGCGCCGCGCCTGTGGATCTACCTGTCGGTGAGCTACCTGCGGACCGGCAAACAGGAGGCGGCCGAGGACGCGATTGACCGAGCTGCCAAGGCCGATGGGGGCGAGGATGCTGACGTCTACTACTGCGCCGCCGAGGTCTACCACCGCAAAGATCCGGCCCGCGCAATCAAGGACATCGACCGTTACCTGGCGATCATGAAGGACAACCTCGCCAAGGGGGCTTACTCGGCGCCCGAAAAAGAAGCGGGCGTGCGACGGATGCGTGACCGCTTGCTGGCCGCGGTCGACGGCAAGCAGCCGCTCAGTGACGAGGAGCTCTTCGATCCGATCGCCGAGACGTCGCTGCTTCCCAAGAACTTCGACACCGGTTCGACGCCGACGCGACTGCTCGCGTTGCTGCTCTTGGTCGCCCCCGGCCTCGGTGTCTGGTGGCTCAAGCGGCGCAAGTCGAGCGGCATTCAGAAGTAGTACGTGTAGCCGATTCCGCCGGAGTGGCGGCCCGAGAGCTCGATGCGCCCACCGGCTGTGCGTGGCATCGGGGTGGAGCCGTTTGCGACGCTGCCGTTACCGCCCGAGCTGGCTACGAACGAGATGCCGACCGACGCGGTCAAAGATGAGTGATCGGAGAGAAAGAACTCGACCTGCAGCGGGATGGCGAAGACCAGATCAAAAAGAAAGGACGTGCTGCTCAGCTCGTCGAGAACCCGCACCTGGCCGTTATCGCCCGATGTCACCAGCACGCTGTCCGCTTCGACCTCTGAGGTTGTGCCCTGCACAAAGATGCGCCCGCCGATCGCGGCGCTCACCCGCGGCACGTCGTAGATTCGATAGAGCACGCCGAAGCCGCCGTTGAACTGCCGTGTCTCGCGCAGCCGGTTGCGGTCGATGTCCCAGTCAAAGCCGGCGATCAGCTCGATCGCGAAGGTCTCCCGCCAATAGCGAAAAGTCAGCGCTGGCGCCGAACCCTTCAGCGTCGAGACCAGGCGACCCGAGAACCCGAGACCTGCTTTGCCCGTCATATCACGGGCTTCTGCTGTTGCCGCGGCGCCCGCGATGAGCCCCGCCACGACCGCACAAAGCAACCGCCCGCGAAACGACGGTGCAATTTTCTCGCGCCGGGGCTGGATGTTGCGAGGGGCGATACGGGTTAGCATGCCCAGATGGTGCCGTTGCGACGATGGACCGACAAGCTGCGCGAGCACGTGGAGATAGCGTCGCGGCACCGGCGTGTGCTGGCCTGGGGTTTCGCGCTCTGGGTCATCAGCATCGCCCTGCCGTGCGCGTTCATGTTTCCCGATGGCGGATTGCATCGGCCCGTGACGTGGGCGTTGGCCGCGCTGGCGCCGGTCGCGATGATCGTCGCCGCTGCTTCTGCGCAACCGCAGCTCGTCTTCGGGGTGGGCCTGGCCAGTCACCTGCCGCTGCTCGTTGCATGTCCCGATCTGCTTGGTCCGCGCGTCGTAGGTCCCATCCAGGGGCTCGCCGTGGCGGTGCTCATTCTCGGATTTGCGGCGGCGGCGTTCGACAGCACACCCGGACGCGCCGAGAGGGTCCCCGTCGTGCAGCGATTCGCCCGTCTCTTCCGCTGGCCCCAGGCCCCGCATCGTCGCCTCGTCGCCGCGCTCGCCGTCGCGTGGGCTGTGCTGGCCTGGTCGGTGCTTGAACATGACACCGCGGTCGCCGAGCCCCAACGGGCTGTGCGGGTCGCGGCGGTCGCGCTGTGTTGGATGGCGGTTGTTCGCGTGCCGCTGCAGCGGCCGGCGGCGACGGACGTCAGTGTGGACGCGGTTGGAGGTATCTTGGTCCGCCGCGGTGTTTGGGTGGCGCTCGCTATTGGCGCATGGGTTTGGCTGCAGCGAGGTGCGTCGTGACGGTGATTCGCGTGCTGGGCGTCGTCTTGGCGATGGTCTCGTGTTGGCCGGTTTACGTGGGCCTCGGCGCGATCTCCGAGCGGGACTATCTCGCCGGCGGTCTCGCGCTCGGGCTAGCGTGGGTGTTGGCCCGCACAGGTGTCGAGCTGGTGGCGATGACGCAATCTTCGACGAAGGCGTCGTCTGGCGCGCCTGGCGATCGATTGCCTTGACGTCGCAGTCTGCTACGTTCCGGCTATGTCCGCCCGCTTCGTAGACAAGGTCCCGGCCCGCTCCGTCGCCGCGTTCGTGGTTGCCCTCGTCCTCGCTGCCGGCTGCGCTGAAGAGGTCGTCGTCGCCCAGCGTTCGGCGCATCGATTGCCCAGCGCTGGCGGCCCGCAGCCATGGTCGGCCAAGGCATGTGACCCCGGAAAACTGACCCCAGATGTGCTCGCATGTGTCGGTGGTGTGCCCGTGACGCGTGCCGCCTTTGACCGCGTCGTGGGTGCGTATCCCCCCGGGACGTCCCCGGCCGCCATTGTGCAGGCGCTTGTCGACGCCGAGGTGCTCGCTCAAAAGGCCCGCACATCCGGGCTGTGGAGCGATTGGCTGCTCGACGAGCACAAGCGGGCGATGGTTCGCGGCTATCTCGAGCGTCACTTCGAAGACAACTACAAGGCTGCGAACGTCGCCGAGGCCGATATGCGGCGCGCGTGGCGGGATTGGCGGATCCGCATCCGCTATGTGCGTGAACCCAGCTACTTCGCGACCGACGCGCAGTTCCTCTGCTGTTCGGGTGACTGGCGCAAGTGCGAGATCCGCCGGGACGTCAACAAGTGCATCGACGGCCTGTCCGACCAGGCTCACGAGCTCGCCAAGATCCTGCAAGCCGACCCGCCCCGTAGCGCGCTCGAGATGAAGGGTCGCGTCTACGCGCTCGGCCACCGGTTTCCCAAGGTCGCCATCGCCGATGTCAACTTCTTCTACATCAAGGACATCCCGCACGAAGATCAGATCGGCAAGGGCTACGAGGTCATGGTTGAGCCCTACGCAAAGGCCGTCACCGCGATGAAACCCGGCGACATCAGCCCACCGATTCGCACGCCGTTTGGCTGGCATATCGCGCGATTGAACAGCTACGAGCCGCCCAAAGCCGGCAAGCTTACCGACCCGACCATTCGCAACGATATCGCCGACAACATCTTGCCGCTCGTCCGCAAGCGCGATGTTCAGCGCCGTGCCTACGAGCTGATGAGCAAACGCAAGGTCAAGATCACCTTCGATGAGGCGCTCAAGAAGAGTTGAGTTGGCAGGTTGCCTTTGTTTTGTCTTGGCAGACGGCGCCTCGATCTTGGGTTCCTTGGTTTTTGTCTTGGCAGACGGCGCCTCGATCTTGGGTTCCTTGGGTGCCTTGGTCTTGCGGGAGGGATCTAGTCGTCGCCGCGCTGTGCTCGTTGAACGCCGACCAAGCCGTTCATGGCCATGAGCGCTGCATCTGCAAGGCCCGGTGAGACGTACAACGACTCCCACGTCCGGGCTTTGCGACCGGACAGTGTCGCTTGGCTGGATCTCCCGGCGTTGATTTCCAGGTGCAGCAGGCCCAGCGCTGCCGGGAGTGGTTGGCCATAGCGCTGGTCGCCGGTGCGTCCGTCGTAGCTGAGCAGAAACGGGATGTCGCGCTCGACCATGGTGTCCAGGAAGGCGATCAGCGGTTCTTCTGCCAACCCGGCGTGGTAGCGCTTGTCGCGGCCAACCGTGGTCCCGATCCACGGAGGATCGAGGTACACAAGGTCGTCGCCGGTGGCGTCTTCGCACGTGGTTCGGAAGTCTGCCGCGTGCACCACGGACCGACCTTGCAAGAGCTCGGCGATCGCGTGGGCTGCGGTGCGGACGGTCCGGGGCTTGCGGCCATGGCGGCGATGGTCAGCCGATTGGTTGAAGCGGCCGTCGGTGGCGAAGCGCGGTGCGTTCTTGACGCAGCGGGCCAATAGATAGAGCAGCGCCACCGGGTCGCCGGACCGGTTGAACGCGTCGCGGGTGGATTCGAAGTGCGCACGCGGATCGGTGTGTTGGGCGTTCCAGAGCGCCTCGTAGCCGTCGGAAAGGCAGGCTGGATCCTCGATGCAGAGTTTCCAGAGCGCCGCCAACGCGGTCAGTGACTCGCCGATGACAAAGCCGCGCGCGACGGAGCTTTCAGCGGCCGCGAGTGACATCGCAGCGGACCCGGCGAAGGGTTCGAAGAAGCGTGCGAATCGCCGGTTTCCCAGCAGCGCGAGAATGCGCGGCGCGAGAAGACGCTTGCTGCCCTGGTAGGGAACGAGGTGGGGAACGCCCGGCATCGGGTGAGGATGGCACGTTCGGGCGCGAATCGCGGCAGTGGCTCGGCAGCTCCGCGCGCGGAACTAATGCAACCTGCGGTACACGCCCACGACTTCGCCGAGAATGCGCAGGTCATCGGCCTCATCGCGTTGCACGAAGATCGGCTCCATCGTCCGGTTTTCCGGCTGCAGGCGCACGCGTTCGGGCTCGCGGAAGAAGCGCTTGACGGTCGCCTCTCCGTCGATCATCGCCACGACGATGCGGCCATTCTGCGCGTCGGCGCGGGGCGCAACGAAGACCAGGTCGCCCTCGAAGATTCCCGCGTCGATCATCGAGCGTCCGGTGACGCGCAACCCGAAGACGTCGCGCCGATCCCCGACCATGCCCGGATCGATCCGCACCTTCTCATCGACGTTTTGAACGGCCAACAACGGCAATCCAGCGGCGACGCGGCCAACGACGGGGACTTCGATCGTGCCCGCGTCCTCGTTGGACGACATCGGCACGCCGCCACCGAGAGGCGCGCGGCCATCAGCGCCCTTGAGCAACGTCAGACCGCGCGATTGGCCGTCGCTGCGGCTGATGTAGCCCTTTCGTTCCAGCGCACGAAGGTGGTCGGAGACGCCGTTGGTCGACTTGATGCCGAAGAACGTGCCGATCTCGCGCACGGTGGGCGGGTAGCCGTGTTCGCCAACGAAGTCGACGAGGTGGTCGAGGATGTTGCGCTGCCGGGCGGTCAGGTCCGAACGGTCGTTGTTCCGACCTCCGCCACGGGACGCGGCGCGCAGTTTGTTGGGGGCGTGGGCTCGTGGGGCCATGGCGCGTCCTCCGCAAAGACAGGTCCACGGCCGACACTACTGAACAAATGTTCCGTTCGCAAATTCTTCCGCCGCGCGCACAGATCGGATCGGAGTTGTTCGGACGTGAGCGTCGCCGCACTCATCGGCAATGCG
>CAZLMW010000092.1:0-33147 GCA_964560875.1 uncultured Enterobacteriaceae bacterium
CATTGCCGATGAGTGCGGCGACGCTCACGTCCGAACAACTCCGATCCGATCTGCCGCGCGACCGGGCGATCTTGACGTTGGCGAGCGACCGGACCTTGTACGCCTGCTCGAGGTCGGCGGCTTCCTCGCTCAGCTTCTGGATCGCAGAGAGGACTTCGGGCGCAAAAACGTCGTCGGCGAAGATGCCGATGATGGCGATCTCGTCCGCGTCGAACCGATCGATGAACTGCTTGTATTTCAGCAGGTTGGGGTCGTCTTCGAGAAACCAGATCTCGATATCGGAGTCAAAACCAACGCGCGATGCCCCGGCAGCGGCAAGGGCTGTGATCAAGGCGATGGCGACCGCGACGACGATGCGATGGCCGATGAGCTTCTCGGCGAGGGTCGTGGCGAGCCCGTAGTCGGGATGTTCGGTCGACTCGGTGGGGGGGCTGAGGCGCATTCATGGCCGCGAAGTGTGACGCTCAGGGGCGCCAGGCGGCAAGCTCGGGCGCGTCTTTCCATCCGCCTTTGGCATCGGACCGCACGCCGCCGCCGAGCACCACGGCCCCGCCGGTCGCCGCGATGAAGCCATCGAAGCGGTTGCCCACGCCGGTCGGATCAGCGATGGGTACACGTTTGAGCCCGCCGCCGGCGTAGTTGCCCGGATAGCGAATCGCAAAGGGCTCGCCGACGCTCTTGCCGGACGCGTCGAGGCCGCCGGTCACGAAAACGACAGGTGTGCCGGATGTGTCCTTTGTCGCAGCGATCATCGGCGCGCCGCGGGCGTGTTTGAGCTCGATCCCGGTCTTGATCCAGGCGGCGGAGGCCGTGTTGAGCGCGTCGATGCGCTTGCTTGGTTTGCTGTGGTCGCGGTCCTCGAAGCCACCGACGACGTGCAGGTGGTGATGCGTGCCGAGCTTGGTGAAGACGACACCGGCCATCGTTCGCGGGACCTTGTCGGCGAGGTCGCCGGGGATCGGTGTGAACGTGTAGAGCTTGGTCCCGGGCTGGCCTTTGGCGGCCTCGCATGTCTTTTCGCTGCCGGGCCCGCCGTAGTATTTCGCGCCGACGCTGCAGGTGATCTTGGTGCTGGCCTTGGACGCGACGTTGGCGAAGCTGTCGTAGCGGATGACCTCGTAGTCGGCGAGCGCGGCGGTGTCGTCTTCGCCCCCCAGCACGAGGATATGGGCCACTGCGGAGCCCGGCAGGACCACTGCGGCGTGATGTTTGCGTTTGCGGCTGAGTTTGCCGGACTTGATGACGCCTGCCGCGGGGCTCCACAGCTCCCACGTGTCGAGCGTTTTGCCGGCCGCGTCGGCGCCGCCCGCGATGAAGAACGTGTCCTTGAGCGCGGGCAGTCGCGTGATGGTGTGGCCGCTTCGAGGCGCCTGCATGTGAGGGGATGTGCCGCCGACCGCGCCGCTCTTGCCGGTCTTGATGTTGACGAGCGTCATCGTTGGGGTCGGCAGCAGGCTCCCGCCGATGTCCATGAAGCCGCCCGCGACGACGAGCTCATCTCCGCCCTTGGTGGCAGCGACCGCGGGACGAAAGCGGCCTTCTCCGATGGCCACGAACGACCACGGAGGCGTCGAGACGACCGTGCATGCGTCGAGCCCGGGCACGTCGACCCGGCCGTAGCCCTTCGTGAAGCTGGCCTCGGATAGCGGCTTGGATGCGCCCTTCTTGAGCTCAGCGCCGGCCACGATGGCGACCGACGAACCGGCGGCAACAGCCCGCGCGCCCGTCCGCCCTTTCACGACGAATGCGCCGTTGAGATAGGTCAGCGAACGCAACCCCTGTTTGGCCTTCACGCAGCCCGCAGGTTCCCCGATATCGATGGCCGGCCCGCCCGCGTCAACGCTGCCAGCGGAGCCATCGCTCCAGGAGACCGTGACGTCGGCCTTGTTTGCAGCACCACCGTCGCCAGACGCCGAATCTCCGGCCTTTTCGGAGGTATCCGTCGCTGAAACCGCGTCTGCTTGGGCGTTGTCGGGGTCGTCTTGCGCTTTGTCTTCGCCGCAACCGATGGCCAGCGCGACCAGGAGAGCCGGCGCGACGAACTGAATGAGTGCGCGAAGGTGGATTCGCGTCAGGGGCACGCGGCCAGCGGCGCGGCTTCGCTGAAACCGAACAGCTCTTCGAGGAAGACGTCGAGCTCGCGGTCGGTCATCGGCGTGGGGATGTGCGGGCGAGGATCCTTCTCGATCCGCTCGGCGAGCTTGAGCCATTCCTGCGCAAATTCGTGCTCGGGTTTGTAGCGCAGAACGGTCCGCCGCCGACGCTCCGCTTCGTACACGACCCTGTTCCATTCGAGGTAGTAGACCACATGCGTCCCGATGCGGGCAGCGAACTTCTCGATCAGATCGCGGTCGTATTCGAGGTCCTTCACGTTGGCGATCAGGCCGCCCATGCGGACGTCTCCGTCCTCGGCGTAGTTGCGGATGCCGCGCGCGATGTTGTTGGCCGCGTACAGGCTCATGAACTCGCCGCTGGTGACGATGTAGACCTCTTCGGCGTAGCCCGAGCGCATCGGCACCGCGAATCCGCCGCACACCACGTCGCCGAGCACGTCGTAGAAGACGTAGTCGTAGTCGCGCTCGAAGATCTCCATCTCCTCGAGCTCTTCAAAGAGGCGACCGAGACCGCGACCGGCGCAACCGACACCGGGTTTGGGGCCGCCGACCTCGATGCAGTCCACGTTCTCCCCGCCGTCCATGATGATGTCTTCGGGGTCGAGGCCACGCTTGCCCTCCGCGAGCAGCTCCATGAGCGTGGTCGGCGGGAACACCTTGATGAGGTTGCGGGACGAGTCGCGCTTGGGATCGCAGCCGACCTGCAGCACGGTCCGCCCCTTGTGGGACAGCGCCGAGGTGAGGTTGCTGACGACCGTCGACTTGCCGACCCCGCCTTTTCCATAAAACGCCAGAGATCGCGACACAGGGTGCTCCATTGCGTTGGGGATCGCGGGGGGATCATCACCTTTGCGGCAAGCGGGCTCAAGCGTGCACCCGACAACGATATGGAATGAGCCGTAAATGTTGGCTTTGTGCGCGATAGCAGCCACGGTGGATGCGTCCCCATGCGCGGTGCAGTAAGGTCCGCGCCCCGTCGGCGAGCGCCCAGCCCACCAGCATCGATGCCCAACCCCAAGCCAGCACCGGCCGCGATCCCGACCATGCGGCGCCGCGTCGTGATGATGGGGTTGCTGTTGCTGGCGTACCTGTACCCATTCCCCTACCACCCGCACATCCAAAATCCGAACGAAAACGTCCGGTTGTTCATGACCGCCGCGATCGCAGAGAGCGGCAAGTACGCCATCGACGACATCCGCGACCGCTGGGGTTGGGTCAACGATGCTGCGGCCTACGACGGCAAGATCTACAGCGTTAAAGCCCCCGGGACGTCGCTGCTCGCGGTGCCTGCGTACTGGCTGTGGTTCAAGGTGAACTCGGACGACGCGGCGCCTGCAAAGAAGGGCGACGCCGACAAGAAAGGCGACGCCGAAAAGAAGGGCGACGGCGACAAGGGCGCGGCGAAGAAAGCCGAGAAAAGCGCGAAGAAAGCCGAGAAAAGCGCGAAGAAAGCCGAGAAAAGCGCGAAGAAAGCCAAGAAGCAGGCCAAACAAGCCAAGAAGAGCAGCAAAAAAGGCGCCAAGAACGACGATGCGAAGCCATGGGAGCCGAGTCGGGCCCTGGCGACGTGGATCTGCCGGTTTTTCGGCTCGATGTTGCCGATGGCGGTGTTCTTCTGGTTTCTCTACCCCTGGCTCGGCCGGCGCACGTCGTCGCCGGTGATTCGCGACGCGATTTGGTGGTCCCTGTCGCTCGGGTCGTGTCTGTACGCGTACGCGCTGCTGTTTGTGAGCCACGCCGTGGCGGCAGCGTGTGGCTTTGGTGCGCTGATGCTGTTGATGCGCGGCCCACCTTCTCGGCAGCGCGCAGCCGACGATCCACCGCCCCTGGGTTCCGGCGGTGTGTTTGCGGCGGGACTGCTCGCCGCGTCGGTGACCGCTTTTGAATACCCCGGTTTCGTGGTGTCTGTGATCCTGTGCCTCTACGGCGCTGCGACGTTGGGCAGCTGGCGGCGCTTGCTCTTGTTTTGCGCCGGAGCGCTCGTGCCGGTGTTCTTCGTCATGCACTTTCACAACAGTGCGTTCGGCAACCCGTGGACGCCTGGCCACCTGCACATGGAAGACCCGAACTTCCGGGCGGTGCATCACCACGGCTTCTTCGGCGCCGACCGTTATCACCCCGACGCCGCGAAGGGCCTGCTGTACGCGCCCGGCTACGGCCTGCTGCCCGGGACGCCGATCTTCATCGCCGCGGCGTGGGGTTTCATCGCGCTTTGGTGGTCGAAAAAGAGCCGCAGCGCCGGGATTGTGGCGTTTCTGTGCGCGGCGGCTGCGTTTGTGCTGTCGGCGTTCCTGTCGAACTGGCGCGGGGGCTGGACGGTTGGGCCGCGCTATATCTCGTGGATCTACCCGATGCTGGCATGGGCGGCGTTGGTCGGGCTGGATCGCCTGCACCGCATCGCGCCCGGAATCGCCAACGGATTCGCCATCGGCGCGCTGCTTGTGGGCCTCATCGCCTCGGGTGTTCCCGCGATCTACTACCCGCACGTGCCCGAGGTCTTCCTGTACCCGCTCGGCCAGCTTTTCGGCCCGCTGATGGAGAACGGCTTCGCGGCGCACAACGCGCTCAATCACGCCGGTGTCTTCGGCACCGAGTCGGTGATCCCGATGGCGGCCATCGGCGGCGTCGTCGTGGGGGCAACATCGTTTGCGGACCGTCCCTGGCGTCCTCGTTTCGACCCGAAATGGCTGATCGCGCGGGCGTTCATCGCGCCGGTGTTTGCGGCCATCGTGCTGCGGATCCTCGTCACCGTTCCCGACAACCTGCATCCGCACTACCGCGTTTGGGCACGCGATTCGCTGCGTTTCGTCACGACCTACTGGTCGCCCGCCGGCAAGGACGACGTCAGCCGCTTGCACCGCTGGAAAAACGACGGCGCGCTCGATATCTACGGCAAAATCGAGCTCGCCGAACGCCTCCACCAGCTGGGTCATCTCAAGGAGGCGAAGCGGGCCCTGCGCGACGTCCCCGACGAACACCGAGAGGCCGTCGAGCAGCGGTGGCGGGACATGGAACGGGCCTACAGGCTGCCCAAGCCGCCGGACATCGCCAAGAAGGCTGAAAAAGCCGCGAAGCAGCCCTCTGAAGCACCGCCGCCGCCCCCGCAGCCCACTGCGCAGCCGTCGGCGCCGGCCACAGCGACCGCCGGGACGACGCCGACCGAAGAGAATGGGGCCGAAGAGATTGGGGCCGACCAGATTGGGCCCCACGAGATCGAAACCGAAGAAATCGACACCGATGAAATCGACACCGACGAATTCGACACCGATGAGCTCGATCCCGGGGTGATCGATACCGGTGGACCGCCGCCCATCGCGCCCGAAAACCCGAATGAACCCGGAAACCCGATTGAACCCGCAAACCCAATTGAACCGGGTGTTCCGCCCCCTGCCGTGGACCCGAGCGCGCCGTCGCCGAACCTGTCGGCGATCCTCCACCAACGCCTGCGCGCCCCGCGCGGAAAGATCGCGCCGCACCAGGGCCGATGATCGGTACCATCGAGGTCATGGTGGACCGATTCGCACCACTGACAATTGCGCTCGCTGCGACCTCGCTGCTCGTTCTTTGTGGGTGCGGGGAAGACGCATCGGAGGATGACGCAGCCAAGAAAGACGAGTCCACGTGCGCGAGCGGCCAGCTGAAGGAAGACGGGACGTGCTGCCCCGAAGGCAAGTTCTATGACTTCGACTCCGACGCATGTCTGCAGGCCGGGCCGGTGTGCGCCGATGCCTCCCGCGGAGCCGCTGGCTGCTCGCCACGGTGGTGCTTTGACCTCAAGGCCGAACACGGACGTCCCTGCAAGAAGGATGAGCGGGGCTCCAAGTCACACTGCAAGGCAGGCTTTGTCCGTTCGGAGACCAAGCCCCATGCGTGCGTCCCCGCGGGCCACTTCCCGGGCAGCGGCATCCCGGCAGACTGGCGCCCCCTCGAAGATGCCCTGCCCCCGGTGGCTGACGACGGTCCGTGGCCCAAGCTGACCAAGCTGCCGCCCGTCAATTACGCGTTGCCCTTTGCGTCCGGCTGCCCGCCCGGGTTCATCAGCAAAGCGGGTGTATGTGTCGCCGATCCGAAGGACTGCCCGGTGGATATCTACGGTGACCCCGCCCTGAAAGACGGCCCGCATGTGCGGTTCGTCAACGCCGCAACCGGCAGCGACAAGCACCCCGGAACGCGCGCCGAGCCCCTCGCCACGCTGCAAGCGGCCGTCAAGCTCGCGGATCAGTCGGCCTACACGACAATCGCCATCGCCCCGGGGACGTACGCGGCCGGCATCGAGACAACCAAGACGATCAAGTGGCTCGGGCGCTGTGCGGCGGACGTGAAGCTAACCGGCAAACCCGGCAAGGACATCCTGCGTGTGTTCGACAAGACCATCATCCGCGGCATCCATTTTTCGGGCCCCGCGCGCGGAGTCACGCTGGCCACGGTCAACGGCGGCACGATCGAGCGGGTTTGGCTGGACGGGCTGACCTCTGCCGGGCTCACGATATTGACGCAGTACGGCGACGCCACCGTTAGCTCGGTGGTCGTGTCCAATATGCAGCCGGATCCGGCCGGACAGCTGCTCGCCGCGATCGGCGTACTGCAGAGCTATGTGTCGATGACCGATGTCGCGATCTTCAAGGCGATCCGCCACGGGATGCTCGTTTCCAAAGACGCCGAGGTCACAGCCAAGCGCCTGTTCATAAACGACGTGCGGTCGGACAACGAAACGTACGCGTCCGGTCTCGCGGCGGTCGGGACGGGCGAGATCGATGTGCAGCATTGCCGGATCACGCGGGCGACCCTCGTTGCGGTCATCGCGGACGGCAAAAACGCACGTTTGCGCGTGTCGGACTGCCTGGTCGACAACGTGCGGTACGGCGGCAAGTCACAGGACACGGCCTCGGGCGTGTTGGCTTTTCGCGGCGGCGACGTTTCGCTGACGAACACACGAGTGCATCGTGCCCTGGCAGCCGGCGTGGGCGCCCGATTCAACCAGTCGTCGCTGACGGCGTTCAACGTGCTCATCGACAACACTCAGATGAGCGTTGACAACAAGGTCGGCCTCGGCGCAACAACGGCCGAAGGGTCCACCCTGACGCTCATCGACTCCAGGCTGAGCCGCAATTACAAGCAGGGGCTGCAGGTCTTCGGCAAAGGCACACACGCCGTGCTCAACCGTGTGCTGATCGACAACACCCGGGCTGTTCCGGCGTCCAAACGGCACGGCATCGGTGTGATCGCCGCGCAGAGCGCGAAAATCACGGCGTCAGACCTGCGGATCTCGGCGAGCGACAACGCCGGGTTGGTGGTCCTCGAGCCCGGGACGGTTTTCACGGGGACACGCGTTGTGGTCGACAACACCAACCAGACGATGGGGCCTGGCGGGACACCGGCCGGCGTCGTCTGCGGCAACCAATACAACGAGGTTGGCGACGTCTACTGCACGTTCAATGGCGCCCGCATCAGTGGGGCGACCGGCGCGGGGATGGTTATGGCCGGCACGGGGCTCTTCGCACAGCTCCGAGGTGTACTTGTCGACGGCACGCGGGCTGCGGCGGTCAACACGGCGTACCCCAAGGAAGAGCCGCTCGCCGGCCTTGGGATCATCAGCACCGGCGGCACCGATGTGGTCGTTTCCGGCAGCGTTTTTCGCGGCAACCGGCTGGTGTCGTTGCTCTTTCGCAACCGCCGCGCGTTCACCTTCGATCAGCGGCGGGTGGAGTTTCAGGCCGGAGGAAGGCTGCGTGTCTTCGGCAGCGTCGTGGCCGCCACCGCGAAGTCGGATGACGGCGGCTACGGTGCTGGACTGTGGTGTGACGGGATGGAGGGCGGCTGCGAGATACACGCGAGCCACATGGCCAACAACTTCACGTCCGGCGTGTTGATTCGCGACGGCAACGGCGTGGTGCGCGACAGCGTCATCACCCAAACGCTTCCGGGCAATGTTTATGAGCGCGGCAACACGTTTGCGGTCGCTGACGGACTGGTCATCGACAGCTCGGTGGTCGACGTCGCCCGAACCCTGGTCTTCGGCAGCCAGCGCGCGGGGATCGTCGCACAGGGCACGTCCAAGGCTACGATTCGCACGTCGATGCTGAGCAGCAACGCGATCGGTGTCGCGAAGTCGGGTGACGCCACGGTCGACCGAGCGTCGACGGTACTCACGGGCAACCAGGTCAACCTGTCCGGCGCCAAGCTCGCGTTGCCCACGGCGCCCATCGCCGTCTCCGTGGCCACCCAGGCGAGCGGCGAGTAGACCTGCGCGAAGAACCCGTCGACGGCAGCAGCGACGACGAGCGACTCCGGGACCAAGCTGGGCCATCGCGCCGACGATGGCTGATCCGGGGCATAGCGGAGCGACGGCGTGGCGCGGCCCGCAGCGTCGAGCTGGCCGCCCGCATCAGTGGCGACGAATTTCGCGCTGCTGATGATCAACGTCGGGTTGCCGAGCGGCGCCGGCATTAAGAAGGCTGTTGCGAACGCGGCCGCGCAGACCATGGACGAACCGCCGGCCGCGTCCTCATAGTCCTCCCCATCGGCCCGCACATTGAGCCGCCACGGCCGCGCGATCCAGCGGCGCCAACGCGGTTGAGAACAGCCGCAGCTCCGCGATCGATCCGCCCATCACAGCGCCGGATTTGGCGTTGTTGCCGATGATGAGCTTGGCCTTGCTCGGGGCGCCGCCGACCGCGGCGGTTACCGGACTGTCCGCGCCGATCTGGAGCGTCGCAACGGTGGCATCTTCGACAGCGGTGATAACGTGCCACGCGCCGGCCTTCAGCGCCGCCTGCGGTCCAGCCCCGGCCGCGCCGATCCGCCAGTGGAGCTTCGCTTTGCTGCCCGCGGCCTGCAGAAGCGTCACCTCACCACCCTGCGCAAACATGACCCCGCCGGGCTTGCTCGCCAGGCTGGCCACGGCGACCAATGTCAATTGCCCCGCGGTCGCCAAGGGCGCCGTCTGAAGTGACGCGGTCTTGGCGTTGAAGAGGACGGCCGGTCTGCCGCCCGGACCGGACGTTTTGCTGTACACGGGCGGCGCCGCGCCGCTGCTGACCGCATTCCCCATGCCGCCGTGGCTGAGCCATTTGGCGACCTGGCCCGCCTTCCCCAGCTGCACGCTCTTGGCATCCGAAGCGTCCAACCAAAGCAGGTCGGGTTTGGGCAGCGCGAACCGCCATGCCGCGCGCAGGTATGTCACGACCACAGCCCGCTCGGTGTCGCTCAAGGCCCGGTCGAAGTAGAGAAGTTCGCCGATTGCCACCTGCGAGGATTCGCCGATATCCGAGCGGCCGATGTACAGGACCTTGTTGCCTGGCTTGATGGTGGATCCGATTGCTGTGGTGCCGACGGTCGTTGTCTGCGTGGCCGTGAACATTCGCTTGCCACCGGAGATTCGCGCCGCCAGCACATAAACATTGCCGCTGAGCAGACTCAAATCGCCGGTGGAGTTGTCGTTGTTGGATTGGAAATGCACCTGGTCCTTGGGCTTGAGACCATTTTGCTCGAGCGACCAGTCGTGGTCGCGGCTGCCGTGGTGCGCCAAGCAGCCCCAGTTGGACGTTTTGCCGATTCGCACCACCATCATCAGGGTCATCTCGGCTTTGAGCGGCATCGGCGGGCTCTTCATCCCCTTGTTGCCCGCGAAATCGAGCGCCGGTGTGCCGAGCACGCCGAGCGGATCGAGCACCGGTCCCGCGCCGTGGGGTTTGAGGTGGCGCCCCTTGCCGCTGAGATCTTTCCAAAGCGTGACCTGGCCGCCCTTGTCGGTCACCACGGCGCCGGCCACGGACGCCGAATAGTGGGCGGTCAACCCAGCGATCTTGGGCACGTTGCACACTTTCTGGCCCGCCGCACACGTGGTGGCCTTGCAGACGTCGCCATGGGTGCAGGGGTCACCGTCGTCACACGACCCGGCGGCGGTTTTGTGCGCGCACCCCTTGGCGGGATCGCAGCTGTCGACGGTGCAGGTATTGGCGTCATCGCAGCCTTTGACCGCGCCTGGGACACACGCGCCGGCGCCGCAGAAGTCGCTCGTGGTGCATGGGTTGCCGTCATCGCACGTCGCGACAATCCGACCGTGGCCGCAGCCGCCCCATCGCGTGCATTCGTCTTTGGTGCAGGCGTTGCCGTCGTCGCAGACGTCTTTCTTGCCCGCTTTGCAAGTGCCGCCCTTGCAGACGTCGCCGACGGTGCAGGGATCGCCGTCGCTACAGGCGGTCTTGTCCTTGGCGCCGACGCACGGATCGCCTTTGCGTTCGAAGGCGCCGAGATCGCAGTGTTTGCCTTGTGGTCGAGCGACGCCGCGCTGGTCGGCTCCCTTGACGTCCGGATCGCCGCACCCCGCGTCGGTCGCTGCATCGATCGGCGTGGCCTTGGCCGCCAGCGGGATCGTCGGTGTGCTGCCGCCCCATGCGCCAAACGCCAGGGTCCCGGGGTCGCCCTTCAGCGTCGCCTTGCAGCTGCCGTCTCCGATCAAGTTCCCGGCGGCGACCGCGCCGCTGTCGAGCTCGCACTCCGCGCCCCCCTTGCCGCCGGCGATGAGGCTGTTTTGTAGCGTCGTCGTGGCGCCGGAGAGCCCCGACCCAGCGGGTGCTGAGTTGGCGACCAACGTGCAGTGCAGCAGCGTGCCGCCACCGCCATCGGAGACCGCGCCGCCGCTGGTTTTTGCGGTATTGCCAGTCATTGTGCTGTTGACGAATTTGGCCCCGGTCACCCTGAACGCACCGCCGACCCTCGCGCTGTTGGCGACCGCCGACGAACGCAACACCTTGCCACCCGCCGACAGCGCGTGCACCGCGCCGCCATCATTGGTCGCCTGGTTGTTGGCAAAGATGCAGCGGTCGATCTCAAGGGCGCCCAGCGCCTGAACCGCGCCGCCACCATCTTGCTTGGCGACGCCGAGGCTCCGGTTGCCAGCGAACGTGCAGCCCTTCAGCGTCGTGGCCAACGCACGGACCGCGCCACCGCTGCCGGTAGCGACGTTGCCGAGAAAACGCACATCCTCTGCGTGTAGCGAGCCGCCTGTCAGGTGGACGGCACCGCCCGACTTGGCTTTGCCGCCTTGCAGGGTCAAACCAACGAGTTTCAGGTTCTTGGCGCCGCGCAGGATCGGCAGCTTGCCGTTGCCGTCGATAACGATCTTGTGGCCGCCGCCATCGAGGGTCAGCGGCGCCTTGATGATCGGCAGAGCCGCCTTCAACGCGATCCCCATGTTGCCGACGAACCCGATGGTCGTTGCGCCGCTGTCGGCGTTGGCCGCGGCGATCGCCTCGCGCAAGCTGCAGTGGCCCTTCGAGCAGCCCCCATCGTCGGCGTCGCCGGTCACGTTGACGGCGAGATCGCACGCCTTGACGCCGCCGCAGCTGCCGCCTTTGCAGCGATCCTTGATAGAACAAGGGTTGCCGTCGTCGCACGCAATGGCGTTGGCGATGTACGCGCATTTGCCCGCTGCGGTGCACGTATCGTCGGTGCAGGGGTTACCGTCGTCGCACTGGACGCCGACGCATGGGTTGGGGCACTTGGGCCAGGTGTTGCCGGGGACCGCGCACTGTTCACATTTGTCGCCCTTGAACCCGAGATCGCAGGTGCACGAGCCGTCGACCGGCGCGCATTTGCCGTGGCCGCTGCACGTCTTTTGCAGGCCGCCACACTTGTCGGCGGTGCACTTGGGATAGTTCACGAGCCCGGCGGCGCACTGCGCGCAGTTTTGGCCCACGAAAGAGGGCTTGCAGGTGCACTTGCCGCCGCTGCACGCGCCGTGGCCGCTGCACGGATCGGGGTGGCAGGGGTCGTTGACGCATTGATTTGCGGAGCACAGTTTGCCGGTTGGGCAGACGCCGCACGAGCCACCGCAGCCGTCGTTGCCGCACTGCTTGCCGGTGCACAGACCGACGCATCCGCAGACCTGGTCGAAATCGACGCAGCACGTGCCGAGCACCTTGCAGTCGCCTTTGCACGAGCAGCCGCTGGTCGTGACACCGCCGCAGATCGACTTGCACGACGCGTCCGTCGGCACCAGCGCGCATTGGCCCAACAAGCAGAGGGCGCCCTGGGGGCAGGTGCCACACGAACCGCCGCAGCCGTCGTTGCCGCACTGCTTGAAGTCGCAGGCGGGTTTGCACAGCTGGCACGTTCCGTTGACGCACGTGGCGGTGCCCTCACACGGCGGATCGCAAGCCTCGAAGGCATCGGAGTCGGTGTCCGCGGGTTGCACTGCATCGCCAGCGTGGGCGTGTGCGACGTTGGTGTCGTCCGCATCGGCCCCAGCAGCCGCCGTGTCGGGCGCGGCCGTGTCGGGGGAGCCGGTGTCTGCGACGACATCGGCGGCCGCCGTGTCGAGTTCTGGCCCCGTATCCAGCTTGGCCGACGTGTCCGGCTTGGGCGACGCGTCGGGCGCGGCGTCGGCCAGGGCCGATGGATCGGGCACACAGACCGAACCCTGCAGCGAGGTTGCGGCGCCGCACGTCGGCGCTTCGGCCGACGGAACGCACTTGCCGCCCGCTTCGCGCGTGCCCGGCCCGCACGTGGGGTCGTCCGACCCGCACGCGACCAACAGCGCGACGCCGCCGACGGCGAGCGCCAAACGACTCACTTGGGCACGCATGCCGCCACCTTGGGGTCGTCGCCGGGATCGGCCGTGCCCGCACCGTTGAATATGGTCTTTTCGCACGACCAGTTCTTTGGGCAATCGGCCGCGCCGCCGGGACACGGCAGCGTGCACACAAAGCCCTTCTTCGTCCCTGCGCACAGCTGGCCGGCGGCGCACGGAACGGCCGCGCACGAAGCGCCGATCGTCACCTTGCCGACGGCTGCGCAGAGCAACCGCGGGCCGAGGGTCTTGGCGTCGACCACCGCGATGCAGGTCTCGCCGCCCGACTTGCAATCAGCCTGCGACTTGCACGCCTTCTTGGAGCCGATGACCTGGCCGCACACCGCCGCAAAGCCGCCCAGCGAGCCCAGCCCCTTTCCCGCGACCGGCGCACCGAGGCAAACCTCGCTGGCGTTGCAGTCCTTGTCTTCGCTGCAGTAGACGCGGCATCGGCCGCCCAGGCAGGCAAGCGTCGCGCACTGTTCGGAGACGGTGCAGCCGGCGCCAGGTGACAACCCCTTGCCGACCGGCGTGCCACACACGCCACCGTAGGTTCCGTCGCCCTTGGCGTAGACCCCGACGCACCATTTCGCGCCGCACGAGGCGTTGTGGGCGCAGAAAGTCACGTCGCACACGCCCTTGTTGCACGCCGTTGACGTCGTCGGACATCCAAAGACCGTCGCGTCCTTGACCGAACAGTCGCTGTCCGGCGCACCGCAACCGCAATCGCAGCCTTGCTTATCGCCAAACAGCAGCGGGCTGCAGGTCCATTTCTGGGGTACGCACTTGCTGGCTTTGCTGCACTTGAAGCCGGCCGCACAGGTCCCGCACGTCCCACCGCAGCCATCGGCTCCGCACACCTTTCCGTCGCATTGCGGCACGCACTTGGCGTCGCACTTGAACGTCGCGTTGCAATACGGCGTGGACTTGCCGCACGTGCCGCACGAGCCGCCGCAGCCGTCGCTGCCGCAGTCCTTGCCTTTGCATTGGGGCTTGCACTCACAGGTGCTCGCAAAGTCGGGGCAGCAATACCCGGTCGCCTTGCACGCCGGGGTGCAATAGCAGCCAGCCGGAGCGGTGCTGCCGCAGTGCCCGACGCACGAGGTTGGGTCTTTCTTGGGCGCGACCGGTGCGCACGCGCCGTCCTGGCATTTTGACCCCGCCTTGCAGGCGCCGCAGGAGCCGCCGCAGCCGTCAGGGCCGCAGCTGTTGGTCTGGCAAACAAGCGGTGTGGGCTTGCAGGGATCCACGCACTTGCCGGCGGTGCAGACATCGGTCTTGGCGCCGCAGGTGCCGCAGGAGCCGCCGCAGCCGTCGTTGCCACACTGTTTGCCGGCGCAATCGGGCACGCACGCAGCACAGGTGCCGGTCGCCTCGCAGGCCGGGTTGAGCCCGACGCAGCCGACCACGGTCAGCGAGCCGTATTTGCAGTCAGGATCGGGCACGCCACAGCCGCAATCGCAAGCGTCGAGCGCGTCATACGCCTCGGGCGCGCAGCTCCAGCCCTTCGGCGCCTTGGCGCTACATTTGCCTGCCTTGTCGCATTTTTGAAGCTTGCTGCAGCCCGCCAGCGGGAGCTTACCATCATCGCAATCGCTGTCCGACGCGCCGCAGCCGCAATCGCACACCGCCCCATCGCCGAAGAACGTCTTTTGACAGCTCCACTTGTCGGGCAAGCACTTGCCGTTGCCCGTGCACGTCGTCGCCGCTGCACAGCTGCCGCAATCGCCTCCGCAGCCGTTGGGTCCGCACTGCTTACCGCTGCATTTGGGCACACAGACCGCCTCGCAGCTGCCGGCCAGCTCGTCACACACCGGCTTGGCGGGGTCCTTGCAAGCGCCGCACGTCGCGCCACAGCCATCGGGTCCGCACACCCGGCCGACGCAGAACGGCACGCACGGCACATCGGGCCCGACATCAGCGACGCTCGGGACGTCCGCTTCCAGCCCGGTGTCTTTGGCGCTGGTGTCGTCGTCGCCGCCACCGGCGTCAGCCGTCATGCCCCCCGCGTCATCGCCGCCGCTCGTGTCGGACGCCGATCCTGCCACGCAAGCGCCGTCCTGCAGGGACGTGCCATCGCCGCAGGTCACCGGTGCGATAAGCACGCACTCGCCGCCCTTGCGCTCGGTGCCGGGTCCGCACGTGCGCTCCGGGTCGCCGCAGCCACCCGGTACCACGAGGCTCCAGGCCAGCACAGCGGCGACAAGTGGCAGCGGGCTTCGCCTCAAGGCGCCACCTCGGCGCGCTTCTTGAAGGGCGCAGCCACGCGACCGGGGCTCAGGTAGTTGCGCAGCGCCTCCTGCACCGTGTCGGATTCTTCGACCGCCAACGCCTCGGCCAGCGCCTTGCGCACGCCCGGGGCGGTCACCGACCACGACGCGAGCGTGAAGGCCGCCTCGAGCCGGACGGCCACGCTGCGGTCAAAGCGCAGCGCCTTTTGCACGAAAATCAGCCGCGCTTTGGGGCCTTGCCAGCGCGCCGCATGAAGCAGCGCCGCCCGCACGTCCAGCGACTCGTCGGCGGCCATGCGCAGCACCATCGCGTCGTGGGTGGCCGCGGGATCCTGGAAGCGCAGCGCGTGCGCGGCCGACACACGGACATCCTCGCGGTCGTCGCCGAGCGCCGCGAGGATCGCCGGCAGCGCCCGCTCATCGCCGGTGTTGCCGAGCGCGGCCAGCCAATTGCATTCGTCGATCAGCGACCGTTTTGCGGGGCTGCTGTGCGCCGCTCCTGGCGTCTTGGATCGGTCGGTTGCCGCAGCGATAAGCTTGCTGACAAGGCGCCGCGCTCGGGGCTCGTCGCGCGCGGCCAGGTCACGGCTCAGCGCGCCGAGCGTCACGCCGATGGCGCTGGCGCGATCGGGCTCCTTGGCCGCGCTCTTGAGCATCTTGCTGATCAACAACGCCGTCGGCGCCCGAAGCAGGCTCGCGGCCATCAGCGCCTTGTCCCGCAGCCTCATGGTCAGTTGAGGGTCCGCGACAAGCCCGGCGAGCGCTTGTTGCGCCGGGCCTGTCGCCGCCCCGACGAGGGCCTCGAGCAGCGTTCGCTCTGCGAGTTCAGCGACCGCTGCGCCCGAGTCCGCGCCCGCCCGCATCGACTGCCCTCGGCGCAACGTTGTCTCGACCCTGGCCACCAGCGCCGGGTCGCTGCGCAGGCCCGCGATAATTCGCCTTCGCAGCTCCGCGCGACGGGCCGGCATGTCGTCACCCGACAGCTCCGAGAGGTCCTCGATCGCCGCGGCCAGATCCAGCGGCGCTGGCTCGCGCTCGCCATACCGCGCCGCCATCCCGGCGTGCAGCGGCTGCAGTCGCCGCGGATCGACCCCGGCTACCCAGCTCGCCGGCGCGTTTGGGCGACGTACCAGTGTCAATTCGGACTCGAACGTGGTGGCCGCCGCGTCGTTGTCCACCGGCGGCTGCATCCGACCGCGCTGCTGCCACTGCAGCCGCTGCACGAACCGTTCGTCCGCCGCGGATTCCGCACCGTTGCCCTGTTGCGCGCCATCATCCAGCAAGAATTCCGCCCGCGTCTGCTGGTGAAGACCGAGCGGGTCACCGGCCCCCGCCTCAGCCCCGGACCCGCGCCAGGTCTTGACCACACGGCGGCTATCTTCGGTCGTGTAGGCCGCCGAGAAACGGCCGGTCAGGCCCCGCTCTTCGGCCATCCAAGCGGCGCCCGTCGCGTCGTCTGGACGAACCCATTGGGTGGCGAAGGCCACGCCGGCCAGGAGCGCCTGCAGGGGCACGGGCGTCTTGCCCGAGAAGCGAACCTCCTCGATCTGGCCATTGTCGCCGACCCGCATAGCGAACGGGGCCTGCACCGTCGTACCGTCCGCGTTCTTGACGCCGGTCACCGCCCGCAACCCTGCGTTGGCCCGCCACTGGTCCACCCCGGCCCGCACCGCCAGCCATCCGGGGTGACGCGGCATTGACGCCAGCTGCCAAGTGCCCTGCCATCGCAACGTGGCGGCGGTCCTCGCACCGGCCAGCCCCGGCGCCTCGAACCGGAAGCGATAGTCCAGCCCATAGGTGCCCGCGAGCTGCGGGCGCAGCTGCATCGCCGGCCTCTTTCCCGCCAGCCTCGTAGCCAATCGCTTGTGCGGGGTGTCGGGCGGCTGAACCTGCTCCGCCGGCAGCTGCGTATCCGCCCGTTTGGTCAGCTGGCGGACGCCCGAAGCCAGCAGCAGCGTCACCGCCACCACCGCCACCACGCCCACGACCTTTCGCCAACCGCCGAACATTTCCGTCATCCCGTCCTACTGGTTGGCCAGCGGGTTGTTGAGGTCCAACTTGATGACGTGCTGCAGCTGGCTGCCCAGCGTCGCGCCGATCTTGATGCCGCCCCACTCGTATATCGGGTACTCGGTCTCGGCCGTGAAGGGCCCGAACCCGACCTCCGCAAAGAGCGACAGCGACAGCTTCAGCAACGTCATCTCCACCGCCAACGAGCGCTCTACGATCACCCTGAAAAGGCCCTCGACCATCGTCTTGTTGGGGCCGAAGAGCTGCTGGACTTTGAGCACCCACGTCACCGGGAATTGCAAGTTCAGCAGCGACAACTGGCCTTTGACCCCTGCAAACACAGTGATGAATTCGTCGACCCCGACGCCGCCTTTGACCTCCACGCCGATGTCGAGCTCGGGCCCGGCGCTGAAGCCCGGTTCGAACGTCATGCTGTCGATCGCCAGGCCCATGTTGATGCACATCTCGATCCGCGCGTCGGCCTCCACGAAGATCGGCACCGGTCCGACGAACGTGGTGCGACTGATGCACGCGGGCCCCGTCTTCCAGCCCTTGGGCAGGCTCTTGGACGCCTCGCAGCCCTTGAAGATCGCGGGGCAGAACCGCAGCTTCGGCACCGTCAGCGTCTTGGTGGCCTTGTTCCACGCGACCCCGCATTTGCCCTTGTTCTGGTATTGACCGTTGACCCAATGCGCGCCCGAGCAGGCGCTCGGCGGCGTCAACGACTTGACCTTGGGCTGCTCGATGCCAAAGAGGAACATGTGCGGCACCGACTGCGCCTTCTTCGCGTCCATCTGGCCGCGCAGCGACAGCCCCATGCTGACCACGTCGAACGAAGCAGAGCCGAACACAGACATCGCCTGCGTGTTGCTCGCTTTGAGGGTGTAGGCCCGCTTGGGAGCGGCCTTGCTCGCCGTCGGCTCCTTGATTTTGCGGACCTCGAGGGTCGCGCGATTGGTCTGGGTGAGGGTGATCGGCCCGTAGCTGCTGGGCTTCTTGGAGCTGCGTGCGTCCTGGCGATCGGCCGACCGAGTATCCTCCACGCGCGCGACACCGTCCTCGCATTGATGGGTATCACGGGCGCAAAACCCGCTCTCGCAGAACTGGTGGGCCTGGCCTTCGCTGACCTTGACCCCGGGCGGCGGACAGGTCGTGCCTTTGGGGAATTGCTGGCCGAGGCAAACCGGCCGGTTGTACGTCGGGTTGTGATAGACGCTGTACTGCGGCGATATGGTGTAGGTGGGACACTTGCCGCAGTAACAGAACTTGCCGCCCCACGACCAGGCGCGTTTACCGGTCATCACCCAACGCAGCAGGTCCGGGCCGATGCCGAGCTTGCGCAGCTTGGCGATGTCCTTGCTGACGAGCTTGCCGGTCTTGCCGAGCAGCAGGATGCCCAGGCACTTCAGCGACACCTCGCCGTTGTGGAAACACGGCTCCCACTTCGTCTGGTAGTGTTTAGTGGTCCACGTCGCGGCGCTCGAGCCCTTGGCGCACGCCGCTTTCGTCATGAGACTGTAGCCTTCGCGCCACAGCGGTTTGCCCAGGTAGAGTTGTTTGCTGCAGCCGGCACATGTGAACGCCGGCTTGCCTGTCAGGGGTACGTTCTGAATGGCCAGAGCGGCGCGGTGCAGCTTCTTGCAAGCCGTCTTGCTGCCGTACGCGCACACTTTGCCGCCCACCACGCCGCCGCTGTATTTCGCGGTGTTGTTGGCGACGCATTTGCCCGAGATACACTGCACATCGACGGTGCACGGCTGCGCGTCCGCGGTGTCCGGATTCCAGATGCACGGACCGATCGTTGGCTCGAAGGCCGGCTGCTTGTAATAGGCGATGCAGCCGGTCGAACAGCCGAAGATCATGGTGTTCTTACCGAGAAGCTTGGCCTGGTGGCTGACGCAGGTGCGGTGGCGTCCCGCGCAGGCCGACGCGCACTCGGCGGTCTTGGTCTTGGCTTGGCAGCGGCCCTCGGCGCAGTAATTGCTCGCGCATTGTTCGTGGGCGCTGCAGGTCGCGTAGAAGGCGCGGCGGGGCAGGCACAGGTCGCCCATTTGGTCGCCGGCCTCGAAGTGGCTCTTCCTGCACGGTCCGCAGCCGGGTAGCGCGGCCGCGTTCGTGAGCGTGCACACCCGGTTGACGCATGGCGCATCGTCGCAGCTGCGGCGCACCAGGGCGATGAGCTCGCTGGGCTGCAAGGCCCGCGGATACAAGCGCATTTCCCAGAGCTGTGCGGTCGCTGGGGTAAATGGCGCGACCGTCGCCAACATCGACATCGACGCCGGCCAGACGGCGGTATCGACCGGCCAAGATTGCTTCGCTGCGGAGACCTTCAGCGTCCTCGCGTCGATCGGCCGGTTGCGCGAAGACGGGCCGCCGTAAGACCCGCTCGGCGCGCGGGTGCCGATCGCCACGCGCGGCGTGTTGTCGCCCCACGTGACCGCGACATCGACATCGACGCTCACCGCCGCGCCCGCCTTGTTCTTGGGCCACGTCAGGAGCCACTTCTCGGTCGTCCACGCCGCCGCCGCGCTCACCATCTGAACGCGACATTGGGCCTTGACGCCGCTGCCGCTGCCCACCCGATCGCAGAGCAAGCGTGCCCCAAATCGTCTCGTCTTCGCCGCCGCGCGGGACTCGATCAGCGGCACGTTGGCCTGGATGCCCCCGGTTGGCAGGCCGAAGACGAGGTGTGCGCTCCATGTCGTCGGGCGATCGGTCCCGGCCGTCGTCGGGGCAAAACGACCGGACGCCGGTACCGTCACCGCGGCTACGTTGGCGCCGCCCGTCTTCTGGGTCAGCACCAGCGGGCCGGGCGCCATCTTGAGCGCGGCCGGGGCGCCGGCTTTGTTCCATGCGACCGGCAGGCGCTTGCCGTCCGCCGCTGTCGTGCCGTTGTGGAAGTCCGCGTAATCCCGCAGCCGCACGGTGCTGCCTTTTGTGTAGGCCGCGCCATCGAGCCAAACCGCCGGTCCCGGTGTTCGCCAGCGCTGCAGCGCGTCCAGCCCGAGCTTCGCGTCGAACAGCGCCGCCCAGCCGAGCTCCAGTTCGCCCGCAGCGGTCAACGACGCCATCGTCGCCGCGCCGGGCAGCAGCACCGCCGTCGCCTTACTGCTGCCCACGAGGTAGCCGTCGACCCGCAAATCCAGGCCGCCCGAGTCCTGCGCCACCGAGACAAAGGCCCAGCGTCCCGCCACGAGCCCATGGTCGCAAGCTGGCGTCGACGTGGTGACACCGCCAGGCGCCGTCGCCACGAGACCGCGCCCGCCACACGCCGCGTCGCTGGCGATGGTGAGCGAAGGCGCGCCGGACTGTTCGAGCGTCAACAGGGCCTTGCCCGCGGTCAGCGAGGGCACTTTGAGCCATGCCCCGAAGCTGTACGCGTTGGCCTTGGCGAGGCTGCCCACCGGCATCGGCAGGCGCAGTTTGCCGCCGGGGGCGACGCGCAGACCAAGCCAATTTGCCTTGAGCCGCTCGTTGCCCTGCCCCTTGGTGGTCGCGCCGGGCCCCTGCAGCTTGTCAGCCGTCACCACGGTCGTCTTCGCCGCTTTTGCGCTGGTCCAGCCCTTCACCTCGATCGCGCCGCGAGGATCAAGCCCCGGCCAAACGCGCGCCAGGTTCAGCGCCGGCTTGTCGCGCAGCGCGCGGACCTCGCGGTCGGACAGCGCGCGGTCGTACAGATACGCCTCATCGAGGTCGCCGACCATCGCGAGGGCCTGGTCGCCGGCGTTGGGGCCGCCGGCGCTGGGACCGATGACGTTGGGCGCGCCCTTGGGCAGCGTCGCGAGCGTCG
Source organism: uncultured Enterobacteriaceae bacterium (assembly GCA_964560875.1). GTDB lineage: Bacteria > Myxococcota_A > UBA9042 > UBA9042 > UBA9042 > CAZLMW01. Next base: position 20,719 of record CAZLMW010000092.1, read on the forward strand.
CGGCCCCTAGCCAAAGGTGGGACAAGGGCGGCGGCACCAGCGTCTCGCTGGACGCCTCGGGTTTGCCGTCGACGTACAGCGTCGTGACACCGGCGTTGGCCGCGCCGAGAAACGGCCGATGCACCAGCGCGACGTGGCGCCACGAGCCCGATTGCAGGTTGGACGTGGCGACCAGGGGTGGCAGCCCCGGCACCTCGAAGCGCAACTTGCGGCCGCCGGCCACGTCGTCCACCGCCAGCACGGCCGTCGCTACTGGCTGCGTCGGCGCACACAGCGCTCGCACCATCAGAGTCGACTTGATGTTGGGATCGGCCGCAGCCACGCACGGGTCTTTCGCCGCTTTGTACGCGTCGATGTGACATTTGGTCTTGCCCAGGCACCGCTTCTCAAGCCACGGCTGAATCGCTTCGAATTCGCAGGCGTGGGTCGGTCCCTGTGACGCCATAAGCGCGCAGTAGCCTTGGCCAGCGTACAAGCTGACCGTGTAGGCGTTCCATTTGACCAGCTGCTGCTTGTTCACCGCGCCGTAGTAGCCGTACAAGCCGACGATCTTTTGGCCTTTGGGGCAGGTCACGGTGGCTTTGGCGTCGGCGGGCCGGCTCCACGCGCAGACCTCGGACACGTCGCTGGCTTTGCCGAACGTCGACGCCAGCGGCAGCACCGTGTTGGGCGCCTGCGACGGGATCTTGATCCACATCGCCAACGACATCCCGCCCATCAAGCCCTTCTTCAGCTCCATCTTGCGCGGCAACGGCCGCTGCAGCGCGATCCTCACGACGCCACCGGACGCGTTCGTGCCGCCCTTGAGCAGCCCCAACGAGGCCCCTTGCACACCCTTGGCGGCGACCAGCCCACCGGCGCCGAGATCGCCGAAGACGACGTGGGTCTGCGGCGCGCCGCTCTGAGAAAAGCGCGACGGCAGGTACTTCAGCAGCCCGTCTTGGGGCACCGGCGGCACACCGGGCAGCACCAGGTCGAGCGGCGTGATGACCATCTCGGCGCGCTGTGGCGGCTTGTCGGCCATCGCCAAGGTCGCTTTGAAGGGCGCGGGCCAAGGCGGAACGAGGTCGCTGCCAGCCGACTGGCATTGCGATTTGCAGTCGGCTGGGCAGGTCGCGCAGCCCTCGCCCCGCGCCTTGTTGCATGTGCTGTCGCCGCACCGGGACACGCCGAGTTTCTCGCCGCACACGCCCACGAAATCAGCGCAACAGTCGCCGCGCACCTCGCAGTTCAGGTCGCATTGGCAGGCCCGGTAGCTGGCCGCGATCCCGCACTGGTTCTTCCACGGCGGATTGCATGTCGGATAGCCGTGCTTGCCCTCGTCGACGAACCCCACGCAGCCGTTGGCGCCCGTTTGCGGCAGCCATTTGCACAGGTTGACCGTGGTGCCGTTGTGCGACTCGATGACCGAACCGCATTCCTTGCTGACGAGGTGCTTGGACGCGGAGCAGAATGTCAGCTTGCTGCCGCTGCACGAGCCCTCCCACGGCGCGCCGTTGCAGTTGGGCGGCGGCACGTAACAGGTGCCGCTCCATGCCTCGCATTTCTCAAAGCCCTTACAGGTGCCGCAGCTACCGCCACAGCCGTCATCACCGCAGGTCTTGCCTTTGCAATCGGGCGTGCACTTGGACAGCGACGCGGGGCACTTCATCTTCTTTTTGCCGCTCGGATCGGCGCTCCCCATGCCCGGCACGCATGCGTAGGAGGCCCCCTGGCTGGAGAAGCCGCAGCCCATGCCCTTGCCCTTGCAGTCGATCGAGCGGATGCCCCACGAGCCGATCAGGCCTTTTTGGCCGCAGTAGTAGAGCTTGCCGCCCGCGCAGCAGCCGTCCACGGGCACCTCGCCGCAGCCGTCCACACAGCCGCCGTTGTTGGTGCACGCCTGGCCCTTGGCGCAGAGGTTGGGGCAGATGCCGCCACAGCCGTCCGGTCCGCAGTTTTTGTTCGCGCACTCGGGCACGCAGGCCAACGCGCCTTTGCACAGCTTTGGGTGGCCGTACGGGCTTTGGGTGCCGAGCGTGCCACAGCCGTAGCGCGCGAACTTGGGATCCCATCCGCAGTGGCCTTTGCCGTTGCTGCAGACCTGTTCGGCCAACGTGAACGGCTTGTTGCAGATCTTGAACGTCTGTCCGGCGCAGCAGCCGACGCCGTAGGGCGCCCCTTCGCATTGATCGGCGCCTACGCACAGACCGAGGCCGGCCTTGCAGATCAGCCCCTTGCCGCAGGTTCCGCAGGTTCCGCCGCAGCCATCTGACCCGCAGTTCTTGCCCTTGCAGTCGGGCGTGCAGCAGACCCCCTTGATGCAGTCTTGGTCGATCCGGCACGCTCCGCAGCTGCCGCCGCAGCCGTCGGTCCCGCAGTTTCTGCCCTTGCAGTCGGGTACGCAAAGCGACGCCGGACAGGCGATCGGGGCCTTGCCGCTCGGGTCGACCTTGGCGTTGCCGCTGCAGGCGTAGCGTTTGCCGTCCCAGCCGCACGCCGCGACCCCGGTCCCGCAGGAGGCGAATTGCGGCGTCCGGGTCTGCGGATGGCACGTGACCGCCGACCCTTGCTTGCAACAGCCATGGGCTGCGAACCCGTGACAGGGATCGGTGTAGCAGGCGCCCGCTTCGAAGTTGCATAGCTTGCCCGTGCCGCACGTACCACAGGTGCCGCCGCAGCCGTCCGACCCGCACAACTTGCCCTTGCAGTCGGGTTTGCAGACCGTATCCGTGCACGACCGCGGGTTGTCGCCGCTGGGATCGCCGCCGGTCAGCTTGTCGACGCAGGCGTACGCCTTCTTCTTGGCGTCCCAGTCGCACCATTTCCACGTGGTGTTGCAGTTGTCGGATGCCGCGCCGCTCGGCCCGCAGGTCAGCGCTGTATTGCCGATGCAGCAGCCGGCGGGCGGGACGCTCGGACAGAGCTTGGACCGACACGTTCCCTTCTCTTCGAAACAGAACTCGCCGGGTCCGCATGCGCCGCAGGTGCCGCCGCAGCCGTCGGCTCCGCACGTTTTGCCGTCGCATTTGGGCAGGCACACCGCGGCGCACTTGCCGGTGTGGTTGTTGCACGCCTGGCCGGTGGGACACTTTCCGCATTGGCCTCCGCAGCCATCGGGCCCACATGTTCTGCCGACGCACTTGGGCGCGCAGACGCACTTTTGTTGGGTCGAACACAGCGTCCCCGTCTTGCAGGCCCCGCAGCTGCCGCCGCAACCGTTGCTGCCACACTCTCTGCCGGCGCAGTTGATCTTGCAGGCCGAACACGACTTGCCGTCGCCGACGTAGCCGTGCTTGCACACGCACTTGCCCACACCGCCCGACAGCGTGCACACGGCATTGCTGTGGCAGCCGACGCCCGCTTTGCACAACCCGCCGCTGCACTTGTCGCCGGCGGTGCATGGGTTGCCGTCATCGCACGGGGCGGTGCTGTAGATGTGCTTGCAGCCGGTGGTCTTCACGCACGAGTCGATCGTGCATGGGCGGCCATCGTTGCAATTGATCGTCGTGAACCCGCCGCATTTGCCCGCTGTGCAAGTGCCCGTGGACGTGCAGGCGTTGCCGTCGTCGCACTTCACGCCGTTGGCCCTGGGCTTCTTGGCGCAGCCGCCCTTGCCGTCGCACGGGTCGTCGGTGCAGGGGTTGCCGTCGTCGCAGATCAGCCCGCCGCTGCCCTTACACTTGCCGGCGCTGCACTTGTCGCCCGTCGAACAGACGTTGCCGTCGTCGCAGACCAGGGTGTTAGGCGTGTAGGTGCAGCCTTTTTGGGCGTGGCAGGCGTCGGACGTACACAGATTGCCGTCGTCGCACTTGATCACAGCGCCGGGTTTGCACTTGCCGGCCGAGCAGATGTCCCCTTTGGTGCAGGCGTTATTGTCCGTGCACGCCTTGCTGGTGGCCTTGGTGGTGCAGCCGCTCTTGACGTTGCAGCTGTCGTCCGTGCACGGGTTGCCGTCGTTGCAGACCGGCGGCGCCCCCGCTTTGCACTTGCCGCCGCTGCAGACGTCCTTTTGGGTGCACGCATTGTTGTCGCTACACGCGGCGCTGTTGTGCTTGAACACGCAGCCTGTCGCGGGACTGCAGGAGTCGTCGGTACAGCTGTTGCCGTCGTTGCACTTGAGCGCCGGGCCAGCTTTGCACTTGCCGCCGCCGCAGACGTCTGTCGTGGTGCACTTGCTACCGTCGCTGCACTTGTTGGCGTTGTGCGCGAATACGCAGCCCGTCGCCTTGTTGCAGCTATCGGTCGTGCATGGGTTGGTGTCGTTGCAGACCACCGCGGCGTGCTGGCAGCCCTTGGCGATATTGCACGAGTCGTTGGTGCACTTGGACTTGTCGTCACACGAGATGGCCGTGCCTGCGACGCACGACTTGGCCACGCACTTGTCGCCGGTCGAACACTTGCCGGCGCTGCACGCGACGCTGTTGGCCGTGTGCAAGCACCCCTTTGCGTTGCAGCTATCGACCGTGCAGACGTTGCCGTCGTCGCAGTTGATGGCGCACTTGCAGGCGCCTGACGCGTCGCACTTGGTGTTCTTCTCACAGGTGCCGCACGAGCCTCCGCAGCCGTCGTCGCCGCACTTTCGGGTGCCGCACGAAGGCTCGCACGTGCATGGCTTGTACGGCGCGCCCACGGGGGTCGGTTTGCCGGTCGTGTTGCAGGTATAAGCGCCGTCGCTGAACATGCCGCCCTTGGCCGCCCAGCCGCACGTGTTGTTCGCGCACGCCTTGGCCACCAACTGGCCGCTGTCGTTGCAATGTTTGACGATGTTCTTCTCGCAGCAGCCGCGCCACGAGATGCCACCGCAGTTTGATGAGTGCGCCAGCAAGGTGGCCGATGAGCTCTGGGCGATGTCGAAGACGTTTTTGAGCTGCAGCAGGTTGGCGGGGTCCTGGTTGGTTTTGCCACCGACAAGCTTGTTGTCCGTCCCCATCGTGTACTTGCGCACCGTGCCGTCGACCTGCAGCAGCGTGAGGGTCCAACCGATGGCGATTTTGCGGATCTTCTTGAGGCCCGAGGGCAGCTTGATGGTGGGCACCTGCTTGCGCCAATAGCCCCAGACCGTCACGGTGCCGTCCGCGTGCAGGGCCGCCCCGAGACAGTCGCCGAGCGCGATCTGGGTCGCGACGACGCCGGCGGGGATGTTCAGCATCGTGCCATCCTGGTTGCACGCCGCGACGTTGTTCAGCTTCTTGCTGTCGATGAGCGAGATTACTTCGACCGTGCCGTTGCTCCGCAAGAACGCGGCAACGAAGGTCGACGCCACCGCCGACTTGACGCCCTTGAGCGCCTTGACCTTGGCCAACCCCTTGCCACCATTCCAGTCTTTGCCCCACGGCGTGACCGTGCCGCCGGCCTGCACCGCAAGACCGTAGCTGTAGCCGCCCGCGAGCGTGACCGAGGTGTTCAGGTTGGACGGCAGCTTGGGCGTGATGTTGGTCGTGGACAGCTCCGACCATACGCCGGCCGCGGTCTTCACCCAGCAGATCCCGGGATTGCAGACCAGGTCGACGTAGGGGCCCTTGGCCTTGAGCGTCGGTCCCTCGTAGCCCTTGTAGGTGGAGAACTGGTAGACGCTGCCGTCCTTCTTTAGCGCAAACCCACCAGCGATCGAGTTGGTGGCGACTTTGACGACGTCGCTGAGCCCCTTGGGCGAGAAGCCGTTGAGCTTGCCGCCGTTGTAGTTCCAGGCGGTCACTGTGCCGGTGGCGTGGCCAGACACCGGGATCAGCACGCCGCAAGCCACCACGGCGACGGCAGCGGCCAGCGCTGTCCGCAAAATCACGACGCTCGGCTCAGCCGTGGACTCGTAGCGATTCATTTGCTGGCGATGTGCGGAGGGCAGGGAACGTTGAGACAGTACGTTTCGCGTCGGATCGCTGTCAACGTCGATCAACGCCGAGCGCGGCGTGGGTGGGCACGCGTACGGCCGGGCACCTACCACTGTTTGCAGAACAGTTTCTTGAAGCTGTAGTTGTGCGCGTCGGCGATGTACACGGTCCACATCCCGTCGCTGCCAAGCCCGAGCGGGTTGTTGAACTGCGCCTTGAGCGCGTCGGTGTTGCTCGCCGAACCAGGTTTGGTGGGGATGCCGGCGATGGTGGAGACGTGGCCGTCGCGGTCGATAAGGCGCGCGGTCTGGTTGATGGACTCGATCACAACGCCGTCTCCGGTCGCGATCCGGACGATGTCGCGGGGCAGGTAGAAGAGCGCGCCGGCGCCATCGCCGTCGTTGTGACCAAACTTCGTGGTGGCCTTGGGCCCGGCGCCCGCGAGCGTGGTGACCGCGGCGCCTTTGGCGATGCGGATGGCGTGGTTGCCCTCGTCGGCGATCCACACGTGCCCGGTCTCGGGGTCTTCGGACACACCGGATGGCAAGTTGAATCGCGCGCTCAAGCCGGCCGCGTTGACATAGCCGTTCGGTGCCGTGGTCAACAACGGCCCCCACTGGATGGTCGACGCGCCGGCTGCCGTGAGCCGCCGGATCCGGTGCCCCTCGCGTTCGGCGACGAGGAGCATGCCGTTTTGACGTCGCGCCAACCCGCGCGGGTAATAGAAGTGAGCGCCGGAGCCGGTTCCATCCTTGTGCCCGGCAGTGCCACCCGCGATGACCTTGGCGACATTGCTCGAGCCGATCGTCACCGACCAGATCTTGTGGTCCCCGCCCCACTCCGCGACGTGCAACAGGTCGTCGCTGGCGATGATCGACCCCGGCGACTTGATGAGCGTGCTGCCGCCGTTGGGTGTCTTGAGCTTGAGGGTGGTCACGACCCCGGATGGGCTGATACGAGCCAGGCGATTGATGTTCTTGTCGACCACGTAAAGATCACCGGTCTTGTGCCAGGCGATATCGAAGGGAAGCTGGAACGCGCCGGGTTTGCCGTCTTGTTGCGCTGGGAAACCCGTCCCCGCGATGGTTTCGACGCGCCAGGCCTTGCAGTCCTTCCACTTGCACTGCGCGTCGCACTTGCCTTTGTGGCTCGGGATGCCGGGATCGCACTGCTCGTTTGCGGTCGCCTCGACGACCCCGTTGCCGCACTGCTTGTTCTGCTTGTTGACGCACACAGACGCTTGACACTCCTTGTTGGCCCCGCACGACGTGCCGTCCTTGTGCGGCAGGTTGTGGCAGGTCCCGTGGAGCAGCCCACACTGGTCGTCGGTACACGGGTTCTTGTCGTCGCACAGCGACTTGTCGAGGGTGTTGAAGCCAACGCAGCTGCCGCTCTTGCAGCCGTCGTTGATGGTGCACTTGGCGCCGTCGTCGCAAGCCGTTCCTTCGTGAGCCGGGGACGCCGCGCACTTGCCCGTCTTCGGATCGCAATAGGCGACGCTGCAGGGTGCCTTGGTGGTGCAAGCGAGCGGCTTGACCACTTTCTTCACGCACTTGCCCGACGCGCACACCAGCGTTGCCTTGCACTTATCGCCGTCGCCGAACTGCGCACAATCTGCGTCGGTTGTGCAGGCCGAGATGTCGGTGCCGGACTTGCACGCGCCCTTTTCACACGAATCCGACTTGGTCGCCGGGTTGCCGTCATCGCAGGGCGTATTCGGTGACGCCTGGTCGGCCGCGCACTTGCCGGTCTTGACGTCGCAGGTGTTGACGATGCAAGGGGCCGCGCTCGATGGCGGGCAGACGACAATCGTCTTCACATTCACGACGCATTGCCCGGACTGCCCCGCGACCTTGACGCACTTGAGCGTCCCGTTGCAGGCGTTGCCGTCTTCCTTGGCCTTGCAGTCGGCGTCGCTTTGACAACCGCACGTATTGACGCTCGCGAGGCATTTTCCGCTCTTGCATTTGTCATCCTGGGTGCAGCTTGTGTTGTCGGCGTCACACCCAAGACCGTTGTTCCGCGCCGTCATCACGCATTTGCCGGTCTTCTTCTGGCAGACGTTGCTGACACACACCGTATCGTCGACCGATGGGCACTTGATCTTGGTCGCGTGGTTGAGCTCGCAGGTGAACGGCTGCTTGGTCTTGTCGCAGTACAGGGTGCCGTTGCACACATCGCCGTCGTCTTTGGTGACGCAGTCGTTGTCGGTCTTGCACTCGCAGAGGTTTGCGCCCGCCTGGCAGACGCCCTTTTTGCAGCTATCGCCGACCGTGCACGGGTTGCCGTCGTAGCACTTGCCGAACGCGTTGACGAAGACGGCTTTGCATTTGCCGGTCTTGGGCTGGCAGATGTTGCGGATGCACGCGGTGTCGTCGACGGTCGGGCAGGTGATGGCGGTGGCGGGGTTGTTCACGCACTGGCCGGTGACCTTGTTGCAGAAGAGGTTGCCGTTGCAGAGGTTGCCGTCCTCGTGTTTGAGGCAATCGGCGTCCGCCGCGCACTTGCAGGTGTTGGTGCCCGATGAGCAGGCCCCGGCTTTGCAGTGGTCGCCGATGGTGCACTTATCGCCGTCTTCGCAGGCGACGAGGTCGGCCTTGTTCTTGGCGCCGCACAGGCCCGTCTTGACGTCGCAGACGTTTGTGAAACAGCTGCCTGCCTTGGGATCGGCGCACTTGACGACGCTCGCCGGGTTGATCTTGCAGGTGTAGTCCTTCTTCTTGGATTTATCGCAGTACATCAAGCCGTTGCAGCCGTTTCCGTCGTCTTTCGCCACGCAATCGGCGGCCTTCTTGCACTCGCACAAGCTGGTCTTTCCCGCGGCGCATGAGCCCTTGCCGTCGCACGCGTCTCCGCTGCTGCAGACGTCCCCGTCGTCACATGCCACCGATGTCGGCTCGGGCGTAAACGCGCACTTTCCGGTGTCGGGGTGGCACTTGTTCGTGCGGCACGGCGTATCGGCGGCGTCGGTGCATTCGACCACGGACTTGGGGTTGAACTTGCAAACGTGCGGCTTGGCGCCAAGGTCGCAGAAGTACTTGGGCGCGCATTTGCCGAGCTTTTCATCGACCTCTTTCTGCTTGCCGAAACAGTCGCTGGTCGCCTTGCACTCGCAGATGTCGGCGCTGCCCACGCACTTTCCGGCCTTGCAGTGGTCGCCCGTGGTGCACACGTCATCATCGTCACAGGCGGCACCATCTTTGGCGTTTTCGCACGGCACATCGACACACGCTGCCGCCGGGCCGGAGAACTTCTCGCACGCCGTGAGCGTCCCCGACGCGCAGCTCCGCTCGCCCTTGCACCGGGTCGCGACGACGACGCCGTTCTTCTCCTCGACCGCACACGACGTCGCCAGCGCCTCTTCCTCGGCGACCTTCGAGCACGCGCAGGTGCCGAGCGTGGTGTTGTCCTTGGCGTCGACCTTGACGCAGGCCTTGGTCGTGCCACCGCCGACCTTCTGAGACAGCCGACACGCATGACCCTCGGGGCACTGTTTGTCCGACGCGCATTGCACGCCGCAGAAGGAGCCGGCCGTCGTCCCGTAGTTGATGCACCACAGCGGCTTGGGCGCCGCGAATCCGCAGTGGTCATGTTTGGTGCACGGGCGGCAGGTCGTGCCAAATGTCGGCACGCAATAGCTCTGTTGGTCGGCGCCGCCGATGACGGTCGTGCAGGTGAAACCGTCCGCGCACGTGTCGAGGCAGCCCTTGGCACAGCGCTTGCCGTCAGGCGTGTCGATGCACAGGCCGGAGTCGCATTGACCATGGCCAAGGCATTTGCAGCCAGCTTCCCCCGGGCAGTCGCGGGCGTTGGCGGGCGTGTCGTCGGCTCGGCGAGAGCTCGTGTCCGCGGTGTCCGTTTCAACCGGAACTGCTCCGTCGAGCGTGTCGGACACGCCGGTCGCGACGTCGGGGCTGTCATCGCCCGGTCCACATCCGAACGTCGCAACGCACGCCACAACGCCGCAGAGCACGAAGATTCGGAGGTGCATCGAGAAGCCCACGTTTGCCAGCAGGACGTCTAGCGTACGTTCAAACCCACGCCGGCGCGCCGCTCCTCACGCGCTATCTCGTCGGCCAGCTAGCGCCTCGGACCTGGTTTCGGTGGAGCACATACACACAGCTCGCGGCGGCGCCGGGGGGCTATTGGACCACCTCGGCGACCGCCGCGACGGGCTGCTTCCCGCTATTTGCCGGGTGCGACAGTGCGGGTGTTGAGTGGCTGCGTCGGCCGGTAGTTGTCGCTGAACAGGGTGGTGAAGGATTTTACCTGAGCGGTGCTCGCGGTCCGTGCCTCGCTGAACACGACCCAGGAAACGCCCTCGCTGCACGGCGGCGTCGTCAGCGACCCCTTGTACGTCCAGCCCTTCAGCTTGCCGGGCAGCAGTTTCATGAGGTCGATCTTGGCACCACTGACGTCCTTCGCCGGGCCTTCGTGGTCGGGGAGGTTGGCGAACAGCGGCTTGAGCGTCGCGTCTTCAGCGCCTTCGTCGATCAAGACTCCCAGCACGGCGAGTTTGCCGCCGGCGTCCGAGTGCACCATGTGCAGTTCGAGTGGCGCGTCACCACCACCGAGGGTGTGCTCGCTGTGCGCGTGCAAGTGGAACTGCAGCAAGTCGTATTTCGTGCCCCCCATCTTCATGGAACTGCCGGTAGGAACGTTGACCTGCACCGTGTGACCGTTGTTGAGCACGTTGACCGGGATCTCCTTGTAGTCGAACTCGAGCGTCGAGAAGTTGCCCGCGACGGTTTTGACGTCGTCGATGTCGATCGGGGACTGCTCTTTGCCGTCTTTGCACGTCTTAAACGCAGCGTCCAGGTCGCCCCAGTGGCTGGGACCCGTGTCGCCGTGGTAGCTCCAATGTCCGTGGCTCGCGCCGGCCTCGCCGCCGTCGATCTTGCGACCATTGAGCGGCGTAACAGGCCGAAAATTTGCCGAATATAGCCCGGTGAAGGCCGCTATCTGAGCTTCACTCGCCTCGATCTTGTGGTCGAGCACGATCCATTTAACAGCTTCCGTGCACGGTGGCGTGGTGAACGAGCCGCTGTACCGCCAGCCCGTCATCGTAGCTGGCAGCAGCTTGTTGGCGTCCACCGTCGCGCCATCGACCTTCTTGGTGGTGTCGGCCGCAGTCGGCAGATTCGCGAACACGTCCTTGAGCGCCGCATTCTCCGCGCCCTTGTCGATGAAGACGCCGACGACTGCGTAGTTGCCGGCGGCTGAGGCATGCACCATGTGCATCTCGAGCGGGCTCGACTTGCCGTCCACGGTGTGCTCGCTGTGGGCGTGAAAGTGAAACTGCAGCAGATCATACTTCGTGCCGTCGACCTCAAGCTGACTGCCTTTGTCGTAGTTGACCTGGATCGTGTGACCGTTGTTCACGACCGACAGAGCCGTTGTCTTGTAGTGGGGTTTGATATCCTTGTGCGTGCCGGCGGCGACAGCGTGGGCGTCGATGTCGATCGGCGACTGCGCCTTGCCGTTTTTGCACGGCGCGTACTCGGTCTTCAGATCGCCCCAATGGCTCGGAGCACCCTCGCCTGTGTACGACCAGTGCGGTTCATGCGCGGCTTCTTTGCCGTCGTCACCGTCCGAGCCGCACCCGCCAAAGCATAAGGCGGTCAGCGCCAAAAGCGCCACGCCATTTCGTCTCCACATCTTCATCGCAATCTCCGTCATAGGGCTCAAGACGACGCTACCGGCGCCGCCAGGCTTTCATGTTTGTCTTCGAGTCGGCGCCACGCGCTCCGTCAAATTCACGGACCGCGACCCAGATGGTTCTCTTCAGGCTTCTCGCTGTTCTCGCAGTTCTTGGTGTTCGTCGAGCTTTCGCCAAGTGAGACGAACCGTCAACCCGCGGTCAAGGCGGCCAAGGCCGTCTGCACCACTCCAACCCAATCGCGGGCAAACCCGCTGGCACCCATGCGCGGGTGGTAGTGGTCGAGCACCGAGCGCAAGGCGTTGACGTCGCGCCGACGTCGCAGCACGTGAATCGCCGCCGTCACGGCGCTCTCCGTGCCGGCTTTGTGCGCCCCGACCGCGACGCCAAGCGCGAACGGCCCCTGACCCGGGGAGCTATCAAACTCTGGCGCGCAGAGCTGTTCAACGAGGTACTGCCAACTTCCGGGGTGCGCGCTGCGATGGCCGGCAGCCGCCGCGCGCACAAATTTGAGCATCGCGGCGTCATTGGGGCTCACAGGGCTCAGCAAACGCCAGGCGATACGCACGTGCGCACCGACACTTGAGGACAGTACCTCGCGCAGCGCACCGACAATCAGCGGATGCCGGCGGAGGGGGCCATCGCCGATCGATACGAGTATGACGTGAGCCACTGCGCCGCCGGTCGGCAGGTAGTCGGCAAGCGCTTGCGCTAGCCGGTCGAAGTGGTCGCGGACGTCGTCCCCCGCAGGGGCCGAAAACAACTTGGCGGGCCGTTGCCCGAGGCGGATCGCGAGACTCGCTGGCCGCGCGCACTCGGCGTCGGGGCGCTCTTTTTTACGGTCAAATCGGCACTCGGTTGCCGCGGCTAGCGCGCCGTCCAGCACTTTGTAATAGTCGCGGACCGGGATCGGAACTTTGGCGAGGCGCGCGAGAGCAGCCGCGCGATCGAAGGGCGGTC
>CAZLMW010000093.1:0-33123 GCA_964560875.1 uncultured Enterobacteriaceae bacterium
CGTCGCTGGTTCCTCCCCCGGCACCGTCGGCGAGGCTCAAACGCCGCGCACGAACGGCACCACCACCATGCAGCAAGGCATACCGCCCCGCCGCGCGGACCTACCGCCGGTTTCGACACCGACGGCCCGCCCAACCTGCCTGATGATGCTCCGAGCCGCTGTGCACCGCGCTGCGAAGATCCCGACGCCGCTGCCGGGACGACGGTCTCTGAAGCACGAACCGTGCCAAATTCACATCCAGCAATATCAAGAGCTTACAGGCCGCGAAACGCGAAGAAACCCGCAATGGGACCCATCAGCCGCGTTTTGGGACCACTGCCGCTCGGCCGTTGTCGAACATGACCACGTTCGCGCGACGGCCGGAAATGAAGAAATGGGACCCCTTGGGACTCTGTTCGCGTCACGCGACAGTCGTCATCCTCCCTGGACTGGGACTTGCGTGGGACTGCGTCGCGCTCTGCAACCGGCAGCCCTGTGTGCAGCGTAAACTGGCGGCCCTATTCACAGCGTGAACCGGCAGCCCTGTTCCCAGCGTAAACCGGCAGCCCTGTTTACACCGCCTCAGTCGGGTCGTCGCCGCCGCCTTTACGAGGTTTGCATCGCGAGGAGCTCGGACTCGACGTCGCGCAGAATTGCGACTTCGTCCGATAGTTGCTTGAGCGGTTCGGTGAGGGTGTCGATCTGCCCCGGTGTGCTCAGGCGGCTCGCGTCGAGGCGGATGTTCTCGACGGCGAGCAGGAATCCCTCGGCGCGGGCCTGCATCCTTTCGTGTTCCTGGCCGAGCGCTTTGAGCTTGGCTGACCGGGCGTCGAGAAGTGCGCGGTTGCTGCGGTAGACATCGGTCAGAGATGGGTCGGTCGCGTTGGCGATCTTGGCGTCGAGCTCGGCGATACGTTCGGACAGGCCCTCGGTGCCTTCGGGGACCACTGACTGCATGGCGCGCTTGAGCGTGACGGCGCCGCTCGCGAGCTGTTCAACGTTCTTCAGGCCGTCATCGAGGCGCACGGCGACCTCGTCGACAAGCAGCTCCGTGTTGTCGGACTTCGCGAGGGACTGCTTGGATTCCGCGACGGCGATGCGGCATCGGCGGACCAGGTCGGCCCACTTGGCGTCGCGCGCAACGTCGGGGGCGCTTGGTGCGATGGCGGCGCGTTGCACCTCTTGCGCAGGCTCGCCGGCTGCGACCTCGAGGCGGGCACGTTCGATGTCGTCCTTCTTGTCGGTGAGCCACGACCTGTAGTTGAGCGTGTGGATGCCAAGCCCAATGCCCCAGCCAATCGCCGGAAACACGAACCACGGCGTGAAATCACCGGCTAGAAACCCCGTGGCTACGTTGATGGCAGCGAGGCCGATGTTTGTGGCGACGTAGGCGTTGCGGTGGCCGATCCAGTCCTTTCGCCGACGCTTGGCGCGCTTGAGCAGCTTCTCCGCCGGGCTCATCTGTCGTCGTCGTGCCATCGATCCTGTCACGCTCTGGACGATCTCACCCACCGCGCCGCCGACCTCGTGGACGATGTCGCCAACTCCGCGGGCGATGTCTTCGACCTGGTGGCCGATTCGCTCCAAGTCGTCATCGGCTTTCTTCAAACCGGATTTGGGTCGCCGATCACCGGGTTTGCGGGGCTTGGTCATGGGCTCACGTTAGGCCCCGGCGAAGTCGCGCGCAATGCGGGATCGCGCAAAACCGTTTGACTAAACCGACGATTTCGCGAGGATGCCTCAACCCCGGCAACCGGAGCATTGCTGATGACGCAGGACAGAGTGGACAGGAAGAACCTGACGATCACCGGCAAGCACGAGAAGGTGGCGCCGCAGGATCGACACGTGACGATCGACGGCGTCGATGGCGAGGCTGTCATCATCGTGACGCAGGCCTACGGGCCCAAGGGCGATTCGCTCGTCGGCATCTCGGACGTGCAATTTGACGGCTACCCCGCCGTGACGGTCGGCGTCCGCGCCGGAGACCGCGACGGCTTGGTGCATCTTTCGCCGATCCACGGTGACTCCCGCAAGTCCGGGTTCATCGACATCGCCGCCGGCACCCGCTGCGAGCTGTACTGCCCCGCGTCGGGCCAGACGCTCGATAAGGTCGGGTCGGTCGATGACGGTAGCGGCGCCAACTACTTCGCGCTGTACCTCACCGACAAGCTGAGCCAGGGCGAGGCCGTGCAGCTAAGCGATATCTGGGGCCACTACCACAGCCGCATCGTGGACGACATGGAGCTCATCTCCTACTGGGCGTCCAACCACTCCGAGCTCGAGTCGTAGCCGATTTCTTCTAGTGTCTCCTTGCAGGGGAAACGACCAGTTGACGGCAACGAGATACAGCCGCGCAGCGGAGGTTGGGGTGAGGCACGAAAACGACGCCCAATGCCGCCAGACAACGCGGGCCGAGGGGCCTCCCCCGCGAGGCCCCTTGCAAATGAAAAGCTAGTGGTCCGACGAGCGGCCGGCAATTCATCAGAACTCCTGAAACGGGCCACTAGTTCAGGTTCAGCGTCGGGTTGTCCGTCTGCTTGCACTCGGGGTCGCAGTCGGGCCCGTTGGGTCGTGTCGTCTTCCACACCGGCGACCATGAACCGCTGCCGATGCTGGCGCCGCCAAACTTCACGTCGACCTTCACCGAACCGGGCGTAGCGTTGACGATGGCGATGCCGCCGAGCTTGTGCTGACTCTTGTCCAACGCGCACCCCGATTCCGTAAGCAAAACGCCGATGTCGTCGCAGCCCTGGCTCGATGTGCACGACAGCGGCAGCGTTGATTTGCAGGTTACCGTCTTGCCGTCGAGCTCCACCGCGACCTCGTAGTCCCCTGCGGGCCAGGCGGCCTTGCTGAAGTCGACCGTCATTCCGGTGTTGCAGCCGATGAGCGTGCAGCCTTTGCCGTCGCCGTCGTCCGAGCTGCTGCACGACGCGCTCAACGCCACAATCAAGGCGAATGTGAAAATGGTCGTAAGGAAACTAACGACCTTTTCTTGTCGCTGAAGCGCGCGATTCATGGATCACCATCCCAGTTGTTTGGCGGCGAGATCCTTGAGCACCTCGCTGGCGCCGCCGCCGATGCTCAACACCTTGGTTTCACGGAAAATACGCTCGACACGTGTGCCCTGCATGTAGCCCATTCCGCCGAGGATTTGAACGGCATCTGCCGCGACCTTTTCGAGCATGTCCGTCGCGTCGTTTTTCAGCATGCACACGTCGGCGACAGGGTGCTGGCCCTGTTCCATGCGCGTGGCGACGTCGTGCATGTACGCGCCGGTGCGGGCCACGCGCATCTCCATATCGACGAGCTTGTGGCGGACGACCTGGCGGCTGATGAGCGGACGGCCGAACGTGTGGCGCTCTTTGGCCCAGGCGATGGCGTCTTCGAGGCACACCCGGGCCAGCGCCCAGGCCTGCGCGGCGAGCATGAGCCGCTCGTTGTTGAAGTTGAGCATCAGGCCCATAAAGCCCGCGTTTTCGGGGCCGACACGGTTGGCGACCGGCACGCGGCAATTGTCGAAATACAGCTGCGCGGTGTCCGAACACCACCATCCCATCTTGTCGAGAGGGGTGCGTGTCATGCCGTCGGTGTCGCCTTCGATGACGAGGATTGAGACGCCGCCGTGGCCAGCATCGCCTGTCCGCACCGCGGTCGTAATGAAGTCGGCGCGGATTCCGGAGGTGATGAAGGTCTTGCTCCCGTTGACGACGTAGTGGTCGCCATCCCGGACAGCGGTCGTGCGGAGGCCGGCAACATCGGAGCCGCCGGAGGGTTCGGTCACCGCCAGCGCGCTGATGGATTTGCCCTCGAGGACCGCAGGAACGATGCGCTGTTTGAGGGCTGGGCTGCCGAGCGCGACGATGGGGGGCAAGCCGATGGCGTGGGACATCAACCCGGCCATAATCCCGCCGGATCCGGCGCGGGCGAGCTCTTCAGTGACGATGAGCTTGTACCAGGCGTCGCCAGGGATGCCGCCGCAGTCCTCGGGAAAGCCGAGCCCCAGCAGGCCGATCGCGCCGGCTTTTTGATACAGCGCGCGCGGGAACGCCTTGGCGGCTTCCCAGCTGTCGATGTGGGGGACGATCTCGCGGTCGACGAAGCGGCGGATGCTGTCGCGGAAGGCTTCGTGTTCGTCGCTGTAGCGGGTTTTCTGCATGCGCGGGAGAGTACGGGAAAGGGCAGGTCGCGGACAAACGGTGTGCCGGCGTATAGTCCGCGCATGTCTGCACCCTCGACCGACCTCGAACTCTTCGTCCCGTGCGCCCCCGGACTCGAACCTCTGCTGCGCCGAGAGTGCACTCGCATCGCCGGCCGCAAGGCGCGCGTGAAGACGGTTGTCGGAGGTGTGTCCTGCCGCGGTGACCTCGCCACGGCGATGGCGCTCAACCTCGAATGCGGGCTCGGGATCCGGGTGGTGGCTCGGGTCGCAAGCTTCCAAGCACGGCGCTTTTCGGACATCGCGGCGGGCGTCAAACGGGTTGATTGGAAGCCGTGGTTGCCGGTGAAAGGCGGCGTCGAGGTCAAGGCGACGGCGAAAAAGTCCAAGCTGCTGCATACCGGCGCGATTGCCGAACGGGTGCTTACCGGGATCGGCGCGTCTGACGGCGTCGCTGCCATGACCGTCTTCGCGCGGATGCACCGGGATGTCTGTACGATCTCGGTCGATCTCTCCGGCGAACCGTTGCATCGGCGCGGTTGGCGACAGGCGACGGCGAAAGCTCCGCTTCGTGAGGACCTGGCGCGCGCCTTGCTCGTCGTCAGCGGCTGGAAGCCGGGAACTGTGCTTGTCGACCCGCTGATGGGGGCCGGGACCATCGTCATCGAGGCGGCAACCATGGCGCGCCGGCTGGCTCCTGGATATATGCGGTCTTTCGCGCTGCAAGGGCTGCGATCCTTCGATCCGGCGGCGTGGACGGACGTGCGGGAACGGGCGCATCGGCGCGCGCTCGATGACACCGACGTGTCGGTGTACGGCCGCGATCGCAACGGCGGGGCGCTGAAGGCCGCGGTCACCAATGCCAACCTCGCCGGCGTCTTGGGCAGCGTGGATTTGCAGCGGGTCGAGCTCGCTGATGGGCCTTGGCCCGATAATGTCGCGGCCGTCGCCACCAACCCGCCTTACGGTCATCGCCTCGGTGGCGCGTCCGCGACTTTTGAGCTGTTGGACAGCCGGCTTAAAGAACTTGCGCCCGGTACCCGCGTGGCCGCCATCGCACCTGCTCGAGCTCGCGGCCAGTTCAGGCTGCGCTGCATCGACGGCGAGTCGGCGCTGATGACCGATCATGGCGGCATCAAGATCGTGCTGCTGACCGGTGAAATCCAAAGCTGAGCTCGCCGGCGTCGCCCTTGTCATTGCGCCTTGCCGTGCTAACGGTCACCGGTTCATGCTCGGGCGAATGCAACGCCACGTCGCCGTCCTCATCTTCCTCTTCGGCCTCACAGGGTGCTGGCCAAAGGATCCGCTCGTCGACGGTCCGCTCCGGGCCGGGCAGGGCGATGTCGACGAAGACGCCTCGTTGGCCGATTCCAGCGCGGTCGGTTTCGATGCCCTCGGCGGCGACGGCTTCCAATCACCTGGCGATGGCAGCGGGCGAGCCGGCGACGGGGCGGGCTCAGTCGGTCAACGTGACGACGTCGCCCTCGTGGATGGCGTCGCGGTCGGTGATGGCGTCGCGGTCGGCGATGGTGTCGTGCTCGGCGACGGCGGTGTGTTCAGCGACGGTTGGGGCGGCGCCGACGGCGCGCTCGACGACGGCGTTGAGAGCGGCGATGGCGCCGTGGCAGGCGATACAGGCGGCTCGCTCGACGACGGCTCCGGCTCGGGGGCGGACGGATCCACGGGCGGCGATGGTTTCGGCGGCGGCGCGGACGGGCTTGGCAGTGGTGACGGCCAGGCGGCTGGATCGGACGGTGCAGTCACTGGATTGCCTCCCGGGGGGTGCCAGGTGGACGCCGATTGTCCGGCGTCGACAATCGCTTGCACTACGGTGAGCTGCGTCGGTTCTCCCGGCAAATGTGTCTTGACGTTGAGCTCGGGCGGCGCTTGCGATGATGGCGTTCCGTGCACGACCAACACGGCGTGCGACAACGGCGTGTGCGCGGCTTCCGGCTCGATTTGTGGTTGCACCAAGCAGGCCGATTGCTACGCGAAAGATGACAACAACGCCTGCAACGGCACGTTGTGGTGCGAACCGCTCACCAAGACCTGCCGCGTCAAGCCAGGGACAGCGATCCAATGCGCGCCGAGCTCGGACCCCTGCGCGTTATCCGCCTGCGACGCGCCGACCGGCAAATGTGTGCTCGAGCCGGTGAATGGTATCGCCTGTGACGACGGCAGCCCATGTACCTCCGACGACGTCTGCAAGGCCGGATCGTGCGTACCCGGCAAGGTGACATGCGCGTGCGTCATCAACTCCGATTGCGCGCAGGCGGCCGGCGACAAGTGCGTGTCCAAGCTGCTTTGCGACGCCATCACCAAGGCCTGCGTCCCGGCGCCAACAGCCGTCAAGGACTGTCCCAAGCCCACCGATCCGTGCCTTTCGTCGGCCTGCGATGCAAAGACGGGAGCTTGCGTGAACAAGCATGTGACCGGGCTGTGCGACGACGGCGACAAATGCACCGCCGGTGACCACTGCCTGGCAGGGACATGTCAGCCGGGCAAGCCCGTTTGCGGCTGCAAGATCGACGGCGACTGTGTTGCGCTCGACGGGGCGAACAAGTGCGCGGCGCGTCACACCTGCATCGGCGGTCAGTGTTCGCTCGACCCAACAACCGCGATCGCCTGCTTGGCCCACCACACGCCGGCTTGCGGCAAAGCGACCTGCGACCCGAAATCGGGCGCCTGTGTCGTCTCTCCAATCGCGGAAAACAAACCCTGCCCGACGCCGGACAAATGTGTCGCCGCCGCGGTGTGCAAGGGCGGCGTCTGCACGACGACAAAGAACGTGTGCGGGTGCAAGTCCACAGCCGATTGCACCGCGCACGAAGACGGCGACGCCTGCAACGGCACGCTGTATTGCGACAAGGCTACCGGCGGGTGCCGAGTCAACCCCGCCACTGTCGTTCATTGCCCCGATGCCAAGGCGTGCAAGGTCACGGCCTGCGACAAGAAGACCGGCTCCTGCGCGACGAAGAACGCCAACCACGGCGCGCCCTGCAAGGGGCTCAAGGCCTGCGAACAAGCGGCGTGTTTCGGAGGCGTCTGCACCATCACCAAGGCCTGCGGATGCAGCTCGCACGCGGATTGCGCCAGCGTGGGCGGCAACAAGTGCGTGCCCGGATTCTGCGACACGTCCGTCACTCCGTGGGCGTGCAAAGCGCTGCCTGGGGCCGCCAAGAGGTGCGGAACCGTCGGCTACGGGCCATGCAAAATCGGCGCGTGCGATCCCGGCAGCGGCGCGTGCAAGGCCAAATCAGTCCCAGACGGCACCGCGTGCAACGATGGCAACAGCTGCACCACCAAGGACGCGTGCAAGGGCGGGGCCTGTGCAAGCGGTTCGCTCACCTGCAAATGCGCGTCCAACGCCGATTGCGCCAAACTCGATGACGGCAACAAGTGCAACGGAACCCTCTATTGCGATCGTCATGCGGGCGGCGTGTGCAAGACCGATGTCGGCTCGGTGCCGTTCTGTGACCCGCACAAGAGCACGGCGTGCACGGATTTCAGCTGCAACGCGACCACGGGCGCCTGCCAGCACGTCGATCGCGCCAGCGGTGTGTCCTGCAACGACGGCGACCCCTGTTCGGCGACCAGCGCTTGTAACAGCGGCAAGTGTGTGGGGAAGCAGACCTGCCAGTGCAGCAGCCACGCGGACTGCGCCAAGTTCGATGACAACAACGCGTGCAACGGCGTGTATTTCTGCGACCGCACCAAGGGCCCCGGCAAATGCAAGGTCAATCCGGCGACCGGTGTGAAGTGCCACCAGGGCAACCTCCCGGCGTGTCAGCACAACGCGTGCGACGCCAAGACCGGAAAGTGCGCATTCGCGGCGGCGCCCGACAACACCGCGTGCAACGACGGCAATGTGTGCACAAATGAGACGTGCAAAGCCGGCAAGTGCACCGCCATCAAGGACACCTGCAGCTGCCACAACAACGCCGATTGCGCCAAGAAGGACGACGGCAATGCCTGCAACGGCGTGCTGTATTGCGACAAATCGGCGGTGCCGTTCAGCTGCAAATCGACGCTCACCAAACCGGTCGTCTGTAGCAACGTCGCGGACACCGCGTGCATGGTGAATACATGCCAACCCAAGACGGGCAAGTGCGTGGTCACTCCGCGAAAGGACGGCGCCTCCTGCGAAGATGGCGAAGCGTGTACGAGCAAGTCCGCTTGCAAGCTCGTGGGGGGCGTTTCGACGTGCACCGGTAAGATTGACAAGTGCGACTGCGTGACCACCGCGGACTGCGCCGTAAAGGAAGACGGCAACCCCTGCAACGGGACGCTGTACTGCGATGTGAAGGCGCACGCGTGCAAGCTGAACCCCGCGACCGTTGTTCACTGCCCACCTGACCTTTCCGGCGCGCCGTGCACCATCCTCGAATGCGACAAAAAGACCGGCGCCTGCAAGAACCTGCCGCTGACTGGACCGGCGACGTGCAAGGACGGAAACGCCTGCACCGTCGATGTGTGCAACGCGGGCAAGTGCGGCGGCAAGAGCACCTGCTCGTGCCAGAAAGACGCCGACTGCTCGGGCAAGGATGACGGCGATCCCTGCAATGGGGTCGTCAAGTGCCTGGCCGGGTCCTGCGACGTCGATCCCGCGTCCATCGTCGATTGCCAGGGCGGCGATGATTACGCGTGCCGCCAGCAGGAATGCGCCGCCGCGACCGGAAAATGCGTGCTGCGCAAGGGCGTCGAGAAGTCCAAGTGTGAGGACGGTGACACGTGCCTGGTCAACTCCTTCTGCAAGAAAGGTCAGTGCGAGTCCGAGGTCAACCTGTGCAAATGCGTCGATGCGTCGACGTGCGGCTACCTTGTCGGCTCAAACCTCTGCGCCGGAAAACCGTACTGCGACCGCGCCGGCGGCGGTGGCAAGTGCAAGGTGAACCCGGCGTCCGTGCCGTTTTGCGATCCCAGCAAGGACACGACGTGCAAGGCCAACAAGTGCGACGTCAAGACCGGCAAGTGCGCCCCGGTCACGCCCAAGAAAGACGGCACGAAAGCGTGCAACGACGGCAGCTCGTGCACCGCCAACGACTTCTGCCACGGCGGCAAGTGCGTCGGCGAAACGGTGATTTGCCAGTGCCTCAAGGACAGCGATTGCGCCAAGCACGAGGACGGCGATCCATGCAACGGGACCCTGCGGTGCGGCGGCGCCGGCAAGTGCGAGGTGGACCCGGCGACCGTCATCTTCTGCGACGACGACAAGGACACGCAGTGCATCGATCATCGCTGTGTGCGCGCGACCGGAACGTGCCAGTTGGTCCCCCGTGAGAACATCACGAAGACCAAGATCTTCAAGAAGGACGGCACGTTCTGGTTCAACATCAAGGCCCACAAGAAAAGGCAACACGCGTTCTTCGCTTGTTCGGACGGCGATGCGTGCACCGTCAATGACAACTGTGACGTCGGCACGTGCAAGGCCGGGAACGTCAAGGTGTGCAATTGCATCACCAACGCCGATTGCCCCGACGACGGCAACCCGTGCAACGGCGTGCCCTACTGCAACCATATCGGCGGCAACAAGTGCGTCGCCGATCCCGCGACGGTGCCGTTTTGCGCGCCTCACACCGACTCGCCGTGTTTCGTCAACGGCTGCGACCCGAAGACCGGCAAATGCGCCCTGACGCCGCCCAAGAAGAAGCCCGTCCTGTGCAACGACGGCGATCGATGTACGGCCAGCGACATATGCGCCGGCGGCAAGTGCGTGTCGGGGACGAACATCTGCCAGTGCGATGTCGATGCGGACTGCGCGACCAAGAACGTGCCGCCCAACAACTGCCTGGCCAAGCGCTTCTGCGATAAGACCGGCAAAACCAACGTCTGCAAACCCGACCCGGCAACCGCGCCCTACTGCGACCCGGCCAAGAGCACCAGCTGTCGGTCCTACGATTGCATCAAGGCGACCGGCACATGCGGATTGGTGGCCAAGCTCGACTTCTCCGGCTGCGACGACGGCGAGAAGTGCACGGCAGACGATCACTGCAAAGCGGGAAAGTGCGTCTCTGGAACGCTGATTTGCGCCTGCGTCGACGACGGCGACTGCGACAAACTCGAGTCCGGGGCGGCGTGCAAGCCCGGCTTGTATTGCAACTACCAATTCGCGGGCCAGTGCGCAAAGGACCCCCGCGACGTGCCGATTTGCCAAGGTGTGCTCAAGGGCTGCACCACCCACGCCTGCGACGCGAAAACCGGGGCGTGTTCGGTGCAGACGTTCAAAGACGGGGCCGCGTGCGACGACGGACAGCCCTGCACGCTGACATCGTTCTGTGTCGCGTCGTCGTGCAAGTCAGGTCCGTCGCAGTGCGATTGCAAGACCGACCAGGACTGCGCGGCGAAGGCCGATTTCTGCACCGGGCCGTTGTATTGCGACAAGTCCGGCGGCGTGCCTCACTGCCGCGTCAATCCGGCCACGGTCGCGCAGTGCCCCGTTGCGCCGCCTTCCGCCTGCAAGATCGCGACGTGTGACCCTGCCAAGAAGCTGTGCGGGCTGAAGATCGCACCGGACGGAACGCCGTGCGGCAAAAACAAGGTGTGTGCCAGCGGATCGTGTCCGCCCTGACCTGGCCGCCGCGTTCGCGGACCGCTCCAATCGTGTGCCTGCGTACGTTTCGGCCGGGGGGCTTGGACTGCCGGGCCGCGATCCCTAGTCTACGCGTTCTGTGGCGCTGAAGAATCCCGGCTGAGAGGTCGAACCCGGCGACAAGCCGAAGCCACACGCACACCGCAACCCCGTAGCGTCGAAAGACCCATGACCCGCACCAATCACGGCGACCAGCAGGCGGTTCGAGCCTTGTCTCGGCCCGGCACCATCAGCACGCGCGCGGCTTTTTCCGTGGCGGCGCTTGTCGTGCTGACCGTGGGTTGCGGCGAATCGCGGATCGCGACGGAGCTGGAGTCAGCGACCGACCCCATCGCGTATCTGCGCGGGCTCGATGTCGGCGATGGTGGCGCAAAGGTCGACGCAGGCGCATCCGATGGGGCGTCGGGGGTTGATGATGGCGCGGCAGTGACGCCGACGGATGCGGGTGGAACGGACGACGGCGGCTCGGAAGACGGCGCGGGACTCGGCGATGGTGTTGTCGCCGACGCGGACGTGGTTGACGACGATACGGCCGACGCTGCATCGGATGCAGCAAGCTCGGGGGGATGCCCAGGCCAGCCCGGGTGCCCGTGCCAGTCGATCGCGGATTGCGATGACAAGAACCCATGCACAGGGCCGGACAGCTGCGTCGCCGGTAAATGCGCACCCGCCAAACAAATTACGTGCAAGGACGACGACCCGTGCACCGAGGACTTCTGCAGCAAGAAGCTGGGCTGCCAAAACAAGCTGAAGGATGGGCTGACCTGCAACGACGGCGACGTTTGCACATGGGGCGATGCGTGCAAGGCCGGCGCGTGCAAGGGAACGGCCAAGAAGTGCGACGACGCCAACCCGTGCACCAACGACAGCTGCGACAAAGCACAGGGCTGCAAGTCGGTGCCCAAGAAGGAAGGCGAGTCATGCAACGACGGGTCGGCGTGCACGAAAAACGACGTGTGCAAGGCCAACAAGTGCACCGGCGTCGGCAAGGTCTGCAAGGACAACGACCCCTGCACCGAGGACAGCTGCGACGCCAAGGGCAACTGCATGTACACCAAGGTCCAGGACGGGACGGTGTGCAACGACGGCGACAAGTGCACGTTCGACGACATCTGCAAGTCCGCCAAGTGCGGCGGCAAGAAGGACGCGTGCGACGACAAGAAGCCCTGCACCGCCGACTCCTGCTCCACGACCAAGGGCTGCCTGCACGTCGCTCTCAAGCCCGGCGCCGCCTGCGAAGACAACGACAAGTGCACCAAGTCCACCACCTGCCAGTCCGGCCAATGCAAGGGCAGCCCCATCGTCTGCGACGACGACAGCATCTGCACCGCCGACGGCTGTGACCCGAAGGAGGGCTGCAACACGACGCCCGTTGGCGAAGGCGTGACGTGCGCCAAGGGCAAGGTATGCAAAGTCGGAAAGTGCCTGCTGACCGGCGGCTGTCCATCGGGCGGCTACAAGGGAACGCTCACGCTTGTGCCGAGCGGCAAGGGCACGTTCGCCACCTTCGCCGAGGCCAATAAGCAGCTCGCCAAGTGCGGTGTCTCCGGGCCCGTTACGATCCAGGTTCAGCCGGGCCCGTACCAGGAGCCCGGGTTCCGGTTTTCGAAGTACCCGGGCGTCGCGTCGAATCGTCGGGTCACGTTCACCGCCAAGCAGAAGACGCCGACCTCGTACGAATCGACCCAGTTCATTGGGGTCAACGGCTCAGGCGCCGGCTCTTCGGTCGTGTTGTTCTCATCGGGCGCTCGCTTCATCACGTTGCGCGGCTTCAAGATCGACGGCAGCCACGCCAACAACCGGATCAAGGGGAGCTTCGCGGGACCCATCGTGTTCGCCAAGGGCGGATCGCAGACCGGAATCGTGCTCGACGGCCTCGTCATCCGCGACTTCGGCAAGTCAAAGTGGTCGTCGACCACGGAGATCGCGGGAATCTACGTGAACTCGCTCGGCGGGACGGTCAGCAACATCGAGATCACGCGCTGCACGATCACCAACATCGCGCCCGCGGTTTCGACCACGTCCCAGTCCTACATCGCCATTGCCGGCGGCGGCGTCAGCAACCTGAACATCCACCGCAACCGTTTCGGCCCAGGCACGCCGACCGTTATCCAGGTGAGCAACGTGACCAAGCTCACCTCGCTGACCGTCGCCAACAACCAGGTCATCATGACCTCGCCCGCCTTCCTGCGGTTCACCGGCAACAACACCGCGACCAGCTCGCCGGTCGTCGTCTACAACTCGTTGCTCTTTCTCAAGGCTGGATTCGCCCTGGTCGGCAAGGTCAACGGCAAGACTCCACTGCTGCGCAACAACATCTTCTCGTCCACGCTTGCGAGCGCTCCAACGATGGTCGGGCCGAGCACGCCCCTGACCACGCCCGGCTACAACTGCCTGTACAAGGTCAAGCCCGGCTACGCGTTCAGCAAGGACATCGTGACCAATCCTGACTACCTCTCGACGAAGCTGCCGTTCGACCTGCACATCAAGAAAGACTCGCTGGTCAAGGGCAGGGGCATCGCGATCCCCGCCGTGATCGGCGATTTCGACGGCCAGGAGCGCGAGAATCCACCGGATATCGGCATGGACGAGGTCGCCGGTGGTTCGCCGACCGCGCCCGCCAAACCGTGCGTGAAGACCACGACGGCGAAGATGAACGGCAGCTACACCATCGGGTCGGGCGGCGATTTCGCGAAGTATGTCGATGCGGTCAACAACCTGAAGAAATGCGGCATCGGCGGGCCGACGACGTGGGAATTCAAGCCGGGCAACCACTACTCGTCGGTCGGTTTTGAGGTGCCGTACGTCGCGGGGATGGGGTCGACCAATCGTCTGCTGATTCGCGCGCCGCCGGTTGGAACGAGCTACCAGAAGGTCGTCTTGACGGGCGTGACGCCCAGCGGAAGTCGTCGCGGGATCGTCCGATTCGCGGCCAAATCGCGCTACGTGACCTTGGAGGGGGTGAAGTTCGACGGATCGCTGAGCACCTCGTCGCTCAAGAGCTACTACGCGGCGCCCGTCATCTTTGACACCGCGGGCGACAATCACCACATCACGCTCAAGAACCTCGTGTTCTCCAAGTTCACCGCCAAGACGTGGCCGGTTGGTTACAGCGGCATGGTCTACGAGCATTCCAACTCGCCGAGCAGCTACTTGACGGTGCAAGGGTGCCGATTCGAGAACAACACGTGCGGGCAACCCGCGCATTCGACGGTCGGTGTCATCTCGCTGCGCGGCGGCACGCAGTCCAACTACAAAATTGTCGGAAACCGCTTCAAGAACAACAACGTCGACGCCATCAACTCGCGCGATATAGCGTGGGCGGGCCTGCTCATCGCCAACAACATTTTCGTGCTCAAGGACGGCCGTCACGGCATGGATTTGTACGGCACGAACTCGGCGACCAAGGTGGCGAAATTCGTGTTCAACTCGTTGCTCTTCCTGCACGGGAGCTCGACGGGGGTCAAAGGTGTGCTCAAGGGCTCGGGACTCGACGTTCGCAACAACGCGGCGCGCGGGCTCGTTGGCAAGCCCTACCTGGTGCAAGGCCCGCTCGTCAGCATGGCCGGCTACAACTGCCTGGCCAACATGATCGGCGGCTACACCAAGCAGACCGGCGACCGGATCGTGACGAAGATCGGGTACATCAAGACCGCGGCGCCTTTCGACCTGCACGTCTCCAGCAGCTCGCCTTGCTTGAACAAGGGGTTGTTCATGAGCGATGTGCCCAAGGACATCGACGGCGCCAACCGCAGCAAGACGCCGGACATCGGCGCTGACGAGAGGTAGCGCGTGGACGAAACCCGCCTGCAGGGGCTCGCTGAGCGCCTTGATGATGCTGTTCAATCGGTCAGTTTAGTATCGCAGTTGACGCTTTCGGGGCCCTTGGACCTGGCTGCTGCATACCGCGTTCAGCGGCTTGGAATTGGGTTGCGAGCGGCGCGCGGCGATCGTCTGATCGGCATGAAGATGGGGCTGACGAGCCGGGCGAAGATGGCCCAGGTCGGCGTCCACGAGCCCATTTACGCGCACCTGACCGAGACCATGCGGGTCGCCGATGGCGCCGTGCTTGTCTGCGACGAGATGGGGCATCCACGGGCCGAACCCGAGGTGGCTTTCCTGCTCGGGGAAGACCTCAGCGGACCGACTGACGCGGCCGGCGCGATGAAGGCTGTGACCGGGCTGGCAGCGGCGATTGAGGTCATCGATAGCCGCTACCGCGACTTCAAGTTTGCGCTCGCGGATGTGGTCGCCGACAACGCGTCGTCTTGCCGATTCGCCATCGGCGAGTGGGTCGCGCCGCAATCGCTTGCCGAGGGTCCAGGGTTGGCGAACCTCGATGTGCAGCTGGTGATCGATGGCGAGGTGGCTCACGCCGCGTCAACGGCCGCGATCCTGGGTGATCCTGCCGAGTCGTTGGCGTTCCTCGCGAACATGCTTGCCGACGTCGGTGAGTCGTTGAAGGTGGGCATGGTCGTTCTCGCCGGCGCGGCGACCCCCGCGGTGCACCTGCAACCCGGCATGAAAGTCACGGCACATGTCGAAAAGCTCGGATCTGTGGGCTTTTCCGTGGCGTGATCCGCTATTTGCGCGGAACTATGAGCCGCTGGTGTCGTCGTTCCGCACCGATTCATAGCGCTGCAGCGTCGCCAGTAGCCGCGTGCCGACTTCCCCGAGGTTTGTGGGCGGGTTGCCAGCATGGCCACGTAGAACGTGCGCCGTATGTACCAGCAGATCTCGGTCGGTCTGTGTCAGCGCCGAGTCGGCTTCGTCTACGGTCGAGGCGAGGTCATGGGCGAAGTGTGCGACCCGAATCAGGGCCCGTACCTGGCGGCGTCGGCGATCGACCGATTCCGCGGTCACCGAGGTTGTGCGCCAGCGGAGTTCGGTGGTTGCCTGTTGGAGCTCCCACGACAGGGAGCCCAGGGTGGCGAAGACCGGCACCATCGCCTCGAGCTCCCCGGCAGCAAGACGCTCGAGGCGAGCTGCAGTCGAGGCCACGACCCGCTTGAAGCGCCGCGCGAAGATGCGCTCGTAGAACATTGCAGAGGCCATCGTGTTGACGGTCATCGCCGCGCCGGCACCGACGAGGACGGCGGCGATGCGGACCCACAGCGTGTGGCCGGGTGCGCCCAACGGCAGCAGGTGAACGTAGATGGCCGTGAACGCGGCGACGGTGACCGCGCCCGGGAACCTGAACAGGTAGACGAAAAAGACCGACAAGCCGACGGAAACACCGAGGGACGGTGCGGTTGGCAGCTCCAGCGTCATGGCGATCGCAGCCAGCACGCCGCCGAGGATCGATCCGATGGTCTGGCCCACCGCTCGGCGCAGACCGGCGAGCACGGTTGGGGTCACGCAGACGACGGCCACGAACGCCGCCGAGACGCCGTCGGGAAGATCGAGCGCGACGCACAACAAATAGGCTAACATCGAGGCGAATGCAGCTTTGAGCGCCAGTGGCCATGGGTTGTCGAGCACCATGAGGCATCCTCTTTCGCGGCCGCAAACGTTGCAGGGCCCAGCAAACTGCGCCGCAAACCGCCGCGTTCATCATGGGGGACGTGGGTGCAGTCTGCCGCGCGAAGCGCGAATTTGGGGTGAGGCCGAAGAAATGACACTTTTTTCGGTCGAGGGGGCTGTTTCAGCCCCGTTGCAAGAAACGAGCACCTGCGCCGATGCGGAGCTCCAGCGCAGTCTGCGAGGGGCGAAACGATGAGCGCGATATTCGCACCGGTCAGCCGCAGCACCGTCCTGGTGCTGGCCTTGGTGGCGGTCGTCGCGTGTAGCTCGGATCGGTCCCAGCCCGGGTCATTTGGAAACACGGGCGGCCTGTTCGCTAATTCCGACATCGCATTCGCGGATAGGGGTTCCGCCGACACCGCCAAGGGCGACGGCTCTGGATCCACGCAAGGCGCCTTGGACGGGCAGGGCGGCACCGTTGACGTGTCAGGTTCGGGCGCGAGCAAAGACGGCTCGACGATGGACAGCTCCCTCAACGTTTTCGATGCTGGCGCCGCAACCGACGCGAAAACCGAGCTGTCCGATACGCTCCAAGACGCGACGAGCGCCGACGCAGGCAAGAAAGATGCTGGCAAGAAAGACACGGGCAAAAAAGACACGGGCAAGCTCCCGGATTTGCCCGGCCCGCCCAAGATCGACATCAAGACGCTCAAACCCGGTGAGTGCATCAACAACCTCGATTGCAAAGTCGGGGTGTGCGTCGCCGGCAAGTGTTGCGCCGATAAGAACAAGGTCTGCGGAGCCGTGTGCTGCGGCGCGGCGTCGGTGTGTTTCGCCGGGGCTTGCGTGAAGCCGGGCAAACCTTGCGTGGCGCCCGAAGACTGCGTGCCCGACGGCTACTGCGAGACCGCGCTTGGCGGTGGCAAGAAGCTCGGCGGAAAGGGGCCGATGTGCGTCGCGCCGGCCGCCTTGATGGGGCGGTGCCTCAAGCTGCCCGTGAAGTGCCCGCCGAAGGGTTCGGGCAAGCCGGCTCCCAAAGGATGCCTGCCCGCCTGCGAAGTGAAACCGCCGCCAGGAAAACTCGACCCCGTGTTGGAGTGGACCTGGGGACCCAAGGCCAAGATAGCGGGCAACAAGACCGATGTGTGGTCGACGCCGACCGTGGCGCGCATTCACGACAGCAACTGCGATGGCAAGATCGACTCGCTGGATCCTCCGGTTGTTGTCGTCGTGACCGGCGACTCCAAGACGACCTGTTGCTCGTGTGGCGGTGGGTCCAAGTGCCGGACCGGCGTTCTGCGTGCGCTCGATGGCGCAACGGGCACGGAGATTTGGTCGGCAACCTCGCCGTTTCCAGGAGCCCTCGGCTATGCCGGGTTGAGCGTCGCCCTCGGGGACGTGGACGGTGACAAGCGCACGGACATTGTGACCGCTGCGGGCAAGGGGCGCATTGTCGCGGTCAGCGGCAAAGGCAAGGTGATTGCGACGTCCAAGCTCGCGGTGTCCGGCGCGACGACGGGCAGCTTCGGCTGGGGCGGTGGGCTCGCGATGGCGGACATGAACGGAGACGGCCACCCCGAAGTCGCGTATGGCAACTCGGTGTTCGGCTTCACCGGCACAGGGGCGATGACAAAGGTCGCCCGTAAATGGGTCGGAAAGGGCGGCACGGGTGGTGGCAGCGGTCGGGCCCTGTCGACGTTCGCCAATGTCGACAACAACCCCAACGGCCATCTCGAGCTCATCGGTGGCAACACAGCGTACGATTCCAACGGCAACATCGTGTGGAAAGCCGTTGGCGTGCCCGATGGTTTCCCGGCGGTGGCCGACCTCGACAAGAACGGCACCGCGGAGGTCGTCGTCATCGGCAGTGGGCGTGTCTATGTCATCGATGGGCCGACCGGGAAGGTGAAGGTGGCTGGCTTCAAGCTCGCCGGCACCGGCAGCGGCGGCCCTCCCACCATCGCCGATTTCGACGGCGACGGACTGCCCGAAATCGGCGCAGCACAGCGCAACCTGTATTCGATGGTGGATGTCGCGGGCGGCAAGCTGTCCATCGCATGGAAGGCCAAGAACCACGACCTCAGCTCGTCGGTGACCGGCTCTACCGTCTTCGATTTCGAAGGCGACGGAAAGGCGGAGGTCATCTACATGGATGAATGCTACCTGTGGGTCTACGACGGCAGCACCGGCAAGGTCCGCTACTCCGCCAACAGCAGCAGCTTCACCGCTACCGAAGCGCCGATCGTGGCGGACGTGGATGGCGACGGGCAGGCTGAGATCGTGCTCATCAGCAACGGGGCGCGGATGGATTCGGGCGGTTGGAAATGCAACGTCTCCCCCTACAACAAGGGCATGAGCGGCTGGCCGAAGTGGAGCCCACCAAGTTACGGACCGGCCTGGCGCGGGGTGCGCGTTTTCGGCAGCAAATCGGGTCGCTGGGTTGGCACGCGTACGCTCTGGTCGCAGCACACCTATCACGTCACCGACATCTGCGATCCGCACGACAGCGCCTGCACGAAGACCGCGGCGTACGGGACGGTGCCGGTCAACGAAAAGAAGAACTGGACGCTCAAATGGCTCAACAACTTCCGTCAAAACGTGCAGGACAAGGGCATCTACGACGCGCCGGACGCGACCGTCGATGTGCAGGTGTTGTGCGATAAGCCGCTCAAACTACGTGCGTTGGCGCGAAATCTCGGTCAAGCGCGGCTGCCCAAGGGCGTCAAGGTCGGCTTCTTCGAGGTGGCCGCGGGCGGCGACAAACTCCTGGGGACCGCGGTGACCCAACATCCGCTGTGGCCAGGGCAGGTCGTGGCGCTCCAGTTCAAGACCAAGGTGCTCGACCAGACCGGCAACACGGCATTTCGCGCCAAGATCCTGCTCGACAAGCAGAACCCGACCTTCTTCGAGTGCCGCGAGGACAACAACACGAGCCCACCACGGAAGGCAGCCTGCAGCACGGGTGTCTTTCATCGTCCGCCGGACTGGAAGTGGTAAGACGCGCCCTCGGAGACCGGCATCCGCCGTTCGTT
Source organism: uncultured Enterobacteriaceae bacterium (assembly GCA_964560875.1). GTDB lineage: Bacteria > Myxococcota_A > UBA9042 > UBA9042 > UBA9042 > CAZLMW01. The sequence goes on from CAZLMW010000093.1 coordinate 19,223, forward strand.
AGGCTTCTAACGATTGGCACGTTCGCGTGGTTTGTCGCGCTTTTGGTCGGCTGCGGCCAAGACAGGCCTGATTTCCAACCTGCGCCCGGCGGTGTCGGTACGCCGTTTTCAGACACCCAGCCCTGGGAGGTCATCGGCGCGACCGACACATTGGGCGGCGATGATGTAGCTGCCAGTGGCCAGGACGTCGCGGGCAACAACGTCGATGTTTCGCCCCAACCCAAGGATGTGGCGGCCGTCACCGGGCCCCCGTGCGAGAAGAACAGCGACTGCGCAAAACACAAGGACACGCCCATGTGCCTGGTCACCCAGGGCGTCTGCGTCGAATGCATCGTCGACTTTCAATGCACCCAGAAGAAGGCCGGCACGGCGTGTGAGAACTACTCCTGCGCCGAGATCGCGTGCAAGCCGGGATCGACCTGGTGCAAGACCGGTTTCGTGGCGACGTGCAACAAGTCCGGCAAAGGATTTGAGCTCGCGTCGTGCCCCGATGCCAAACCTGTGTGTATCAAGGGTGTGTGCGGCTTCTGTGAACCCAGCCAGCGGTTCTGCCAGGCCCCCCCGGCCGGTGGCAAGAGCATCCGAGTGCTGCAATGCAACAAGGCTGGAACCGACGCTGACGTGTACAAGACCTGCGCAAAGGGCAACGAGTGCATCGCTGGTGCGTGCAAGGCGTGTGTGCCCGGAATCAAGAAGTGCATCGGTAGCAAGGCCGTTCAATGTCGGCCCGATGGCAGCGCGCTCGATGTCGTCAAGGACTGCGCGAACGCGGACCAGGGCTGTCTGGCCGGGGTGTGCGTCAACCCTTGCAGCGGCGACCTGAAGTCGAATACGCACGCGGGCTGTCGCTATTGGGCGGTCGACCTCGACAACGCGGTGCATAAATCGGGCGGGCAGACGTTCGATGCGCAGAACATGCAGTTCGCCGTCATTGTCAGCAACACCGTCGGGGTGAGCACCGGAGTGACCGCCAACGTGAAAGTCCGGCTCGGCAAACACGTCGCTACGCACCAGGTCAAGCCGGGATTCCTCGCGGCGCTCAAGCTGCCCGATCCCGCTTGGAAACTGACGGGGACCAGCCTCGACGGCACGGAGATCGCCGACAAGGCGTTCGAGATCAGCAGCAACGTCCCGATCATCGCCTACCAGTTCAATCCGCTTGAGAACTTCGGCGTGTTCAGCAACGACGCGTCCTTGTTGCTGCCCGAACACGTGCTCGGCCAGCACTACTACGTGATGACGCGCCGCCAGAATTTCATCGCGCATCCGTCGTACCTGACCGTTGTTGGAGCAGGCACGCAGGGCAAATCGGTCAATGTAACCGTGCAGGTCACCGCGCCGACGATGGCCGCCAAGAACGTGCCGGCGCTCAAGAAGGGGCAGACGTTTAAGCTCTCGCTCGCCCCTGGACGCGTCTTCAACCTCGAAACCGCCGCAATCGGAGCCGACCTGACCGGCTCGCGCGTCGATGCGGACGGGCCAATCGCTGTTTTCGCCGGTAGTGAGGCAGCTAACGTTCCCGACACGAACAACTGCCTCAAGGGGGCAGGGCAGCCGATCGGCAAGTGCGAAAACGGGGGATGGGCCTGCAAGACCATCGCCGATTGTCCGGTGACGTGCTGCGCCGACCACATCGAACAGCAGCTGTTCCCGGTATCGTCCTGGGGAAAGACCTACGTGGCGACGAAGCTCAAGAAACGGGGCCTCGAACCCGACGTGTGGCGCGTCATGGCAGCCAACAACGGGACCAACATCACGACAAAGCCTCCGCAGGGCTCCAAGCTCGTGCTCAACGCTGGCGAGTTCTTCGAGTTCGCCTCCAAGGCCGACTTCACCATCGCCGCCGACAAGCCAATCCTCGTCGGACAGTTCATGGCGTCCGCCAACGCGCCCGATCCCAACAACGACTTGTGCACCGCGCAACAGCTCGGCCAAAAAGTGTGTGCGACGTACCTCGCCAAGACCGGCAAAGGGCTCGCCTGCCAAAAGCATACCGACTGCCCAAATGTGCCCCAGCAACAGGACGCCAAGATCGGCGATCCGGCGTTCATCCTGGCGGTCGCCGAGGAGCGCTGGCTGAGCCACTACGTCTTCCTGACACCGGACAAGTACAAGCACTCCTACGTCAACATCGTCCGGGCCAAGGGCGTTGCGGTGGCGCTGGACGGCAAGTCGGTCGGGGCGGGAAAATTCTCTGGTGTGCCCGGCTCACAATTCGACGTCGCGCGCCTCGCGCTAAACCCGGGCGGCCACGTTATTGCCGCAACCCAACCCGTCGGCGTCGTCGTGTATGGCTGGGATGAGTTCGTCAGCTACGGCTACCCGGCCGGCGCCGGCTTCTAGCGGACCGGGCAGATAGACGCGCTGTGGGCCTCGGTCGGCCATTCACGCTTGTTCGAACTGCGCCGAGAAAACCGTGAAGAATCACGCGGTACGTCATTTGGCCAAGTGCGAGTTGCGTTCGCATGTTCTATGATCCGGCGGAAGCGAAGAACGGCCATTCTGTGCGGTGGGATGGGCGATTGAAACACCGACACCGCTTCCGACGAGGGCAGGTCATCGTCAGCAGAGCGCGATCTTCTGGCTCGACCGCGAGATGCTCGACCGTCTCAAGCGGCGCCGCTGACATCGCCCTGACCAAGTGCGGCCCTCGGGGTGCGCATCGACTCCGGTCGTGGGACAATTGGAGCCAATCTGCAGGTCCTCGAGGTCGTCATGCCGCCTCCCATCGCCCCCACAACGGCTCGCCGTTCGCGCATTCGTGGTTGTTCAATGGTGGCGCTCGCGGTCGTCGCCTTCATCGCGTCGGACCCGACACTTGCAGCAGCCCGGCCAGACCAGCCTGCCCAGCCAGGCCAGCCCACCCGGCCAGACCAGCCCACCCAGCCAGACCAGCCGGCCCAGCCGTTGCCACCTGCGATGAGGACGCCCGCAGCCCAGCCGTTGCCACCCCGAGCCAGGCCTGTCGGACCGCGTCGCCGCGCGCCCGCCAAGCGCTTCAACCTCGACCGATGGGAGCTCGCCGTCGGTCCAACCGTGCTCAAAGAACATGGGTTTGGAATCGCGGCCCGGATCCTCGGCAAGCGATTTGGGATCGAGGTCGGCGCCGCATACATGCCGTGGCTCATCGCGATTACCGGCGCCTGCACGTTCGCGGACATCGAGCTGCACGCCCACTACGACGCTGCCGCGCTCTTTTCCGTCGCCAACATCAAGGACCGCATGCGCATCCTCATCAAGGCCGGCGGCGGCTGGCAGGACACGATCGGCATGGACGTGCGCGCCGGTGCTGCGTTCAACATGTACTTCAGCGATACGTTTGTGCTCGACGTTGGCGCCGGTCTCCAGGTGGTCCCGGGTGCAGGGGATGCGCTCAAACGTATCGGCAAAGAGAACTGCCCGGGCGGAACCGTTAGCCAAGCCGACCAGGACACGTCCGTCTTGCAGCCCTATATCGGCGCGACCGGCTTTCTTCGGTTCTGACATCCCGGCCGCGCTCGAAAGACGGCGCATCGGAGCGAATCATGTCCAAACTTGCGACCATCAACTTCGGCCAATGGTTGGGTGACAACAAGCACCTGCTCAAGCCGCCGGTCGGCAACAAGAACCTCTACAACGACGGCGGGTTCATGGTGTTTGTGGTCGGCGGACCGAACGAGCGCACCGACTACCATATCGATCCACTCGAAGAGCTCTTCTACATGATCAAGGGCGACATGACGCTCAAGATCGTCGAGGACGGTGAGTTCCGCGACCTCAAGATCCGTGAAGGCGAGTGCTTCTTGTTGCCGCCGTGCGTGCCCCACTCGCCCCAGCGCGAGGCCGACACCGTGGGTGTCGTCGTGGAATATGCGCGGCCGGCGGACAAGCACGACACGGTGCTGTGGTACTGCCCGGGGTGCCGCGCCGTCGTCTACGAAGAGAGCTTTCACCTAACCGACACGACCACGCAACTGGCGCCGGTTTTCGACCGATTCTACGACAGCATCGAGGCGCGAACGTGCGGGGAATGCGGCGCCGTCCACCCCTCACCTCGCGACGATTAGACCAGGCCGGCAACCATGCAACTTCGGGTCCAGCACAACGGTCGGGAGCTTGTTGGCGTGCTCGCCGAGGCTATCGACCTGTCTCGGCCTGTCCGCGTCGGTGGTGGAACGTCCGCTTTTGGATTGGGGCACGCAGCGGCAGAGCCGGTCGATATCGGGGGCGGACGGCGGCTCGCGACGCGTGAAGGCGGCAGCGTCAACTGCTTTGACTTGACCTGCAACGCACACGGCCATGGCACCCACACCGAATCCGTCCGGCACATCACCGACGACGGCCCGAATGTCGACGCCGTGGCACCCATCGGTTGGATGGTGGCGCGCGTTGTCTGGCTCAGGCCCGTGCCCTTGCGGCGCAGCGGCGAAAGTTACCTGGGGAGCTGCGACAAATCCGACAAGATCGTCTCAGGGGCCGCCCTCCTTGCCGCGACCGGAGGGCTTGATGGCATCGACGCGTTGGTGATTGGTACGGAACCTTACCACCGGCATGAAGCCGTGGATTTTTCGGGTAAAAATCCGGCCTATCTAAGCGCCGAAGCAGCCGCGGTCATCGCCGCCTCGGACGTGCAGCACCTTGTTGTCGACTTGCCATCGATCGACCGAGAGGACGACGGCGGCACAACTCCAAACCACCGCGCATTCTGGGGCCTGAAAAAGGGCGAGCGAGCATCCGCAACCGCTTCGCATCCGCAACGGACGATCACCGAGCTCGTTTGTCTGCCCGCCGATGTTGAGGCGGGAATCTATGCCTTGTCGCTTCAGGTTGCGCCGATCGCGTCGGACGCGGCGCCATCGAGGCCCGTGTTGGTTCCGCTCAGACCCGCGTCGTCGTCCGCGTCGGACTCTTCGGGCCAGGGATCATCGATGTAGATTCCGCGCATGTCCTCGACGATAAGGAAGAAGCAGGGCACCAGGACGAGGACGATGATGGTCGCGAAGAGGATGCCAAAGCCGAGGCTGACGGCCATCGGGATCAGGAATCGGGCTTGCACACTCGACTCAAGAATCATCGGCGCCAATCCGAGGAACGTGGTCAGCGAGGTCAGCAAGATGGGGCGGAACCGGCGCGCGCCGGCCCACGAAATCGCGTCGAAATAGGACCGGCCTTCCCGGCGTCGCTGGTTGGCCGCGTCGACCAGCACCAGCGAGTCGTTTACGACCACACCGGACAGCGCCACGATCCCCATCATGCTGATCATCGAGAGTTCAAATCCCATGATGACGTGTCCGATCACCGCGCCGACGATGCCAAACGGGATGGCACTCATCACGACCGCGGGCTGCACGTACGATCTGAATGGCACGGCGAGCAGCGCGAACATCACCAACATGGCAAAGGCGAATCCGCGGCCGAGAGCCGACAGCGACTCGTTGCGATGACGCCGCTCCCCGCCAAATTTCCATGACAGGCCTGGGTAGCGGGCCATCAGCGCCGGCAACGTCTTGACTTTGAGCGCGCGCAAGACCTTGCCTGACCCCGTCTTGGTCTTGTCTACATCGGCATCGACGTCCACATAACGGCGCCCGTCGAGGCGTCGAATCGTCGTGTAGCTCTTGCCACGCACGATCTCCGCGGCGACCGCGAGCGGGACCTCTTTTCCGTCGCGGGTACGGAGCATCAATTGGCCGAGGTCGTGTTCGGAGATGCGCTCGGATTCGGGCAGGCGAACCATTACGCGCAGCTCGTCTCGCCCACGTTGTTGGCGTAGTGCCTCGGCACCGTAGAAGGCTGCTCGGACCTGGCGCGCGAGATCGGAAGCCGTGATGCCAAGACTCGTCGCCTCGGGGCGAATCCGGAAGTCGAACTGCGGCTTGCCAGCCGAGAAGCCGTCGTCGATGTCCTTGACTCCGGCGAATGTGCGGAGCTGTTCAGCGAGGTCGCCCGCTGCTCGCTCAAGCACACCCAGGTCAGCGTGGCTCAACTCGATGCTTATCGCGCTGCCTGCGCTGGGGCCCATGCTGAACTTGAATTTCAGGCTCTCGAGCCCCGGGACGTCGCCGACCTTGTCTCGCCAAAGCCGCGCAAATTCGCCGGTTGTGATGGTGCGCTTGTCGCTTGGAACCAGGAAAACACGCACACCGGCGAGGTTGCTCTTGCCACCGGAACGACCGCCGGGTCCGGGGCCTCCACCTCGGATGTTGCCGCCCACCTGGGCGTAGAGGCCACGCACGATTTCATCACCGCCGCTTTCTGCGATGACCTCTTGCGCGGCCTTCACAAGTTGGTCTTTGACCCGGCGGGTGTCCGCGACGGGAGAGCCGAAGACCAGCTCGAGATTCGCGGTGATGACGTCGCCCTGCACGCGGGGCATGAAGGAGAAGTCGATGTGTCCGCCGCGTACAAAGCCGATGGTGCCGATGAGGATCGCCAGACCGGCGGCAACGACGGCATAACGCCATCGAAGCAGACCCTTGAGGAGCGGCGCATAGATGACCTCGACGAAGCGTTCCAGCGCACGCGCGACGGGTTGTTGGACGACACCGATCCAGCGGAAGAGGAAGAAAGTCGCGCCGGTCTTGAGGTGGGCAAGGTGGGCGGGGAGCACGAACAGGGACTCGAGCAACGAGATGGCGAACACCGACACGACGACCGCGGGGATCTGCATGAACAGCTTGCCCATGAATCCGGGCACAAAGAACATCGGCGCGAACGCCGTGACGGTGGTCAAGATCGCGAACGTGACGGGCATCGCGACGCCCTTTGCGCCGGCGATGGCTGCTTCGAGCGGAGGTACGCCCTCGCGGCGCATGTTGAACACGTTCTCGCCGACAACGATCGCGTCATCCACGACCATGCCCAGCGCCACGATGAACGCGAAAAGCGAGATCATGTTCAGCGACACGCCGCCGAACTGCGGCACGATGAGCAGCGACCCCAAAAACGAGATCGGGATCCCCATCGTGACCCAGAACGCCAGCCGCACCTCGAGAAACAACCCGAGCACCAACAAGACCAGCGCGAGGCCGAGGTAGGCGTTGCGCAGCAGCAGGTTCATGCGGTCGCGGTAGATCTCCGAGTAGTCGCGCCACACCGAAATCTCGACGCCGGTTGGCAGGTCGGCACGGGCCTTGGCGACGTATTCCTTGACGGCTGCCGCAACCTGCATGGGCGTTTCGTCACCGACGCGGAAGACCTGCACCATCGCGGCGGGTTTGCCGTGGAAAAAGGCGGCGTCGTCCACGTCCTTGAAGCCGTCGGTGATGCGGGCGATCTCGCCGAGCTTCAACTCGGAGCCATCGGGGCGGCTGACGACAGGGATGTCGCGAAACTGTTGGCCGGCGTCGCGACGTTCGGCGGTCCGCAGCAGGATCTCGCCGCCGCGGGTCTTGATGGCACCCGCGGGCAGCTCCACCGCGTGGCGTCGAATCGCGTCCGCGATAGCAGGGATGGTCAGCTTGTAGGCGCGCAACGTGGCTGTTGGGACTTCGATCGCGATCTCGGGCGGTCGGACATCAGCGACCTCGGCCTGGGTCACCCTCTTGTCGCGCAGGACCTCGTCCCGGACGGTGTTGGCGACCGTGGCCCGAGTCCTCTCGTCGACGTCGCCGTAGACGACCAGGCTGATGACCTCGCGACGATTACTCAGGAGGCTAACGGTAGGACGCTCTGCGTCCTGGGGAAAGCTCGTGATGCGGTCCACCGCTGCCTTCACGTCCGCGAGGGCGCGATCTTTGTCGGCGCCAAGAATCAGCTCGATCGTGACTCCTGCAGCGCCTTCCGCCGCGCTCGACGTCACGCGCTTGACACCGTCGAGGCCACGTACCGCTTCCTCCAGCGCGAGCACGATGCCCTGTTCGACCTCGGCTGGACTGGCACCGGGGTAAGGCACGCCGACGGTGATGATGTCCAACTCGAACTCGGGAAAGACCTCCTGCTTCATCGACAGGCCGATCAATGCCCCGCCGGCGAGCAGCACAATCATCAGCAGATTCGACGCCACGGAGTTGGTCGCCATCCATGCGATGGCGCCGCGCACTCGGGCGGTCGCGGGAGCGCCGCTTCGTTTGCCTTGGGGCTGCATCATCAACCTGCCTGCTAACGTGCTGCCGTTGGCGTGCGCGCATCACCGGGACCGGCGGCGGGCTGTGCCGGCGATGCGGGGTTGGGCCCACCGGGCTTACGCTTGTTCTTCGCCGCCTTCGGCGCCCCGCCGGCGACTTGCTTGGCTGCCGAGACGTCTCGTGGCCGCAGAGGCATACCGGCTGCCGCACCGGGCACGCGGCTGACGATGATGCGGTCCCCGGCGCGCACTCCAGAGCTTGCGAGCACGGCCTCCCGCTCTCGCCAGGCGATCTTCAAGGAAGCGATGGCGAGCTTGTCTTCCTTGTCAGCGAGCCACACTTTGTCGCCCTCGCGAACTGCCTCACGCGGGATCCTGACGACCGATGGCAGTTGCTTGCCGCGGATTTCGGCACGCACGTAGCTGCCCAACAAGAGCGGCATCCTGTTTGTCGGCTTGGGGCGCGCTCCAGAATCAGCGCTGCCCGCGACTCCCATCGGCTGGGCAGATTCGTCGTTCGTCGCGTTGAGCGGGGCGTCTACCGACACCGTGATGCGTGCCATGCGGCCCGCGGGGTCCAGGTCGCCAAGAAGTCGCTGCACGCGCCCCTTGCGGTGTGTGGTCGCGCCGGCCCCTGCGTCCCAGGTGACAAGCACTTCGGAGCCGCCGTCCGGACCGGCGTTGAGGCCCGGGACATTCATCCACGAGAGGTGTTGCAGAGGCACCGAGACATGCACGAGGAAGCGGTCGGTCTGTACCAGCGTCGCCAACGGCGTCCCCGGCCCAACGAGCTGGCCGATCGACGCGTTCTTGGTCCTCACTATCGCGTCGAATGGTGCTTTGATAACCGTGCGCTCAAGCCCGAGTTTGCTCATCGCGAGCGCGCTGTTCGCGGCCGCCAACGACGCTTCGACCCGCGCCTTGTGTGGCAGGCGCAAGGCCAGGTTCTTGCCACCGGCCGTTGCCTTGATGCCCCCACCGAGCAGCTTCCACTCGTGCAACGCTGCTGCGCGCCGGCCTCTCTCGACCTTCACCTCGAACTCGGCGCGTTTGACGTCGGACTGCCTCTGCGCGACCTGCAACTTGTAGTCGCGGTCATCGATCCGAGCGAGCACGTCGCCCTTCTTCACGCGGCCGCCGACTTCGAAGTTTTTCGCCTCGCTGACGATCGTGCCGGAGACCCGCGGCTGCAGAACCACGGTTCGCTCGGGGACCACGCTGCCCATGCCGGCCACTGTCACACGGTGGTCAATCGCGGAAACCCGTATGATGTCGGCCACCAATGCCTTTTTGTCAGCTTTCTTACGATCGGCCTTGGGACGCTTTTTCACCATCACAACTGCGGCGCCGACGCCGGCGGCCACGAGAAGCAGTGGCAGGACGATCTGCAGGACTCTACGCACCATCTCGCTCGCTCCTCTTGACCAGTTTCGAGGTCCATCCGCCACCCATCGCGCGATGCAGCGAGACGCGATGTGACAGCAGTTGGCGTCGGGCGCTCAGCAAGGATCTCTGGAGGCGCTGCACGCTCTGTTCGGCGGCCAGCACCCGGACGAAGTCTCCAACGCCGGTCATGTAGCGCCGCTTGGACTCATCGAACGTCTTTCGGGCTGTCGTCAGCTGCGCCTGCAGCCCCGCGATGTGCGCTCGCTGCTGCCGTTCGCGGGTCAGCGCATCGTCCACTTCATGCAACGCACGCACGATCGCCTGCGCCCACGCAAGCACACTATCCCGGAGCGCGATCTTCGTGCGGTCGTGTTCCGCGCCAAGGCGCCCGCCATCAAAGAGCGGTCGGGCAACACCCGCGGCGAGGCTCCAAGCCGGGTTCAACGTTGTCGCTTTGTCCGTGATGACGCCGGTGACGCCCGCCTGGCCGGATAGCCGCAGGGTCGGAAACCTGTTGGCGAGCGCGACTCCCACGCGATGGTCAGCCGCCAGGACCCGCAAGCGCGCCGCGCGCACATCCGGCCGTCGGTCGAGCAGTTTGGCTGGTTCGGCGACCGCGGGCATCGGCGGTAACTCCGGTATCCGGGTCGCCTCGGGCACGTCCAGCGGCGTCCGGGGCGGCATCCCGAGCAGCGCCCGGAGCTGGTTGGTCAAGACACCGATCGCGCTGTCGACCAGGGGAAGTTGACCGCGCGCAGTCTCCACCTGCTGCCGCTGCTGAAGCACGTCGACTGCGGACACGAGCCCTTGCGCGAACCGCCCCTGCACGACCTGCAGAAGTTGCTCGCTGATCTTGATTTGCTCTTCGATCAACCGCTTCTGCTCGCGCCGTTCGATCAGCGACAACCACGTGTCACCAACGCGCGCGGCAACGGTCATCGCCATCGCCGAGAGGTCCTGCCGAGTCGCCGCCACGTCGGTCGCTGCCGCCGCCCGGGTCGCACGCACGCGCCCCCACAAATCGAGCTCATAAGACGCGCTCACCGACAAGGGAAACTGCCACGCGGCCGTGTCGATGACCTGGTTGCCGATCGCGAGGGCGCGCTGGCTGTATTGCGCGTCTGCGGAAGCTTGCACCGTCGGCAGGGAAGCCGCGCCCGTCTGTCGTGCGACGGCGGCCGATTGTTCGAGCCGAGCCCACGTCCGGCGCAGGTCGTAGTTGTCGCGCAACGCCTTCATCACGAGACGGTTGAGCCCGTCATCACCGAACGCGATCCACCACCGATCCGGCCCTTCCGGTCCGCCCTCTGCGAGCTGCTCAGGCAGCTTCACCGGGACTTTCCGGTCGGTCTTGACCTTGTGCATCGTGCAGCCAGCCGTCGACACAGCAATCGCCGCGAGCACCGCCGCCAGCAACGATGTGCTCCAGAGCATGGACGGTCGTCGTGGACGAGCCATCACGCTCCTCCCGGTGCGGATCCGTTTTCCGCGGTCGCGCCGATGCCTTGCCACAGGTGCTCAACGACCGCTTCGGCGTGGTTGCGTTCATCGCTCAAGCGGCCGGCATCGAGGCCCGCCGTCTCGAAGAATGCGAAGCTGTGCATCGAACTGATAACCATGCGCGCAACGACGACGGGATCGCATGGACCGATGCGGCCCAGAGCTTGCTCGGCGCGAACATGGGCGGCGACGGCGGCGATGGCGCGCAATGGCGGGGCGTCGTCTGCGGTGGCGAAAAAGCTCCGCGGATCCCACTTCGGATGGGAACACAGCATCATCATGCGGGGCACCATTTCACGGAAAAACGCGGTGAAGTCCATGCAGATCGCCACGAGCTGGTCGCGGGGCTCTCCGACGCCGATGCGCCCGCTGGCGATGTGTCCGAAGTCGATGCCGGCGTCAAATCCCATCGCGCGGAAGAACAGCTTCTCCTTGGTGTCGAATCGCTTGAAGATCGTGCCTTCCGAGACGCCAGCGGCCCGTGCGATTTGTGCCGTGGACGCCCGCAGACCGTCGTCCAAGAAGACGGACCGCGCCGCATGGAGAATCGTCTCGTCGTCGATTGTGCGCGGACGGGCCATGGAGTGCTCGGGCAGGCTCATGCGTCCGCCGGTCGGGTACGGCGTCGCGGATCGGGCGGGTGAACACGGACTCGGCCGACGGGTCGAGTTCGTTAGTGAGTGCACACTTACTATTGGGCGTAGGACGTGTCAAGCATCTGCATTGAGCGGATCGACACGACAACCGCGCAGGGTGCGGATCTGTTCCCGGTGGGAGGTGTTTTTGCGCACATGATGGGTGTGTGCTGTCAGACGAGGTGCCGGGCTACTTTGCCGCGTCTTCCGCCTGTGCCCGCGCGGCATCGAGGAGCTGTCGGTAGTGCGCGTTTGCTGGCACGAGGCTGACGGCCTTTTGCAGATAGCGAACCCGCAACGAGAGCTTTGTCGTCGATTGAGCGAGGTGCACAAGCTTGCTGGCTTTCTGCTCCGCCGCAGAAACCTGCTTGATGCCGGTCTGCTTCTTCTTTTGCTGCGTCACTGCGCACGGCATCGCTGAACCTGCGACCTTCTGCGGTGTGGCCTTCCAAGTCTCCTCATCCGCCTGCATGCAAACAACTTCAAGGGCCTTTCCGTTCGCCGCGAAACGCGTCCACGGGCCGTGGCGTTGGCCGTCGAAGTAGTTGCCGCTCTCCAACGTGGAGCCGTCGTCGCGGAAACGGGTCCAAACGCCGTGTCGCTTGTCGTCGCGATAGGGGCCAGCCTCTACCGGGACGTAGGTGCACTTCTCCCGCTTGCCTTTGCCGGCGCAGGCTGCGACGAAGACGTGTTCCATACCGTGTTTGCGACCCTTGTCGTACATCCGAATGGTCAGAGGTTGTTTGCACTTGCGCGTCTTGTCCCAGCGGATCCAGGCGCCGTGTTTGCGACCGTCCTCCAACATGCATCCTTCTTCGAGGGGGCGTTTTCGGCAGAGCTTCACCGGCCGATCGTCCCGCACTTTCCTCCACTTGGCGCCGTCGCTGCATCCGCGCTTGCGTGCGGCGGCGGCGATCGAGTCGGGTTGGGTGATGTCCGCGACGACGCTCACCTTACCCGCGGGCTTGGCGTGTTTGCGGTGATGCTGGGCGTCAGCGTCAGGCGCGACCAACAGCAGCACGAGGGCAACGACCGCTGTCGCCGCTGACACACCCCACGTGGCAATGCCGTGCAGGCGGTCGATCCCGCCCGGTGTGCCGCTCGATTCCGAACTCATATCCGCTCTCCGAATCCGATGTGTGGGCGCCAAGCGCCGCTTGTCATCGTGCTTTCGAGCTACCATCCTGCCCCAATCCACGACGTCAAGGAACTGCCCATGAACCCCAACAGTCCAACGATCTTCGACAAGATCCTCGATGGCGAGGTGCCGTGTCATCGGCTCTACGAAGATGAGCACGTGCTGGCCTTCCTCGACATCTTCCCGCTGTCCCCTGGCCACGCGCTCATCATCCCCAAGGAGCGCGTCGCGTTCGCCCACGAGATGTCCGATGACCAGGCGGCGGCCATCGGTCGCGTATTGCCTCGCATCTGTCGGGCGGTGATGGCGGCGACGGGTGCGGAGAGCTACAACATCTTGCAAAACAACGGCGCTCCGGCTCACCAGGCTGTATTTCACGTGCATTTCCACATCATCCCCAAGTTCGCTGACCGCGGGCTCGGTGTCGGCTGGCGCTCCGGCAAGCTGGAAGACGAAGACGCGGCCGAGTTGATTCGCAAGATCCAGGGAGCCCTGGCATGACAGGTCGGTGTGGCGCGCTGCCTTATCCGCGCATGCTTGGTGTTGTGGGCCGTAGCTTGCTCGTCGTGGCCGTCTGCCTGCTCGTCGTCGGCTGTGGCAAGCGGGGCAGTGGCAAGGCGGCGAGCGAGACGCGCAAAGTCGATCGCTTCGACAAGATCCATGTCTCCGGGAGTGCCAAACTCAACCTGCGCGTCGATCCCGAGGAAGCGGACGGCACGGTCGTTCTCCGAGGCGACGATGACGTCGTGCCAAACGTGAAGCTTGAAGTCACTGATGGTGCGCTTACAATCCGAATTGACGGCGAAAAAACGCCAAATCTTCCGCTTGAGGTCAGCGCTGTTGTCGCGAATCTCGACGAGCTCAAGATCTCGGGCGCCGCGTCCGGACAAGTGACTGATATCGACACGAAACGATTCACCGTACGTCTGAGCGGGGCGGCGGCGCTGTCGGTCACAGGGCGCGCAGATGAGGTAAACATGAAGCTCTCCGGCGCGCCGTCCGTCGACGCATCACGCCTCGCGGCCGGCGTTGCCAAGGTGCACGTCAGCGGCGCCGGCACGGTCGACGTGAACGCGACCGACAAGCTCGAGGCTCATATTTCGGGCGCGGGCAGTGTCACGTACGGCGGCGACCCGAAGACGGTCGACAAGCACATCAGCGGCGTCGGCAAAATCGCGCAGAGATAGCGTTCACGCGC